>JABABM010000049.1 GCA_014238205.1 Phycisphaerales bacterium | reverse complement strand
ACCAGGAGTGGAAAGAGGACGATGGACAGAAGGCATGCGATGAGTTTCAGGTTCTTCATGCCTGAATACTACCGCCACGGTACGGATCTCGGGCACGTGCCTACAGGCAGACGCCCCAGTAGTTGATGACCAGGAGCAGGTCGAGGATGTTCACGGCGCCATCGCCATTGAGGTCACCGGGACAGTTGGCATCCAGTTCACACTCGATGTCGACGCACATCTCGTAGGCGTGGAAGGTGCCTTCTTCCTCCTCACAGAGCGCCTGCACGGTCAAGACGCACTGGCTGCCTCCAAGGCAGCAGGCACCGACGCAGGGATCCGGGCAGGTGATGTCATCGCAACGTGAACCAATGCCATGCCAGGTCGCCGCGTACTCGGCCATGCAGTCCTCTTCACTGAGTTCCAAGCACTCCCAGTAGCAGAACTCCTTGAGGAAGCAGCAGGCGCCCGTGTTGCAGGAAACGGTGTCGCAATCGGAGTTGTCACCCTTGTAGGAGCCACCCACGTCAACACAGTTTTCCTCAGTCAGCGTCGAGCATGTGCCATCATCGAGGCAGCAGGCGCCGGTAGCTGGAGGGCCAACATAGACCAGGCCGTACACATCGGGATCCATGCCTTCTGGGAAGATGGTGTCCTCGTCATAGGTTGCATATGACCAACTCGCCGACCCCCAGAACTCCACGTAAGACAGGTTCGCGCCAGACAGGTCCGCGTAATCCAGGATCGCGTAATACAGGATTGCACCAGACAGGTCCGCTTCCTGCAGGTCGGCGTGATTTAGAAGCGTGTGAAACAGGGTCGTGCCAATCAGGTTCGCGCCAACCAGGCTCGCATGACGCACGTCCGCGTGAGCCAGATCCGCGTAAAATAGGTCCGCGCCAGACAGGTTCGCCATATACAGGTTCGCGGAAGTCAGGTCCGCTTGAGACAGGTCCGCGTAAGATAGGTTCGCGCCCATCAGGTTCGCGTCTTCCAGGTCCGCGCAGCCCAGGTACAGGAACGACAGATCGACCCACGGCTCGGCATCGAGTTCCGTCAGCAGCAGCGTTCCGTTGCCATCACAGTCGGTCCACTGGTAGATGTCAGCCGTCGCGAGGGGCGTTCCCATCAGGCAAGCCAATACAGCAGTTGTCTTCAACAGGTTCATCTGGTTTCCTTTCAGGGCGCTTCATGTATGCAGCCAGTTCATCCACTGTAAATATGCACCAACACCTGTAAAGCACTCATATTCAAATGGATTGCCCAAGATCGACCGAGGCGATAGAATCCGCGTTTTCGACTTCTCAGCAGCATTTCACGAGAAACTGACATGGCCCGACTGCATGAATACCAAGGCAAGGCATTGCTCAAGCAGCGGGGGATCCATATCCCCGAGGGACAGGCCATCACCACGCCCCAGCAAGCCCACGATGTCGCCGCCGAACTCGGCGGTCGCGTCGTCTTGAAGGTCCAGGCTTGGATCACCGGCCGCAAGGCGCTCGGGGGCGTGCTCTTCGCCGACACCCCCGAGGAAGCCAGGACTCACGCCTAGACGCTGCTTGCCATGCGCTTCGGTAACTTCCCCGTCTCGGAAGTGCTCGTCGAGCAATGCCTGAACATCGCCCACGAACTCTTCGTCTCCCAAAGCATCGACGACGCCGCCCGCGCCCCGATGCTGCTCCTTGACTGCGCAGGCGGCTCAGGCATCGAGGATCGGGCCGACAGCGTCGCACGCCTTCCTGTCTCCGTCAGTGATGGCATCAACGAAGCCGACGTCAAGGTAGTACTGGCCGAGTCCGACATTCCCGCCGAGCACCACGACGCACTCGTCACCGCCATCCAGTCGATCGCGACCACGGCCCGCGAATGCGAGGCCCGCGCCTTCGAAGTCAACCCATTGGTCGTCCTCGCCGACGGCACGGCCTGCGCCGCCGACTGCCGCGTCACCATCGACGACTACGCCGTCTTCCGGCACCCGGAACTTGGCATCGAGATCGCCCGCGAACTCGATCACCCCGCGACCGAACTTGAACGCATCGCCTACGGCGTCGAGCAGGCCGATCACCGCGGCACCTTCTACTTCGCCCAGCTGCCCACCGACGGCCACGAAGACACCAAGGGATTGGCCGGCTTCCACGGCGCAGGTGGCGGGGGATCCATGATGTCCATGGACGCCGTCACCAACGAGGGCTTCACCCTCGCCAACTTCTGCGACACCTCCGGCAATCCGTCGGCGGCCAAGGTCTACCGCGCCGCCCGCATCATCTTGTCGCAGGACGGACTGACGGGCTACTTCGGCTCCGGCTCGGGCGTCGCCTCCCAGGAACAGTTCCACTCCGCCTATGGCCTCGCCAAAGCCTTCAACGAGATGAACATGAGCCTGCCGGTCGTCATTCGACTCGGCGGCAATGCCGAGGACCGAGCCGTCGAGATTCTCGAAGACGCCTGCCGCGATCTGCCTGCCAACGTCGAGGGCTATCGCAAGGACGACACGCCCGCCTTCTGCGGCGGACGCTTCACGACACTCGTGCAGGAACGACAAGACACCTCGACCTCGAACGACCTCAGCCGCTCCGTTCCGGACTACGTCGGCGGCAACGCCGAGGCCTTCCCGATCGAGGGGGGGCACGTGTGGATCGATGTTGAATCCTGCGATGCGGAACTGACCGCGAAGATGACCGACTGGTCCAGCGGCCTGCTCAAGGATGATGGCACCGGGCGACCGACCCTGGCAGTGGACGAGGAGGAAGTCGCCAAGGCCGACTCCGAGTTCATCGCCTGCGAGATCGAGTGCCTGCGAGTCGGGCGACCCGTGCTGTTCGTCGACCTGCCCATTGCGGGTATCGATACCGATGAGGGGGCAGCCTGATGGCCATTCTCATTGACGAAACGAAGAAGGTCATGATCCAGGGCATTACTGGCCGCGAGGGACGCGCTCGCACGAAACTCATGCGAGAGTTCGGCACCAACGTCGTCGGCGGCTGCACACCAGGCAAGGGTGGGCAGGACGTAGAGGGCATCACCGTGCACGACACCGTCGCCGAGGTCGTCGAGGCCAATGGAGGCGTGGATGTCTCCGTCGTGTTCGTGCCGGCCAAACTGGTCAAGTCCGCCGCCACCGAGGCCATCGAGGCCGGCGTGAAGCTGGTCATGCTCGTGCCCGACCGTGTTCCCCTGTGGGATGCCATGGGCATCGCCGAGGTTGCCTCGGCCAACGGCGCCGAGTTCATCGGGCCCAACACACTGGGCGTCATTTCCCCGGGCCGCGCTGTCCTTGGCATGATCGGCGGACGAGCCGAGTCTGCACGCCAATGGTTCAACGAGCCCATTCCCGGCCGCACCGTCGGCGTCATCTCCCGCAGTGGGGGCATGTCCTCCTCGTGCGGCTACTACCTGAGCCGAGCCGGTCTGGGCATCTCGACCATCTGCCACGTTGGTGGCGACTCGGTGCTGGGCCTGACCTTCCCCGAGGTTGCCCTGAAGTTCCAGGATGATCCAGAGACAGACGCCATCGTGCTCTTTGGCGAAATCGGCGGCTCCATGGAAGAGCGGCTGGCCGACCTGATGGCCGCCGGCGAGGTCACCAAGCCGGTTGTCGCCTACATCGGTGGCAAGGCGGCCCGCGAAGGCACCCGCTTCAGCCATGCCGGCGCTATCATCGAGGGAGACCGCGGCACGCATGCCGGCAAGGTGCAAGCCTTGACGCAGGCCGGCGGCGTCGTGGTTGACGGATTCGGCGATCTTCCCGAGGCTGCCTTGAGCGTCTTCGGGGCAACAAGCACGACCTAGGAGCCACCATGGCCGACACCTGGAATACCGCCGTCACCGAAATCCAGCCCAACTCCGTTCGTGTGCGCGGCTACGACATCGCCGAGCTGATGGGCACGGCCAACGTCGGGCAGGCCGTGTACCTGATCCTTCGCGGCGAGATGCCCGATGCCGCCACGGGCGACCTGATGGAAGCCATCATCGTCTCGAGCATCGACCACGGCGCAACGCCGCCATCCGTGCTTGCGGCGAGGACCGTCGCCTCGACCGGCGCCTCGCTGAGCGCCTCGGTCGCCGCGGGCATCATGTCCATCAACGACCACCATGGAGGCGCGATCACCAACTGCGCCCTGCAACTTGGCGAACTGCTTGAAGAGGCAGGTGATGGCGATCTTGAGGCGGCAGCGGGGAACTTCCTCGATGCCATGAAAGCCGACGGCCGACGCATGAGCGGCTTCGGCCATCGCATCCATACCGCCGATCCCCGCACGGCACGACTCTTTGAACTGGCTGACTCCGCCGATGCCTGTGGCCGCCACGTCGCCGCAGCCCGTGCTGTTGAATCGACCTTCGCCGCCCGCGGCAAGGCGCTGCCCGTCAACGTCGACGGAGCCATCGGCGCCATCCTGGCCGACCTTGGCTTCGAACCGGAGGTCATGAACGGCCTGTTCATGATCGCCCGCGTGCCCGGGCTCGTCGCCCATGTCCGCGAAGAGCAGGTCCGCATGAAGCCCATGCGACGCATCTCGCCCACTGACCATTCCTACGACGGGCCCGATGCCCGTTCCCTTGACTGAGAACCCCGAGGATTCAACACCATGACTGCGACTGCAACCTATGGCGTCACCGAGATAGCCGAGCTCTTCCCCAACCTCATGGACATCCAGTGTGAGGAGCTTCGCGAGAAGGTCGCCGCCACCTGGAACGAGGCCATTACCACCGGCTGCGGTGGCAAGGGGTGGACGTTCGACGAGTTGCGGGCTGTGAAGTTCACGCTGCTGGCCGGCGACATCGAGATGACCTTCATCGAGCATCTCAACTCCTGCGTGCGGCAGTGCATTGCCATCGCCGACGTGCTTGACAACGCCTTCACCTGCGACATCCCCATCGACCGGGATGTGCTCATCGCCGGCTCGTTGCTGGCCGACTGCGGCAAGCCACTGGAGTTCGACAAGGACGCTGATGGCAATGTGATCAAGGGCCATTTCGGCGAGATGCTGCGGCATCCATTCAGCGGCGTCGCCATGGCCTACAAGCACGGCGTGCCGGCAGAAGTCATGCACATGATCGCCACCCACAGCCACGAGGGCGAGAAGGTCGAGCGCAGCATCGAGTCGATCATCTTCCACCACGCCGACTTCGTTGACTTCGACATCGCCAAGTACCTTGGCCGTCGATCGGGCTCCTGACCAACAGGCTTCCATGGGCTCGCAGGACCAGTTGAAATCCGACAGACGACGCATCCGGAAACTTCCTCGGAAAGTCCAGCACTGGCCCGACCCGGAGTTTCCAGGCTGGATCAAGACACTCCCGATGCCCCATGCCAGGCAAGAGCGATACTCGTGGCCGACGATGTTGCTGTTGATCATCCTGCTGTTCCTGTTGGCCTCGATCTTCCCAACCGTAACCCTGCTTCAACGCGGATGGCCCT
>JABABM010000048.1 GCA_014238205.1 Phycisphaerales bacterium | reverse complement strand
GACTTCGAACGTTGGTCCGCAGATGGAGTTGCCAATCGGCGATGAGGCTCGCAGCCAGTTCAAGTCGTTCATGACTGAAGATGCCGTCAAGGAACTCCGGAAGGCCGAAGTTGATGGAGTTCGACTCCAGGCAAACGGGATCTACCGATGAACCCAAGAGAGAAATGACGTAGGTGCTGCCATCGCCCGAGACCCCTTGAAGCCCGTATCCCATTGCGACTGCAAGAAACGCCGTGGTCAACATTCCTGCATTGTATTGAACAAGAGGCCCCGGTCACTCATAAAACAAGGGTTCAATGCAAGGTCAGGCATCGATATCGTCGATCTTGGACCTATAGTAGACCCGGTGACCATGATTCTTACACGCATCATCCTTGCTGTTGCCCTCTGTGTCGGCTGCCTCCTGCCTGCCGTGCATGTAGCTGCCGAGCCTGTGGAGCGGCAGCCGGTTTCATGTTGCGGTGAATCATGCTGCTGCAGTCCCGGCTACTGCCCATGCGCAGTCGAGGAAACGCCCGAACCGACTTTGCCTTCACAGGCAGTTCCATCCCAACGGGTCGATGACTATCGACCCGCTCCAAGGGTTCCACTTCCACAGGTGATCGGGGAGCCGAGTGCAACACGAGCATTCGTTTCCCTGCCGGTGACCAGGTCGACCAGTGGTCGTGCACTCCTGCTTCGCAAGTCCGTTCTCCTGATCTGATTGACGTCTCCCATGGGGGAGGTGTGCGCTCAGCGACCACCGCCCGTGACGTGATGAACAATCAAACTCATGACAGGAGATGACAATGCGATTTTCAGTTCTTACCATATCGATGATTCTTGCAATGACCATTGCAGGTTGCGGCGAGAAGACGACCTCGCTGAATGATGAACCAATCCAGGCTTCGGCCGCGACCATTCGAGCCGACGGGCTCATGTGCCCCAAGTGTGCCAACAATGTCACGCTGCAACTGGAGAAGATCCAGGGTGTAGAGGACATCAGGGTCAACATGAACCTCGGGACCATCCGTGTGAAACTCACCGGTGATCACCATCCATCCGAGGCGGAACTTGCACAGGCCATCAAAGACGGTGGATTCACCTTTCGAAGCGTGAAGGAAGGGGACCAATGAACAGGATCCTCGTTCTCATGGCCTTTCTGGCAACGACAAGCCCTGCCATGGCGCAGCAGGCAACCAATACCATTGCGCCGACCCAGCCCGGCAAGGGACAGTGGGTGGTTCGCTCCGTCGTGAATCACTACGAGTTCAAGTCCTCCGACGAAGATCCTCGCAGCGGCTCTCAGACCTGGTGGACCAACCATGTCTCCTATGGACTTACCGGCGACATGTCGGCGATGTTTCATTTCTCGGAGATCTGGGACAACCTTGGCGATGAGAATCACTCCGGCCTGAGTGATGCCATATTGACCTTCAAGTGGCGATGTTTCCAATTGGACACGGGCCCGGTGGACTCGCTTCGGATCGGCATCTTCGGCGGGTTGGAACTGCCTACAGGCAGTGATGCCTTCAGCAGCAACGAGACGAGTCCTTTCATCGGCGCTTCCATCATGTCGATCCAGGGTCGTCATGGCATCGGCCAGTCGGTCTCCTTTCTGGCAACCCAGGGTCGTCGCTTCGACGCCGTACTTGCGGGTGACACGACTGCGAACCTCCTCAAGTTCGATACCGCCTATCTCTTTCGCCTGTCGCCGGAGGTCTACGGCGATACGTTGGAGGGTGCCTGGTACACAGGCTGCGAGTTCAACGGTCGTTGGGAGAGCAACAGTGATCTCCTGCTCATGCTGTCGCCGACACTTCTCTACGAGTCGCCGTTCTGGGCAGCCGAATTGAGTGTCGGGATTCCGGTGTACGAGCGGGTGACGGACCGGCCGAAACTCGAGGTGGTCGTCCGGGTCGGTGTCCGCTTCCTGTTCTGAACAGGGCTGCTCTGCACGAAACAACGAGGCCGCATCCAGTTGGATGCGGCCTCGTTTCGTTTGAGTTGAATGTCCTCAAGGCACGAGGGTACCTCGAGTGTACGGCCAGTTTACCCAGTTGGATTCGGTAACTTGACCTCGCCGACTAGTTGCATCAGCACTACCAACATGATGACGATGACGAAGACCATGGCAACACGGATGAGCATTGATGTGGCCGCCTCGCTGCCGGACTCGCCAGCCTTGCTTGTCAGACAATCCGACAGCAGCATGATGACACCGAGACCGGTGCAACCAATGGCACCAAGATTCCCGATATGGTCCAGGAATTTTCCAACTCCTGAATCTGAACCCATGAGCGAACTGAGTGCAGTCATCAGGGGACGTGCCATCAGGCCACCGAGGATCAGGTACAGGGCGTTTTGTGTTCTGCTTGAAAGTCCAGTCATTGCATCGAACTCCTTCTTTGGTTCTTCTGGTGTTGTATTAGGGGCAGTTGTGCCCATGAATTCACGAATAAACGGCACCGCTTCATCACCATCTTCGGGTGATGACGTTGGCATCGTATCTCCAAGTATGGATGGATTTGGGTACTCTTCTTCATCGCTCGTGCCTGTTTCTACCGGTGGAAACGCATACTCACTGCTGCTTGAACTGTCAGCAGGTTCATCCGCATCATCCTCGTTCTCCAGTTCACTTGCGATTTTCGGCTCCGGTTCCGGGGAGTCGATATCGACAATATCGCCCTCCAGGTCTTTCTCGCTGGAGTCCTCCAGCATGCTCTCAGGAGTGGGCTCCGGTTCGGTTTCAAATGACGGAGTGAAGCCCGAATCACCGGAACTGCTTTCGAACGCAGGGGTGTCCTCGAAATCAGATACGAGGCTCTCATTCGTTTCCTCCTCCTCTGCAGCCAGATCTTCGATCGGCTCATCCACGGTCAAGTTCTCCAGCATGCTCTCAGGAGTGGGCTCAGATTCGGTTTCAAATGACGGAGTGAAGCCCGAATCACCGAAACTGCTTTCGAACGAAGGTTTGTCCTCGGAATCAGACACGAGGCTCTCATCCGTTTCCTCCTCCTCCTCATCCTCCTCTGCAGCCAGATCTTCGATCGGCTCATCCACGGTCAGGTCATCGAGCATGCTTTCCAGGGAGGGTCCAGTTTCGGTTTCAAGTGTTGGAGCTGAATCCGATTCCCACCCATGACTTCCTGTGATGGCAAGTTCATCGGTGCCAGTTGAACTGGCATCATCATCTTCACCACTCGTGTCGCTGAGCAGTTCGATCAGGCTGGGTACGGTATGAGCGTCATGCCAAGTGGATTCGCCGATTCGGCGAATCCTGTCTCGGCTGTTGATGTTGCCGTTGCGAGCCATCTCACGAAGTTCACCGGACGCAAAGGGTGATTCAACCAATCCATCCAGGCGTTGTATTTCGTACTGTGACATGACTGGCATCCCCTCCAAGGTGATCCAGAGCGTCCTTGCACCGTGGGTCAATGTAGTCAGTCAAGGGGGCGAACACAATGTGCATGAAGCACCGTGAGCATGATTATCGGTATTTTGAACAGGAATGGCAGGTAACAGGCTCTTTGGGGGGCGGAGATGAAATGAGGTGTGGATACATGGTGTGCATGATCATAGACAGAGACAGAGACAGAGACAGAGACAGAGGTTTAACGACGACTGCGGTACTGAACAGCAGTCCAGTCCACGCTCAGGAATCCTGCGCCCTCAGGATTCACCCATCGTTTCCACATCAGCACGCTCGGCCTCGATGAAGACCCGCTTCACATCAGGGTGAGTCGTGAGGATGTCGTGCGTCAACTCCTCGATCGCTGTTTCGACATCACCAGCTGAGATTGAGTCGTCGAAGTCGACGCTCAGGTTCAGCAGGATGTCATTTGGGCCCATGTGCAGCGTGATGACCTCGTTGACGGCAATGATTGCCTTCATTCCAGCAGCGCGGTTTCGTACATCTTCGACAAGTGCCGGGTCCGCCCCTTCACCGATCAGCAGCGACTTGGTGCGTATCGACAACCACACCGCGGTGCCCGCGAGGATCAGCCCGATGCCGATGGAGGCGATGCCGTCGAAGACGGGTTCATCGAGTACCTGGCTGAGGGTCAGCCCGATTGCTGCAACGAGCAGGCCGAGCATGGCGGCCGTGTCCTCGAAGAGCACGACGAAGGTCGTTGGATCCTTTGATGCAGCGACGGCGGCGGTGATGGATCGACCGCCCTGCATGCGACGAAAGGCGCGGTAGGCGAGCCACCAGGCAACGCCTTCGAAGATCATCGCGGCCCCGAGGACGACGTAGTTGATCAGCGGGCTGGTGACCGGAGAGGGGTGCATGACCCTGTGCACACCTTCATAGATGGAGATGCCCGAGCCCAGCGCGAAGATGAGAATGGCGACCACGAAGGACCAGAAGTAGATCTCCTTGCCATGGCCGAGTGGATGCTGTTCATCGGCGGGCAGTTTTGCTCGTCGCATGCCGTGCAGGAGCAGGAACTGGTTTCCCGTATCAACCACCGAGTGGATGCCCTCGGCCATCATGGCGGCCGAGCCGGTGATGGCTGCCGCGAAGAATTTCGTCACGGCGATCAGGCCATTGCCGATCAGCGCTGCGTAGATGACGACCTTCGTGCCATGTGCCATGGGTGCAGGATAGAGGGGGGGCACTGACTATGGAAGTTCAGTCATGGCTGCCGGGAAGCATCACAAGGCTGTTCTGCCACTGGCCCAGCGTGAACCCCAGTTTTGCGTAGATATGCAGGGCAAGGCCCTTTGGATTCACACCAAGCAGGAGCGTGGTGCATTCACGTTCACTGATCGCGTGGTTGCCGATGGTGGATACCAGCATCGAGCACACGCCGCGACGCCGAAACTCGGGATGCGTCTCGACCGATTGGTATCGACCTCGCCGCCCCGGGCAGCAGACCATGCCTGCCTGGCCTGCGAGGGTGCCATCGATGAAGGCGCCCCACCAGGTCGCAGTGCCGGTTGCAACCCATGCCTGCCAGGCACGCCGGAGTCCTTCCTTGAAGGCGATGTAGTCGGCAACCCCGCCGATTTCCTCCGGATCGCAGGCGATGTTCAGGGCGACCATGTCTTCCCAGTCCTCCTCGATGTGCAATGGCCGGATGGTCACGCCCTCGGCCTCGACTGACTGCACGTCCTCGGCGTGCATCATCTGGCCTGCGTCAACCTGCATGCCCAGTTCGATCGCCCTCGCCTCCAGGTCGGGATCGATGGGTTCGCCGTCCCAGCGGAGCATGACATGATTGCTCTCGGGCTGGTCCTCGAAGGTGTCACGTGCCAACTGGATGAGGCTCTGAAGTTCGGATGCAGCAGGGGGGGAGGGCAGGTGCAGGCAGTTGCCCCAGCGGTAGCCGGGGTTGTCCGGGACCCGGACCACGGTGATGTCGTCGACGACCTCGACACGGCCATGCAGGCGCACCAGGTGCAGGTCGGTTTCGGTGAGGTTCGCATGCATCGTGATGAGAAGGTATCAGGGGACAGGGCTTGAAGGGTCGGGCTGATCGCGAGCTGGCACCAGGTCCACGGGAATGCTGGCCGTATCCCCGGTAGCAGCCATCTGCTTGATCAGTGCTGCCCGCATGCGGTGTACGCGTTCAGCATGCTCATCAGTCCCGGCGAGGTTGTACTGCTCATGGGGATCAGCCTCCAGGTCGAACAACTGCACGAGGCCCACCTTTGGATACACGATCAACTTCCAGCGTTCCTCCACGAGTGAACGCTGGATGTCCCGGTAGTTCAACACCAGCGACTCCCTGGAGTACTCGCCTGGATTCAATGCGTGAAGCTCCACGGGTGCTTCGATGCCGGCGCGGTCGTAGAGCCAGGGCACGATGTCATGCAGGTAGAGCAACTGGTCTCGTTGCGTTCCAGGGGCAATGCCCGGTCCGGCGATCACCATCGGGGCCCGGCTGCTGTGCTCGTAGAGATTCTGTTTTCCCAGCAGGCCATGACTGCCCATGCCAAGACCATGATCGGACAGGAAGAGAACGATGGTGTCATCGGCCCGCCCGCTTTGCTGCAATGCATCGAGGATGCGTCCCACCTGTCCATCGAGTTGCTCGATCATGCCGTAGTACTCGCCGAGGTGACGGCGTATCGCTGCGGGTGTACGCGGCCATGCTTCCAGTTTCTCGTCCCGGATCTCCAGTTCACCATTGTCGAAGGGATGTCGTGTCAACATGTTGGGCGGCAGCGTGATCTTCGAATCGTCAAGGCCTTCCCGGATCCCGGCCGGAGGTGTACGAGGATCATGCGGCGCCGTGAAGGCGACCCATGCGAAGAAGGGTTCATCACTGGAACCCTGTCGCTGGATGAAGTCGATGGTGGCATCGGCGAAGCCGGTGCTGGAGAAGGCTTCCATCGGTTCCGCCTTCGATGCGTCGTACACCCCGGTCGGGTCGAAGGCATGCACCTT
>JABABM010000047.1 GCA_014238205.1 Phycisphaerales bacterium | reverse complement strand
CGGCGGTCTGGGCTTGGTCACTCTTCTACTTCATTTCAATCATCGTCATTTCCATCATTCCAGAACTGCAGGAACCGATGGGAGGAAGCACGGCAGATACGTCGCTCCTTCTGGCGGCAACGGCGCTGGGCATCGGTATCGGGTGTGGAGCGGCCGGACTCATTTCGGGAAGTACCATTCGAGTCGGCATGGTGCCATGGGGAGCTGCAGGCCTGGCACTTGCCTGGTTCCTTCTTGGACTCCTTCCCCTGGACTTTGCAACGGTCTTCGGACTGTTGTTGCTGGGGGGACTTGCCGCGGGCTTCTTCATCGTGCCGCTGCAGGCCATGCAGCAGCGCCTTGCACCACCTGAACAGCGGGGGAGGTACCTGGCAACAGCCAATGCACTCTGCTACGTGATGATGACTGTTGCAGCATTGGTCTACATCGCCTTGATTCACTTCGGCCTGGGACCACAGGAGATCTTCTTCGTCTGCTCGGGGTGTACGGCCCTCATCCTGGCCTGGCTCCTGCTCAAGGGAGGGCAGCTGGCATTCAATGACTCCGATTACAGGTAGTCAAAAAGAAAGCCCGGCCCGGGAACGTCCCGGGCCAGGCATGCAGGAGAGAGTGAAGTTCGTTCGTTGAGGGGCAGGCCATGTGTTCCTGCTCCATGATGTATCTGCGTGGGCATGGCAAACCTGTCAGGTGAAATGAAAAAAGAGCACGAAGCCCTGTTTCTGGGTCCCGGGAGCCATCAATCACCCCTGTGATGGGTTGACGATTGGCAGGATGGGGATACGATGAGACTCGTTCTCAATTAGAACGTGCTTCTCTTGTTCTACCTGGTTCTTGGGAGAGACCACGAAATGACACCGCTCAACAGATTCCTTGCATGCATGCTCACCCTCACCCTCAGCCCCCTGGCGAGTTCGGCTGGTGAGACTGAACTGAAGATTGTCACGACGACCGGCATGATCAAGGATGTCGTGCAGCAGGTTGCAGGTGATCGAGCCACCGTGACATGCATCATGGGTGAGGGCGTTGATCCACACCTGTATCAACCCACGTCTGCCGACGTTCGCAAGGTGCTTGGTGCCGACATGGTCTTCGCCAACGGCTTGAAACTCGAGGGCCGCATGACGGAGGTCTTCGAGAAGTCCCGAACGATGGGCAATGAAGTCGTTGTCATTACCGATCGCATCGACAAGAGTACGTGCCTTGAATCTCCCGATTACCCCGGGGAACACGATCCACATGTATGGCACGATGTGACCATGTGGGCATCGGGGATCTCGATCATCGTGGAGGAACTGAGCAGGATCGATCCTGATGGAGCGGAGATCTACAAGGAAAATGGTGAAGCCTACGCGGATCGCCTCAATGCCCTGCACGGTTACATTACCTGGGTCATTGGGACGATCCCTCGTGAACAGCGTGTTCTGATCACCGCCCACGATGCGTTCGGATACTTCGGTCGGATCTACGGCATCGAGGTACTTGGCGTGCAGGGGATCACGACTGAATCCGAGGCAGGCATCAGTGACATCAATACGATGGTTGACTTCATCGTTGATCGAAAGATCTCCGCGGTCTTCATCGAGTCCAGTGTCTCCGAGCGAAATGTCCAGGCGCTCATCGAGGGTGCCAGCAGCCGAGGCCACGAAGTGAAGGTCGGCGGTATGCTCTACTCGGACTCGATGGGCGCTCCAGGGACCTGGGAAGGAACCTACGAGGGCATGATCGAGCACAATGTGAACCTGATGGCGGCTTCGCTTGGTGGCACAGTGCCCGAAGGGGGCTTCCGTGGAGCCCGCACACATGCCGCAGAGGGATCCTGAACAACCTGCCAAGCATGCCCTGGGTCCGGAGCACTCTCCGCACTCGCCCCTGTCAATTCATGACCTGACAGTCGCCTACGATCGTCGGCCGGTCCTCTGGGACGTCGATCTGGATGTACCCTCCGGCAAACTGGTCACAGTCGTGGGTCCCAATGGTGCAGGCAAGAGCACCCTCTTGAAGGCAGCACTTGGCCTCGTGCCCAAGGCCTCGGGGCGGATACGCGTCTTCGGCAAGTCCATGAAGCAGCAGCGTTCACAGGTGGCCTACGTGCCACAACGCGAATCCGTGGACTGGGATTTTCCAATCAGCGCGCTGGATGTCGTCACCATGGGTCGCTACGGCGTCCTGGGTTGGTGTCGACCGGTCCGCCGCAGGCAGAAGGAAGAAGCGCTCGTGGCACTGGATCGAGTCGGCATGGCCGACATGGCTGCTCGCCAGATCAGCCAACTCTCCGGTGGCCAGCAGCAGCGTGTCTTCCTGGCCCGGGCATTGGCCCAGGATGCACAACTCTTCCTCATGGACGAGCCCCTTGCCAGTGTCGATGCAGCAACGGAGGAGGCCATCATCGAGGTGCTGCGAGCACTCCGTACGGAGGGACGAACCGTGGTCGTCGTACACCACGACCTGCAGACGGTGCCCGACTACTTCGATCACGCCATCCTCCTGAACATGCGTGTCGTGGCCAATGGCCCGGTCGAGGAGGTCTTCACTCCCGAGGCCCTGCGGCAGACCTATGGAGGACAGTTGACCATCCTCTCCGAGGCCAGTGAACGACTCGCCAGGCGGAGCAGGGTGGAGCATCCATGATGCTTGCAACCGCGGACGCCACCTGGTGGGAGGCATTCGAGCGGGCATTGCTTCTGCGTGATGCCAACACGGTCTGGGTCGTGCTCGGGGTTCTTGCTCTTGGATTGGCCTCCGGCAGCGTGGGCGCCTTCCTCGTCCTTCGCCGTCGGGCCCTGACAGCGGATGCCATCAGCCACGCGACCCTGCCGGGAATTGCAGTCGCCTTCATGGTCATGGTGGGCATGGGCCTGGCGGGCAAATCCATGATCGGCCTGCTCGTGGGTGCATACATCGCCGGCCTCCTGGCCATGGCGGTCATCGTGCTTATCCAGCGGACTACGCGCCTGAAGGATGACGCGGCCATCGGGATCGTCCTGAGTGTTTTCTTCGGCGTGGGCATCTGCATGCTGAGCCTTGTCCAGCAGATGCCAGCGGGCAACGCAGCCGGGCTGGAGAGTTTCATTTTCGGCAAGGCGGCAGCCATGCTGCCCGGCGATGCCCTGCTCATCGGCATCGTGTCCGTTGTCATCATGCTGACCCTGGCGATCTTCTTCAAGGAACTGGGCGTGCTCTGCTTCGACGAGTCCTGGGCAGCAGCCCGGGGCTGGCCCGTGATGGCCCTGGACTTCCTGCTCACCGGGCTGGTGGCCCTGGTGACCGTCCTTGCCATCCAGACAGTGGGACTGGTACTTGCCATTGCGCTGCTGATCATCCCGGCATCCACGGCGCTGCTCTGGTCACGTCGACTGGTGGTGGTGGTCATCGGATCGGCCCTGGTCGGAGGCTTCAGCGCCTGGCTGGGCGCCATGCTCAGCGCAACCATTCCGAAACTGCCCACCGGGCCGATCATCGTCCTGGTCTGCGCAAGCCTCTTCTTCCTGAGTCTCTTCCTTGGTCGGCGTGGTGTATTGCCACGCTGGCTTGCACGGCGATCGCTCTCCCGGCGTGTTGATCGGCAGCATGTGCTTCGTGCCTGCTGGGAGATCATCGAGTCCTCGGATGAAGAAGACATTTCCATGGGAGACCTGCTGGCGAAGCGTTCCTGGTCGGAGCGGGAACTGGCAACCGTGGTCGAACGCTGCATGCGAGCAGGGACCATCGAACGCATTGATGGAGACATCGTCCGATTGACCAGCGAGGGACGGGAACGTGCCCGCCGCGTGGTGCGTAACCACCGGCTCTGGGAGGCCTACCTGGTCCACCATGCCGACATCGCGCCAAGCCACGTCGACCGTGATGCCGATGCCATTGAGCACATCCTGGATGAGGACCTGGTGAAGAGTCTCGAGCAACTGCTCGGAGCCAGTGCCGGTGAAGTTCCACGGAGTCCGCACGCGATCAATGGTGGTGGGGGTGGTGCATGACCTGGCAACTCTACGACACCTGGGTAGTCATCACGGGAGCCTTGTGTGCCATGGCCTGCGCCCTGCCCGGGGCGCAACTTGTTCTGCGCCGGCGGAGCATGATGGGAGATGCCATCAGCCATGTCGTCCTGCCGGGCGTAGCCATCGCCTTCCTCGTGACGGCCAGCAACGACCCATATGTGATGCTCGTGGGCGCCGTCATCATCGGCGTGCTCACGACGCTCCTGATCGACCTGGTTCAGCGTGCCGGAAAGACGGAAGTAGGGGCCTCGATGGGCATCGTCTTCACGGCGCTCTTCGCCCTGGGCCTGGTACTCATCCGCAAGGCAGCCGACGACGTGCACATCGACCCGCACGTGGTCATCTACGGCTCCATCGAGCTTTCGTACCTCGACCAGATACGCCTGCTGGGTTGGGAGGTGCCGCGAGGCGCCGTGGTCAACGGGGCGGCGCTGCTGGCCAATGGAGTGCTCTTCCTCCTGTTTCACAAGGAGTTGAAGATCACGGCCTTCGACGAATCGCTTGCCGCTTCGATGGGCTTCCGTCCACGCCTGGTGCAGGGTGTTCTCATGGCCATGACGGCTGCGACGGCGGTTGCGGCTTTCGAGACGGTGGGCAGCATCCTGGTTGTTGCAATGATCATCATTCCGGGGGCAGCGGCCTGGCTGCTGACGGATCGCTACGGGCACATGCTCTTGTGGACACTGCTGATCGCAGCGCTTTCGGCGCTGCTTGGTCATGTCGCGGCATTGATCGTGCCGGGTTGGATCGGTTTTGAAGGCATGTCGACCTCCGGCTCGATGGCGGTCATGGCGGGAGTGCTCTTTGTCGTGGCCTGGGCATGTGCGCCACAGCATGGTTTGATTGTCCGCTTTCATCGGCGAGTGCTTCTCTCACGACGCATTGCCATGGAGGACATCCTCGGCCTGCTCTACCGCTACGAGGAGGAGGCAAAACAGGACGCGGCTGCCTTGACGGTGGCCGACGTGCGAGAGGCCCTGTCCGTGTCGCATGTCATGGCTGCATTGGCTCTACGTGGAGTCCGTGGGGCGAAGCAGGTCCAGTTCCAGACAGGTGGTGTGCGCCTGACCGAGGATGGTCGGGTGGCAGCGCAAGCCCTGGTGCGGACCCACCGATTGTGGGAGCGATTCCTCTGGGAGCGACTGGGACTTCGAGCTGATCACATTCATGACACGGCTGACCGGCTTGAGCATTTCACCAGTGAAGAGATGGCCCAGGAGCTGGCTCAACTGGATGACGCGGGGGAGGATCCCCACGGACGGCCTATTCCACCGGCAGGGGAGTGACGATGGCAGTGACACTGACCATTTCAACAACGGGCAAGGGTCTCTACGAGATCACGGACCAGGTCCACGAGGCGGTCTCGTCGATGGGAGTGCAGGAGGGGGTGTGCGTTCTTTTCGTGCAGCACACCTCGGCCTCGCTGGTGATCCAGGAGAACGCGGACCCTTCGGCGCGGCGTGATCTTGAAGACTGGATGGCGCGCAGCGTGCCCGAGGATCAGCCGGAGTTCACCCACACCATGGAGGGACCCGACGACATGCCCTCGCACATCCGGTCCATGCTTACCGACGTATCCCTGAGCATCCCGGTGGTTGATGGTCGGATGGTGCTTGGCACCTGGCAGGGCATCTTCCTCTTCGAGCACCGCACGGCGGCCCATGACCGCCGCATCGTGGTACAGGTCACGGCAGCCTGAAGGCGGTTGGCCTGTAGGCTCTTAGGGAGGCGATAGAGAGGTTCCAGCAGGAAAAAACTGGAATCTCTTGCAGTTCAGTGCGCGGTGCTAGAGAATCCTGTGTTCGATATCAATGGCTCCGGGGTAGAGGAGAAGAGCCATGCGATGTGCTGCCTGCCTGCTATCGGTGATGTTCCTTGTAACGGCCACCTATGGTGATGACGTCTACGAGGACTTCAAACTCGTTCCAAGTGACCCGTGGGCGCAATATTTCGGCTCCGCCGTCTCCATCTCTGGTGATACGGCGGTGATCGGGGCGAGCGGCGACGATGACAATGGCAGCCAATCCGGCTCGGCCTACGTCTTCCACTTCGATGGAAGCCAGTGGACGCAGGAAGCCAAGCTCCTTGCAAGTGACGGGGCGGGGGACAGCTACTTCGGCTCCGCCGTCTCCATCTCTGGTGATACGGCGGTGATCGGAGCTGCCTACGACGATGCCAACGGCAGCGCATCCGGCTCAGCCTACGTCTTCCGCTTCGATGGAAGCCAGTGGTACGAGGAGGCCAAACTCGTTGCAAGTGACGCGACCGAGGGTGACTGGTTCGGCTACTGCGTCTCCATTTTCGGTGACAGGGTGGTGATTGGGGCCCGCTACGGCGATTCCAACGCCAGCGACTCCGGTTCGGCCTACGTCTTCCACTTCGATGGAAGCCAGTGGACGCAGGAGGCCAAGCTCGTTGCAAATGACGCGGCCGTGGGTGACGCGTTTGGCATCTCCGCCGACATCTCGGGTAATACAGCGGTGATAGGGGCCCGCTACAACGATACTACCGGCTCGGCCTACGTCTTCCACCGTGATGGCACGCAGTGGACGCAGGAGGCCAAGCTCCTTGCAAGTGACGGGGCGGAGGATGACTGGTTCGGCTACTCCGTCTCCATCTCCGGT
>JABABM010000046.1 GCA_014238205.1 Phycisphaerales bacterium | reverse complement strand
GTCATGCGTTTTCGTATCACAACCTGTCTTGTCCTTGCGGCCATCATGCTTCAAAGCGTGTTCGGTGGTCTCCAGGGAAGTGTCGTCATCTGCCTCGGCGGTGGACACGAACATGAGCAGGTTGCAGCCACCGAGCAATGCGAGTGGGGATGCAGCCATCACGACGAGTTGGTGACCCCGACTTCCGATGAGGAACACATTGCCAACTGCGACTGCACCGACATCGAGCTGGGCTTGATCACCCTGCTCAGAACGCCTCGCGGCGTGGACCACGACCTCCAGGCCGTGCTTGCAGCGGCCCTCGAGGTCGCCAGTGTTCAGCATGACCATGCGGAGGCATCCTCTCCTTCAATGCGAGGTCCTCCAGGGATCCTGCAAGACGATCCTGGCACGAGCCATCGACTCGCTGTCGTACGTTCAACTCGCCTGATCATCTGAATTCCACACAACACTTTCTCAACTGCCCACATGGCTGATGCCATGCGGGTTGCGTTGTTGTGGATTTCGACAGGAGAGTTCTGTAATGACATTCGTTTCGCCACCGCCCCATCGGGGATCCTCGTGGCGTACACATTCCCCGCTGCTTGCGGCATTGGTACTGGTCGGCTGCCAGTCCTATGAACCTGCGCCCCTTGATATCGGGGCCTACCGCGAGTCGCTCGACGACCGGCTGATCGACACCGAGCCGATCTCCGCCTTCGCTCGCCGCCTCCAGGCTGCAGGCGAAGAAGTCCCTGCGCGATTCGATCCGACCGACGGCATCTCGCATGCCGAGGGCGAGGTCCTTGCCTTGTTCTACAACCCGGACCTTCGCATCGCGCGGCTCGAGGCAGGTGTTGCATTGGCCACATGGGACACGGCCGGCCTTTGGGAAGACCCGGTGTTCGGATTCGATGCCGCCGAGATCCTGAAGCCGAAATCAACCCCCTTCGAATACGGGCTCATGGGCAGCCTGACCATCCCGATCTCCGGACGACTCCAGGTGGAGAAGGAACGGGCCGGGGCCGCTTACGAGGCACAACTCCGATCCATCGTCGATGCGGAGTGGCGAACCCGCGCCGAACTTCGAAGGAAGTGGGCTTCCTGGGCGGCCGCCGTGGCGCAGGCGGAACTGCTTGCCGACATGATCACCCAACTGGAGGAAATCAACGACATCGCCGACCGCCTCGAGGCTGCCGGCGAACTGAACCGGGTGGAACGTCGACTCCTTCACATCGAGCAGGCCGATCGCATGGTGCAGACCACGGAGATGGACCTCCAGGTCCTCAAGGCCGAGGCAGACCTGCTTGACGTACTTGGACTCCCCCCAGACGCCACGGATCTGCTGATCCCCTCCTTCCCGGAGACCTCGATCCCGGAGGTCGAAGACATCACAGCACGCCTGATTGATGCCAACACCGAACTTGCCGTGCACTTCGCCGAGTACCGCATCGCCGAGGAGACCCTTCGGCTTGAAATCAAGAAACAGTTCCCGGACATCGTGATCGGCTCGGGCTACGGAACCCAGTTCAACGACCACCGGGTCATGTTCGGCGTGTCGATTCCGATTCCCATTCTGAACGCCAATCGCGCCGGTATTGCAGAAGCCCAGGCACGACGCGAGGTTGCCCGCGCCACGGCTGAAACCACCTTTACCCGGCTCTTCCAGGGACTGGCTGCGGCGAACAGTGCACTGGAATTGAAGCAGGCACAGCGCGATCGATACGAGCAGCAGATCGTTCCCCTGCTGGCCGAGCAGACCAATGACATCGAGCGGATTGCCGCCCTGGGCGAGCTGGACATGTTCGTCCTGCTCGAAACGATTACGCGCACCCTCGATACCAAGCAGAGCCTGATTCAACTGCAGGTTGCCGAACTGGATGCAGCCATCACCGTTCGCCGGATCCTCGGGCCCGATGCCAGGAAGAATCCATCCCCGGTCACGGACCAGGAAGAACACCAACAGAAAGATACCAAGGACGCTGACACCGTTGTCACTGGAGAAACACGATGAAACTATTGACGTGCATGTCACCACTGCTTGCTGGATCACTCCTGGTCCTCCTGCCATTCACCGGTTGCGACCAGGGAGCCTCCAATACGCGGCAAGCATCCACCGCCGACACGACGCAGGCGGAATCGCCCGTGTTGCCAAGCAACCGTGTCGCCATTCCACCGGCGGTTCGCTCCAACCTCGGCATCACCTTCGCCAAGGCCCAGCGTCGCCACATCAAGGACACGTTGCGAGCCCCGGGCCGGTTCGAGTACCTCCCCACGGCAAAGCGGGAGTATCGAACGATGCTGCCGGGGCAGGTCGAGTTGCTCGTCGAGCAATTCCAGACGGTCGAGGTCGGTACGCCGCTGTACCGGATCGACTCGCCCACGTGGCTCACCCTCATGAAGGACATCGCCGAGGCGGAGTCCACCATTGCGCAGTTGCGTGCAACGCTCCTCTCGCACGAGGACCTGTTCATGGCCCACATGATGAAGGAAAGCAACCTGCTCCAGAACATCGAGATCTGGTCCGAGCGTGTCCTGAAGCTGGAAGCCCTGCGAGATGCCGGTGGTGGTTCGATGAAGGAACTCACCGAAGCCCTCTCCAACCTGGCCCAGGCCAACAGCGAATTGAATGAACTCAGGGAACTGGCTGCCAAGCACGAGGTCAAGCACGATCAGAACAAGGTCTCCCTCGAAGCGGCACGATCGCACCTCGACCTGACACTTGAAACCGCGGCGTCGCTGGGGGGGATGGAACCCAAGGACCTGCTGTTCATCGATCCGACAAGCCCGGGCGCACTTCCTGTCTGGTTGACGATGAATGACATAGAGGTTCTGGCCATGGCACCTGGCATCGTCGATGCAATCGACCTGACCAACGGCACCTGGGCGGAAACCGGGTCGAACGTGCTCACCACAGTGCAGCCTGAGCGGGTACGGTTCCATGCCTTCGGCCTGCAGAGCGATCTCGGGGTACTCGAGGACGGCCTGGAAGCCATGATCGTTCCGCCAACGCCGACCGCAGCCGGGCATTCGATCCCGATGAACCAGACAATGCGGGGCACGCTGGTACTCGGCCCCTCCGGGAATCCGGAGGATCGAACGATCGATCTGTACGTGACACCCGGGGAATTGGCCGACTGGGCGCGAGCCGGTGTTTCGGCGCAACTGGAAATCATCACCGACGCATCAAGTGCAACGGAACTGTCGATTCCGCTGTCCGCCGTACAGCGTGACGGGCTGGTGACGATCATCTTCCGCCGCGACCCGGGCAACCCGAACGAAGCCATCCGCATCGAGGCCGACCTGGGACTGGATGACGGCCGATGGGTGGAAGTGCTCAGCGGACTCCGCGAGGGCGACGATGTCGTCCTCGACGGCGGCTTCCAGTTGATGCTCGCCATGAGCGGATCCATCCAGAAGGGTGGGCATTTCCACGCCGACGGGACCTACCACGAGGGAGAACACTGAGCCATGCTCAAGGGCCTGATCCGATTTTCCCTTCGACACGCGTCACTGGTGGTGCTCACTGCCCTGCTGCTGACGGGCTATGCTGCGCTTCGCCTCCCGGGCATGAGTGTGGACGTGTTCCCGGATCTCAACGCTCCCACCGTCGTCATCATGACGGAAGCGGGCGGCCTGGCGGCTGACGAAGTCGAGCAGTACGTAACCTTCCCCATCGAGTCGGCCGTCAATGGCATGACCGGGGTGCGGCGTGTGCGCAGTTCCAGCGCCATCGGCTTGTCGATCATCTGGGTGGATCTCGATTGGGGCGCCGACCTCTACGACGCCCGCCAACTGGTCGCCGAGCGCATGGCCACGGTGCGTGATCAACTGCCCGGCGATGTCGAACCCTTCATCACCCCGATCACGTCGATCGCGGGCGAAATCATGCTGGTCGCCTTGTCATCCCCAGCGGGCGAGGCCACGCCGATGGATCTTCGCTCCTACGCCGAGTTCGACCTTCGAAACAAGATCCTCGCCGTGCCGGGCATCGCGCAGGCGGTGGCCATCGGGGGTGAACTGCCCGAGTACCAGGTCAACGTCGACCAGGAACGGCTCCGCATCTACGACCTGACCATCTCCGACGTCGTCGAGGCCGCAGGTGGCGCCCACAGCACGGCCAGTGCCGGCTTCCTGCCGAACGTGGGCAGTTTGGAGATTCCCATCCGCCAGCAGAGTCGGGTGACGGACACCGAGGACATCGCCGAGACGATCATCACCTTCAACGACGGCGTCCCGATCACCATCGGGCAGGTCGCCGACGTGCGACTGGGTCCGGCGATGAAGCGAGGCGAGGCGGCCGAGTCCGGGCGACCGGCGGTCATCATCTCGATCCAGAAATCACCGGGCACCAACACCCTGGCTCTCACTGAGCAACTTGATGCGCTCTTCGACCAGGTGGAGCCCACCCTCCCGCGAGGCATCGCGCTCAATCGCGACGTCTTCCGGCAGTCGCACTTCATCGACCGGGCCGTGAGCAACGTCACGACGGTGCTCTTCGAGGCCATCGGCATCGTGGCGATCGTGCTGATTCTCTTCCTGATGAACGTGCGGGCCACGATCATCACCCTGACGGCGATCCCCGTCTCGCTGGCCATCACCCTGCTGGCAATGGACGCGATGGGCATGGGCCTGAACGTGATGGTGCTGGGTGGCCTGACCGTGGCCATCGGCGTGCTCGTCGACGATGCCATCATCGATGTCGAGAACGTGCACCGGCGTCTCGGGCAGAACATGGCCCGGGCCGAGGGATCACGACACAGCATCATCGACGTGGTGTTCGATGCGAGCAACGAGATTCGTCCCGCGATGGTCTTTGCGACGGTCATCATCGTGATGGTGTTCATTCCCCTGCTCTTCCTCCAGGGGCTGGAGGGTCGTTTCTTCCGCCCGCTGGCGATGACGTACATGATCTCGATCCTTGCCTCGCTGCTGGTGGCATTGACATTGACCCCGGCCCTGTGCCGGATGCTGCTTCGTGGTCGCGACAAGGGACACGCACGCGACTCCTGGCTGGTACGTCTGTTGAAGCGGTTCTACGAGCCGCTGCTGCAACGGGCCCTGGCCCTGCGAACGTGGGTGCTCTCGGGCGCGATGGCGTTGACGGTTGCGGCGATGCTGCTGGCTGGAACATTCGGAACCTCCTTCCTGCCTTCCTTCAACGAGGGCACCTTCACCGTCTTCCTGATGTCGCCTCCCGGCACCTCCCTGGTCGAAAGTGACCGGCTTGCCACGCAGGTCGAGCAGCGCCTCGCGGTCATCGACGGTGTCCGCAATGTCTCGCGGCGAACAGGCCGGGCCGAGCGTGATGAGCACGCCGAGCCGGTGAGCAGCTCGGAGATCGAGGTCACCATGACACCCGAGGGTAATCAGCAGGCGGTCCGACAACAGATCGACACCGTACTTGCAGCCATACCCGGCATCACGACCATGGTGGGCCAGCCCATCGAGCACCGGTTGAGTCACCTGCTCTCGGGCACGCCCGCAGCCATCGCCATCAACATCTTCGGTGAGGACCTTGACCAATTGCGCCGGGTGGCCAAGCAGGTCGAGACCGAGTTGCGCACGATCCCCGGGACACGCGAGGTCAATGCCAACCGGGAGGTGATGATCACGTCGCTTCCCATCCGGTACAGGCACCCGGAACTGGCTGCAGCCGGGCTGAGCCCGGCCGACGCGGCCCAGCAGGTGCGCGAGGCGATCTACGGCGAGGTGGTTGACCGGATCAACGAGGGCGTGCGTCAGTACGACCTGGTCGTCCGACTGGATCCCTCGCAGCGTGAAACGATTGAACAGGTCCGCAACCTGCTGCTGCACGGTCGCGGCGGCGCCATCGTCCGCCTTCGCGATGTTGCGGACATCGGGCCGGAGCGATCAAGCAACCTCATCATGCGAGAGAATGCCCAGCGGAAGGCCGTGGTTTCACTGAATGTCGGCGACGACACGAACCTCGGGGACCTTGTGGCGGTGGTCCGTGACCGCGTGGATCCGATCGTGCAGCAGGCGGGCTGCACGGTGACCTTTGGTGGCCAGTTCGAGGCCCAGCAATCGGCCTCGCGCACGATCCTGTTGACCGGCCTGGCGGTAGTGGTTGTGATGTTGATGCTGCTGCAGGTCTCGACTGGATCGATGCGTGCGGCGCTGCTGGTGATGTTGAACCTGCCGCTTGCGCTCATCGGCGGCATCGCGGCCATCTTCCTGGCCGAGGGAGATGGTGGCTGGTCCAACATGCTGGGCCTGCTTGGTGGCGGCTACGTGCCACCGGTAATCTCGATTGCGAGCATGGTGGGTTTCATCACGCTCTTTGGGATCGCCATCCGCAACGGCATCCTGCTGATCAACCACTACAACCACCTGATGCAGTTCGAGGGTGTTTCGGTGTCCGAGGCGGTCGTGCGTGGCTCGATGGAACGGCTCGTGCCGATTCTCATGACGGCCATCTCCGCTGCCCTGGGATTGTTGCCCCTGGCGCTGGCTGCAGGCCTGCCTGGCAGCGAGTTGCTTGCGCCGCTGGCCATCGTGACGTTGGGTGGTCTCCTGACGTCGACCATCCTGAATCTCATCGTCGTTCCTGCCGGGTACTTGCTGGTCTTCGGCGGACGCAGCCCTGCACGGGCTGAAATGCCACCTGCTTCACCAACGGCCACTGGCACGTAGAATGACTGGTCCCATCGGACCCTTGCAACGAAGGATGATCAACATGTTCAAACTCACGCGTACCCTCTGCATCAGCGTTGCTTCCTGCAGTTTCATGCTTGCCGGCTGTGACAAGTCATCGGATACATCGACGACTCCAACGCCGACGACCGAGTCGACTCCAAATGCCCCGGCATCGGGTCTTGATGAGCTTGCGATTACAAGCACATCCAAGGTGCTGGTCGAGATTGGCGCAACTGAACTGGTGTTGGCCATCAAGGGTGGGCTGGAGCCAAACACCATGCTGCTGGTGGACATCGATCATGCAGGCGGACCGGTTCCCGAGACGATTCGTCTCTGGGTCGGCGTCGAGTCGGGCGAGGGAGCACTCAAGAGCAAGGCCGATGCGCACGGAAATCACTGGCATGGCCATGCCGACTGCCCAGCAGAGATTTCAGACTCGGATGCCCTGTGGATCGAGATCCAGGATTCGGACGGCACGCGTACGGCAACGGTCGTTCCCCTGGACTAGGACGAGGCTGCGATACACTGGCTGATCACTCCGCGGGTGTAGCTCAGCGGTAGAGCGTCAGCTTCCCAAGCTGAATGTCGAGGGTTCGATCCCCTTCACCCGCTTTGACGTTTAACGGTCCGTAAGGGCCGTTTTTCGTTGGTTTTGGTGCTGTTTCAGAGTCATCAGCATGCGAGCTACCAACCCCTCTTAACGCACTGTTACGCAGGGTGTCGCATCCCAACTGCTGGGGAATAAGCTGGGGGTGATT
>JABABM010000045.1 GCA_014238205.1 Phycisphaerales bacterium | reverse complement strand
AGACAGAATCCGTACAGTCCCTTGCCACGCGTCCATACACGGACCGCGTGAAGGAGTCTGTATTCAACATCCTCCAAGGGCATATCGAGGGCTCGAATGTCCTGGATCTGTTCGCAGGTGTTGGGACGATGGGGCTCGAATCGGTCAGCAGGGGAGCAGCCCAGGTTGTCTGCGTCGAGCAGGATGCGAAGGTGCATGCCGTTCTCCAGAGAAATATCGAACTTCTCGGTTGCGAAACATCTGCGGAAGCGGTTCGTGGAGATGCGTTGAGTTCCACGCCTGTTCTCAGGTCCCCCAGGCCTGTCCATGTGATTTTCATGGATCCGCCGTTTGCCATGATGAAGGATGAACGACTTCGAGTCAGGGTGCTCGAGCAGGCTGCTTGCGTTGCGGAACTTCTTGATGAACACGGTTGGCTTGTGCTGCGAACGCCTCTTTCGACGAACCATGTCGAACATGCGGTTGAAGGACTTGAGGGTCCGGAGGTACGTACCTACAAGAAGGAGCATCACGTACTCTTCTACACGAAGAGTGGGGGGGCATCCTCGTGAACGTCAGCTCCGGGCAGAAGAAGGCGATCAGAGAAGCTGCAGTCGATGTCGTGCGACGGTTGCACGAGGCCGGCCATGTCGCGTATTTCGCCGGCGGCTGTGTGCGGGATCGGCTGCTGGGCCAGGAGCCTGAAGACTACGACATTGCTACCGAGGCGCTTCCCGATGTCGTTGCAGACATGTTCCGGGGAACTCGTCGAGTGGGGGAGTCGTTCGGAGTCATGCTGGTGCGTTCGCATGGGCACGTCATTGAAGTGGCCACATTCCGTTCCGAGGGGGCCTACTCGGACCACCGTCACCCCGACGAGGTGGTCTTCAGCAATGAACATGAGGATGCAGCCAGAAGGGACTTCACGATCAACGGCCTCTTCGAGGATCCCATTGCAGAACAAATCATTGACCATGTCGGCGGCCAGACGGATCTCGAGGCAGGCACGATCCGAGCGATTGGTGAAGCTGATGAACGTTTTGAGGAAGATCACCTTCGCATTCTCAGGGCTGTTCGGTTTGCAGCTCGATTCGATTTCGACATCGAGGCGGAGACAGCCCGGGCCATGACGAGCCGGGCAGGAAACCTCAAGGGAGTTTCAGCGGAACGCATCGGGCAGGAGTTTCGACGCATGGCCACCAAGGGCAGATGGGGACCTGCGATGCGGTTGATCAGCAATCTCGGTCTTGAGGAAGCCCTGCTTGAACATGCAGGCCGGGGAGGTGACTGGCTGCGGTGCGACCACCTGGACCAGTGTGATCCGCCGCCTGCGACTCATCGATTCGAGCCGGCCATGGCGGCATGGCTTCTTGATCGAGCTGAAGGCGTTGTTGACGAGGCCGATTGCGAATCGATTGGTGATCGGCTTGTCTTCTCGAACCAGGAGCGTGCAAGGCTGGGTGCGACCATCTTGGTCCACGAGCGTGTCAATGCCGAATGGGAGGGAGCGAGCGTGGCAACATGCAAGCGTCTTGCTTCATCCGCTGTATTCGAGACCTGCATCGAGTTGATCCGGGCGGTCGATGCAGATCGGGCAAGCTTCATCGAGGCCAGGGTCGCGGTTCTTGCTGAAACGGGCCTGGCTCCTGTTCCCCTTGTTGCCGGAGGCGATTTACTTGCTGCAGGCCTTGTCGCAGGGCCGGAAATGGGTGAGATCCTGGATGCGGTTTACGATGCTCAACTTGAAGGCAGGCTTCCAGACAGGGAAACGGCCATTGAAATGGCGATCGAACTGGCCTCTCCGGGCCATGCCGATGGATAAGGGCCAGAAAATCCATATTTCCGGTGAAACATGAGGGGGCCGGAATCGTCCTATACTGGTGTCATTCAAGTCTTGGGTGATGTGGTTCTGGACCTTGGAGATCGGCTCCATGGCAGCACAGCCGCTCCCATGACAGGATTTGATCTCTCCCTGAGGAGTGAATGCACGCCATGATTCCTGTTCGAACACATTGCTCGCTGGTTGCACTTGTCCTGGCCATTTTCATGTCAAGCATGGCCTGGGCTGCGACAGAGGACATCGTCCACATGGATGATGGCCGTGTGCTTCATGGCCAGATCATCAAGGAAACCGACAGTGCCATCGTCTTTGACTACCTCAACCCCGACATTGGCATCTCCGTAACAATCACACTTCCCAAGGCGAAGATCCTGAGAATGGAGCGGGATGTCGAGACTGGAGAGTCGACTGATCCATCGAAGCCGACTGCTGGCGACGGCGAAGGAGACTCTTCTCCGGACAGTTCCAGCCAGGCTGCACCTGCCAGAGCTGCCATCAGCAACAGCGATCAGGTCACCAGTTTCTACAAGATTCCGATGTACGGAGACGTTGGGACTGACATTACCTACACCATCTATGACGACGTGATAGACGAGATCAACTCGATTCGACCTGATGTAGTCATCTATGAGATCGACAGTGGGCAGTCGATTTCAAGTGACATGCTTTCCTACTGGATGGGCCAAACGGTCAGCGAGGAAGGCAACTGGTGGGAGAGCGATCCCACCGACCGCCAGGAGCACATCTTCTATCTCGTAAGCGAGATGGAGAAGATCGTCACGATGTTCCAGTACAAGGTTCCTACGACCGTCCGACAGGTCGTTTGGATGAAGAACGCCACGGGTCCGGCAGCGATACTCGGCATGAGCTGGGAAGAGATGTACATGCATCCAAATGGAAGCTTCGGCACCCTGGGGCAACTCTGGGCCGGAACCCTGTTCGAAGACCCGGACGTCCGCAAGAAGATGCAGGGAGCATCCTTCGGCGCAGTGAAGGCCTTGACTCAGTTTGGTGGACATGATGACAAGTTCGTGGAAGGTCTTCTTGATCCAACCTTGCCACTGAGTTTCAGTTGCAGGGGCCGTGAGGCCATCTGGTACAACCACTACCTTGGTGACATCCCTGTTCACCAGGAAGACGGATCATTCGGCGACGAGATTCGCCAGTACTACGATCCGAGATCCGAACTGCCGCTGGGCCTGGAGTTCTCTGCACGGCCTTGCGAGGAGTTCCTGATCAGTGATGGAACAGCTGAAACCCTGCAGGACCTGGCCATGCTCATGGGATACCGTGAGTACAAGGTGGAAGAGACCGATGCACTCCTGGACGTTGCCGAATACAGGGAGAAGTGGCGGGCAATGCTGCAGCGCGCCTACAAGGCATTCGAGGACTACCAGAAATACATGGGCCGGGGGACTCTCTCGGACCTGCAGAAGGCGAAGACCGCCTTGTCTCGCATCATTGGAATGGTTCGCAGCAACCAGTCGGTTGCCATGCGTATAAGGACCCTGACCGGTGCCGACCTGACTCAACTTGAAATCATGCTTGAAAACCTCAAGTCGCAGATCAGGCAGATGTCACGCGGTGGCGGTGGCGGTGGCGGTGGTGGTCGAGGCGGCGGTGGCGGCCCCCAGCGGCCATAGGAAGAACTAACAAAGCCTGCAAAGACACAGGTGTAGGACCTATCAATGAATACTTTCGTGAAACTGCTTCTGTCCTTGACCGTACTTCTGGCTGTGTCCGCAGCAGTCCTCGGAGAGAACATATCAGTCGTTCTTCCCAATGGAACAGCCTGGCGAGGTGACACGACCGAGCAGGTCACTGTCACATACAAAGACGGCTCGGAGGTCACTGGATTCGTGACCAGGTCGGCTGACTTGTACATCGTGCTTCGAATCGGAGAGGGCCCAGATGATGAACTGTTCCTTCCTCTTTCGGAACTTGTCTCTGTAGCATCTGGCAACACGCCATCCTCGCCAACAGAAGAGTCGACAGAAGGCACCTCGGAAACATCGGGCGATACGGCAAGTGATTCCCCCGGCAACAGTGAAGCCCAGGCAGGCACACCGGGTGAAAATGCCGAGGGTCTGGAGGGAGTCTTCTACCTTCCCTTGCGTGACAAGCCTTATGGCGGTTCGGTCGGTGATGCCATCAGGGTCGAAGAGGTTCGTCAGATCATCGCTCAAGCGGACAAGGAGGGACCTGGGCAGACCATCGTGCTGGATATCGAATCCGGTGGCGGAAGTGTGATCGAGGCCATTCGTATCTGTGAGACGATCCAGGCGGCAAAGGATCGGCATACATTCGTCGCGTGGCCGGGTTATGCAATCTCTGCGGCAGCGTATGCATCTCTTGCCTGTGATCGAATCGTCTTCAAATCAACAGGAAGACTTGGCGCCATCACGATGCACAGCAATGGGCAGCCGGTATCTGATGAAATGGAGAGACGATGGACAACGATGCTTGAGCACACGCTCGAGGAGAGTGGTCAATCCCCATACTGGGCCAAGGCGATGGTCAAGAATGCGGGCTTTCTTTCCTATGTCAAGGATCCCGTGACTGGTGAATGCGAGCATTTCAACCAGTTCCAGGGAGTGCCAGGAGAGATCATTCTTTCCACCTATGCAGAGAACTGCGTGGTGAACTGGGAGACGGCTGTTGATTCCTGTCTTGCCTACGGCAGGGCCGATTCAAAGGAGGAGTTGGCCGAGATACTCGACCTGCCATCCTGGAATGAGCTGGGAACCGGACAGGAGCTCTACGACGACTGGCACGATAGCTTGATCAGGTGCAAGGAAGACCTTCGCAAGACGAAAGCCGAGCTCGGCCGGCTCGGCGAGTACAACAGGTTGACCCAGATCAAGAAGGAAATTGACATCTACAAGAGATGGCTTCGATGGTGGAAGAATGCACCCAACGGGTGTTTCGGCACGATTCCCATGGAGAAGGACCTGAAGAAGATGATCGAAGCTTTGGAACTTGAACGCAGGAACATGGCCGGGCGGCCATGAGCCAGGTCAGTCCGTGAATGCAGCAGCCCGCCATCGGCGGGCTGTTTCAATTCCAGATGAACCAGGTTTACAGGCCGCTGTCGAGGAATCGAAGCGTGGCCGGTCCGACGGTGAATTCCATGCCATTTTCGATGCGTATCGATTTGACCCGTTGGCCATCAAGGTATGTGCCTCCACTTGATTCCAGATCGCGCAGGAGGACTTCCCGCCCATCCTGCTCAATGGAACAATGTTCTCTTGAGACACTTCGGGCCTTGATCTGTATGTCGCAACTTTCATCCCGGCCGACGATCAGTTCGTCCGTGTCCCCGAGAGCGAAGGCCTTGATCATGTCGCCTGATCTGTTGAGTACCTGGAGTTCAAGCATGTGGTGTGCATTTCCTCTGTGTTCATTGTCGCAGACGCCGCCCTTGTTTCAAGCGCCAGCAGCGGAAACTCGCGTTCTTCCGTCCTCCAGAAGCCTCAAGTACGTTGTTTGCAGGAGAATGGGTCAAATAAGACTCTTCAGCCACCCTCGCATACACTTCCCGCCATGCGCTGGCTCGTCGACCTTGCCTACGTCTCTGCCATGCTGGTCAGTTCACCCGTGTGGCTTACCAGGATGATCCGTCGTGGCCGCTTGCGCAGCGATTGGAGGGGTCGATTCGGTCGCGTTCCCCCCAACGCCGCAAGGACGTCGGAGAGTGGCAGCAGGGTCCTTCTGCATGCTGTCTCGGTTGGTGAAGTCAATGCAATTCGAGGCCTCGTGGCAACCCTGAGCGCATCAGGGCACGACGTAGTCGTAGCCGTTACCACGGATACAGGATTTCGACGAGCCTCAGCGTTGTTCGGGCAACGGCACCATGTTGTTCGATATCCCCTCGACCTCTCGTGGTCCGTCAATCGATTTCTTCAATTCATCAAGCCTGATGTAGTTGCCCTGGTCGAACTTGAAGTCTGGCCGAACTTCACCTCTGCCTGCCGAAGAAGAAGCGTCCCGGTGCTCATCATCAATGGACGACTGACGATGCGGAGTGTTCGTCGATATGGCCGCTTCGCCCCTTTCATCCGCCCGATGTTCAGGCGTGTCGAGTGGGTCGGTGCACAGGACCAGGCGATTGCAGACAGGTTCATGCAACTTGGTATTCCAGCTGAACAGATCGAGGTGACTGGAAACATGAAATGGGACAATGCTCGCCTGGCCGAAGGAATCGACGGCAGTGACCAGTTGCGTGAAGCCATGGGCATCGACCCCGGCAGGCAGCTGGTTGTTGCCGGCTCGACGGCGCCTGGTGAGCATGAACTCATTCGTGATGCAGTTCCCGAGGGCTGTCAATTGCTGTGTGCCCCTCGCAGGCCGGAGTGGTTTGATGGAGCGGCGGAAGCGCTTGAAGGATGCGCAAGACGGTCGCGTGGGGAACAGGGATCGTCGACGGGGCGATTTCTCCTGGACACCATCGGCGAGCTGTCACAGGCCTATGCGATTGCAGACGTCGTGATAGTTGGCCGGAGTTTCGGTTCGTTGCATGGTTCCGACGTCACCGAGCCGATCGGGCTTGGTGCAGCGACGATCGTGGGTCCGTCCGTATCCGATTTCAGTTCGATGGTGCAGCTCCTCGTTGAATCGGGGGGCCTGGTCCAGGTAGCAGGAGATGAGCTGGGGAAGGTCGTATCGGATCTTCTTGCCGATGAGGGCTCAAGACGTGAACTCGTGCAGCAGGGAAGAGCCGCCATCCGCTCCCAGCAGGGGGCTACGGAACGCTTTGCTGCTGCGATTGAAGCCGCCCTTGCAGCATCACGGTCCTGATACAACACTCCGGCCCGCTGAGGGCCGGAGTGTTGGGGGAGAAAAGAAACAGATGGTTTGTTCGCAAAGCGGCCGTGTGCAAGCCGCAGAAGTTCATTCCATGAAGCGGAAAGGGCCAGGAGGAGGTCATGCGGCCCTTCCTGCTTCACTCATATCTACGGAGGGGGAGGGGAGGGGGTTCCCCGCAGCACAAAAAAACACGTTATTTCGCACCATGTCACTGCAGAAACACACTTTCCGGTGTCATCAAGGGGGGGTAGCCTTTGGGTATGAATGAACGGGCTTTGCTTGAGCACATCATTGAATCGACGTGTGGAACGCCGGGAGTGGCCATCGGTCCAGGGGATGACATGGCCATGTTGGATGTGCCAGGGGCAAGCGGAAACGCAGGCCTGCTCATATCGGTCGACCAGGTTGTTGATGGAGTCCATGTACATGCCGACACGACTCCATGGTCGGCAATCGGTCGCAAGGCGGTTGCCCGGGCTCTCAGTGACGTGGCAGCGATGGCGGGCAGACCCCTGGCCTCGATTGTTGCAGCAGTACTTCCCCCGGGGACCAGTGGCGAGCAAGCAGCTGAGCTCTTCGATTCGATGCGATTGGCTGCAGAGCAGTACAGGGCGCCGATCATAGGCGGGGACATGGCATTTCATCATGCGGAGGTCGGGCCGTTGACCTGCAGCGTTACGGTGCTCGCGACACCCACCACGAACGGGCCTGTGCAACGATCAGGCGCAATGGAGGGAGATGTTGTCTGTGTCACAGGTATGCTTGGGGGTTCATTCGAAGAAGGTGGCGCGGGTCGACACCTTGAGTTTGAACCACGAATTGGCGAAGCAATCATGCTGCAGGCGATCCTGAAGGAGAGATTGCACTCGATGATCGACTTGAGTGATGGTCTTGGAACCGATGGCATGCAGCTCCTGGCCAGGCATGCGCCGCTGCAGATCCGTATCAATGCTTCCGACATTCCATGCAACGAGGGTGTTGACTGGCGTCGTGCAGTTGCCGATGGCGAAGACTATGAACTGTGCTTCTGTGCAGAGGGCGATCTGCCTGAGCAGGTCCTCGACTGCAGCATTGCCAGGATCGGCATGGTCGTGAAGGCGGAGGAGGGAGATGAACGTCGAATGGTCGTGATCGATGGGGAGCAGGAGCATGACATCTCTGGGGCTGGTTGGGAGCATTGTTCTTGATGATCGAGTTGATCACGAACGACGAGCAGGGCACATTGGCTGCAGGCATTGAACTTGCGAGCAGGCTTCGTCCTGGTGACTGCATTGCCCTTGAAGGGATGCTCGGGGCAGGGAAGACGTGCCTGGCCAGGGGGATCGCAGCAGGATTGGGCATCGCGGAAAGGGATGTGGCAAGCCCGACCTTTGCACTGGTTCATGAACATGCATGCACATTGCAGGATGAGAAGGGCCTGCCCACGTCCGGCTCTTTCTATCACCTTGACGCCTATCGTCTTGGGGGCATCGAAGATCTTCAGGCCATTGGTTGGGAGGAGTTGCTTGGCGATCCAGCGGCCATCATGGTCATCGAATGGGCGTCACGAATTCGCAAAGCGCTTCCGCCATCATGCATTCGGATCGAACTTGAGCACCGGAGTGAAACGGAGCGAGGCCTCCGCCTTCTGCTGCCTGATGGCCTGGTGAAGCGCATGGGTACTGCTTGGGATCACCTGTTTTAAAGAGCCCGGTCAGGAGTCGGCATCCTCAGCCTGGTCAGGTGAGATTCCATAGATTTGGAATCGATGACCCACGGGGTCCCATCCATGCTCAGTGCAGATCCGGTCACGCAGTTCAATGAGGGGACCGCTTTCTATCAGGATCATTCTGCCCGTCTTGACACAGATCATGGTGTCCAAGGAGGTGCGGCCGTACACGAGTTGGTAATGGGCCTGCTTCTCATCGAAGAGGGCGTAGTTGATGATGCCGGCTTCTATCAGGAGTTTCAGTGTCCTGTAGACGGTGGCCTTGGAAACGCGTTGTCCCTGTGCACGCATTGATTGCATGAGCGTGTCAGCTTCAAAGACGCCATCCTGGCCGATGATCGCATTGAGGATGTCCGCCCGTTCCGGGGTGTACTTGAGATCCTGTTCCTTCAGATGCCGTCGAAATATGGCGCATAAGGGAGCCATCTGCATCGAATCGGACGGAAGGAATGCGTCCTGTGATGGAGTTGAATCGGTAGGATGAGACATGATGCAGAATGGTACACGAACTCGATATGCAGGCCGCCCATTGCGAATCCTGGCCTTTGAATCGCATGATGCCGGGTCGCACAGGCAGGTTCGAATGGAACTTGCTGGGCGTGGTCGTCACGACTGGAGGTGGGTCACCCGGCCAGGTCGCTCCTGGAAATGGCGCATGCGGACTGGTGCAGCCGAGCTTGTCCAGGAAGCGGAGCGATCAGGCCTGCTTGGGGGGGAATGGTCTCCCGATGTCATCTTCGCCACCTCGCTGATTTCGATGGGGGACCTGGTTGCCCTGTTGCCCCCGGACCTGCGATCGCTGCCATCCGTGCTCTACATGCATGAGAACCAGGTGGCATACCCGGTGCGAACAGAGATGGGAGCCGGGGGAGAGCGTGACATGCATTTTCCGGTGACGAACCTCATGAGCATGCTTGCGGCCGATGCCGTGCTGTGGAACAGCAGGTGGAACCTCGAGTCGTTCTGTTCCGGCATCAGTGAAGTGCTTGAACATTGTTCCGACGGAATGCTTACGGATTCAGTTTCACGGATCCGTGCTCGAAGCAGCATTGCATGGCCTCCTG
>JABABM010000044.1 GCA_014238205.1 Phycisphaerales bacterium | reverse complement strand
GTCCAAGCCCATGGAGATGTGTTCTGAAGCCCGATTCGAACAACGGAAGCGCCGTCGGTGAAGTTGACGAGAACCGATTCGATCTCGCTGTTTCCGGCGAGCACGTAGTCGCCTTGAAACACAAGGTCATCGTCAGCCCACACCGTGATCGTCGAGGCACTGGCATTGCTCAGATAGCCTGAGATGTCGAATGAGACGGAGCCGATGAGAAACTGACTCGGGTCGGCCGAAGTGAGGTCGAGCGTTCCCAAGGAATTCGTACCGAAGGGATGCTCTTCGTCGACGTTCTCGTAATCCCAAGCGAATACGATTCCCGGCGTTCCGTAATCAGGCTCGTAGAAGTTGAGATTCTGCGACGAGATGTCGAAGAATGAGGCTTTGGCACCACCACCGCTGGTCCAAACGATGTCCGTTCCATCTCCGTCTGGAATGTCCAGAAGGATGGTGTCTGCCATCACTGCACCAGGGAGCGACGCCGCGATAGCGACGGCTACAAGTCTGAAATTCATTGTCAATTTCCCTTTTCCCAATCTTTACCCATGTCCATCCCGCGACAAGCAGGACCCTTCAAGGATGCTTCAAGAACGTCTCGGGTCAATTGCTCTACCTCTTTTCTCCGCCGAACTAAGTGGAAATAGCTGTTTAGATCCGATAATCCAGTCGTTTCTCTGGATTCTTCCTCCTCAGTGTCACCCATTCATCGAGCCCGACATCGCCGACGTACGTCGCCATCCCCCCTGGCTCCTCTTCAATCTGGACGACAAGCTGCTCAATCGAGTTCGGCGTCTGCACTTCTATCTCGCCATCGCGGATCCGCACCTTGATCGCTCCCTCCTCCCGAGCAGGCGGAGACGCCGCATCACTTCAGAGATCGGTGCTGCCCAGCCCGCCCGAAGGTCGACTTGATCACAGAGGTGCTCCAGAAGCTCTGGATCGCAATCGGGATTGAGGGCCGATGATCCGGTGGACTGACGACAGGGGCGGTGGGATGAAGCAGAACCTTCGCGAACAGGCGGTCTCCCAACCCCATCCGTCGTTCGGATCACGCCAGCAAGACAGTCCATCCTGAATCCGCTTCCATGGTCAGCTTCTCTTCACCACGACGCGAAAAATCGTCTTCTCGCCGACCTGATCGGGCTGCAATCGCCGATACGCCGTAGCGGCGACATGTTGCACCGGCCCGAATCGTCCCAGTAGGTCCTCAAGTTCCACACGGTCGAACATCATGGCTTGGTCGGCGGCAAAGCGTTCATGTCTGATGTTCTCATGAACCACCAGCAGCCCACCGGGCAACAGGGAGTCCCAGGCGTGTTCAAGGATCGCCGCGGAGTCGGTTCGGGGCAGCAAGAAGAGCGATCCGAGCGCCGTGAAGAGACCGAGCCTCGGCGACCCGCTCCAGGTCGACGCCGTCCCCACACGAAATCGCCAGAGATCGCCCAAGGACGAAATCGTCGCGCCCGCAAGCCGGCATCCAGACCACGGGCCGATCGCCCGAAGCTCGAGTCCCATGCTGCATCGGACCGCTACCGTCGGATCGAGCACCAACTCCGCTCCCACCAACCCGGAACCGGGCCCGAGATCAACGTGATCGACCGGACCCTCGACCTCGAACTCACGAAGAATCCAGCGGAGAACTGCGATCTTTGCGAGTACCGCCCAGACCTGATAGCTCCAGGCGGCTCCCAATTCTCTCGGAGAAGGCCGATCCACCGACCGAATGACATCCTTGCCGGTGGGCATGAAGGTGACAGGCCAGTTCGTCTCCAGAGACTCGGCTCGAAGATCGACCGGCTGGAGTTCATGTTGCGCCGTGGCCACTTCGCCACCGCGGTCATGCCACCAGTCGATCACCGTGTTGCTTCCACGCCATGGCCGCCCTCGGAAGATTCCCCATCTCCGGCCCTCGACCTCGCAGATGTCACTCGGTGCCCCGAGTTCGGTTTCCAGCGTCCCCAGACGCAGTCCTCCAGCCACGACAGACTCTGGAACGACGAGCCGACCGTGCGGAACGAGCGACGCCCAGTAACTCAGGAGGGCGACATGCCCCGGCGAATCGAGTATCGACAGCGAGAGTGCGCAGATCAGATCGTCGTCTGCCTCGATTCCATGGGGGAGGAGCGCGTGTCCGTCAATTCCCAGGGCGCTACCCGGACCAAGCGCCCCCTGCATCGTGAATCCCCTTCCCACCGCTCCCAGATCGAGCGTCGTGACCAGGCTTGAGGGTGGTTCGATTTCGTCTCTATTTCGAGCGAAGTGATGGGTGGTCATGATTGGTTGCAATTCAATTCTTCGTGCCCGCGCCGGGACGGCGAGGAGACGCTACCTATCCTACGACTCAACATTGATCCAGTGAAATGGAGCAAGCATGACAGCGGGCAGAAGCCACGCCATCCATGCTGAGAATCTGCGGCACTCCGAGCGATCGCCTCGACGCGATCGAGCCCGAATGTCTCCGAAGTCAATGGATTTCATGCGAGGAATCAGGGGAATGATCGAGTCGATCCGTAGCCGGACGAGTGTGCTCATTGACGAACGTTCCGAACTTCGAATCTCGCCGCAAGTCTGACGCCACCCAAGCCGGCTCCTTGTAGCCCTCTTGCTCATCTTGACCTTGGCTCCCTTCAGTCAGGATCCTGCCATCACTGCGTCATCGGATGCAATGTGACGAACTCGCCCGCCTTCAGGTCTCCGTGAAGCACCAGCAAGTCACCGCCAGGCGGGATGAATTCGAACACGACATCCTTGACCTCATTCCGTGACCATGCCGTGACCTGCTCGTCCCGTATCTCAACCCTGATGTTCCCCGGTGTGCTGAGGGACTGGATTCTGGCAAGTACATCCTTCATGGGTACGGCCCAGCCACCCTCGAGACCACAGTGTTCAACGGCAAGTCGAACCAACTCGGGTCTACAGTCCGGATGCGCCCCAAGGACAATATGAGCTGAGATCTTCTTCTGTCTGACACAGGATTTCGCATAGCGTTCGAAATATGAAAGATCCTGCTCGGTGATACTGCCCTCAACCGGAAAGTGGAGCGGGAAAGCCCACACAACGCTGGCGCGATCACCAAGCCAGGCTGGACGAGGAGCCGTGGCAAGGTGGTTCATCTGCTCCGCGTAGAGCGCCCCCCCAGCCTCGGCATCCAGCAAGGATGTTCGTCCATGGAAGTATTGGGAATACTGTGATGAATGCGCGGTCACGCCCAGACCCTTGCAGGATTCGTCGGTCAGTCGCGTGCTGTGAAGACCTTCTTCTTGTCCGCGATCATCTATCGACTCACGTACCGGCTCGTTGTGCTCTGCTCCCTCAATGAAGAACCATGAACCACACATCCCACCGATGGCGCGATTCTGGATATCCAGTATTCGATCGATATTGCCTTCAGGCACGGGTCGATCAACGTCGTATCGAACGGATACCGCAAACCCAGTTCCTCGCGGCCAAGGTCTTGTTCGTACCACCGGCTGGCCTGCCTCGGTGGCGATGGCATCGATGATTCGACCCCACACCATCTCGATGGCCTCCACCGTCTGCTCGTACCTTGAATCACTGATGCACAACTGCCCTTGGCGGATATCTGGCTGCTCGATGAGCTTCAGCCAGTTGTCCAGAAGCGATACAGAGATGCGCCTTCGTTCAGGATCAAAGAATCGCAGGCTCGTCCCTTCGATCGATGACTCTGGCTGTTGAGAACCGAATCCCTCCCATTGGATTGAGACCTGTTCATTTCTTGGCAGCAGTGATGAGAACGATGCGCCTTCCATTCGCATCGCCAGGGCAGCAACGAAGCCAGATGCAAGTAATGATCGTTCGATATTCGCCTTGCCCGGTACAAGGGGTAGTAACACGCTGTCTTCAAGCACCCATTCCCCGGACTGAATTATCTGCACGACTTTTTCGAGCAGAGCCTGCCGTTTCAAGACTATGGCGGCGAAACCAATTGCACAAAGCTGTTTTGCATTCCGACAATTCGGCAGCCATGACTCCAAGCGCATTCCCAAGGAATTCCCAGTCTCAGAATTTCTCTGCGATGTCCCGAGCGTGTTGGTCAACCCTGACTCCCCCTCTTCCGAAAGGGCCAGAGCTGCATGGGCAACGATCGATGGCCTGGACATGATCCTTCCCATGTCCGGTACCTCCTCGACGGATGTCAGCCGGTCGAGATTCTCGAAGTAGCTCTCCGACACCTCGTTTCCAAGGCACTCGCTGATCATCTCTCGCAGATAGGGATCATCAAGATCTCCTTCGAATCGTCCGATGGCTGCATGCTGCAGAAACGACGCCTGACCATCAAGACGCAGCCATGCCTCGAATTCCGCCTGCACGTTCTTTCCGAAGACACGGCGAAACATCACGCTGCAGAGATGCGACTCGAGCAGATCGTCTCCGGACATCTGGTTGGATGATTTACGAAAACGTCTCCAGGCGATCGACAGCATCGCCTTCGCCCGATTGCTCATGGTCATCTCGGCCAGATACCCGTTGTCTTCCTGGATGCAATCGATGGTGTCCGGCAGCGTCACGTGCAGACCTTCTGCAAGCCGACATTCAACAGGGCAACCGTCAACTGTTCCGGGTACAAGTCTGTACGGCGCGTCCGCATGGGAAGAGCCTGCCGGACATGCGTCCTCAGGATCCAGCATGATCAACCGGCCGTTTGTGCACTGGGAAGGATTTTCGATGACCTGAAGATCCGGTCTGCGCATGACCGTCGCTAGGAGTTGGCCCGCTTCACGCATGCGTAGTGAAGATGCGCAGAGATGGATCTGTGGTCTCGCCATTACCTGTTGCACGGGTACGCGGCCGTCTCGATCAATCCGTAACTGGCACGCACACAAGCGTACTCCCATCTGATTCCGGGCAAGTTTTGTTGAACAGCATGCATCCGACGGTGCGACAAAAACAGCCCGTGCATGCACCGACGACATTGACTATTTCGACACATCGTAGTGAGAACCTGGCGCGGGAGCCAGCCAACGATCGTCTCAACCAATGCGTTCCCAACCTCCTGATACTCCACCGTCATCCAGTGTTGACATCGTCGATGCAGAACGCAACCTGTCTCACTACCATGTGAACCAAGCCGGTGTTGAGCCAGCACTGTTTCCTCGATCAACCAAAAGCCCGACCCAATGCACATCCGCCGGCCAGCCACTGACGAAATCCTTCGGATCCAGGACCGCGATGGAAGGTTCTACTTCAGCAATGCTGCGGAATTGATTCTGCGCAAGTTGGGGCTGCTTCACTGGGATCATGCGGTCACTCAGGAACGACCCGAGATCGTCCTCAGGAACAGCAGGCTTTCCGAAAACTCTGGATCCTCGGTCCCCCCGATGCTGATGGAGGGGCCACTGGACAAGTCGGCCCTGGCCCGACTCGGGATCACCCACGCTGATCACATGGCGGAATCGATCGACGCTCGCACACCATCCGGATCCACCCTGGTCTTCGCGTACGGCCAGTTCAAGGTACGACGCATCCCGAAGAACTCCAGCCTCCTGAAGAAATCTCCGGAAAAGTACGAACCCTTCGACTTCGAGCCGGTCGATTCCAGGTGGGATACGCGGGTGTTCAACTACCAGACGTTTGATGTTCCGGAGGGTTGGACACCGCTGCTGACCACGGAAGTAGGCGGCTCTGCAAAGCCGATCGCGATCCGCAACGACCATTGCATCATTCTTGGGTTCTCCATCTTCGATGCACTAGCCTTCGAATGCGCGTTTCCTCCGATGGAGGATGCAGGCTACTACTGCATGACCAAGTCGATGAACACGATCGGCTGGGAAAAATGGCTGCTTGAGCAAATCAATGATCTGCTTGATCAACCGGGAGTCACCCGATTCGACATTGACGCATGGCCGGATGGACATGGCTCCGCATTCACGATCAGACATGATCTCGACCGGAACATCTCCAAGAAGGAGCGGGATCGTGTGCTCGACATCTATGACGAACTCGGAGTCTTCTCCACCTGGTATCTCCTTGATCGGACAACCTCCAAGTCATTTTCGACCGCCATTGCCGATTCGGGGCACGAACTGGCACTTCACGTTGAAGCCATGGACAAGGAGACGTTTCTTCGGCAGTCTGAAAAGTTCGAGCAAGAGATCGGATACAAACCCTTGGGCTGCACAGCACATGGAGGCCAGGGCAGTCCGGGTTACATGGGACACAAACACCATGAGTGGACCCGTGAAGCAGAGATGACCTATGGTGAGATGCTTGGACGGAACAACCGATTCCCCCATGCCGCCGTGATTCTCGACGGTGACATCCCTACCCCCGAGTGGGATCTGGTGCTTCCCGTGATCCACAACAGTCTGGATGCGGGCATGAAACCGGAGCAGCATTATCTGGAAGAAGCCCGGCAAGGCGTGCGGAACTATCTCGAGCGTGGCGAGCACGCAGTTCTCATGAATCATCCTGACATCCATGTCGACGAACTCGAGATTCTGCTGCGTTCTCTTGATCTGAGTGATACATGGTGCGCAACCATGTCGGAAATCGCGGATTGGATTCGCACGAGCCATTGTCTTCCTGTCTTCAAGAGATCAGGCAACGACGAATTCACGATCGATTTTCCTAAACGGCTGTCGAATGCCGCCACCATCCGTATCACTCGAGATGGTCGGACTGTGACATCCAAACTGATTCGCGGCACGCTTGAGGCTCATGTCTCCGCTGACGGCAACTGTGTTTCCCAGGAGACTGATGTACCCATCGAGGATTATTTCAAGGACATCCGAAAAGTCCTCATGTCCTCGCACCTTGAGAAAAATCAGCCCCGGGACAGTATTCATACCTCGATCATCACAAACTGCGATCGACTCATTTCGCGTGCGGATGCCATCACTAGGATGATCCCCATCGAGGATGGCGACACGATTGCGGAACTGGGGTGTGGGTATGGTTTTCTTTCCATCGGCCTCCACAAGACCAGTGGCGCAAAGATCAATGGCTTCGACGTGAGTGAGTCCTATCTCGCTCTCGGCAACGGGCTGCTCGAAAGAAATCCGGAGCTCCAGGAACATGTGAGTTTCGAACGGCACGACTACCTTGAAGAACCCCTGCCCGAATCTGCATTCGACGTGGTTCTGCTCAACAATACGCTCCACTACATCGTTGGTCGTCGCAATCAGATGAAAGCCATGCGCAACATCTATCAGAGCATGAAACCCGGCGGAAGACTCTTCACTTTCCAACCCAACCGCTGGCATCCCATCGAATCATTCACAAAGATGCCTTTTGTCCATTGGTTGCCTCGTCAGATCGGAACGGCATGGTCCCGTCGCAGAGGAAAGCGGTCCATGATGGATCTTCATTACATCTCACCGCTGTGGATGCAGAAAATGTTGCGCAGAACCGGCTGTCAGGACATCAAGTACTGGCCGGGTGCGAAGCCTGCCTCTTCCTGCAGTATCAGCAAGCGATTGCTGTGCACCTTTTTTGGGATGACCGCAGTGAAGCCAATTGGAAGCACCTGTGGGTAACGCACTCCGATTCGTATGGAGGTATCGGTGGTTCGTCATTTACATGACGTCCAAGTCGCATCACACACATCTCTATCGAAGTGCCTTGGGAGGCTTCTGGCACTATCTGAATCCCGCCGCTCAGATGGGAATCTACTGGTTCCTATTTGTCGTGGTCTTCCAACGGCAGACACCTGGACTGAATCCGTTCCTGATCATCGTCACGGGGATCACCCACTACCTGTTTCTGAATCAATGCGCAATCATGGGAGCAACGTCGGTGAGTTCCAGGGAACAGGTGCTCCTGCAGATTCGTCTGGAACCCCTGTTGATGGTGGCAGTCACGTATTTTGAACTGGTGCGGCGGCTCGGATTCACACTGGTGATCTTCGCCCTCTATGCGTCGTTCATGATCGACTGGACAAGATGGGAACTGCTCTTCTACCCGCTCATCCTTGCAACGCTGCTCCTAGCAGGCGGATGCTTGGCCACAATTTCAGGGATACTCGCGGTATACATGCGGGACCTGACCCAGATCATCCCACTGGTGATGCGATTGGGCCTGTACTTCTCGCCGGTCATCTATCCCATCACGTTCATTCCTGAGAATCTGGTGGACATCTACCTGTTCAACCCGATCGCCTGTCTGTTCACCTGCCTGCAATGGTCGATCATGGATGTGCCTCTGCCCGGAACCGCCCATCTGGTTTCAATGGGCTGTTGCATTCTGGCCCTCGTGGTCGCGACTTCATGGATCTATGGCAGGTTCGCACCAAACGTAACGAAGGCCTTCTGACCATGCCCATCATCAGCGCAAAAGATGTTGGACTTCGGTTCGTCAAGAGCTATGACAAGACCTGGACTGCGCGCTCCAAGCTCGCTCGACTGGCCGGAACCCTGACCGGTCGCCGGCAGCCTGTTTCGTACCATCACGTTCTGACCGACATCAACATGGAAGTCAAGGATGGTGAGCGAGTCGGTGTGATCGGCCCCAACGGATCAGGCAAGTCCACCCTGCTTCGGGTCATCTCAAAGATCTACAGTCCGAACAGCGGAATCATGAAGGTGGAAGGGCGACTCAGCAGTCTGCTGAGTCTTGGAACCGGGTACAACAATGTGCTGACCGGCCTTGAGAACATTCAGATGAATGCGCTTCTTCACGGAATGACGATGAAGGAGATTGAAAGGAAGCTTCCAGAGATCATCGAGTTCGCCGACATCGGCGAGCACATCAACAAGCCGATGAAGTACTACTCCAACGGCATGATCGCCAGGCTGAGTTTTTCGATCGTGCTTTCCCTGAGCCCGGAAATCCTGCTCATCGATGAGGTCTTTTCCGTCGGTGACATCGCCTTCAAGCGAAAGAGCGAAGCCGCCCTGCACGAGCTGCTCGATCGGGCCTCGATTCAGGTCATCGTGTCCCACAACCTCGATCTCATCGCCAACCACTGCAACCGAGCGATCTACATCGAGGCGGGTCGAATGAAGATGGATGGTCGTCCCGATGAAGTCATCAAGCGATACGAACAGGATTACGGTGCTGCGGAGGAGAAGACGGAGTCGTCATGACCGAACTCGATCTCGCTCAATCGAAGCGAATCGAAACGAACCAGGTTCCGGCTTTGTTGATCGCGTCTCCCTCCAACCGCAATCCGAGATGGTTGAAGAATTGCAACTTGCCGCCGATCGATTGAAGTATCGAGCGAAGTTCCTGATGTGAGAACTTGGTCAGATTTCCAATCTTGCGTGGTTCGGGGCCGACATTTTCCCTGATAAGGATAAAACCATTCGGCCGTAACATCTTGGACACCTGTTCGACAGTTGACACAACATGATCACGATCGATACAGACAAGACTGTTAGTGAAACAGGCGAAGTCGATTTCACCCGCACCACCATCATTTGCGTACGTTTCCATCGGAGTCCAGATACCGGAAACCCGGCCCTGAACCCCCAGGCCCTCGACGATCCAATCCATCACCCGGAACCGTTGGCCGAACAAATCGACATTTACGATCTCATGACCCATCAAGGCCAGCTCAGAAGCCAAGAAGCCATGAGCGCCACCAATGTCCACGCCATTCAGCGGGGCCTCCAGTTCGTATTGCCTGGTAACTTGGTCGAAGATCGAACGGGTGATGAGCGCCCATGACAAGCCGTAGGAGAACATCGCCTCGAATGGATTC
>JABABM010000043.1 GCA_014238205.1 Phycisphaerales bacterium | reverse complement strand
GAGGCTCGGCCTCTAGGACAAACCGCTCGATCTTGGCTAGAATCTCGCTTTTCTGGAACAGGTTTGAACGGAGCTTCTGACATGGCCAAGTACAAGATCGCGTGGATGCCCGGCGACGGCGTCGGTAATGAGGTAATGGACGCAACCCGCATCGTTCTCGATGCGATGCAACTCGATGCAGAGTACGTCCATGCCGATATCGGCTGGGAGTTCTGGTGCAAGGAAGGCAACCCGCTTCCAGATCGCACCATCGACATCCTCAACGACACCGACTGCGCGCTCTTCGGGGCCATCACCAGCAAGCCACGAGAAGAAGCTCAGGAGGAACTTGATCCGTCCCTGAAGGACTCGGGTCTGGTCTACTTCAGCCCGGTCGTGAAGCTTCGCCAGCACTTCAATCTTCATACCAATCTCCGCCCCTGCAAGGCCTACGAGGGCAACCCGCTGAACTACAAGGAAGGCATCGACCTGGTCGTCTTCCGTGAGAACACCGAGGGCTCCTACGGCGGCGTCGAGTGGTTCCCGCTGCCGGAAAAGATCTACGACACGCTCTGTGACAACCCGAAGATGATCAAGTGGAAGGAGAAGGGGCTCGAGAATGTCGCCCTCTCCACGCGCATCATGTCGAAACAGGGGTGCGAGAGCATCTGTCGCCAGTCCTTCGAGTATGCCAAGAAGTTCGGACGCAAGTCCGTCACCCTCGTCGAGAAGCCCAACGTGCTTCGAGAAACCGGTGGCCTGATGACACGGGTCTTCCGGGACGTGGCCAAGGACTATCCCGACATCGATGCCTGGGAAGCCAACATCGACGCCATGTGCATGTGGCTGATCAAGAATCCCTTTGACTACGACGTGCTCGTAGCCGAGAACATGTTCGGCGACATCATCTCCGACCTGGCCGCCGGACTCATCGGTGGACTCGGATTCGCCTGCGCAGCCAACATCGGAGATGAATACGCCGTCTTCGAGCCGACCCACGGCAGCGCACCCAAGTACTACGGCCAGAACGTCGTCAACCCGATGGCCATGTTCCTCACCGCCAAGATGATGCTCGACTGGCTCGGTGAAACCGACAAGGCCACGCAACTTGAGGATGCAGTCGCAGCCGTCATCAAGGAAGGCAGCATCGGCACCTACGATGTCAAGGGCCGCGGCAAAGGCAACTCGACGACGGAAGTCGCCGATGAGGTCGTTCGCAAGCTCAACGAAACCGCGGTCGGCGCCTGATCGCCGATTCAACCAAGGAGGCCAACCGACATGGGCGGTCACGATACGTCGAAGAACAACACCGACTTCATCTCATGGAGCCTGGCCGAGTGGGCTGCGAACCTCACGTACGAGGACCTGAGCCCTGAAGCGATCAAGTGCGCCAAGCTCTACCTCTACGACTCCTTCGGCTGTGCTCTTGGCGGCTCGCTGCAGCATGACGTCGAGATGTTCCTTGATCACGCCCGCCAGATGGGGGGCGCCGACACCTGCACCGTCTTCGGCTCCGGCTTCCGTACTGATCCCGTCACAGCCGCCATGCTCAATGCACTGTGCATCCGGGCCATGGACTACAACGACATCTACTGGAAGGCTGACCCGGCCCATCCCTCGGACATCATTCCCGCGGCCCTGTCGATCTGCGAGATGAATGGACTTTCCGGCAAGGACTTGATCCTCGGCACCTGCATCGGGCACGAGATAGAGATGCGTCTTGCCGAGTTTGGTGATCCCGGTGTTCGTGAGTACGGATGGCACCATGCGACCATCACCTGCATCGCCTCGCCCATCGTGGCAGGGCGGATGCTTGGACTGCCAGCCGACCAGATTCAGCAGGCCATCGGCATCAGCGCAAGCCCGAGCATGTGCCTGGGCGCCGTCACTGCCGGCAAGCTGACCAACATGAAGAATACGGTCGACCCGATGGCAACACGCTGCGGCGTCGAAGCGGCGATGCTGGCCGCTCGCGGCTACAGCGGCCCCGAGCACGTCATTGACGGCAAGGAAGGCCTTGTCCACTGCTTTGAGAAGTTCGGCGGCTCCTTCCACCTGGAGATGCTGACGGACAACCTGCCCACAGGCAGCAGCGACCACTGGAAGATCCTTGATTGCGGAATGAAATCCTTCCCCATCGAAGCACTGAGCCATGCTCCACTGACGGCGATGATGAAGATCGTCAAGGCACACGACCTGGATCCCGAGCAGATCGACGAGATCAAGGTCGAGGTCATCGCCAGGGCCGCTGACATCCTCGGCGACCCCGCCAAGTATCGGCCAACCTCCAAGGAAACGGCCGATCACTCCCTGCCGTACTCGCTTGCGGTCGGGCTTGTGGATGGAATGGTCACACCCCTGCAGTTCAAGCAGGAACGGATCGACGATCCGGGACTCATCCCGGTCATGGACAAGATCAAGGTCGTGCCCAACGAGGAGTTCGAAGCTCTCTTCCCCGAGTTCCAGCCGAGCCAGGTGACCATCACCCTTGCCGATGGAACCTCGCACACCGAGCGAGTGGATGTTCCCAAGGGCGACCCGCGTGACCCGATGACCGAAGAGGAAATCGCAGTCAAGTTCAACGCCCTGGGCACCAGCGTCGTCGGCGAAGGCACCTGCAACGAACTGCGATCACTCATCATGGGCATGGAGAACGAGGACACCCTCGATCGCCTCTTCCAGATGATGACCGAACCTGTGAAGGCCTGAGTCAGTCCGACACCACGAGATCCCCAGCATGCCCGGGCTTGATCAGCCCGCACTCGGTGATCAAGACCGTCACCAGTTCTGCGGGAGTGATGTCGAACGCCAGGTTGCAGCCCGGCACGCCCTCGGCAGCCGTCACGACCGTCTGCACCGTGCCGTCCCCGGCCAGTCCCGTCGCTGTCAGCACCTCGCGCTCTTCACGCTCCTCGATGGGAATGGCGCCGCCATCAGGCATATCGGCATCGATGGTCGAGGTCGGCACGGCCACGCAGAAGGGGACTTCGGATTCTCGAGCCGCCAACGCCTTCAGGTACGTACCGATCTTGTTGCAGACATCGCCATTGGCAGCCACCCGGTCGGCCCCGGTAATCACCATGTCGACCTGGCCACGCTGCATGAGCAGGCCGCCTGCATTGTCGGCGATGACAGTGCAGGGAACGCCTCCTCGGTGCAGTTCCCATGCCGTCAAAGCCGCCCCCTGGCTGCGAGGTCTCGTTTCGTCGACCCAGACGTGGATCGGGATGCCCTCCCGGTGAGCCAGGTAGATCGGCGCCGTAGCGGTTCCAAGGTGCGTTGTTGCCAGCCAGCCGGCATTGCAGTGGGTGAGAATGTTGACCGGCTGGCCGCCCTTGGCCTGTGACAACTGCCTGATCAACTCCATTCCCTGCTGGCCGATGGCCTCGTTGGCCATGGCGTCCTCGCGGATGATCGCGGCGGCTTCCTGGTACGCGACCCTGGTGCGATCCTCGACCGGGGTCTCCAGCAGGTGTTTCATCGAGCGATCCAGCGCCCAGCCGAGATTCACGGCCGTGGGCCTCGTGGCGCGCAACATCGCGGCCGCAGCGGCAAGGGCCTCGTCGGAGGCGTCCACCCTCGCAGCCAGGGCCAGCCCCGCCGCCGCCGTGGCACCAATCAGGGGAGCACCCCTGACACGCATCACGGCGATGGCTTCCGCGGCCTCCTCGCATGTCTTCAAGTCCCTGAATTCCAGGGCATGTGGCAGGAACACCTGGTCGAGGATGCGCACGTCCTCGCCCGTGCCGAGGAGCTGGATCGTGTACAGGTGTTCAGCAGCAGTCATCCCCACACCATACAACGAGATCTTCCCATGGTTATCATCATGGACATGTCACTTGTCGTCACTGGAACCATCGGCATCGATACGGTTGAGACCGCCTCCGGACAGGCCGAGGGAGTCATGGGTGGATCCTGCACCTACTTCGCAGCAGCCGCTTCACTCCTGGCACCGGTTCGCATTGTTGCAGCGGTCGGAGATGATTGGCCTGAAGACCACGCAGCAGTGTTGTCTGGATTCAGCGGCATAGACCAGGCAGGCCTGGAACACCGAAGCGGATCGAAGACATTCCGGTGGGGTGGCCGCTATCACGATGACATGAATGGCCGTGACACGCTTTTTACTGAACTTGGAGTGCTCGAGGAATCACCTCCGCCGGTTCCTGCGGAATACGCTGACAGTCGATACATCTTCCTGGCAAACACCCACCCCGCGGTTCAACTTGGAATGCTGGAACATTTTCCTGACCGCGCCATTGTCGTTGCAGACACGATGGATCTCTGGATCGACATTGCATTGGACGATCTGAAGGCCCTCCTCGTTCGCCTTGACGGCCTGGTCATCAATGACTCCGAGGCGTTTCTGCTCAGTGGCGAAGCCAATGTCGTCTCTGCAGCTGAAAAGATCTGCTCCATGGGGCCCTCCTTCGTTGTCGTCAAGAAGGGGGAGCATGGCGCCTATCTTCATCACCCTGAGGGATGTGCTGCATTGCCTGCCCTCCCATTGAAGGCCGAGCAGGTGGTTGATCCAACCGGGTGCGGCGATTCCTTCGCGGGCGGAATGATGGGGCATATCTCGGCACGAAACAGCTGCGACCTGGCCACGATCAAGGAAGCCCTCGCCTGGGGCACGGTTGCTGCAAGTCATACGATCGAGGACTTCGGTCTTGCCGGGCTCCAGTCGGCAACGATGGCGAGCATGCAGAATCGTCTCGAGCAGTTCAGGTCGATCACAAGCTTCTAGAGTCCATCTTCGAAGCACCCGGGTATGTCGCCGATACGCCCGCTGGCTGCTGCAATGGCTTCCCTCGCCGAGGCTGGATCCGTGCCATTGCACGCTGAGACGATCGCCGTCTTCAATTCTCCGTCGCATTCATCCAGCAGCACATCCGCCTCTTCTCGGCCCAGGCTTGGTGCATATGACTGGAGAATGCGGATGGCCCGGTCATGCAGCTTCTCATTGGTTGCACGAAGATCGATCATCCGGTTGCGATGAACCTTTCCCAGCGCCGTGAATGCGCCGGTCGTGATCGCATTCAACACGATCTTGGTCGCCGTACCGGCCTTCATGCGGGTCGAGCCCGTGAGCAGTTCAGGCCCGGTCTGCAGGTCGATAAGGTGATCGACATCGACGGGTCCTGCATCTGCGCACCTGATGAAACACACCAGGCAGCCCAGGCTCCTGGCATGCTCCATGCCTCCCAGTACCCAGGGCGTTGTTCCTCCAGCGGCAATTCCAACGACTGAATCAAGCGGCCCCAGGTCAAGCTCGGCCATGGCTTCATGGGCACCTGCCGGATCATCTTCCCTGTGCTCGGATGAGCGTCTCAGGGCAGCATCTCCGCCAGCGATCAGGGCCTGGACTTGTTCAGGATCCGACTGGAAGGTGGGGGGGCATTCCGAGGCATCAAGTACACCAAGACGCCCGGATGTCCCTGCTCCAAAGTAGATGAGGCGGCCCCCATTTCGCATTCGCGGAACCAGGGCATCGATGAAGGCAGCAATCTGACCCGAGCATGCTCGAACCGCCTTTGAAGCAACGGCTGCTTCATCAGCCATGCACTCGACAAATTCACAGGTTGCAAGGGCATCGATGGATGGCACGCCGGGGTGCTCCTGTTCTGTTGCAAGGTGACCTCGATCTGGCGGGAGTGTCATGATTAAAGTGTATGCAGTAGAGGGCGTTGTGAAAAAGACAGCCCGCCGTTCCGGGGAACGGCGGGCTGGTGTATTTGAAGCTTCAGGTCGATCAGACCATTTCCTTCAGGGCCTTCAGGGGCCGCACCTTGACGACGTTGTGAGCCGGCTTGGCCTTGAACATCATCTCTTCGCCTGTGAAGGGATTCACGCCCTTGCGAGCTGCTCGCTTCGGCTTGTGCTTCTTCACGATCTTCATGAGACCGGGCACGGTGAATGATCCAGGGCCACGGTTGCCGAGGTCCTTCTTGACCAGGCCTGACATGGCCTCGAAGACGGCTGCAATATCCTTGCGCGTCAGGTCCGTCTCGTCTGCGATCCAGGTGTAGATCTGGCTCTTGGTCCTGGGCTTCGTCTCGGTTGTTTTCTTTGTCTTCTTCGCCATGGCGTGGAATCCTTTCGTATGGAAATGAAACGGCGTGCCGGCTCCTCGGCCTTCATGTCAAGTGCCCCTGAAGTGGGAGCATCCAGGCACTTGATTCGGGCGGAGGATACGTACTCAGAAGCCTGTCCACAAGGCTTCGACCCCTATATTCATAGGGTTTTTGTGATTTGTCGAAGCTGCCTGAAATCGAATCATCAATAGAACCAATGCTGCCTCCACCTTGTGCACCTCCCGAAGTGCCTGGCTTTGTTCTTGAATGCTGTCCTTGAGTTCTTCTGGCATGGTCTTCTTCGGCATGTCCGATACCCAGAAATACCCCTTGCAAATCAGCCTCAAAACCCAGTTCTTGGGCAGAAACAGCCCTTTTTTGTTGCTGTTGTTGTGCTTTGGGGTGACCATGAGAGCGGTGGCATCTTCATGCCACGGGGAGATTGGCTTTCGTGGGTGGACTGGGGACAACCTGGTTGCGGTCCCGCTGCATGCTGCTTGCAGTCATGTGCGCGATGGCCCTGTCCACGACGCATGCCTTTGCTCAGGGCACTGGATCCTCGCCGAGAGACGGGGCCTCCAACGAGCGGGCCGAGCCTGACCGGGATCCAGAGTGGGCCTGCTGCGTCGGTGCCGCATGCTATGACATGTCCGAACTGCTCTGCGGTGTTCACGGCGGCATCTGGCATGAAGGGCAACTGTGTTCTTCGGGCATCTGTGATGGCGACAACGGCTACTGCGCTGCTGGTTTCATTCTCGACTGTGTCGGCAATTGCCAACGGGTTGACTGGATCGGCGATGGCTACTGTGATGACGGCACCTTCGGCGCCTATTTCAACTGCGCCGAGTTTGGCTGCGATGGTGGTGATTGTCCGGATTCCTCCTGCAATCTTCCGTCGGAAGATGGCGCCTGCTGTACCGACTCAGGCTGCCAGATGCTCTCCTACGAGAACTGTGTTGCAGCAGCTGGCACCTACATGGGTGAATACACCCAGTGCAACGCCTCGACCTGCAGTTGTCTCGCGGGGTTCATCCCGGACTGCAGTGGGTACTGCATGCCCCTCTACCTGCTCGGAGATGGCACTTGCAATGATGGCGATTTCGCCGACGACTTTCCATACATCGAAGACCCGGACTTCTATACCCTCGACCTGCTCTGCGGTGACCTGGCCTGCGACGTAGGCGACTGCAACACAGGGAACTGCCTCGGAGCCTGCTGCCTCGATGGAGCCTGCACGGAAATACTGACCTACATCCAGTGTACGCAGCAGGGAGGCGTCTTCGGAGGGACCTTCACCAGCTGCGCCGACGTGACCTGTGAGGATGTCATTCTTCCGCTCATCGTGACGGATACGATCCTGGGGCTGTCCGACTCGAACAATGGCGGGCCGCTCCACTACGGGTGGCTCTCGATTGGGCGCATCAGTGACAGCCATGGCGAACTCGTCGTGGTGGGCGTCCATGATGCCCAGTCCGACATTGACTACCTCCCGCGACTGGCCGCCTACGTCTATGAGAATGGCAGCAGTGAAGTCAGCCAGACCATCTACCCCGAAGCCGTGACGGATGGCGATATCCAGGACATCTCGACCGACGGAACCCGCATCCTCCTGGCCGGCGGACCGCATGCCGCCATCTACCACAAGCCCGGATCGGAGTGGGTCCTGGAGCAGTTGATCGTCGACGCCTCATCCAACTTCCACTCTGCAGCCATCGTGGGAAACAGACTCTTTCTCGGTGACCAGGTCAACGAGCGGATCAATATCTACGACTACAGCGGGAGCACCTGGCAGGCAGGTCCGATCATTCCCGACCCCTTCCCTTCTTCCAACGGATTCGCCAAGACCATCAGCGCCGACAGCCAGACGCTCGTCGCAACGAACAACGATCACGTCTACGCCTTCAACGCGTCCACTCTGAACCTGCTCATTTATTCTCCCATCCAGGGTCGTCACGACTACAGCTGGAACAACCCGCCCGAATATTCATTCAATGATGTGGATGTGGATGGCGACTACTTCATCGTCGGCGATGCAGGGGTTCCCGGCGGCAATGGCTATGGTCATGTCTTCAAGAAAAGCGGGGGCACCTGGGCAAGCCACCAGTTCCTCGTACCCAGCAGCGCCAATGACAGCCAGTCGAAGATCGGCTACGCCGTCGCGATCAGTAATGGCCGGGCCCTGGTAACGGCTCCGCAGGCGAATGATGCCACGATTCGATCCGGAGGCGCCTCCTTATTCGCTGTTTCCGGTGAGACCTGGGAGGAAGTCGCCCGAATCTACCCTCTTCGCGCGACGATCAACATGGGATTCGGCACCAGCGCCACCCTCGGCACACATGCCTGCTTCGGGCTGCAGGAATACGGCCTTCTTGGAGGGTTTGAAGAGCCAAGCATGATGGCCGTGACGATTCCCGAGTACATCTGGACCGGCCAGGGCAATGGAGATGTCGACGAAGCCGGCAACTGGTTCCCTGATGTACCTATGCCTGGAAGCACGGCCTCAATGAACATGCAGACGCAGTATTCCGCCTACTGCACCAACGACTCACTTCCATTCAGCTCGCTCAACGTGGGCCCCGGGAAGCTGACCTTCGACATGCTGGACATCGATGTCGAGCTCGAAGGCGATCTTGGCATCGCGGGCATCCGCACGCTGGCTGCGACCATTGGCATTGCCAGCGGCAAACTCGAGATCAACGGCTCCGTCACGGTGGGGAGCGACTATCGCCCGGGCACGCTGAACCTCACAGGCAATTCGATGGTCGAAGTTGAAGGCAACTACATCCAGAACGAACTTGGCACCCTCTCCTGCCAGATCGAGCAGCGCCCAGACGCCGCGTTGAAACTGGAGGGGCCCATCTCCGTCCGAGGCGCGCTGAAGATGACCAGTGATGGTTCCTATGGTCGAGGCGGCGCGGACAGCTTCCTGGTCATCGAGTCCGAACAGGCGCCGCCCTCGCTCGAAGACCGGTTCCAGATCGCCATCATGCCCGGCCTCGACGATGGCACCTTCTACAAGCTCGTCTACGGCACGGATGGACGCGGCGCCTACACCGTGAGCATCGTGATTGAACAACTTCCCGTGGACGGTGACTTCTCACCACCTGATACGGTCGGGGTCGATGGCGTTGCCACGGACATCCTTGTCACCGACCTTGGCAGCGATCTTGGCCAGCCCGATGGCTATGCCGACATCGCATTGACCATCGATGGGACGCCTGGCCAGTTGTACGTCTTCCTCAATGACGGGACCGGCAACGTGGCCCTCCAGGCAACCTACAACACGGGCAATGGCCCATCCGCCATCACGTCCGGGGACTACGACCATGATGGGAACATGGACATCGCCGTGACCAATGCGCTGGATGATACTTTCCAGGCCTACCTGAATACGACGGGTGACCCGACGGCCATGTCACCCCAGGCGGCCGTTTCGACCGGGGACAATCCCGTGGACATCATCAGCCTCGACATCGACAGCGACGCTGACACGGACATCGTCATCGCCTGTGCAGGCGATGGCATACCTGACGCCGGCGGCGACGTCTACGGCGTCATCGACTTCTTCGAATCCACGCCTGCGATGCGGCAGAGTTTCTCGAACAAGCAGACCCTCAGCACCGGCAAGCAACCCAGCGGGATCAAGCCCGGCGACATCGACCCGGGGGGAGACAAGGACGAGGATGTCATCATCACCCTCGGCTCAAGCGGGCAGGTCGGGTTCCTCGGCAATCCCGGGGATGATTCGGACTGGCAGGTCGATCAACTCATCGAAGTGGGGGACCAACCGAGGATAATCCAGATTCTGCCCATCACCGACTCAAGCAACAAGGCCGTGCTCATCGGCAACACGGGAAGCGACTCGATATCAGTCCTCCAGCCCGACGGCGCCGGAGGCCTTGAGGTCATTGCCAGCATCGACCTCGACGCGACTCCGCTCGGCATGACAAGCGTCGACTTCGATGCCGATGGCGATCGAGATCTCGCCATGCTTGTCAGGGACGATTCCTCGGTGAACACGATTCGCATCTACAGGAACGACTCACCACTGCTTGGTGATGGCAACATCATGCTTGCCATCGACCAGGAACTGGACACTGGAGACAACCCGACGCTTGTCTCCAGCGGCGACACCGATGGCGATGGCAACGACGACCTGGTCTCTATTGCAGGCGGCGGTCCAGGACTCCGTGGAGACGGAGACTCCATTTCACTGCGCCGATC
>JABABM010000042.1 GCA_014238205.1 Phycisphaerales bacterium | reverse complement strand
CCAGGTCTTCCGTGTACTCGGGGTAACCAAGAATGACCTGGCGCATGAAGCGTTGCCCTGGAGACGGGCCCACGACACCAACCGTGACTGCATATGCCCGTTTCCCCTTGTCATCGCCCGACAGCAGCTCCCAGTTGGGATCGATCGATGTGACCATGAAGGACCATGACGCGTTGCCCTCTCCGACAATGGTCGTATGCCCGGGCATTGCAAGCATCGAAACTGGATCCTGGCCCGGCAGCGTGATGGTCAGACGGCCACGGGCAATGGGCACATCCCCCTCGATCTTGAGGCTGAAGTAGATCACCGACCCGAGAATGAGAACGATGATTCCAGTGTGAATCGTCCAGACACCGAGGTTGGTCGTATTCAATGGAATCCGGCGGAGGGTTGTCGTAATCAACACAAGGCTGAGCATGGCGAGCAGTACATGGAATGGCCACCAGTGGAACCACTCGAACTCGGTCATCTCCAGGAATGATGCTTCACGAAGCTGGTACCACGTAGTTGGTTCCCAGAGGGCCCAGTGCAGCGGAAGTCCAGCTGAACCCACTCCGCAATAGATGAAGAGGAGGATCATGAGGACGATCCCCACCTTCACACTGGAACACAGGTCCAGCAGCAAGGAGATCGGGTTCTTTGTGGTTCCTGGGCGTGACATCGGTCTGGCAAGTTTAGGCATTCGGGCGGGAGAGTCGAGTCCCGCCTGTAGACATGGGTCAAGAGGAGTGGTTGTAGACACCGTGCCCCGTCTTGTTGCCCAGCCTCCCCTCCTCCACGAGCTCCACAAGTCGGGGGCTTGGAAGGTACTTGTCATCGCCAAGGCCGGTGTGCATGACAAGCATGATGTCACGGCAGACATCCAGTCCGATGTGGTCGGCCAGGCGAAGTGGGCCCATCGGGAAGTTGCAGCCCAGGGTCATGATGGAATCAATCGCCTCTGGTTCAGCCACACCATCGCTCCAGGCGTGGAATGCTTCGTTGATCATGGGCATCAGGACGCGGTTGCTCACGAACCCGGCAAAGTCGTTGGCGGGAATCGGGGTCTTGCCCATGGCTTCGGAAAGTTCGATTGTCCTGGCGGTGGTGTCTTCGCTTGTAGCCCTGCCCTTGATGACTTCGACGAGTTTCATGATCGGGACCGGATTGAAGAAGTGCATTCCGATGACGCGATCCTCCGCCCCTGCTACGGCCGAGGCCAGGTCCGTGATCGATATCGACGACGTATTCGTCGCAAGCACGACACCATCGCCGAAGGTCGAGTTCATCTGTTGAAAGAGCGACTTCTTGACATCGATGTTCTCGGTCGCGGCTTCGATGGCCCAGTCGGCATCGGACGCCTCTTCCATGTTCGCAACGGAGGAGATTCTCCCAAGTGCGGAGTCAGCCTCCTCGCGAGTCATCCTCTCCTTCTCGACATTCCGATTCAGTGTCTTTGCGTGGTATCCAGCGGCGCGTTCCAGCTGCTCACTTGAAACATCCACGAGCGCTACATCGAACCCGCTTGAAGCAGCGACAAGGGCTATCCCGCTGCCCATTGTTCCTGCGCCGATGACTGCGACTTTCCTTACATCACTCAAAGGTCTTCCTCTTCCCGGCCCGAGGGGCCTTTTGCATGATCAGCCATCGTTCCAGTTGGTCAGCTCGGGCCCCGTGTACTCAGCCAGGGGCCTGATGATCCTGTTGTTCTGGTGCTGTTCCATGATGTGAGCGCACCACCCGGTGATGCGACTGGCGACGAAGATCGGTGTGTACTGAGGAACGGGTATGCCCATGGCAAAGTAGGTCATGCCACATGGATAATCCACGTTCGGGTGAATGTTCTTCTGCTTCAGCATGATCTCCTGCACTGCATCACCCAGATCGAACCACTTCTTCGACTCCGGGTTCTCCTGGTCGGCATACTTCAGGCCCCAGTCCCGGAGAATTCCGGCACGGTGGTCACCATTCTTGTAGACACGATGACCAAAGCCCATCAGCTTCTTCTTCGATTCGAATGCGGCCTGCATCCATGCTGCGGGTGTGTCGCCGTTTTCAACGGCTTCCATGATCTCGGAGAGCATGTCCATGGCGGCCTCGTTCGCTCCACCATGAAGCGGGCCTTTCAGGGCGCCGATCGCTCCGCAAACAGCGGAATGCATATCGGACATCGTCGAAGCGATGACACGCGCCGTGAATGTGCTCGCATTGAAGTCGTGCTCTGCGTACAGGATGAGGGACACGTCCATGACGCGGGTTGCGATATCGCCAGGCTTCCTGCCTGTAATGGACCAGAGAAGATTCGCCGCGTGTGACATGGAGGAATCCGGGTCAACTGGCTTGCGACCTTCGATCGCCGCCTGTCCACAGCCGATGAGCGTCGGGATCTTCGCGGTCAGTCTCATGGACTTTCGGAGGGCTGCCCCGGGGGAACTGTCCTCGCATTCAGGATCCAGGTGGGAGAGCATCGAGACGCCGGTTCGAAGAATACTCATGGGATGCGCGCCAGGCGATTCCGTGACGATGCGTGCAATGGTGTCCTTCGCCGTGTCGGGAATATCCCGTTCAGCAGACAGGTTGGAACTGAAATGCTTCAGCTCGTCCGCGGTCGGCTTGTGTCCAACCATCAGAAGGTGGGCGACTTCTTCGAATGTGGCATTCGCTGCCAGATCAGCGATCTCGTAGCCTCGATAGATGAGATGTGACTGTCCGACTGAGCAGATCGTGGTTTCCCCGATCGTCTGGCCCGCCAGACCTCTCGTATCCGGCTGTTTCGTCGTCGTCGCCATGTCCAAACCTGCCCTTCCGGGGGATCGAAGATCCCGGTATGTCATCACCATGAGGTGGGTCGACGATTGTAGTCGATCGCGAAACATGTGTTCAACAATGCTCCGCTGGTAAACGAGAGCCGCACCTTGGCGACCAAGGACCCTAGAGGTACTCGCCAACCTCGTCGATGACTGGGCCAAGGTACTTCTCGTAATTTCGCCAACGTCCATCCGAAGTCGAGTACATCTTCCTGTTCACCTGGTCGAAGCTGATTGTTCGAGCAACATTGGTCGACTTGTGGAACTCCAGGCAATCTGATTCCCACTCGACATCGAGGAACTCGACGATCCTCCGAGTTTCATCGTTCTGGTTCTGAACCAGTGATTCGTAGTGGAGCTCGAGTATGGGAATATCGAGGTGCTCAATCCAGTGTTCCTGGAGCTTGCGGCGTGCAACCCAGATCTTTCCGAACGTGGACAGGTCGGACGTATACCTGTGCCCCACGGTCACAAGGGGTGTCGTATGACACGAGACCGCGTTGTCCAACGGATGCCTGTACAGCATGATTGCACGGGAGTTGGGCATGACCCTGGAAAGGAAGCCCAGTTGAATCTGGAGCATCAGCGACTTGTTCGAGGCGATAGTCGTATCGCCGGCAAAATGTGCAACCGCTTCCATGTAGATATCGCCAAGCATGTTGGCATCCTGTACCCGCATGTCGACCATCGTCTTGGGCCACGAGAGAAACGAGTTCGTGATCCTCGGCAGATCAAGCATCATCTTTGAGGGTGTCGCCATTTCACCCCCATTCGACACAGAGGAGTGCATGCCTAGAATCTGCTCAAGAAGCGTGGTTCCACTCCTGGGCATGCCCACGATGAACAGTGGCGACCATTGGTACTCTTTGTCCGATTCAACAATGCCCTCGAGCACGGAACGTGTCATGAAGCTGCGCATATCCTCCAAGTCTCGCAGCATCTTCGTCCCATCCCATCCCCCGAATGGCTCGTGTGCCCGCTCGGCTGCCTCCCAAGCCTTGTCATATTCACCCATCCGGTCGAAGGACTTCGAAATCTGGAACCACGACTCTGCTGGGGGTGACAGGGCCACCTCGTACTCGAAGGATTCCCTCAATTCAATGTATTCCTTGAACTTGGAGATCGCTTCCTCGAACTTCTTCTCCCGGAGGAAAATACGGCCCAGGATGTAAAGGGCCATGGCCTTTTCTTCATCGGATTTGATGTTGGCCTCATCGAGTGTTGCTCTTGCAAGTTCAGGTTCGTTGACGCGCTCATAGGTGTCGGCAAGTGACAGGGTGGAAGTCGTCTTCCTGGCAGAAGGCATTATCTTTATCAAAATCTTCCCGGCTTCGATTGCACTGTTCGGGTTGCCTGTACCGAGCATCACCCGCGGCATCCTGGATAATACACGTTGGTTGTTTGGTTGAGTCTCGAGAACCTCCTGGTATACGCGCTTCGCCTCGTTGAAATCATTCAGGCCGAGGTATGTGTCTCCAAGGAGAATCTTCAGGTTCTCATTCCCCGGATCATCTTCAATCGCTTCCAAGAGACGGCTGTACGCCAGGTAGTACAGGTCCTTCTTGTTCAGATCAGCAACGATCTGCTCTATACTGGTATTTGGAGACTCCTTGGCCATGAGACCTATCCTAACCAGATGAATCCAGACCTTGCGACGATTAAATGGAGGCTTGTTCCAAGTTGTCGACCAACCCTGTAATCAACCCGGATGAAATCGAGATCGAGACAACTGATGCTGAGTGGCCTGATATCAGGATTGATTTCACTCTTCCAGCCCACTGTGTCAAGCAGATTGTTGATCGTCTTGAGGGCGAGGGTCAGAAGATCGAAGGCTCGAAGCTCTACGATCTTCTTGCAACGATCTGCTTCGAGGAAGCTGTAAGCCGGCTTGACCTTGAACCGCTTTGGGGACCTTCCGTCATTCCAACGGATAAACCCGTGGTCCTCAGGGAGGGGGATGATTTCTGCTTCACCGGCTGCCTTGATGCCCGGCTGGAGATTGACTGGCCGGATTTCAGCGCCTTGACCATCGAGCGGCCGGTGATGGTGATCGACGATGCGGTGGTTGATGTGGAATTGGATGAACAGCGACTCGACATCGGGGTGTCCAGCCCGTCCTCCGAGACTCTTGCTCGCGGCGATGAGGCCACGGGAAGTATCTGGATAGGCTGTGTCGATTCCGGGGAATGCTTCATGAACAATGACGAGGTCACGATCCGAGTACCCTCTGAGAACAAGCCCGCTCTCGTCGAAGGTGTTCCGTTTCCCGAGTTGACAAGCAGGTTGATGGGAGCTGGGCCCGGGGACAGTCTCGAGGTATCAACAATCGCCCCGGCCTTGGAAGGCATGCCCGAAATTGCCGGCACGACGTTGACGTGCAGGTTCAATATTGCATCTACACAGCGAATCGAGCCTGCATCGATTGATGACGTGGTTTCATATTACGAGTGTCCGAACCTCCAGGGTCTTCGCCTGCAGATCTACCATTCACTTGACTTGCGGTTTGAACGGGAGCAGATGACTCAACTTACGGAAAATGTTCTTAGTCTTGTCGAAACGATGGTTGACCTGCCCTGTCCGGATCGAATCGTGCGAGAGGAAGTGGCAAGACAACAGCGACAGCAATATGAATCACTGAAGAACGATGGGGTGGATGATTCGGAAATCAAGAGCCAGCTTGAGGCTTCTGAGCAATCGATGCGCGATCGAAACATCCAAAAGGCCCGGAGGCGGATTCTTACCAGCATGCTGCAGCGGCATTTCAAGGTCAATATTAATGAAAGCGAGATAACCGAGTACATCCAACTGTTGGCGAGCTTGCGTGGTGAATCTCTCGATAGCGTACGCAAGGAGATAGTTGATGGGGGTCTCATTGAACAGGTTGCCCTGAAATGCACCGAGCGGGAAGTTGTGAAGAGAATCCTCGAGGCTGCCAATGTCGTCGATGTGCCCGCTGGAGACGGGCCCGACCATCGGACCGGAACGTGAGAATTCATCGCCTATCCCTCGTCGGGTTGATGGCCTTGCAACTCCTGCTTGCAGCGTGCTCGAAGCCCGTGGAGCCACCATCCCCAAACCTCCAGGAGGTGGATCCGATGGTCGCCGAATCCATCAGATCTTCGACTGCAGCCGTAACGGGGAATCCAGACTCAATCGGGGCGTGGGACAACCTTGGAAGAACCTTCTTCGCGAACGGCTTTCCAGACATGGCGATCCTTGCCTTTGATCAATCGATTGAATTGAATCCGTTCCGTCCACTGCCTCTCTATTTGAGGGGGTTGTGCAAGATGGATATCTACGACATGCCGGGAGCCAGCGTTGATCTTGATGCCGCGATTGCCCTTTCACCTGATCAGCCGCACCTGCACTGGCGAGCGGCCTGGGTCGCCATGGAAAGTGGAAACCTTCCGCGAGCAGTAGTGTTGGCGGACGCCGCCCTCGCTCTGGCTCCCGATGACTACAACTCCATTCGGGTTCGGTCACGGGTTCATCTCGCCACAGGAGAAACGGAGTCCGGGATTCAGCTGCTTGAACCGCTTCTTAAGAAGAGGCCCGGGGACAAGCATGTCCTCTGGTTGTTTGCGCGTCTCCTTCGTGCAGCCGGTCGAGTCGAAGAGGCGAAGGTCTATGCAGATGCGGCTGGTGCATCTGTGCCTGTCTATTCGGACCCATGGGCACAATGGGCGCTTCAGAGAAAGACCGGGCGAACCAAGGAGATCCGATCTGCTATGGAACTCGTTTCAGGCGGAAAGATTGATGTCGCTCAAAGCCGTATATCAAGACTGAAGAACTACTACCCGGATGACAGGGACATCACATTGATCGAAGGAATCATTCTTTCCAAGCAAGGAAGGCGACTCGAGGCACTGGGGGTATTTGAAACGCTTGCCGAACTTCATCCGAATTGGGCCTCGCCCAGGCACCGAACTGCTCTTGCACTGATCGGTGACAAGACAAACTTGTCAAGCCTGTCTTCGGAAACTCTTTCACGAATCCGTGTTCTTCTTGAGGTAGTTGTGGAACTGGACCCCAACATGACGAATGCAAGAGGTCAATTGACACAGTTGCTTGCTCGAAACAAGGAGTGGGAGGCTGTAAGGGAACACCTTGAGACATGCATTCAGCAGCAACCCATGGCCGTCCTTCATCGGGTCAATCTTGCCGCAGCACTTTTCCAGCTGCAGAAAGCGGATGAAGCCCTGGAGGTACTTGATGAAACCTCCCTTCTGTTCAAGAGGGAAACTGTTCAATCCCTCGCGATTCGATCCGATGCCTTGATTTCGCTTGGAAGAATGGAGGACGCAAGGGCTACACTCCATCAACTTCAGAACCAGTCACCGGGCCACCCTGCCATTCGACGGCTTGAAGCTGCTCTTGGAGACCCGCAGCCTTGAAACACCTTCTCCTGTCGTGGGTTGCATGCACCCTGTTTGGAATCCAGGGATGTGGAGATCCTCCCGGGCAGGTGACGGATATCCATGAAACCTGGTTCAAGCCGGAGCATTCCGAGCGTGGCATCGAGTTCTACCTTGATACCGAACTCAGCGAGCACTACTGGATGCCCGAGATTCTGGTTGGTGGAGGAGCCGCCATTGATTTCAATGATGATGGCTGGGTGGATATCTACCTTCTCCAGGCTACTGGTGAAGGGGGAAACAGGCTGTACCAGAACATGGGGAACGGCATGTTCAGAGATGTAACAGAAGGCAGTGGTGCAGGCGACACGGGGTATGGCTCGGGTGTTGCTACGGGTGATGTGGATGGCGATGGGGATGTCGACATGTTCATTACGAATCTCGGGCAGGATGTTCTGCTTGTCAACGAGGGGGGTGGACGCTTCTCTGATGTCACCCTGAAGCGAGGCCTTGGAGACAAGGGGTGGGGATCAAGTGCCAGCTTCTTTGATGCTGACGGAGATGGTGATCTTGATCTCTATGTATGTCGATATGCATTGTGGTCGCCAGAGACTGTTCTTCCTTGTCGCGTCGTTGATCCGGATGGCCGTCGCACCTTCGGGTATTGCAAGCCAAGCAGGTATCCGACCACGACGGACCTGTTCTACTTGAACGATGGAGAGGGGTATTTCAGGTCTGCAGGTGACTCCAGCGGAGTTGATTCCGTGAAGGGATATGGCCTTGGTGTCGCCGCCGGTGATTTCGACATGGATGGAGATACGGACCTGTTCGTTGCCAACGACACGACGGAGGACAGGCTCTGGATCAATGCAGGAAACGGTGTATTCGAGGAATCTGGTTTCAACTGGGCCTGTGACCGTGACAGCAGTGGCCTGGCAAAGGCGGGAATGGGTGTGGTCGTGGTTGATCTCAACGACGACGGGGCACCGGACCTGCTTGTCTGCAACATCAAGGGAGAAGCCGACTCCCTGTATCTCAACACGGGGACGGGATTCCGTGATGTAACCTCCCAGGCAGGACTTTCGGGGCCCAGTTTCAGGCATACAAGATTTGGACTTGGACTCATCGACTTCAACAACGATGAGCAACTCGACTACTTCGCTGCCAATGGTGCGGTCAATGCAGATCCAAGCATCATTGACGGAGATCCGTTTGCACAAACCAACCTCCTCCTGAAAGGGAGAGCTGGGCAACTTGGCTTTGACAGCATCGAAGGTGCTGGAGGCCTTTCCTCTCTCGAGCCCAGGACAAGCCGAGGGGCGATATTCGGGGATTTCAACAATGATGGCGGTATCGACATACTTGTCGTGAACAGGAATGAAAAGGCCCGTCTTCTCATGAACAATGTCGTAGATCGGGGCAACTGGCTTCTCGTGGATGTTCGTAACGAAGCAGGTACACCTGCACTTGGAACCAGGGTGGAACTGGACTTTGGAGAGCGTGTGCGAACCGGTATTCTCAGGACGGACTCGAGTTATCTCACCGCCAACGATCACCGGGTTCACTTTGGACTTGGGAGGGTCGAGCGAGTTCCAACTGTTGTTGTGACGTGGCCGGATGGTTCTGTTTTGGAACTCGAAGACGTCGAGGCCAACTCGATACTCAGGGTTGATCATCCCGGTCGAAAGTGATCATCGTCGAATCGTTGTGAATCAACCCTGTATCAAGTCCAACACCACCCTGTCTCCTGGATAGCGTTCCAGGAAAGCAGTGGCATACTTGTCGACCACGTTTTGTTGACCCAATGCCAGGAGGATACGAAGCCTCAAAACTCCCTGTCCCCTGTTGCTGAGATCCATGCCGACGTTCCCCATGAAAGCCATCGCCTCATCCGCCCTGCCTGCCTGAAGCAGGTACTGAGCAGCATTCATACGATCATCCTGAATAGCCATCTGGCCACGGATCGCCCTGGAAATGGCTGCCAGACCCTTCTCCTCAAGACCAGCTTTCAGGCACAGTCGGCCAAGCGTCCCAAGTGATGTGTTGATGCGGAGCTCATCCGGGTCGAGTTTGTTGAGCAGCGCTGCCGCCCCATCCGTGTCATGTTGAATCGCGATAAGAGCACGTGCGACATGGGTCACGGGAAGTTTCGGGTACTCCTGGACCAGGGAGTCGACGGCGAGCACGAGATCCTCGTGTCTTGAGAGCCTGTCGAGGGCGAATATGTTCCACCAGTGGTCAACGGGAAGATGCCGGATCCTCAGCAGGATTCTGGCACACCTCTCCAGATCCTGCCATTGATAACGACGAAATGCTTCCAAACTCAACTCATTGAATCGACGGGAAAGTACCTGGATATTCTGTTTGCGATCGCCTGTCTCCGAGTCACCCTCAGGCATCTCAAGCACCCGATCAACGAGATTATTCCAGTCGACCTGATCCTCCCTTAGCCCTGTGGGAATGAACTCCGCCTCACCCGAAATGCATGGAAGTTTCATAAACCTCCACCCGGGGATACGTGTTCCCGGTGGACACTGAACGCCCGAGAAAAGCCTGATCGCCGAACCAATTGATCGCAAATCGATTTCGCCCTCCAGGTGTCCACTCTCGTGATCTCCACCGATGATTGACAGGACCCAGGCTTGTTCTGCACTGTTCTTCGCCGCATCATCCTGTCTCGTGTGCACGACAAACACGATGGATGAATCAAGAGATCGCTCCACCAGTTTCTTAATTTGTTCATCAAGGTGCTCTTGCAGACCCTTTGTTCTGGTTAGTTGCTGGGGAAGGCGAAGATACACCCCCAGCAGATCCGGTTGGTCGGGGTGCTCAAGACGATCGTGGGCTTCTCCAAGAACCAACTGCATCCTTGCAAGAATCCTGATCGAAGACTTCATCTGTTCACTGTCATACGAATTGCCCAGCACCTTGCAGAGGAATGTGTCATCGACGTCGTATTCCTTCGTGCGTCGGGCATACTCTTTGGGTGACACTGAATCGGGAAGGAGTGGATCTTCATCACTTCCCGCCCAGTCAAGCAGGGTTGTCCTCAACCCCTTTGCGGCTGCATCAGTCCAGAAGCATGGGTAGAGACAATCCTCGTGGTTGAAGGGGCGGCGTTGAAGTGTCTGGGGATCGATGGTGACATTCGTCACAACACCGTGAATCGACACACCTACTCCTGTCGCCAGGGTCGTAATGACCGCTGGTATTCTGCTGTACTTCACCTGGATGGGAACATGAAGCACGGGACGATCAGCAATACTGGTCGTGCTCGAGGAAAGAACCTGACCTTGTGAAAAGACAATGATGACACGGATCCCATTCCTGCCATCACTATTCCGGGTTGCTGGTGTTTCTTCAGACATCGCTGTCATCACAAGATCGCGTCGACCCCGGAGGATTCCAGGGTTCGCTTGGAACGTAGTCCAACAGATCGTAGAGTTCGTCCCTCGTCTGCATCGTTCCAAGAATTCCTTCAACCGAACCGTTGTCGTGAAGGTGCTCCAGTGCCGATACCACGGCGCTCATCGCGACCCGTTGGGTTGTCACTGGATGAATGACAAGCTTGTAGTTCATCTCGGCGAATCGCTTGACCGGGATGATTGGTGTCTTGCCGAACTCCGTCATGTTCGCCATGAGCAGTCCGGGGCAACTTTCCGCGAAGGTTCTGAACTCTTCTTCGCTCTGGAGTCCCTCGGGAAAGATCATGTCCGCACCCGCCTGCCTGTAGGCATTTCCCCGTTCAATCGCCTCATCAATACCCTCTACGGATCTCGCATCCGTCCGAGCTATCAGGAGGAAATCCGGGTCCAGCTTGGCCGCTGCCGCCGCGTGGACCTTCTCGACCATTTCGCTTGTGGAAACAACTTCCTTGCCGTCAAGGTGGCCGCATCGTTT
>JABABM010000041.1 GCA_014238205.1 Phycisphaerales bacterium | reverse complement strand
CCGATCCATCACCTTCGCCGAGGGGTTTCCGGAGCCACCTGGAATGCAGGCCTGGGGCACTGGGCGAATGGATCGAAGTGGATTCGCCCGCTTCGGGCAAGCCCCTGGAGCGCCTGGACCTGCATCCTGTCGTTGTTGATGAGGTGGTAGATGTCGTCCTCTCGCATCCGGCGTTCAGCTACCTGGGTTCCACGCCTGGCCCAGTAGAGGGCATGCGCCTGGGGGTGTCGCCAGTCGATTGGTCCCAGGTCACGTGTGTACTCGTACATCAACTGCGGGTTCATGTTGAACTCGTCCTTCAATACCCGCTTTCGAACATGCGTCATGAGCGTCTCCCATGCCTCCGCATGGGCGGGATCGTTCACAATGCCGTCGAGAACGAGGAACAACCTGTCATTGCGCTCACGCAACTCGTCGGCAGCTCCAAGCGTCTTGGCAACAAAAGACTGCTCGTTGATGGCTTCCCACCAGGACATGCGATCCAGGAATCCCTGGTCGAGGCCGAATGGTTCGTCGCCAGAGGTAAGATCGGAGAACTCATTCTTGAGTCGATCCACCAGGTCGAGGACCCCGGGAGTCTTGGCTTCAGCTGATCGAAGCGTCTCGGGGGCATCAGCAATGTCCTTCATCCACTGGACCCGCTCCTGGTAGTCGATCGGCGGCTCGCCAAGAAGGGAATGCCAGAGCCTCGCCCATTCAAGCTTGTAGTAGAGGTGCGCATCATCACTGACACCATCGAGCTTGTGTGCATGCCAGAATGCGAGATCCTTGTGAAGCACCAGGTCGTTTGGATTGGCCCGCAGACCTTCGTTGCGAACCAGTCGGATCCCCGCATTGACCCATTCCCACCGCTCCTCGGGAGTGTTGGTCGCCACGGAGATGTTGTAGGCCATGTTGTGTCCATGGAAGGTCCAGACCGGTGCAAAGCGAGGTTGGAGCTTCGTGATCAGGTCTGCATCGGCCATGATCTCGTAGTACAGCCCCTGCTGCTTCATCATGTTGACCTTGATCCAGAGGTAATCGACGATCAGTCCACGCATCGCGCCGATGGCCGTCCCGATCGCAACGAAGGGAGGCGCGCCATCGACTGTTACGTCGGTGTACCGCAGGCCCCGTTCCTCGGACTCCTTCAGGATGCCTGGAAGGAGCGTGCCGGCACCCACGAAGGATGCGAGCATCGCAGCAAGGGCACTGGCCTGGATGATTCGATCACGCTGCATGGGTGCTCAGGATTGTCCCCCGCTGTAGATTGCCAGTTGCCGCCTTCGAAGCACGAGCCACCCCAGTACGAGCACCAGGCCTGACCAGATCAGGGAGAGTCGAATAAAACTGCCAAGAACCGTACCCCAGGAAACCATGAGGCCGTTTACGAGGTCGTTGGTGGGCCTGTACCGGCCAAAACCCTCCAGGAGGAAGACCGAGGCGCGAGCTATCTGGCGGATCCCCATCTCGAAGACCCATTGCATGGCAACACCGATATTGGACCATTCAACCCGGTTGGCCTCGACTGGCACGTAGTACTCCAGCGACCAGGCAAGGTAGGGCCCGATGGTCGCAGCCATGAAGATGGTGAAGGCACACAGGCAGGACACCGGGAAACTCAGGAAGGTCGCGCAGCAGATTCCCAATCCCGCCAGGAAGCCGAGCTTCACAAGCATGACGAGCATCGCCCGAAGGAAGTTGCCCTCGAAACCACCTGCCTTGTAGAGCACTTCGAAGTCATCCTCTTCGAAATAGATGCGGCCGATCGCAGAACCTGGCGACCGCTGGTAGAAGTTGAGAATGGTCACGCTCATCGTGCCATCAGGTTTCACCGCATCCGGAGGGATGAGCATGACATGCGACAACGTAGGCACGTATTCCCGAACCTGCATCGTGGCGGGGTCCTCGTTGAAGACGAAACCACAGGTATAGGTCGCCGTCTCGTCCGCATCACCAAGCATGAGCCTGTACCGGAGCGTCAGAGGCGATGACGTACCGACGACCTCCTGGAGCCCGTCGAAGAAGAAGGTCCGCATTCCGGGTTCGCCATCTATTCCAGGCGGGACCGTTCGGCGTGTGAAATCAATCTCCCGTCGAAGCTGACGCTCGATGCCCTTGAGAATCATCGAGGGAACATTCCCTGCATAGCGTGCATTCTGGGGGTCGTTGGCGACGGCGTCTTCCACGAGCGAATCAAGCAGTTCCTGTGGTATGGGCTCGTAGTTGGGCACGTCCTTCTTTCTCGCCGTGAGTACCTCCTCCTGTACCGCAAGGCGATCGAGGTCTCCCTGGAGCCCCGGTGCAACACTCGTGGTCCGGAGATACTGGATGTAGAGGAAGGTCGACACGCCTGCAATTGCCAGGATCACCACGTTCAACACCACGATGCCCAGCCACTTACCGAGCAGGTAACGGAACTTGCCTACCGGCTTGGTCATGATCTGCCAGATCTGCCTGTCACGAATCTCGAAGGAGACGGTTGCACATGCAAGTACGAGCGTCATGCAAGCGCATATGGCGAACGTCGCTCCGGAACTTCGGCTGATGAAAGTCTGCACCCTGTGCCTCAGGGGCGCTTCTGGATCCAGCCAGAATGGAAGCATCGGCAGGATCGCCAGGAGCAGCAGTATGAATATGAGTGATATCCGGCTGCGGGATGCTTCCTTGATCACGGTGTGCGCAACAGCAAGCACCTGGTCGGGTCCACTCAGAAGAAGACTTACGATCCGGATCAGGAGCACGAAGGTGAAGAGCAGAAGGCCGATACCGCCCAGTGCGAACATCGCGTCCTGTGAGCCTGACATCCAGGCAAGCCACACCGCAAGTCCTGTACCCATGCATGTCAGAAGGAATGGCAGCAGGAGTTTCATCCAGGTGATGAACAACAGCCAACAGACCGCGACGCAGAAGAAGACCCATGTGGTCGGTGGTTGCTGAAGCAGCCATCCCGGTGCCCATCCCGGAACGGTGTCCTGGAGCATCAGCGACAAGGTCAGGGGCAGATCGACCAGTGATCCATCTTCGGCGAAGAGGACGGGTGCAAGTTCTTCAGGGATCGAACGCTTCGTGCCGTCGATGGTGACCGAACCCGTCTCACGGAGAGTCCTGGTAAATCGATCCCCTTCCGGACCTGCCAACGCAGTGACAATCGACCTGGCATTGCTGCTGTAGGAGTAACTCGTGTACAGCACCGGAGCGAAGAATGCCGTTGAAGCGGCCACGAACAGGATGGACGCCGTGATCTTGACCCACAGTTTGCGTTGGAGAAGATCGAGCGTGCGATGGATTCGGAGCAGTCCAGTCATGGTTCCTGCTTTTTGTCCTGCTGCTCTCCTCCAAGCAGATCGTCAATCATTGATTGATCGACATCTTCTGGAGCATCCGGGACGCTGGTCACCTCGGTTGCCCTGCTGACCGGTTCCGGAGCGGTATCGACGAGTAAATCGAGCATGTCGCCGGCCTCTGAAGACTCCGGCTCCTTCACGACCTCGTGGGCCCGGGCGGGTTCGACCGCATCTGCCTCGGAGACAAGGGTGTCGATCAACTCGTCGCCCTCCTGCATCCTGAGGAATTCAGCCGTGTGACCAGTGTCGGTGACACCCGAGGTCTCCACCTGTTCGAGTCGTGCGGTTTCCACGATGTCCAGGAACAGGTCCTCCAGTCGCTGCCTTGGCTGGCTGACTCGCTCAATGGCCACGCCCTCCTCTTCCTGCAGCACCTTCTCGATCCGCTGGATCGTTCCTGGCTTCAGCCGAGGAACCTGGATGACTGTCCTGTTCGTGTCCTCGAGAAGATCTTCAACCGTGCCCTCGACGCGGATCATTCCGCCGTAGAGCATGACCATGCGATCACAGACGTCCTGGACATCAGCCAGCAAGTGACTGCTGAGCAGGATGGTCTTTCGCCTCGCCTTCAGGTTCAAAAGCAGGTCCTTCACCTGCTTCGTCCCGATGGGATCCAGTCCGGACGTGGGTTCATCGAGGATGAGAAACTCCGGATCATTGATCAGCGCCTGGGCTATGCCGATCCGACGTGTCATGCCCTTGGAGAACTCTCCGATCGGGCGGTGGGCCACGTGGGTCAGGCCGACCATCTCAAGCAGTTCCTCTGTACGGGATTTTCTCGTTGCCCGATCAAGGCCGAACAGGCGACCGTAGTAGTCGAGCGTTTCAATCGGATTCAGGAAGCGGTACAGGTAGGATTCCTCGGGCAGGAATCCGATGTGTTTCTTGATCGACACTTCGGAAGGCGACTTGCCGAAGACAGCCAGTCGACCGGATGTCTTGTGGAGCAGGCCGAGGATCATCTTGATGGTCGTACTCTTCCCAGATCCGTTCGGGCCAAGGAGTCCGAAGATCTCACCCGGTTGGATCTCGAAATCAATGTGATCGACTGCACGCGCCTTCGTGCGCATCCAGAAGTCCTTGAAGACCTTCGTCAGGCCGACTGCCTCGACGATCGGGGGCGTGGTATTGGTAACCATCCTGCTTGATACTCCACCGCTGTGCGGTTCAGGGGGATTCCTCTCGCATGCCCTTGGGCCGACCGGTACTGTCTATCTTCAACTGTCGGCCGGGTTTCCCGACTTCCTTCATCTCGTCGATGCGTTGCATCGTCTCGCCGAGAAGATCCAGGCCTTCGAACATGGCTGATGCTTCCTTGCGTTCCATGGAAAGACGCCGCCGGATGTCCTTGACCGACTGCAGGCCCGTCAAGTCGATGGCCATGGCTCCAAGCTGGTGTGGGACGTACACCATTTCGACGTCAGGCCTGCTCATGACTGCATTACGTGCATTGAGCCATCGCTCTGTTATCACCAGTTGCGGGTGTTTCCTGTATGCCTCCAGCAGCCCTTCGAATCGTCTCGCTTCCATCCCAAGGCTTGTTTCTATGTCTGAAAGGTAGCCGCGGGCATTGCTGATCGCATTCGACGCTTCACCGGCGACGGAATCGCCATCGAAGAACGCATTGATTCTTTCCAGTGTTCCAGGTGCTGAAGGATCCTCAAGTTCCCATTGAAGCTCATATTCCTCGATGAGGTCTCGGACCATGGGCCAGTGCTCCCCTGCTGCGCGGATAAGCATCTCTTCGGCAATCTTGCGTGCATACTGGATTTCCTGCTGGGCCAGTTGGAGGTTCACCGTGTATTCCTCGAAGGACTGCTGGATGAACCTCGGGGGCTCGATATTCTCGATGAGCTGGACGTCGAGGATCTTCAATCCCGAGCTGACGGCATCCAGTGTCGACTGTGCCTGATCCTGGAGCCTGGTTCGCAACTCGTCATTGCTCAACTCGGTCCTGAGCTGGTTGAGCGTATGCGACGCACCAACATGAACAACTGCACGCTGGAGTGCCAGTCGAATGAGCACATCTGTAGCACCACGTTCCAGGTGCTCGATGTAGGGAACAACCTTGTCGACTTCGTAGACCGCCTTCACCTCGATGTGTGCCAGTTCCTCCCCTGCCACTATGAGTGAACCATCCCGGCCGGGTTTCAGACCCTCGTAGGTCGCCTGCTCGATCGCTTCCTGCTCCGAGGCAGCTCCGCCGAAGGAAGCACCGAAAACACGACCATCCGTCTGTGTTCTCGACTCGGTACTGACGACTACGAAATCCCCGATGGGTGGAGGCCAGTTCATCTGCAGCCCCGGCCCCAGCCCCTCCAGATCCTCGACCTGGCCCCAGACCGTCGCAACACCGCTTTCCCCGTTGCCGATCGTCTTGAATCCCGAGAAGAGAAAGAGGATCAGAAGGATGAAGATGACGAACTGCAGGACACGAAAGCTCAGCTGCAGCGCATCTGCCAGTGATTTGTTGGCTGGATCCATCGCTTCACGCATGGCTGCAGCAGAACCGATGTCACTCTCGACATTGAATTGGGCGGAGGCTGATCGCCTCGTGGGTTCCACTTCCATAGGAACGCCCTCGATGGGAACACCACCCTCGACCATGTCAGGTTGATCCGGACGTTCACTCATGGGGAATCATTACCCTCGATATTCTTCTCAGGCTGGGGAATAATGGAACCCTCACCAGGCGAATCCATGTTCATCAGGTGCCAAGGCGCAAAATCGGTTTCAAGAATGACGGTCGTATTCTGTGCCAGCGCCTGCTCAAGCGCGTCGAGCCAGATGAGAAAGATCGCAAGGTTCTCGTCCTGGCTCATCTGCTGCAGGTATCCGGCAGCTCGTTCCTCGCCGCGGCCCCGGATCTCCTGGGCTCGCTGCGATGCAAAGGCGAGAATCTTGTCCGCCGTCGTCTGGGCCTGCGATGTGATTCGCTGCGCCTCGGCGACACCCTTGGCTCGTTCGTTCTCCGCCAACGTATCCCGCCGGGCCTTCATCCGTGAGATGACTGCCTGTGACGTCTTTTCCTTGAGAATGATCCGGCTGACACCGGCATAGAGCGGCTTGATGCCCTCGGCAGTCACGGAGTCCATTCGATCAAGGATCGACTGCTCCGCTTCCCCGAGGCTGTTATCCACCCCGATGAGCTCCTCGAAGTCGTACTGGCTCAACGTGGAAACCGCGTCGCGGAACTGGGTTGAAAGAATCAGGTTCGCCTCTCGAATCGACGGGTAACTCTGGTAGAAGTCCAGTGGGCCATTTCCCTCGGTATCGATCTTCCAGAGCATGAACGCCTTCACGACGATCTGCTGGCCGTCCTTCGTCTGGAGATTGTCCAGTGGAGACTCGAGCAGTTGAACACGCGTGTCGAAGGTATCGACACTGTCTGCAAAGAATGGAAGCCTGAAATGAAGCCCCGGCTCCCTGACGATGCTCATTTCATCGATCTTGCCGAAGCGACTGCGAATCCCCACCTCATTGAACGAGATGGAGTAGGTCATGCTGAAAAGCAGCAGGACTGCAAGAATCACTGCTCCTGCAACGATGGCGACGATCTTTTTCATGGTGATGAATCCTCCTCAAGCACACCCTCGAACACCGTGTTTGGAGCTGCAAGATCACGCAACTCGACGTTCACGTTCATTCGCTCGGGGGGAATGCCGACGATGTACTTTCTCAGGCCGCTGAGGCGGCGTACGTAGGTCTGCATGATGGCACGCTGGCGATACAGCTCGGGTGCTGCCCGGTATGCGGCAACCTGGCTCTGGACCCGGCCTGCCTGGGCTCGTTTTTCCATTATCTCGATCCACCGATCCCGCTCGGCTGCAGCGATGATCGAAGCTGCCTGCCCACCGGAATCCTCAAGGAGTCGCTCAGTAGCTGCAACCTGTTGGGTGAGTTCCCTGTTGGCTGCCTTGACCTGGGGCGCATCTTCGCCATGTTCTTCGGCCAGTTTGTCCCGCTTGGCACGTGCATCCTGCACTGCATCGATCGATTCCTCGATCTGGTCGATCACCGAGGGATCGCCTGCAATGGCAGTGAAGAGTGCAATCCTGTTCCGCTCCGCGTTGGCAACACTGCGATCACGCTGCTGCATGGCAAGTGGCAGGTCCTGGAACCTGCTTGCAGCATCGCCCGAGGGACGGATCATGGGTATGTTGATTGCAACGATCTCGACGCCCACCTGCTGCTTGTCGAAGGCGTGCTGCACCTCGATCTGCATCTGGCCGGAGATGTCTGCTCGATCATCTGAGAGAACATCGTCCAGTGACCTGGTGGACATCTCCCGGGTCACCACGGAGAGCGCCAGGTCCCGAAGCGCGCGTTCACGATCCGTGAACTCCTGTCGTCTCTGGATCGAATCCGTTCCAAAGTGAAGGTACCTGAGCAAGCCCGGCTCGCCTCCGGATTCCGGCCTGATGCGGTATTCCAGTTGAACGAGCATGTCGACAAGTGCATAGTTCCCGCTGAAGTCGCCGGCCGAATCCTCTGCAGGCTCACTGTCCTGCGAATCCCGGGCATCCGCATCCACAGTCAATCTTGAACGTCCGACAATGAAGGGTTCGATGACTTCACCTGGATCAAGGCGCACTTCGTCCTCCCAGAGAAAGCCGTCGCGACGTCCCTTGTCCATCGGTGTCAATGGAAGTGAACGAAGCGAACTCACGTCGTAGACCCTGGTCTGTTCGATGGGCCATGGAAGTTTCCAGAAGAAACCCGGGTCATGAACCACGTTCCCTTCCGTGCCGACCAGCGCACCGGATCGAAGTCGAAGCCCCTGCTCACGCCCTCCGACAACGGAAAGCGTACTGAGCGCCAGGAGTACGCAGATGCCGAGGATGCACAGCCATGCGCTGCTCCTGAGCACCAGCTGGTATCCCCATGAACTGGTGATGTCGAACCCGAACTGGTAGTTGACGGCATCATTGAGTGAACGAACAAGTGAATCAGGAGTTGCCAGGAGGCTGAGGCTTCGTGAATCGAAGGCAGCGCGTGGAAACTCGCCGCTGACACGTGGGCGGTAGAGATTCAGCAGCAGGTTGAGCGACACTTCTGCTCCGACGATGACCATGAAGACCGGGATGGCCCATGCAACGAAGAACATGACGTCGTCGATCTCGAAGTAGCGGACGATCGTGCCCACTGCAATTGCAAGAAGGACGATCGCATTGCCAACCATGACAGCCGCACCTGCTCGAAGGTTCTGCCAGACCTTCTGCTCTGCCATGCCGGCCAGGTATCGGGAAATGATGAAGCATACGACCGAGAAGCCCAGGGTCACGGCGATGAGCCACCCCTTGTTCTGGGTCATCAGCAGTTGCAGCCAGCCGTCGGATCCCACCATGCCGGCCAACGCATCGAACATGATCCAGGAGAGCAGGAACAACACGCTCACGAACAGAAGGCTCGCAAGCGGCATGACCCACCTGTACATCATCCGGAGACGACGTGCCGCGACACGGATCTCATCACCGGAACGATCGAAGATCGACTCGCCGCTGGAAGTAGCCGTCAGTTCACCTTCCTCCAGGGCCTCGAGCCTCTCGAGCTTGTGCTGGTTGAAGACGATGATGAGTCCCAGCCAGACGACCAGTCCCGTGTAGAGATAGAACGAGGCGAAGCGCGCCGTCGCCTCATCTCCTTCGTATCCGAAGATCAGGAGAACAGTCGCTGCCACAAGCTGAAGCAGGAAACCGAAACCGGCGATGTTTGTTGCTCGCTGGTAGGCGAGGTGATCGATTCTCATGGTTGAGCGCCGATGCCCCCTTCAGCTGTAAGGGGGACATGCATCCCCGTCTTCAAATGGTCCAAGCCCCGTTCGAGGCCTCATATCAATACGTTAAACAGACCCGGGTTTGTTCGTCCCAGAGGCGGGGCAGAATACCAAATTGTGACTACAACCATTCAAGAATGGGCTTCTTCGCCTCCCACGAGGGATAGGACGGGGTACCATTTCCTGCTCGATGTTCCAACAGCTCCTGGCTATAACCCGAAACACCTTCTTCGAGAGCATCCGACAGCCGATCATGCTCGTGGTTGTCATTGCTGCATCGATCCTGATCGTCCTCAGCAACCCCCTTTCAGCCTTCACCATGGATGAGAACCAGCGGATGCTCGTCGACATCGGCCTGGCGACCGTCTTCCTCGCTGGAGCCGTACTGGCTGCCTTCATCGCGACGAATGTCCTTGGCAGGGAGATCGAGAACAAGACCGCCCTGACCGTCATCAGCAAGCCCGTCACGAGACCGGTCTTCATGATCGGCAAGTACCTGGGCGTCGCAGGCGCGATGATGGTCGCGTCGTTGTGCATGACCCTCGTGTTCATGCTCGTTGAACTGCATACGGTCATAGAAACCGTACAGGACCCCGTCCATGTACCCGTCATCATCTTCGGCCTTGGCGGAGCATTCCTCGGCCTGATCGCAGCGACCTGGTGCAACTACTTCTATGGAATGGTCTTCAGCAGCAGTGTCATTGCAATGACGACGCCGATCCTGTTTCTTGCATACCTGCTTGCCTTGAACTTCGGACCCGATTTCTCCTCGCAGTCGATGTGGCTTGCCTTTGAAAGCCAGATCTGGCTTGCAGTCGTCTCGATCATGATGGCCATTCTCGTCCTCTGCGCAATTGCCGTTGCCGTCTCAACGCGTTTCGGACAACTCGTCACCCTGGTCTCCACCGTCGGTCTTTTTCTGCTGGGCCTGCTCTCCGACTGGATCTTCGGCCGGAGCATCGAACGACTTGAAGCAGGCTGGCTGGACACTGCCAGGCTCAAGGGTCTTGTCACGCAGGAAGAAGTCACCAGGAGCATCGAGTGGACGACCGGCGAAGTCGAGAACTCGGTGACCATCGTCGATGTGGCCACCGTTCCACTGACGGACATGGCCACGACCGGTGAATACGTGACATGGATCTTCTGCTGGATCGGCTACAGCGTCCTGCCCAACTTCCAGATCCTCTGGCTCTCGGATGCACTGACACAGGACACCGTCATTCCCTACTCCTATCTCCTGAGCACGCTCCTCTATGGAGGGTTCTATTCAATCGGCGTACTCGGGCTGGGAATCATCCTCTTCCAGCGACGCGAAGTCGGCTAGGCCCACCAATGACTGCCGCCTCCAGGACCATTCGAATTCGTGGAGCTCGAGAGCACAATCTCGCATCTCTCGATGTCGATCTCCCCCGGGACCAGATGGTGGTCATCACGGGTGTCTCTGGTTCAGGAAAATCTTCACTGGCCTTCGATACGATCTTCGCCGAAGGGCAGAGAAAGTACATGGAGTCCCTGAGTTCGTATGCCCGACAGTTTCTCCAGCAGGTCAAAAAACCGGATGTTGAAACGATCGAGGGACTCCCTCCGACGATTGCCATCCAGCAGCGCAGTGGCGGACACAACCCACGGTCAACGGTTGCAACCACCACGGAAATTCAGGACTACCTTCGGCTTCTCTTCGCCCGATGCGGTGAACCCACCTGCTGGGCGAAGAAGGGACGAGGAACCTGCAGTCGACCCATCAGCGCAACCTCCTCCACCCAGATAGTAGATCGACTCCTGGAAATGCCGGCCGGGACGAAGTTGATCCTCTGCGCACCCGTCATTCGTGGCAGAAAGGGGTGGCACAGGGACGCAGTCAAGCAGTTGCACCAGGATGGGTTTGTCCGAGTCCGTGTAGATGGAACGATTCTTGACATCCGGGATGCTCTTGCAGAGGGCGGAGAGAATCCACTGGATCTCAATCGACATGAGCGACATGACATCGAGGCGGTCGTTGATCGGGTCACGATCAAGAACGGACTCAGGCCACGCCTCGTTGATTCACTTGAGACAGCACTGCGGATCGGCGAAGGGCGGCTCCTGGTTCTTGAAGTCGACGCTGCCGAGGAACGGGAACATCGGTTC
>JABABM010000040.1:1476-13832 GCA_014238205.1 Phycisphaerales bacterium | reverse complement strand
TGGTCGCGCATCTTCCGGTGGATGCAACGAACATCATCCTCACGACCCCTGAGGGTGAAATGCACGACCTTGTCGAGGTGGATCCAAGGCGAACGACGTGGGGTCCCATCGAGATCAGCGGCATCCATACCATCAGTTGGCAGACACCTTCCAGCAGTGAGCCTGGAATATGGCACGAATCAGTCCGGTTCCCGGTCGAAGCGGAGTCGGATGCGGTTGTTGCGGACAATGTCGTCCTTGGGCGGGAGACGATTGCATCGAACGATGTCGACATCAGCCGCTATCTCCCGTTGTGGCCCTGGGCCATCGGGATGTGCCTCTTGATCCTGATGATCGAGTGGTGGATCTACAACCGGAAGATCGGCAGCGTCTGATCAGCTGCCGGTGAGGTCCGAAGGAACGCCCAGGAACTCGTGCATGTGCTGGTCGTAGGCGGCACTGTCCTCGTCGCGTGACAGGTCGAGGCGGAGTTCGTTGATGACCTTCGTGCCCTGGTCGATCCATTCCTGCCATGTCTGGGCCGAGATGTTGTCCTTGATCCATTCACCGATGGGGCCCTTGAACGGGGGTGATTCCAACTGGGTGCCATCCCGACCGGTTCGACTGCAGGTGAAATCACCGGCAGCGGCCTTTGCCTTGGCAACGGCCTCGACATTGGTCGAAATGGTTGGTGCATCACGTCCAAGGCTGTCCAGGAGCGAACTGATGGCCTCCAGTGGCATGACATCGCCCCGTTCAGCGGCCTTCACGTAGCCGGCATTGAGCACTTCCACTGCACGGTCAGACCAGCCTGCCTTGATGAGCGCCTCGCCTGCAAGTTGATAGGCCTTGCTCATGTCAGGGTTGAGCTCGATGCAGCGTTCAAAGCTGACGGCAGCCTCGGCGGCTCGCTCAGCCTGCATGTAGGCATTCCCGAGGGAAAAGTGAGCCATCTCGTTCTCTGGGTCTGCCGTAGCCATGTTCTCGAATTGGGCGATGCGATCGTCTGAAGTGCTCATGGGGCATATGGTAGCGAGCCACCGGCCTGCTGCGGGTATCATGGGGGCATGACGGACCTGTCCACGCCTCTTGCGACTTCGATTGCAGGCGTCGAACTCTCCGGGCCCATCGTGTCGGCTGCCGGCACCGGTGGAACCTGTACGGAATTGGCGGATGTTCTTGACCTCCGCTGCCTCGGGGCCGTGACCACCAAGTCCATCACTGCAGAGCCCAGGGAGGGGAATCAACCCTATCGCGTCGTGGATGTCCCCGGTGGAATGCTCAATGCGGTCGGATTGACCAACAAGGGTGTGGATGCATTCATCGAGCAGGATGCACCGAGACTTGCCGCCCAGCCAACCGTCTTCATCGGCTCCATTGCCGGGCACAGCATCGATGACTATGTGAAGGTTGCCATGGCATTCGAGGCCGTTGATTCGCTGCCCGTCGTCGAGTTGAATCTCTCCTGTCCCAACTCCACTTCAGGTCGCCGGTTCACCGACGGTCCCGGGGAACTGGCGGAGGTCATCCGTGCGGCTCGCGAGGTCCTTCCCACTACGAAGATGCTTGTGAAACTTCCACTGCTGTTCGAGACAGCTTCCACCATGGCTTCGGCAGCAATCGAGGCCGGAGTAGACGGACTGACCATGATCAACACGGTGCCGGCGCTTTCAATCGACGTGGAGACACGGCGACCCCGACTGGGGTATGGAGCCGGTGGACTCAGCGGCCCGGCGGTGCACACACCGGCCGTCGGCATGGTGCGACGTGTCTACGAGGAGGTGACCCGTGATGCGGGCGTACCCATCATCGGTCTCGGCGGAGTCCAGGCATGGGAACACGCTGCCGCCTTCATCCTTGCAGGGGCAAGCGCAGTAGGCATCGGTACGACGCTCTTTCATTCACCTGCAGCGCCCAGGCGTATAGGGCGAGGTCTTGCACGCTGGGTTGCGACCAATGGTTGCTCCTCGCTGTCAGAGCTCATCGGCCAGATGGACGCAGGGTGATCGCCCTGGCCAGTTGGGTGAAATGATCACCTCGCTGCTGAAAGTTCTCGAACTGGTCCCAACTGGCACATCCGGGACTCAGCAACAACACGTCACCCCCTTCCATTCGACTTGATGCACTGGCAACAGCCTGTTCCAGCGTTGTACAGTCATGGACTGTCCTGGCTCCTTCCCGGGTAGCTGCGTTCGCCAGGGCGGGGCCGGTTGCACCGATCGTATAGAGACCAGCAAGTTCTGCGGAGGCTCTGGCAATGGCGTCGAGTGCGATCCCCTTGTCATGGCCCCCTGCAATCAGGTGCACCCTGGAGCCATCGGGCATGGCTTCCAGGGCAAGCAGGGTTGCTGCTGGTGTCGTCGACTTGGAATCGTTGTAGTAGATGCAGCCCTCGTGTTCATGAACCTGCTGAAGGCGATGAGGGAGCCCCGTGAATGTCCCCAGGGAGGAAGTTGCAGCTTCCAGGTCGATCGAAGTCGATGCCATGGCGGCTGCAACAGCCATGCGCGCATTGACCTGGTTGTGTTCACCAGGGAGACGCAGTTTGATCGCATCTCCGCCGGGATCACCGCAGATGTGCATGTCGCCATCCACCTGGTGTTGAACCAGGCCGGCCTTGCATGCTCGATAGTGCGACTCGTTCCCGTGCCAGTCCAGGTGATTGGGTTCGATGTTCGTCGTCAATGCAATTCGTGGTGACCACGGGGGCGTACCCGGTGGCGAATCCTCGGTTGCGCCAAGCCACCAGAGCATGGCGCTGGACAACTCAAGGACAACTGCTTCCGCGTCCCCGGCCTCCTGGATCCTTGGCAGGAGGCTGCCGCCTATGTTCCCGCCCAGCACTGATTCGACATTGCACGCGCTGAGTACGTGGTGGACCATTGCAGCCGTCGTGGACTTGCCCGCGGATCCGGTGATTCCGATGACCCGATCACGATCCAGCTGCTCGATGAGCAGCGTGATTTCGGTTGTCACGTGGACACCTGCATCCCAGGCGGCACGCAGGTACGGGTTGGCCCAGGGCATGGGGACCGCCGGGTTGGCGATGACCAGGTCCGTATTGCAGAAGTCGTCGGCACGGTGTTCACCCAATCGCCATTCCAGCCGGTCTCCGGCGGAGAGGGCTTCAAGGGGGGCAACTGCATCGCCGAGTTCATCACTGGTTCTCAGGTCCGTCACGAGGACACGATCGCCCTGGTCCAGACACCAGCGGGCAGCCCCGGCGCCTCCACCGAACCTGCCCAGCCCCATGATGGTGACACGTTTGGCCGTTGTTCCTGTTCCCTGCGGTGGCATGACGCTCATGGTATTCAGATCGGCACACTGGGTAGAATGACTTCCAACGAATGCCGGATCCAACAGGTGAACCTGCGAAGAAAGTTGATGGTCGAGTTCCCACGATCTCCACCCTGGCGATCGTGGCAACCGTGCTGGCCTTCATTCCACTCTGTCCGCCGGTAAATGCTCTTGGTGCCGTGCTGGGAATCATGGCATGGCGTCGGATCAGGGAATCGGGTGGACTCCTCACGGGATCGAGACTCTGCGTCGTTGCGATCATCGGCGGGCTGCTCCTGAGCATTGCCACCCTGTGGGCTGCACAGGCCTTCGCCAGTTGGCAGCAGAAGATCCAGGATCGAGACATGGCCATGGTCCTCGACGGATTCCTTCGCAATGCCACGTCCGGAGACCAGGAGCGAGCGATCGCCGGTTGGTCGATGGAGGACGCGGCCCTTGCTGAGGATGACATCCATCGTTTCGGCGAGGAGCTCACTGCAGCGTTCGGGGACTTCGAATCCGTCCGGATCGGTACATCGGAGCCGGTATCCGGACCCAGCCTTCTTGAACTTCGTGTCAACTGCTGGATCATCGTCCGATTCGAGGATGGAGAACATAACGGCTCGGCGCGCTTTGCCATGAAGACGATGATGAACCAGTTCACGCTCAAGCCACTGCTCATCGATGTTCGGATAGAAGCGGGTGCTGACGTCGAGTTCGCCTTGCCGGTGGTTGTGGAAGAAACGAATGAGGATGACTCCACGTGATTGATGTACCAACGCATGTACCAGGTCGTCGAGCGGGCATGAGCCCATGGGCGATCATGTCACTGTTGTTTTCATTCGGGGTCTGTCCATTCGTCACGATTCTTGCCTTGCCGCTTGGCGTGCTTGGCCTTCGTGATGTCCGCCGGAACGGGAAGAGAGGTCGGCGTGCGGCCTGGCTGGGCATCATCATCAGCCTGCTCGTCACGCCACTCACCGGCTGGGCGATGGCCTGGTACAACACGAGTGTTCGGCAGCCCATGTTGCACGGCCCACGCGACGGAATCATCGCCGGTATGCAGGGGGATGCTTCGGCATTCAACGCGGCATTCCTTCCATCCGACGAAGGCACACCAGGGGAAGTCGCCGAGTTCGCTGCATTGCTCAGGTCACGGTGGGGGATGCTTGAGTCGGTTGAAATTGACACGTCGCGTGTCTCACCGGCGAACTCCTTGTTCGAACCGATTCGAGTACCCTACATCTTCCGATTCGAGACCGATTCGGTTGCTGGCGAGGCAGAGTTCATCGTCTTTGAGAGGACCGACTCCGGAACCAGGCTCGTGGGCCGATTTGCGTGGGTCATTCTCGGGACGGGACTGGGTGATGCTTCCCCGGTGTCATGGCCTGCAGGTGCGTCGCTGGTCGAACGCCCGCCACTGGACTCGACGGTAGAAGAGGAAAGCGTGATGGAGCCGTGATGAGTGACGACAGGACCAACATGATCGAGATCGAGGGACTCGTGAAGCGGTTCGGGGACCAGACGGTACTCGATGGCATCAACCTGCAGGTTCATCCAGGTGAGACCATGGTCATCATGGGAGGCTCGGGTTCAGGAAAGTCCACCCTGCTTCGACACATGATCGGCACGTACGCCCCCGATGAGGGCACCGTGAAACTGCTTGGACAGGATCTTGCGGTACAGGATGAAGAAGGCCTGAACGCGATACGGAAGCAGTTTGGCATTCTCTTCCAGTCCGGAGCGCTCTTCCAGTCCCTGACTGTTGCCGAGAATGTTGCTCTGCCCCTCGAAGAACATACCGATCTCGACTCGAACATCATCGACTTCATGGTCAAGATCAAACTTGAACTCGTCGGGCTTCGGGAAGCGTCGCACAAGTATCCATCACAGATCAGTGGTGGAATGAAGAAGCGGGCGGGGCTTGCAAGGGCACTCTCGCTTGACCCGAAGATCCTGTTCTACGACGAGCCAAGTGCAGGTCTGGATCCGGTCACCTCGGCATCGATCGATCAACTCATGATCGACCTGACTCGCAAGCTGGGTGTTGCCAGCGTCGTGGTTACGCACGAGATGGACTCGGCATTCACCATTGCAGACCGGATGGCCATGCTCAACAAGGGCAAGATGATCATGGTTGATCGTCGCGAGGCCTACGAAGCTCTCCGCGACCATCCTGGAGACCGGCTCGATGAACTCGATGAGGACCAGCAGTTGATCCGCCAGTTCCTCAGGGGTGACCCCGAGGGACCGATGAGCGAGACCCATACCGAGAACAGTTACGAAGCAGACCTTCTAGGTCCGGACCTGGGAAAACTCCATGGTGGCCGGTCCATTCAGACGACGCGTCGCATCAAGTAGGATGCCCGGGCAGAAGCCCGAATGGAGACTTTCACCATGTCGAACTCTTCCACGAGATCCCAGAACAACATCAAGGCCGGGATCTTCGTCACGATTGCGATTCTCGTCGGCATGTCCGTCATTTTCGTTCTTGGTGATTTCAAGGCCATGTTCGGTCCACTTTCGAACAGTTTCACCGTGACCTACCCGGTCACGAGTGGCGTAGGAGGACTCGGCAATGGGTCATTCGTGGACATCGGCGGCATCCAGGTCGGCCAGGTCAACAGTGTTGAACTCGATATTCAGCCTTCTGGACCGGTGACCACGATCGAGGTGGAGTTCTCCATTCCCGCTTCGATCACGATGCGGGAAGACGCAGTCGTGTCGGTTCGAAGCGGTCTCCTCAGCAGCGACAGCTGGTTGAGTTTCACGTCCATGGGCACTGATGGAAGGGTCCTCGAGTCCGGGGACGTGCTTGAAGGCTCATCCATGAGCATGCTTGACACGCTTCTTGGGGCGGAGTCGGCGGACAATCTGTCAGCGACACTGGAGAGCATGAGTGTCGTTGCCAACAAACTCGAACGTGACGGGGCACTCGTGGAATGGGTCCTGGGAGAAGAATCCGCGGATACGTTCCGTGGCGCCATCGACGAAGGCAATGAACTGCTTACCCTGCTCAACCAGGACTGGCAGGAGTGGTCCGGTGAGATTGACAAGATCTTGGCCCAGGCCGATGCATTTGCCCAGGCCATGGAGAACGTCTCCGAACTGATCAATGACAACTCTGGAACCTTCCAGGACATTGTTGAGAACGTCGACGAGGCTATTGCCACCGCGGCAGCCTGTGTCAAGGAATTCCGTGAGACTTCATGGCCCCAGGTCGAGGACTTCATCGACCGGGCCCAGGTGACGATCTCGGATGTCCAGGATGTCGTAGGAGACGTCAAGATCCGTTCCGGAGCGTGGCTGGGTGACATCGACTCGACGCTTGCAAACCTGACTATCGCCTCACTGCAACTCAACCAGTTGCTGACCGAGGTCAAGGCCAGTCCATGGCGACTGCTCTACCGTCCAACCGACAAGCAACTTGGACAGGAACTTGTCTACGAGGCCTCTCGGAACTTTGTCTTCGGGGCTGCGGATCTGAAGGCTGCAGCCGATTCGATGCAGCGTCTCATCGATGCCCGTGGAGCCGCTCTTGCTCCTGATGATCCGCAGTTGCGGGTCATACGCGAGAACCTGCTTCGCAGCGTCGAACGGTATCAGCAGGCACAGGAACAGTTGATGGATGTGCTTCGTGGGCCTGTCGAGGACAGCGGGTCGAAGTGAATGGACCCCACCTGGTAACGGACCCGACCGATCCAAGGTTGGATGTATTCCGTGATGTCCGTGATCGCGACCTGCTGGGCCGTGATGGCCTGTTCATGGCCGAGTCCGAATTGGTTCTCCGTCGATTGCTGGCCACCCCCGAACGTCTGCACTCGCTGCTTCTTTCTCCATCGAAGTTCGATCGATTGCAGGATGAATTGAGCTCATTGCCGGATGCAGTTCCGGTCTACACCGCCGAGATCGAGATCATGGGGTCCATCTCTGGATTCCATATTCATCGGGGAGTCCTTGCAGCCGGGATTCGTCCCGATGAATCCCTGCTGCTGCCATCCAGCGCACTTGGCCACTTGAAGGGGAGCGGTCGGTGCACGCTGCTGGTTGTCGAGGGTGTGACGAACGTGGACAACATCGGTGCCTTCTTCAGGAATGCAGCCGCATTCGGGGCTGACGGGCTGCTCTTCGATGCAACGTGTGTCGATCCCCTCTACCGGAAGGCGGTTCGGGTTTCCATGGGGCATGTTCTTGCACTGCCTTGGGCGATCGCAGCTCCGGGAACCTGGCTCGATACATTGCAGGAACTCCGGGACACGTGGGAGCTTCACCTCATCGGTGCAGAGACGGAACGTGGTGCCCGGCCGGCCTGGGAGATCGACTGGCCGGATCGCTGCGCCATCATCGTCGGCTCTGAAGGTTCTGGATTGCCAAGTGAAACCATCGATGCCTGCGACGCACTGGTGGAGATTCCGATGGATGGAGACGTGCCGTCACTGAATGTGGGGCTGGCTTCGGGTATCTGTCTCTATGAACGGTCGAGACAGGCAATGTGCAGGGAAGCCTAGGCGGTTTTTTGAGCCCCACTGGTCATCGGCTTCGTGAGAATCAGCGGGGCGCCTCCGACGACTTCGCCGGTTTCGCCATCGATCCGCTCTATGTTCGCGCCGAGGTTGTTCAACTGCTCCTCGATCCGGACGTAGCCTCGGTCGACGTGGTAGATCCGGCTGACCTCCGTCTCACCCCTGGCGGCGAGTCCGGCAAGAATGAGACCCGCAGAACCACGGAGATCACTGGCCATGACCGGGGCGCCGATGAGTTCATCGACTCCCTGGACGACGACCGTCGGGCCTTGCCGTACGAGTTTGGCTCCCATCCGGTTGAGTTCCGGAACATGCATGAATCGGTCCGGGTAGATCTTCTCGGTGACGATGGAGTTGCCATCGGCAAGGCAGAGCAGGGACATCAGCTGGGCCTGCAGGTCCGTGGGGAACCCCGGGTATGGCTGCGTGGTGAAGAGTACGGGCTTGAACGTCCCATCGGCAGCCACCCTGACGGTACACCGGCTGGTAAGTTCGTTGGACGGATCGACGCGTTCAACCACGATGCCGATTTCATGCATCAGGTGTGTCAATGCAAGCAGGTGATCCCAGGGGTAGTTCTCGAACGTGACATCTCCGCCCGAGATCGCGGTTGCGATGGCGAGTGTTCCAGCGACGATGCGGTCGGGGAGAACTTCGTGCTCTGCGCTGTGCAGTTCATCAACACCTTCAATGGTGATCCGAGGTGTTCCGGCGCCACTGATGTGTGCGCCCATCGCATTCAGCAGAACCGCGAGATCGGCGATCTCGGGTTCACATGCAGCAGACTCGATCACCGTGCACCCACGTGCCAGCACGGCCGCGGACATGATGTTTGCTGTGCCGAGCACCGTGGAACCGAATGGACCTCCAAGGAAGATCGTTGTTCCAATCAACTTCTTGGCACGTGCAACGATGTCGCCGCCTTCGAGCGTGATCTGTGCTCCCAGTGCTTCAAGTCCCCTCAGGTGCAGGTCGACCGGCCGGTCACCGATCGCGCAGCCCCCGGGCATGGAGACTCGTGCTTCACCTCGGCGAGCAAGCATCGGACCCAGGGTGCAGATGCTGGCACGCATCGTCTTGACGATCTCGTAGCGAGCATGCAACTTGGTGGCATCGGTGACATGAAATGTGTAGTCCCGCCCCTGGGCATGGATATCGACGCCCAACTCCCGGAGGAGCCTCGTCATGTTTCTCACGTCCATCAGCGGGGGGATACCCCGCAGGTGGACCGGCTCATCGCAGAGGAGCGAGGCAGCCATTAGTGGGAGAGCAGCGTTTTTGGATCCGTCGACACCCCAGCGTCCGCTGAGTCGGGTTCCACCCTGAATTCGGAATGCGTCCATGTTCGGCCTTCATCCTTGACCTTGGGGTGGATCCTGGGAGCCTCCAATGCTCCTCATGTCTGGATCCTACCACACCATTCAAGGCGCAGAAAAGAACCCCTCCTATACTGTCGCCGTGAACGACCCTATCGCTCCAGAACTTGGTGAAGTCCAGATGCATGCGGTGAAGCCCAAGGCACCCGTGGTGGGCCGTGTCGTCTCCACGGAATCCTGCATGCAGGGCAGATCAGCGAGCTTTGTCCGCCATGTATCCATCGATGTCTCCGGGACGCCCCTGGCCGGCTCCTTTCGAGCGGGGCAGGCGTTTGGGGTCATTGCCCCGGGTGAGGATGGGCGTGGGAAGGCCCATGCCGTCCGCCTCTACTCCCTGGCATGCCCGACCCTGGGCGAAGATGGGAGTGGCAATGTCGTTTCCACGACCGTGAAACGTGTCATCGACGAGTACAGTGCCGAGAAGGAGACCGATGACCAGGAAGCCCATCACCTGTTCCTCGGGGTCTGCAGCAATTATCTCTGCGACCTGAAGGTCGGGGACGAGGTGCTTGTCACGGGGCCCGCCGGGAAGCGTTTTCTCCTGCCAGCGGATCCTTCGAAGCATGATTACCTGTTCATCGCTACTGGAACCGGCATTGCTCCCTACTACGGCATGGTCAGGGAACTGTTGCAGGGGTCGGGTGACCCCGCTTCCAGTGAGATCCACCTGGTCATGGGGACCCCCTATACCACGGACCTGCTCTACGACGAGTATTTCGCCTCGATGGCCGAGGAGCACGAGGGTTTTCACTACCACCGTGTCATCAGTCGATCCGATGTCCGACGTGAATACGTCGATCGATACATCGACCGTGAGATGGATTCGACGTTCCGATCATTCTTCTCGAATCCACGAACACTCATGTATCTCTGTGGTCTCGAGGGGATGGAGTCGGGCATGTACCGCATGCTTGCCCGCCATGGGCTTTCAGAGGGGTTCGTCGAGGTCAAGGAACCCTTGACACTCGAAGAACACGAGACATGGGATGCCAAGTCGATGAAGCGGAATGTCAAGTCCGGTCCTCGAAGTCTCGTGGAAGTCTACTGATTCTCGTCGGGTTGTTCGTCGCCATCATCCGTCGGTGGGGAGGCGTATCCCTGGCGTTTCAGCAATGACCAGGCCAGCCAGCCCATTGCCAGCATGCCTGCAGTCGCAATGAGCATCTTGAACATTGAGCGCTGTTCCCATTGATCCCAGGAGGGTCAGTGACGTCGGCGACGTGTCCTGAGCCCGGCGAGTCCGAGCAGGGCGAGCACGCCTGGTGCAGGTACGACGACCTCGATGAGTGCCTGTGTGAATCGGTTCTGATCCTTCCAGTCATTCCATCCGTAGACGGTGGAGCCATCGACATCCACACCCCAGTTCATGACCGCGACATTCTCGTCTTCCCAGTTGCCGTTGGGTTCCCCGGGAGCCCAGTCGGTCCAGTCGAAGAGTTCGCCACTGTCCCAGGACCAGTTCCCGTCCAGGTCCAGATCATTCAGGCCGATCCACATCGTGTCCAGTGAATGGGACTGGATCCAGTCGGTCTCGGCCTGACTGGTCACGGATGCCAGGTAGCTCTCTGCGCCCAGGTCGATGCCCAGTTGTTCCGCAGCCTGCCGGGCATCGTAGTACTCCAGGTCCAGGTCGGTGACGTAGTAGTCATGTCCACCGTAGGACCCGATGTAGTTGTAGACGATGTCCGCCTGGGCAATCCCTCCGAGTCCCATGACTGCGAGCAGGCAGGGGATCAGGGTATGCAGGTTGATTCGGCTTCTGTTCATGATCGAGTCCCTCTTGACTTCTCAGCAACTGCTGATGGTTCCTTGTCTCCCGGGCGGAGAGGTTTCAATTCCATGATTCCAGTACGGCCAGCAGATCGAGTACATCGACACGTTCGTTTCGATCGGCGTCCCCGGAGCAGGGAGCGGGCGTACTCGGGCACTCACCCCAGTCCCCCAGTACGACGAGCAGGTCGAAGATGTTGACCACGCCATCGAAGTTCAGGTCTCCGCCCTGTGCAGCTCGGTCCAGGTCGTAGTAGTACGCTGCGCCCGTCTCGTTGTCCTGCCAGGGTGCCCCAAGAAGCAGATTGCTTCCCGAGAGAGCGGCCTTGTAGCCGACCCGGGCACCATTCTCCCCATCCGTCGTGACGAGTTTGACGATTTCCACCCAGCCATCCTCGGCCGTTTCCTCGTAGAGGTAGCCATGTCCGGGGCTGTCTGGATATCCATAACACCCGATGGCGGCACGCGAACCATCGATCGAAACCGATGACCCGAACTTCTGCCACGCCTCGTCTCCGGAGGGGACCAGTTGTTCCTGTTGAAACCAGGAATCATCGCTTCGGTCTCGCCTGTATACGTAGGCAGCACCTGCATTGGGTGCGGCAGCGTCGTTGTAGATGGCGCCGACGACGGCCAGATCACTATCGTCATTGAGATCGACGGCATATCCGAAGTAGTCGTAGGCAGCAGTGTCACTGCCGACGAGGCGATGTTCTTCTTCCCATTCGTCATCACTTCTGTCCAGGCGGAAGACGTAGGCGCTGCCGGCCGAGAGTCCGTCATTGTTGTCCCTTGGTGAGCCGACGATGATCCGGTCATCTCCTATCGCGACGCTCGTGCCGAACTTCACCGTCGGTGAAGAGGGAACGAGTCGTTGTACGAATTCCCAATCGCAGCATCCGTCGTATTCATACACCCAGGCGGTCCCTGAGGAGGGGCCTTCTACATCGGAGAGGTAAGCCCCGACGACGGCCGTCGTATCGGAGATCGCGACCGAGCAACCGAAGAAGTCGCTCCATTGTCCGCCGGGGGCGACGAGTTGTGCTTCTTCAACCCAGGTTCCATCGTTGCCGCGTCGGAAGATGTAGGCGGCGCCTTCACGGGTGGTGATGGGGTGGAGGGGTGCGCCTGTAATCAGCAGGTTCCCATGTACATTCACCGAGTAGCCGAAGTTCTCGTAGATGCCTGCATTCGAGGCCGTGAGTAGTTGCTCGTTGCCGACACCATCGATGACGGTGACCGATCCCGCATCACCTCCGCCGGAGTTGTTGTCCTTGGGAGAGCCGATGGCCACCAGGTCACCATCCATCGCGACCGACCAGCCTGCACTGTCATTCGACACACTACCGGTGGGAACGATCTTCTCTGTTTCGGTTATCGAATCAACCGCAAGGGCAGTGCCGACTGAAGACAGGCATGTCAAGGTCAGTGT
>JABABM010000040.1:0-1377 GCA_014238205.1 Phycisphaerales bacterium | reverse complement strand
ATCGAATCAACCGCAAGGGCAGTGCCGACTGAAGACAGGCATGTCAAGGTCAGTGATATGGCGGTAAATGTCCTCATGATCCTTGCTCTCCCTTTTCATCGGCTCGATGTGATCCGTGTGCCCTGGTTCTCAAGCCGTGATAATTTGGCCCGAAGCGGCGAAGGTGCAAATGAAATAAGGGCGTTGTGGACAACTTGGGTCCGAGAACATCGATTGCAGGCCCTTCAGGCCGCATGACCCTCCTGACCATGATCGGCTAAACCTTCCTGGCGAGATCAGACAGGGTGTGCAGGCTCAGCGTTTCCGTGCGTAGATCAGCAGGGTAGAGGCCAGTGGCGGGGGCATGAGCCTGTGGGCTATGACCCCGAGCCTGTAGGCGAGGGTTGAGAAACGCAGGTATGCAGGTTCTGCTTCATGCCGGAGAACGGTTACGTCGAATCCGGCCCTTCGCATGATTCGCGTGACTGCACGCCTGGTATTGCACCTGTAGTAGGTCGGGAAGACATCATCGCTTCTGCGGCTGTCCTGGACCTTCGATGTGATGCGAGCATGGAATCGATTGGGGATTACCGATGCGATCATTGAAACATAGCTGTACCGGTTGGGTGTCTGGAGACAGATGAGCCCGCCGGGCTTCAAGACCCTGTGACATTCGGAGAAGAAGGCGGCTGGATCCTCGACGTGTTCAAGAACGTAGTTGCTGACTGCCAGGTCGATGGAATCATCTTCGATGGGCCAGTTGGCGTGGTCTTTGATGAGGTGAAATGTATCGAGGCTCGGGTTCGAATCTCCATCCTCGTCAACATCGATTCCGGTGACGTGTCGAGCACGCCCACGGAAGTTTCTCAGGGAGTTCCTCCATGGTGATGATTCATCATCGAAGCAGGCGCCCCGGCCACACCCGATGTCGAGTACATGTGAATCAGGAGTCAGGAGTGCATTCACCCGTGCATAGAATGCGACTGTCCCGTCACACCGCGTATAGCCCCCGTACCCAATTTCCGGGTAGGCGCGAAGCGTGGTTGCATGTTTCACGGGCATCGTGGTATCGAAGTATACCTGAAGGGTGCGTCGAACCGAGAAGCGGAGAATGACCTGTTCAGATGCTCGTCCTGCGTTCTCGAACGCACAGGTGCAGTGCCGCGGCAAGGATCATCGTGACCCCGATCATGAGGAACATGGTCCTGAAGTCCGATGCATCCGGTCCGGAAGCATGACCGCGAGTCGTGGCAAGTGCATCGACAACGACCCCGAAGATCCACACGAAGATTCCTGCAAGCAGCATGCCGATGAAGTTGACGAAGGCGATCGCCGACCCAGTGGCTGTTCGTGGCCCACGGCTGGCAGCCAATGGATAGCCCAGTACGTAGGAACTCG
>JABABM010000003.1 GCA_014238205.1 Phycisphaerales bacterium | reverse complement strand
CTGACGGCACAGGCGCTGACCATAGCGCGTGGTGAACGGAAATCCCTGGCCTACGGGTACTCGATGGCCCTGGCCCGCCTGCCGCAGTTGCTCATGTGGTGGGTGATTACGATTGTCATCGGTGCAATTCTGTCCGCGATCGAACAAAATCGAGCTCTTGGTTTGATCGTTGGGGCCCTTCTTGGTCTGGTCTGGTCCGTCCTGACATTCTTCTCGATCACCGCGATCATGGCGACGGGATGTGGCCCGTTCGGAGCGATCAGCACTTCGAAGAATACGATCGTTGATACGTGGAAGAAGGCGACGGGAAGTGAGCCGAAGTCACTGAAGACGTTGAAACGAGGTCTCTATGTAGGTGGCCCCTTTCTTGTCATCAACATCATTCTCACCGTTCTCCTGGTTGGCTTCGTATTCGTCGACATGCGAGGACTCACTGGTGGCGGGCACGGGATTTCAGTCGGAGCCGTTGGCACACTCTTCATCGTGCTGATGATCAATGGAGCATTCATGTCTGCCATGTGGGCCATCGTGAAGGCAACCGTGTACGTGTGGGCTGAGGAAGATCGCGTGCCGGAAGGAGTCGATGCAACGGAGCTGCACGGGGCCTTTGTTGGCGGGTAAGCCTGATTGGGCGTTCTGGTTCTTTCGGGCTGGAGCGAATGTCCCTGGGGGACAGTTTCCTGTCAGGAGGCGGGATCATGTCGCCTTGACAACCACCGCAATGGCCAGCTGGAAAGACGATTGAACCAGTGCTCGGTCATGGTGTCCGGGCCACCCCATACCGGCATCCTTCTTCCAATTGCCGTAATGGTGTCGACAAGGATGAACCTTGCGACGTCGTGATCACGACTTCCGCTCGTCCAGAGAATCTGGGCCGGATAGGCCGCATTTCCAACAACCGGAAGAACGCCGACCCCAAGAGCAATCCATGGTCGCTCACGCCCACGGATGAATGCCTGCCCCATCCGCCAGAGCGTATAGAGACTCCTGGCAACCATGCCTCCGCAGGCAATGCCAAGGATAAGAACCGTTTCGCCGATCATTCCCGCGGCGAACAGTGCAGGGAAGATGATCCACTCCGTGAACTTCACCGGCAACTTGATTGCCACATGCATGCCGAAGTCCGTCAGGTAGGTAGTTGCTTCATCGCTGCGTGCGTGCGTGGAAAGGTGACGGGCCTGCTCGTGGGAGAGTTGGCGCCTCTGCTTCCATGACCGGATGCGTCGCCGGATGACGAAGCCTGCAAATCGAGATCGCCAATCCTGCGAGAAGAGAAATCGACTGCAGAGTGCAGCAGAGTGCAGCAATACACGTGGCCTGACCCATGACCAGGCCCAACGGACGATACGGGGGATACATCGAGCTCCGCGGGAAGCTCCCTCCCTTGCGAGCCTGCAGGTCCACCGTACCGGTCTCTGTACATACCACTCTGCATCCTCCGGAGACAGTCGGCCACGAGCAACCCAGCAGTTGATGCCACGTTCCAGTCTCCCGGCATCATGCCATCGATCCTGTGCCATCCTGAGTTGCCTCGTGTCATCAAGGAGTTGCTGGTAGTTGTCCCGCCCCAGGGCTGCCTCGAGTTTCGGTTTGTCCGTTCGGAGGTATTCCTCAAGCCTGTCGACACACACGTCATCAAAGAGCAGGTGACCGTGTTGAAATGAGCGGGGCAGGTAGTAGCTCAGGAGTCTCCATGGATTCAACGGAAGGATTGCGGGAATACCCGACTCAAGGTCGACCCAGACCCAGGAATCGCCTGATCCACCTGAGTTCTCCTCTCGAAGAAAGTTGCTCATGGCAACAGGTTGCCCAAGACCTGCCTGCCAGGCGAGACCATCGAAACCCGTGGACATGAGGTGTCGCTGAAGGGGCTTCATGATGTCGGTCCAGAGTTCACTGGATTCACTTGCTCGCTCTTCTCCGTCAACATGCTGCAGCTGGGGTCCGCGGCCCCGAATCAATTCCATGTTGATCCAGCATCGGCCGGTTTCCGGATCCTGCCCGGAGCCGAGCAGCGCTGGAAGTCTCACGCGGTCACCCAGCCAGACCTTGACCAGTCGACCCAGGATGCGTCTTCTGCACATTGCCGCGTCGACGGCATTCCGGTTCCATCCATAGGGATTGGATGCTCCGCTGGAGATCCAGTGAAGTGCATTTGCAAGCCGGTCACCATCGAAGATCTTCCTTGCAAAGTCTTCTTCATCACAACGCCCAATTCGCCATACGACGGCAGAGCGACCTCGACCGAGGAGGGATACCTTCTCCATGTGACTTGAATCCGAACCAGGTGTGGCCGGGGTCTCATCACTGTGCCATGGAATGACACGCGTCTTCTTTGTGCCGGTAGGTGGGTGCATTGGTGGGACTTCCAAGAAGAATACACCTGGCGGGCGTGCCCGGCTGCAGGAACCGAGCCAGCAACGGATCAATTCAATCTCCACACCAGATCCCGCGATGTCCCATATGGAGGCTCGGAAACACGCTGTAGCGTTCAAGTTGCCTCGCAGGGGTTCAATTGGGCCTCTTATTGTTTGACAAGGAGGACATTTGAGGGACTCTGGGAGTGAAGAAAGAGGTTCATCGAGGGGTATTTGATGACACAGCGGCATTGCCTCCCATCACTGGTTGGGGCCTTCATCCTGATCCTGCCCGTTTCTGCCAGTGCTGATGTTGCATGCTGGGGTCGAAACGATCAGGGTCAGTGTGATATCCCGGAAGGCTTGTCGCCGATCGGATCTGCTGCGGCAGGCGGGTATCACACAGCAGCATTGCTGCTTGGCGGCACGGTTGAATGTTGGGGATCAAACAGCCAGGGACAGTGTGATGTACCACCTGGCCTGTTCGGAGTCGTTGCGATTTCCTGTGGTTCCAGGCATACGATGGCACTCAAGGCGAACGGAAGCGTCGTGTGCTGGGGGTGGGACAGCGACGGGCAGTCCGATGTTCCCGGATCACTTGACGATGCAATTCAGTTGACTGGCGGAGAACGGCATTCGGCCGTTCTTCGCAGTGACGGTTCGGTCCTCTGCTGGGGAAGCAACTCGTACGGGCAATCGAATGCTCCCAAGATTACAAATGCCGTCCAGGTCTCCGCGGGGAACAATCACACGCTGGCGCTCCTTGACGACGGAACAGTGGCAGCCTGGGGCAGGAATGACATGGGGCAATGCGATGTCCCCGCCGATCTGGGAACGGTGGTCAGTCTTGCCGCAGGAGGCGATCACTCTCTTGCGCTCCTTGACGACGGAACAGTGGCAGCCTGGGGCAGGAACAATCGCGGCCAGTGTGACGTTCCCACGGACCTTGAGAGCGTGACCGCCGTGGCAGCGGGGCATCTCCACAGCCTTGTGTTGTCATCCGGCGCAAGCGTGGTCTGCTGGGGAAATGAAGAATACGGACTTTCCAAGCCACCATTCAGTGCCAACGACGTTCTTGACCTGGACGCAGGTTTGTATCACTCGATCCAGAGAACGCAGAACACGGGCGCATGCTGCTTCGGAGACAACTGCCACCAGGTTGTCGATGAGAATTGTTCCGGTACGGAGGGTGTCATATGGCTCGGTATCGGCAGTGATTGTGAATCCTGCGAGGATTCAATCGGCGCATGCTGCGTCGACTCCGGCTGCACCCAGCTTGACGAGATTGCATGTAATGAGCTGGGGGGAGGCTGGACCGGTGGCGGATCATGCGATGACTGCCAGTCCTCATGCCCGGCTGATATCAACGGAGACGATCTCGTCGACGTACTCGACCTGCTCGAGGTGATTGCAGCCTGGGGTAGTTGCCCCTGAGATCCAGGAGATATCCATCACCGGTTGCGCAGATCATCAAAGGCCTGCTTGAGATCCTCGTATTCGCTTGAGAGAGCAGAAATCTGTTCAACAAGAGACACCTGGATTCCCACGGACAACTCATCGTTCCGGGAGATCATCTGGTCGACAAGATCCTCGATGTCATCCTGACGCCTGTAGACATCACCCGAGTTCTTCAGCTCGAACTGCTTGTACTGTGTCAGCAACATGCGTGCGGCTCCGATCCGATTCTGCTCGATGGCGTGATCGCAGAGCAGCAGCACGCACTCGGCAAGCATTTCGGTCACCTGTTCATTTTCAGGCCATGCATGGTGCACACGTTCCAGGTCGTACCGACAACGCTGGCCAAGCGTATCGACCTGGTCCGGATCGACTCTCTGGGATGAAACGAGTTTTCTCAACGCCTTCATCGTTTCACTGCTGCGAACGAAGAGTTCAGCCGTATCACCGTGATCCATGAAGTGACGAATCGACTCAAGCATCTCCTTGATGCTCTGAAATCGATCCGCCGGATCCGCAGCCATCGCCTTCAGGCAGATCTCGGCCAACGGAAGGGGGATTTGTTCAATCGAATCGGGTGTTGGCTTGGACAGGACGTGATCAAACACCTCCGAAACAGTGCTTCCCGGATGAGGAGCATCTCCGGTTGCGAGCTGGTAGAGGGTGCCCCCAAGGAGATAGACATCGGTCCGTTCATCGAGACTCGCATTCCGATCAAGCATCTCCGGAGCGGAATAGGAGGGTGTTCCAGCAAACCCCGCGGGCTTGTAGGTGCCATCCTCCTTCACCTCGGCAGCGATTCCCCAGTCGATCAGGTAGACCTCACCATATTCACCGACGACGACATTGTCGGGCTTGATGTCCCTGTGGATGATCCGTCGCCCATGCGCGAAGGAGAGGGCTTCACCAATTCGGCAGAGAATATCCAGGTGTTTCCGTAGATGCAGTCGTTCCGCTTCCCTGTCCTCGGTCAGCGTCATGTCCTTGTCCAGCACATCTCCCCATGAATCTCCGGAAACAAACTTCATCACCAGGACGGCGTGGCCTTCTGAATCATTTCCAAAGACATGGATAGGCGGAATAGATGGATGCTCAAGCTGGCCCATGAGTTCCGCCTCCCTTCTCAGCTGAAGTTCAGCATCACCGCTGCGGCGATCGGACCTCGACTGCTTGACAGCAACATTCCTGTTGAGACAGGACTGTCGGGCAAGTGAAACCGTTCCAAGCCCACCTTCTCCAACCGTGAACTCGAGAACAAGGTCCAGATTGTTGCCGCTGGGGCCCACGCGAAGTTCTGGAAGTGTCGTGTGATCACTCTTCTTCTCGGTTCCTTTCACCAGCCACGAGACATCCGGCCCCGAATGTGGCCTGACTGACTGGGTCGGAAGGTGGTCGGGAGGAATCGTGGACGCTAATTCCTCCGGCGTGTACTTTCGTTTGCTCATTGCCTTGGAAAATGCCCCTTGTGATTCCTGGACCCGGGAATCAATTGCCTGCGTCCTGGTCGACGTGCTGCAGGTATGTCACCGAGTCCGTGACTGTTGCATACGTCGGAAACACCTTGGAGCAGAATATGTCCTGCTCCATGTCAGTTCGTGCAGAAATGCAATCTACCAACACGGACACCCTGAAGCCCATCTCGTATGCCGTGCGGCCCGTTGAATCGATCCAGATCGAGGTTGAAGCACCGGCGATTGCCACATCGGTGATATCACGGCTGATCAGTTCCCGGGCGAGCGTTGTATTCGAGAATGCATTCAGTCCTCGTTTTCCGGGAATCTCGATGATCCTGTCACTGAACCCAAGAAGTTCATCGATCGTTCTTGTTCCTTCCTGCCCATCCCGCAACGCTCCGGAATCCTTGATGGCCGCCAGGAGGCCATCTGCCTGCCTCAGCTCCTTGTAGTCATCCGTAAAGACGATCGGGGCACCGAGGATTGTCACGTTGGAATCCATGAGAGATTTGACGAGGGCAACCGTACGCGAGACGACCCTGTCGTTCCGCTCTTCATTCTCCATGACTCCGCGAAGAACGCCATCCGGACCAAAGTAGTCATTCTGGAAGCCGATCAGGATCAGGGCATGATTCGATGTCACTGCTGAAGGCTCCGGGTCCCGCTCATGCTGTGGACCATTGATCTTAACAGAAGCCGATGCAGGCCCCCGTGTCTCCATGCTGCCATAATGCCGTCATGGCAGACAGGCCCCTTGTCATCCTGGCGGAACCAATCGAAGCCGAAGCTGAATCGTGGCTCGGAAGTCGTGTGCAACTCGTGTCATGTTCCCCCGGGGATGACGAGTTTGCCAACCAGCTTTCGCAGGCGGTCGGCATGGTCGTTCGTACATCGACTCAAGTAGATGAAACCATGCTGAGTTCCGCTCCGAACCTGCGGGTTGTGGCACGTGCAGGAGTCGGCCTGGACAACATCGATGTCGAAGCATGCCGAGCCCGGAACATCGAGGTCCTTTCGACACCCGAAGCAAATACCCAGGCTGTAGTCGAGTATGTCATTGCAATCATCACGAATGAACTCAGGCCGCGAATACCGGTAACCGAGGCTGTTGACTTGGAAACATGGTCAGCCCTGCGATCGGGTACGCATGCTGCAAGGCAGATGGACACCCTCTGTCTCGGGATTCTTGGATTTGGAAGGATCGGGAGCCGTGTCGGCAGGATCGCGAGGGCGATCGGCTTCGAGACGATCTACACCGACCTGGTGGATATCCCGGAATCGGCAAGGCACGGTGCACGACCGGTCGGCATCGAGGAACTCCTCTCCGCATCAGACGTTCTTTCGATTCATGTCGATGGTCGCGATGCCAACCGCGGCTTGCTGGGAAGCGAGGAGCTGGCTTTTCTGAAGAAGGATGCCCTCCTGGTCAATACATCAAGAGGATTCGTCATCGACACGAGTGCACTGCTGGAAAGCCTGATGGCGTTTCCCGCGATGCATGCCGTCCTCGATGTTCATGAAGAAGAACCCATCCTGAGCACATATCCCCTGCTGGGTCTGTCAAACGCGACCCTGCTTCCGCATGTGGGGGCTCGAACCAGGAAGGCCCTTGCAGACATGAGCAGTGTCGTGAAGGACCTGGCAAGGCACTTGGGTGTCGAATGACACGATCAATGGAGCATCAGCCTCGGCGGGGCTAGAATGACCACTCATTCCACCGAAACCGGAACCAACATCCATGGACTATGAAATTGAATCCATCCACGCACGGCAGGTCCTGGACAGTCGTGGAAACCCGACCCTTGAATGCGAGGTAGTGCTCGGCGAAGGAGTCATGGGGCGTGCGATGGTTCCATCAGGTGCGAGTACCGGCGAACATGAAGCCGTCGAGTTGAGAGATGGGGATCAGGAGCAGTGGGGCGGCAAGGGCGTTCTGAATGCGGTTGCAAACGTCAATGATGAGTTGGCGCCCCAGATCGTCGGGCTGGATTCCCGTGAACAGGAATATATTGACCAGTTGATGATCGAGCTCGATGGAACCGAGAACAAGAGCAGGTTGGGAGCAAATGCAACGCTCGGCGTTTCTCTTGCCGTTGCACGAGCAGCCGCATCGGCATCGGGACTCCCCCTGTATCGATATCTGGGAGGTGCATCAGCTCGATCACTCCCGGCTCCGATGATGAACATTCTCAATGGTGGCAAGCATGCCGACAACACCGTAGATTTTCAGGAGTTCATGATTCAACCCTGGGGCTTCGATACATTCGAGTCGGCGCTGCGGGCGGGCGTGGAAATCTATCATCACCTTCGAGGCGTTCTTTCAGACCGTGGCCTGTCCACCGCTGTTGGAGATGAAGGCGGATTTGCACCGGATCTTGCTGACAATGAGGACGCGCTTCGAGTCATAGAGGAGGCAGTCAACCGTTCAGGCTATGGATTTGGTGACCAGGTGTTCATTGCACTTGATCCTGCGGCAAGTGAACTCGTGGATGCCGCCAGGAAGAAGGGCAAGGAGGGGTATTGCTTCTTCTCCAGCGATCCGGATCGTATTGCCACCACGGAGGAAATGATCGACCTCTGGGAGGATTGGTCGAAGAGATATCCGATCCGATCCATCGAAGACGGCCTTGGTGAAAACGACTGGTCCGGATGGGCCGAGATGACGGAGCGACTGGGGGACGAAGTGCAACTTGTCGGAGATGACCTGTTCGTGACCAACGTCGACTTTCTCCGCCGCGGCCTTGAGGAAGGATGTGCGAATGCCATCCTCGTCAAGGTCAATCAGATCGGCACATTGACGGAGACATTCGAGGCAATCCGCTTGGCCCAGCACAATGGATACAGCGCCATCGTGAGCCACAGGTCCGGAGAGACGGAGGATGCAACGATCGCAGATCTCTCTGTTGCGGTGAATGCCGGTCAGATCAAGACCGGGGCACCTTGCAGAAGTGACCGGTGTGCAAAATACAACCAGCTCATCCGCATTTCGGAGGAGCTGGGGGAACTTGCAGAGTACGGACCCGCCATGTAACCGGCGACTCATCGTGCGATGAGATGCTCTGAACAGAAATCTTCGATGGCACTTCGCCGCCTCTCTTCCTCGCTTTCATCAAAGAGGAAGTTGTGCCTTCCCTCAAACTCGAGGAAGACGGAGTTGCCTGCAAGTGCATGAAGCATCCTGGCCTGCTCCGGGGGTACGACTTCATCCTGCGCGTTGGAGCAGATCAGGAGGGGTACAGTCAGCTTCGGCAAGGCTTCGTCCGTTCGGAAGGGGTGCCTGATCAGGAATGGCGGGGCCCCGAAGCTCCAGGCAAATCCGCTGATGCTTGCCGGTGGAACAACGAACACCATGCAGGTGGGTCTTCTGCGAAGAGCCACATCGGCAGCAATCGCCGTGCCGATGGAGATCCCGTAGTACCCGACACGATCACCATCGATGTCGCTCCTGGCAGATGCCCGATCAATGGCTTCGAGAACGTCTTCACGGATGACATCCTGGCCTGGAGATCCTCCGGACCTGCCATACCCCCGGTACTCGGGGAGAAGCACGGCATATCCAAGACTCGCGAACCTCCGTGCCATGTCCACGCGATCATCGACCAACTCGGCGTTGCCGTGAAGTATGACGATCATCGGCGCCGGCTTGGATTCGGAGGATCCGAGACCCGGGAGCAGAAAGACTTCTACATCCACATTCTCCCCGACGAGGAGAACCTCGACATCATCCGGCGCAGCTGTCGCTACATCTGCATTGACCAGGAACCTTGGAAAGATGAATCGCTCCTGGAAGTAGGAAACAAGTACCCACCACGAGAGACAAGCGATGACAAGGATGAAGAGGATGGAACCGAGCAGGCTTCTGTTCCTCGTTTTCCCATGTGTCCGGTTGCAACTGTTCATGCCATTGATCCCGCGGTCTCAATCCGTGGATCAATCCACCTGTAGAGGACATCAACACACAGGTTCAGGAGGACCAGCATGGCGGAGTACACGAGCACGACGGCCAGGATCAGCGTGATGTCCTTTCCGAGAACCGCATCAACAAAATGGGTCCCTACCCCGGGCACCGCGAAAACCTTTTCAACGACAAAGGATCCCGTCATGGCTGCTGCAGTTGCCGGGCCCAGGTAGCTGAGAACGGGAAGCAGGGCATTCTTCAACGCATGCTTGAGAACGACCGTGTATTCAGGCATTCCCTTTGCCCGGGCCGTGCGGACATGATCGGATTGCAGTTCCTCGAGCATCCCCGAACGCGTCAACCTTGCAATGTACGCTGCGAATGGCAGGCTGAGGGCAAGGGCAGGAAGCACGATGTGCCCCGGTTCGCCCCATCCGCCAACAGGAAACCATCCGAGGTGGACTGCAAAGATGACAAGGAGCAGGGTTCCTATCACGAACGCCGGCAGGCTGATTCCCACCAGGGCCAGAAGGAGTGAGCCCAGATCCAGCAACGACCCGGGTCGCACTGCTCCAAGAACACCGGCGCCGATGCCGATGAGGCAGGCGAGCGATACTGCTGACAGGCCCAGCAGGATTGAAACAGGCAACTGGGCGGCAAGTATTTCATTGACGGTCCAGTTTTCATGCCGGAGGCTTGGACCGAAATCAATGACCGGTCCTTCCCGGTCACCAAGAACCCAGTCAAGCCCCGACACGCCCGACAGGTAGTCCCCGTAGAAGACAACCGGATCGTCAAGGTTGTATCGAGCCTGCATTGCATCAACAATTTCCGCAGGTGGCCGCCGACCCTCGGGTTTCTCAAGGGGGTTCCCTGGAATGATCCAGATGAGCATGAATGTGATCGTGTAGATCGCCAGCAGGATCAAGGGCAACTGTAGCAGCCGAGTGGCAATCATTCGTGGCAGTCCACCCCGCTTCATGGTGAAGTCACCTGGGCCATCGCTTCTTGACGGTCCGTACGCTGGATGTTCCAGAGTGACTGGACCTGTCTCGGGTGATGTGTAATTCCCCTGATGCTTTCAGGGTCGTACATGTGGATGTCCACGATCTGACAGATAGGAATCATCGGGACCTGTTCCTCGAAGAGATATCGTTCCAGTTCCGACAGCATCGACATCCGAGCCTGCGGATCCCTTTCCATTGCCGCGGCATCGAGTATCCGGTCGACACGCTCATCCACGAACCCGCGGTCGTTGTTCCCATCGGTCGATCGACACAATTCAAGAAACGTAGTCGGGTCTCCGAAGTCGCCGTACCAGGATCCACGGGCAATCATGAAGTCACCTTCCCGGAGGTCGTTCTTGTAGAACTTCGTGTCTCGTCCGACGAGCTCCACCTCGACTCCGAGTACGCGTTCCCATTGCTCGCGTAACGCGAGGGCGATTCGCTTGTAACGAGGGGTGTTCGTCGTATACAGCAGGCTGATGACCGGAAAGGATGTTCCATCCTCGGACTCGAGAGTTCCGTCCCCATTCCTGTCAATCCACCCCGCCTCGGACAGGTCTGCGCGAGCCTGGTCAGGGTCATGCTGCAATCCGTCGGGCGAGACATACCCGGGAATCGACCCCGGGGGTATGAGTGTGGCAATAGCCGGCTCGTGCAGCCGCGTTACATTGTCAACTATGACCGATCGATCAACAGACCTGGCAAAGGCTCGTCTGACGAGAGCATCTGCAAAGGGATTCAGATCACCCCCCGGCAGTTCGGGCCTGCAGTTGAAGGAAAAGAAATCCGTCGCAAATGCCGGGATGATGTGGACATCATTCCGCTTTCCAGACCGGGCCATTTCAACAAGGTCAGCTCGGTAATCGACATTCACGCCATTGATCCAGTCGACCGATCCGGATTCATAGGCAAGAACAGCAGTATTGGGATCTTCCATGGCAAGGGTCGTGATGCTGTTGTTCTGAACACCATCCGGATCTCGCCAGGTCGGCGAACGCTTCAGTCGCATGTCTCGTTTATATCGCCATGCATCCAGGATGTACGGACCATTGCCCACCAGCCTTCCGGGCCTTGCCCATCGATGGTCCTGTTGAAGTCGACCCGATTTCGCATTGAAGTCGACAAACCTCCGACTGCTCCAAGGTGGTGGTTCCAATTGATGCCACCCGACACCCGTACGGACCTCTTCTCTGGGCCATCCCTCGACTGTCGGCCGGTGCACCGGCGATGCGGGAGTAAATGCAAGCAGATCGAGCAACCAGGGAACCGGGTGCTCAAGTTCGAGTCGCAGCGTGTAGTCATCAAGCACTTCAATACCAACGGTATCTCGGAAACGCTCCTCCGCCTTCGTCCACAATGCGGGCCCGTCAATACCCTCAGCACCTGCGCAGGCTTCATCGAGTTGTTCCTGCCTCCAGTCCCAGAAGGCACGTGAACCCTTGATCATGAAGAAGAGGTTTGAATAGTCTGCCGCCGTATCAGGAGCCAGCAGGCGAAGCCAGGACCAGGCAAAGTCATGAGCGGTCACAGGCGACCCGTCACTCCACATGGATTCAGGTCTCAGGTGAAAGACCCAGGTCAATCCATCGCTGCTTACGTCCCACTTTCGGGCGGCAGCCGGCTTGAAGCCGCCATTGTCCAGGTCGAGTCGGACAAGCCCTTCGTACAGAGCGGCTCCCATTCGCATGTCACGAAGATAACTCATTCGCTGAGGATCAAGCGTGAAGACCTCACCTCCACCAACGATGACAAGGTCCGATCGATCACCATGATCGTCACATCGTGCAACGACAAGGATCGTTGACAGGAGCAGGAGAGCTGGTAGAAGGAGCCGCAGCATCACACCATCCATGGAACCGCATTCCCGGATCCATTCCGGGAGGTATGGCTACATGGTACGTCGACCAAGGTGGGTGGCCAGCGTTCATTTCGGTTGCCCGGTGGGTCACTCAGCGTCCGGCGTAGGGGGGCTGGGCCAGGAGGGCATTCCAGGCCTTCCTGTTCTTCTCGAGGGCGTCCTTCTCCTTGTTCAACCAGAGGTCTTCCGGGTTGAACTGCGGAGCCCGCCCACTCCCCATGTCGGATTCAATCAGCCTCAGCGTCTCGTCGCTGAGCCGGAGAGAAAGCCCACTGCTGGACTTGAGCAGATCATCGCCCTGAAGCGCTTCGTAGTGCAGCAGTACGACATCATTGACCCGCGCAAGCTGAGGAGCCATGTTCAGGCCCACTTCCCGCCTGTACCTGATCAATTCTGGATCAAGATACTGCTGCTGTACATCGAAGATGCTTGGCCGAAGGGCATAGACAAGTTCAACACTGCCTTCGCTTGCAAGTATTCGATCAAGCGTGCTTCTGATCATTCTGAGCTGGAGCTTGCGTCCGATTGAACGAAGATCTTCGCCACCCTCATCCTGCGAACGACGGCTTCTTGCGACGCTTGAAACGGTTTCAAGTTGTCGCATCAGAACACGCCAGTCATCTTCAGTCTCAGCCGCCTCGGCAAGGGCCCGGACCGCGGCATTGAAACTGCGGAGCGACAATTCACCGGTTGCCATTGACTGCCGCAGCGCGATGGCAACCCAGAGTCTCTTCGAGGAGTCGGGTTCATCTGCACTGCTGGACAGATGCCCGAGCATTCGTATGGAGGAATCCGTTCCCAGGAAGCCAGCAACCTGAATTGCATTGACACCCCTGTAGACATCACCCTCATCGAGAATATTCTCAAGAGATGGAATGAGGTCTGCTGCATAGGCAGATCGAAACGCCGAACTCGCCTTCCCCCTGACATTCAGCATCGGCTCCACCAGCTTGGTGCGAGCCTTCACGACATCTTCGTAGTCCCCATTGGCAAGCAGGCCGAGGTAGTGAACCGTGTATTCACTGATTTCCGATTTATCCCCCTCGTCCAGCGTCGACTGGGTAACGAAGGCCGAAAGCGAAGCAGGTACCTCGCCGTTGGCCCCGACTGAAAGGGCCACCAGGCAGACGAGCCAGCTGATTGTCATTGCAGTTCTTCGATTCATGCCTGGGGTACGTCGCCAAATTGCAGGAAATGGGGTCGTTGACATCCCGTCGATATCGAACAGGGAACGGTATCACTCGCCTCGGAGGGTGTCAACGATCTGGCGGTCTTTGCTCTTCAGCCCCCATGAAAGGCAGTGAGTCGCCTGGTGCCGGTTGGCAGCCTCTGAAGGGCCGCCTACTATTCCCACGAACGCTTCTGCTGCGATATTCATCCCTCCACGAGTTCCACATGCATGGAATAGTACTGATTCCCGGAGTCCTCGCCCTGGCCATGTCAGGGTCGGCAGCCTTGGCGGTCCAGGAGAATCCTCCCGCCAGGCCATCCACCGAAGCCGAGACTGTTTCAGAAGGACCGTTGACTTCGGATCCCAAGACAGCGCAGCTGCTTTCAATAGAACTGCTTCGGTATGCATCGGATGTCCTGTCCGTTCCACCTCTCTCTACCGAGGCCATTCAGGCTGCTGACATCTTCATCAAGGAGGCGGTCATGTTGGATCCCGGCAATGCCGAGATCGCCCACAAGCAGCTCCTCATCGCCATACTTACCGAGGAAGAAGAGCACATCGAAAAGGCTGTTCGCCACCTGCTGGAGTTGGCTCCCAGGAACGAGGTTGCCCAGCTGCGACGACTTGTCATGGCTGTCGATGAGTTCAATGTTGCAGACGAGCGAATCCAGGCATACGAGTTCCTGTTGCAGGCATCCAACAGGGACGAACTTGGACCGGTTATTTCATCGAGGCTGGCATTCAATCTCGCGATGCTCTACAGGCAAACAGGCAACAGGGACGGGTTCGCTCGACTTCTCGGCGAGTCAATGACCCTGGACCCCTTCTATGCCGAGGCCATGGCTGTCGGGGCTGGTTATTTCCAGACCCGGGTCTCAGATCCAGTGGCCAGCGTTGAACTGCTTGTCAGCCTGCTTCTTTCAGATCTTTCGGATACGAGCACCCCTGCAGTTCTTGCAAACATGCTGATGCAATACGGAGCCTACGAGGCTGCCCGGCGGATGTATTCCCTTGCCATCGACGACCTTGTCGCAAACCAACAGCCGCCGACGAACGATCTCCTTGCGGATCTCGCGGTTTCGATGTGGGCAAGCGGCGACATGGAATCCGCCCTTGCATTGATTCAGGTCCGTCAGCATGAACTTGACGAGTTGTACCGTTCGATGACCGAGCAGTCGCAGCCGGGATTGTCTCCCCTTGAACTTGCAAGACTTGAGGCGCCTATAACGCCGACCCTTGCAACAGTCCGCGCCGTGATCTCATCCAACTCCGACGCGGACACTGCAGCTGATGGAATGGCTTCAGCAAGAGAGAGCTATCTGAATGCAATCACCATCCTCCAGTCAAATGACATAGGTGAGGAGAAGGATAAGGCGTCGGCCATCCTCGAACTGGCCTGGCTGCAACTCTGGCTTGGCAGTCATACCGATGAAGCTGAAGCACATATTGAAAAAGCACAGTCAATTACACCACTCAGTGAAGAAGCAAGGGCTCGTTTTGACGGATGGCTACTCCTTCGACAGGGATTTCCAGCGGATGCGTTGACAGTTCTGGAGCCGCTTGCGGACTCGGACCTCGCAGCCCGGCTTGGATTGGCGGTTGCGTACCAGGAACAAGGTCAGCTTCAGGAAGCTGCAAGGAGCTACCTTTCAATAACTCGTGAAACACCGGGAACCCTCCTTGGGATCTGGTCATCCATTCGTCTCCAGGACATGCTGGGCACACAGCTGCCCCCCACGGAAGAATCCGCCGCAATGACAGCACTTGTCAACGCCATTCCAAAGGCTGTGGACAGGTATCCGCTCGATCCAAGACTGGCAGTCTCCTTCTCCATCAGAACAAGCGAAATGGACATGCAGCCCTACGAGCCAGTCACGATCGAGATCGAGATTGTCAACAACACCCCGCTGCCCATGGCCATGAGTCCCGAGGGCCCCATTCGCAAGCTGATTCTCCTGCAACCGGAACTACGCATTGCCGGCATGGACAACATCAAGTTCGGCCCCCTCGTCATCGATGTTGGTCGTCAACTGCGGCTGGAGGGACATGAACGGGTTACGATGACCGTTGATCTTCGAGCAACATGGGTTGGACGGATGTTGAACATCTTCCCATTGTCCGGTGGAAGTATTCTTACCACGGGGACCATCAACTTCAAGGCTCGGAACAACAACGTCAGCAGAAAGACGGTCTTCTATCCAGGCCTGCTTGGCACGGAGGTTTCAGGTACTCCCGCAAGAGTCGACGGGGTCCGAGTTGATGATCAGTGGGTTTCCCAGATCATTTCTTCTTCGGATACAGACAGGCTCAAGTCGGAGAATATCATCGAGCTTGCGCTCCTGGCCAGCGTGGTTCAGGACAACGCCAGGATGGATGTGACCTATCCGATTACACAGAACATCCTCGATGGAGGCATACAGGCGATTATCGATTCATTTGCCCGGATGGACACTGTTCAGAAGGCGTGGTTCCTGTCTGTCATGAACAGTTCAAAGCAAATCCGCTCGATACAGGAGCAAGCCATGGATGCCCAGGAGCGGCTCGTGTCCATGATCATGTTGATCCGCCTCCTGGAGGAGTCTGACAACCTCCTCATTCTCGAAAGTCCAACTCTTGTAAATGCATTCAACTCCACAGATCCAGCCGTGGAGTCTCTTGCCAGGTGGGTCAAGCGGCGTGCGGAAGACCTGCTCGAACGGGAACTTGCTTCGGACAGCAATCCACCCGGTTGATTTGATGCATTTGCATCAATTCGCGGAGCCTATGCCCAGGTCGGATACCGTGAAGAGCGCATCGAAGGTGTAGCCGGCATCTTCCACGGCCTTCCTCGCACCCTCTTCCCGATCGACTACGGCGATGATCGCAGTGACAACCGCCCCGGATGCCTCTATATCCCCGGCAGCTTCCAGCACCTGTCCCCCGGTCGTTGCGACGTCTTCAAGAATGACGACACGGTCGCCATCCGAGATGACTCCTTCATGGATCTTCTCTGTTCCGTATTCCTTCCTGGAATTTCGGATGAACAGGCAGGGCAGCTTGGAAGCCATGGAGGCAACCGTGACAAGCGGTATTCCCCCGAGCTCTGCTCCGGCAAGGAGAGTCGTATTTGCAGGAATGCGTTCAGCAAACAAGTTGCCCAGGGCCTCGAGGATGTCCGGCTGGGTGGAGAAGCGATACTTGTCGATGTAGTAGGTGCTGGTTCTCCCGCTCCTGAGGGTGAACGTGCCATGCAGTACGGCAACCTCGGAGATACGCTCGGCAACACTCGTTCGATCAAGCATGCCGGGATGGTACCCTGTGTGACCAGTGACGTCCGTTCCATCATGTGGATCCAGGTGACCAAGGCGTGTTCGAATGGCTGAGATCGTTTCAACAACCCCGAAGATCGGCATGGAGATCCATGTGGAGTTGGCCACGCGGTCGAAGATGTTCTCCCGCTCTGCAAACATCGCCCATCCAGACAACTGGGACGCGTTGCCCAACAGCCTCTGTGATCCTGTTGTTCTTGCTCTTCCAGGCGCGTTGCCGGCCATGAACATGGAGGCCGTCGAAATGTCGATGATGGTCGGAATGGCCCTTGGCGGAAGCGTCTCCTCGTTCAGCAAGTGGGATAGAAAAAACTATTTCTATCCCGACCTTCCCAAGGGATACCAGATCAGCCAGTACGACTTCCCACTTTGCGTCGGGGGATCACTGGAAATCCCCTCGGTCCCGGGAGGGACGGTGGTCGTTGGAATCACTCGTGCACATCTTGAAGAGGACACGGGGAAGACGGGCCATGAACTTCCCGGGGGAAAGAAGTATGAAGGGTCCCTCGTGGACTACAACCGGGCAGGCGTACCGCTCCTGGAAATAGTTACTGAACCAGACCTGTCGTGCGCCGAGGATGCCGTGACTTTCGGGAAGGAGCTGAGAAACATCTGCCGCTTTCTTGGTGTCACGGAGGGAGTGATGCAACGGGGGCACATGAGATTCGAACCGAATATCAATGTCATCATCAAGCTTGATGATGGACGGGAGGTGGCAACCCCGATTGCAGAAATAAAGAACCTGAACTCCTTCCGCGCTGTCCAGGGAGCAATCAACTTCGAAGTCAAGCGGCAACTCGAAGCCTGGAAGGAAGATGGAGTCGAGATGGGCGCAGGCATGAAATCGACGAGAGGGTGGGATGATCAGAAGGACATGACGTTTCTCCAGAGAACGAAGGAAGACGCACACGATTACAGGTACTTTCCGGAGCCAGACCTGATTCCAGTTGCCGTCGATGAGGAGTGGAAGAGCCGCGTAGCGGAGCGTATCCCGGAACTCCCCATCCAACTGCGGAGCAGGTACCAGGATGAGCATGGTCTTCCTGAGAAGGACGCACGTGCCATCGTCGACGAGCGAGATCTCTGCAAGTATTTTGAATCCTGCATTGAGGCGATGCCCGGTGATGGCTCGGGGGCGGAGATCGCCAAGTGGCTGCTCAATGCCGGATCAAGAGTCGCCAATGAGCGTGGCGTGGAGATCCAGGATCTTGGAGTTGCACCACTCCAACTGGCCGGAATCATTCAACTCCGTTCAAGCGGATCCATAGGATCCAGCGCTGCCAACGAACTCTTTGAACTGCTCTGCGACACCGAAGATTCGGCCGATGCAGTCGCCGAATCAGCCGGCTTGCTCCAGGTAGATGATCCAGGCGCGCTTTCGGGGTGGGTTGAAGAAGCAATCCAGGCGCAGCCGGAGGCGGCAAAGGACTTTGCAGACGGAAAGGACGCGGCCATTGGTCGACTGGTCGGACACGTCATGAAGGCAAGTGGAGGGCAGGCGGATGCGGCGGCAGTGCGGCAGTGCCTGGTAGACAAACTCAGAAGCCAGTGAATCCAAATAACGAAATAAGGAAGACACAATGACCAATTATCCAAAAGCTACGATTGCAACGTCGATGGGAGATCTTGTCGTGGAACTCTGGAATGACGTTGCCCCTGGACACGTCGAGAATTTCAGCAAGCTTGCAACTGAAGGATTCTACGATGGCTTGATCTTCCACCGGATCATTCCCGGGTTCGTTATTCAGGGCGGGTGTCCTGATGGCACCGGAATGGGTGGACCAGGCTGGAACGTCAAGAACGAGTTCAATGATCGTGAACATGTCGAAGGAACATTGTCGATGGCTCGCTCCGGCGATCCGGATTCAGCAGGGAGCCAATTCTTCGTGTGTCTTGGCCGGGAGCATTGCAGGCACCTGGACAATCAATACACGGCATTTGGACAGGTGGTTGATGGGCTTGATGTCGTCAGGGCAATAGGCGCAGCCCAGACGGACTCGGGCGACTGTCCCGTTGAGCCGATCTCGATGACATCCGTGGCAATGGAAGACCCCACGGTTTCATAGGAATCCGTGGCGGTGCATGCCGGGGGATCATTTCAGATTTGGTCGTTCAATGGGCACACGCCAGGCTGTCGGCAGCATGAAATGCCGCCCCCTGTACGAGTAGACCTGTCCGCTTATCAACAGCGGAGAATTCATGCCTGTTTTTCGTGCCCAGGTTTCAAGTTTTTCCAGGGTCGAGGATGGCATGAGGATCATGGGAGGCTCAAGGAGTCCCCGTGAGTCGGCATCGAAGATGAAGATCCATGCTCCATGATTTCCACGGACCAACCGCCCCCTCCTGGACACGAGCAGCATGCCTTCTTCGAATCCTTCTGGGCCTGGAGTCAACTCACCACTTCGGTCCACACTTCTCTTCAGGGGGCCAACGTCCTTCTGAAGCTGTGAGACAATTGCAGCGATGCTGTCCCCCTGGTCCTGGAAGTCGAATCCATCTTCATCAACTTCGGACACTGTTTCGGGTGCGGGAATGTCTTCCGGAGCAGTACCGGGTCGCTGCCCATGCCCCGCTTCCATTTCCACGTGTTCAAGGATGAGGTAATTTCGATTTCTGTAGAGGAGCACTTGTCCAGACAGCACAAAGTCAACTGTCTGTGAAGTGTTCTCCATGATCTCGAGCTCAACCTCCTCGAGCAGGTGTGAAGGCAGAAGAGTGAACTCCTGCCTGAGGGGCTTCTCTTCGGTTCCCCCCATGATGGTGAAGATCCACGGCTTTGCCGGGTTCTTCCGGGCAAGGGTGCCATGTGCTTCCCTGATGAAACTCCCGCTTCTGAGCAATGGCGCAAAGGGTGTTTCCCGGGAAGCGGAATTGGGACCAGTCGCTTCAGAGCTATCCTGGGCAGCCACGGATCCCGCAGGGAGCAGGAGCAGGGATATCAGTGCGAGCATCCGCATGAGATCTCCAGAAACCTGTATTGGACCGACTCAAAGACAAAGGCCGCGGTGGGATTCGAACCCACGACTAACGGATTTGCAATCCGTCCCCTTAGACCACTTGGGTACACGGCCATCGAACAGCAGATCAGGATAACTCCCAGTCGATGCTGGGGCAAAACCAGGGCGATGCAGTCCGCCTCCGGACTGGTTCAGGTTGTGTTCATCGCCTGTTTGATTCACATGTATTCCATCGGGTATCAACACATCCCGGAATAACTCCGTACCTTGCCGGTAATTGATCCCATACGGCGGGGTATCCACCCCAGACCAATCCTTAGGAGTAATGAAATGAAGATTGCACTCGGAGCCCTTGCCATCGGCCTTGGCTGCAGCATGGTTCTGGCAACACCCGACATCGACACGATGTCCGACCAGGATCTGCGAGATCTGGTGTTCGAGCTGAAGAGTGAAGTCGACGCCCTCCGATCCGAACAGGACTCAAATTGGCTGACCGAGCAGCGAGCAGAGAAGATCCGGGGCCTTGTCTCGGATGTGCTTGCTGATGCGGATACCCGGTCCGCACTCCAGGGCTCGGGCATGACTTCGGGCTACAACAAGGGTTTCTTCATCAGTTCGGATGACGGCAACTGGCTTGTGAAGATCACTTCCCAGGTCCAGGTTCGCTGGCACTTCAACGATGCCCCCGCCCAGTCGAACGCCCACGGTTTCGAGATTCGGCGTGCGAAGCTGAGGTTCTCAGGCCACGTCATCGATCCGAGCTGGGAGTACAAGGTGTCGGTCGCTTCAAATCGACAGGCAGGCCTCAACACCCCGGCCAACGTGTTCATCGAGGACGCGTACATAACCAAGAAGCTTGACAACGGAATGTATGTACGCATGGGCCAGTTCAAGGCTCCATTCCTTCGTGAAGAACTCGTTTCCAGCACTCGCCAGCTTGCAGTTGATCGTTCCGTGATCAACAACGCCTTCACCTGGGGTCGTTCACAGGGCATCATGCTCGGCTATGGGGATGACTCCTGGAAGATCGAGGCCATGTACAACAACGGCCCGAACGACCTGAACACGCAGATCGCGGGAAGTCCATCGACCAACGGCATTACTGCCCGGGCAGAGGTGCTCATGGGCGATGGTTCAGACTGGTCGATGTTCAAAGGGCTCAACGCCAGGAACACCAATGGCAGGACCGGTTTCATGGTCGGCGGTGCATTTGGATGGTTCAATACCAACAACGATCAACCTTTGCCCGAGTATGGAAACGGTGATGTCGCGAGGTCTCTGGCCTTCACGATCGACGCCAGCCTCGTGGGCGATGGTTGGACGCTGATGTCGTACCTCGCCTGGGCCTGGGGCAAGGATCGCTACCTCCAGACGGTCAATGCCCCGAATGCCGAGACTGACCAGAATTCCCTGGGCGTCGTGGTCCAGGGTGGCTACCTCATGCAGGACGATCTCGAACTCTTCACCCGGTACTCCTACGGTGACATCGAGGATGCCAACTTCACAGGCACGAACTTTGCCGGCCCAGGCGGGGCCGGGAACAACCTCGGCGTCTTGACGATCGGCGCCAACTATTTCGTGAACAGCAATGTCAAGTTCACCATGGACTGGGGCTATGCCTTCGACACCGTCACGGATGGTGGCGGCGCCCCGACCTCGGCCGACTACACCTCGTCAGGTACCGGCTGGCGACCCGACTCCAGTGGAAATGCTGATGGCCAATGGCTTCTTCGAGCCCAGATGCAGCTCATCTTCTGAGTGCTCGTGCACTGTCCCGGAAACGCAGTCGGCCGTCCCTTCCCGGGACGGCCGGCCTGGTTTTCATGGTCGGTTGTTTCAACCACCTTCCGTCGAAGGAGGGTAGTAACCGGCAATGGCTTCGATGGCGGCATCAAGGGCATCGACATGTTCCATGCCGGCATTCTGCTTGCATTTCATGGCCGCTACGAGGATGGCATGCATGCGTGTCAACTGTTCCAGGTAGGCATCATGTCCAGGACTTCCCTGTGGCACCGCCTTGACCCGCTGTGTGAGGAAGTAGTCTGAAACGACACGTTGGATGTTCGTCGCTGTTTCATCCTTTTCACTGATCCAGCGGACTCCCTGGTTGAACCCCTGCAGGGGATGTCCCTCATTCTGCATCAGCTCTTCCATGCTTGCAACGGCCTTTCGAATGGTGGTTGCATCTTCGCGAAGCATCGTGATGCGCATGGGGTCGTCATAGATGCCACAGGGGACCTGGCAGTGAGCGAGGGCGGCAGTTTGGAACTGTCCGGCAATGAAACCGATTGATGCAGCGGCAATAGCTGCAAGGAAGACGGTGCTGCGCATGGGATGATCCTTCTCCGGGTTGATGGTTCAATGGAACGTCTGGCGAAATCAGGCCTTGCAGGGCTTGGCAAACTGTTTCGAATCCGCCCGTTCCCAATACTTTCGATACAGTGGATTCTCGGTTCCCGAGAACAGTTCGCCGGGCTTGAGGTGGTGGTACAGATCCTCATAGGACAGAACGGAAGTCGGCGAGACGCGCCTTGAGATGTGGACGGGCTTGAACTGGTTCGGGTGATCCAGGCCCGTTGCTGCAACAACCTGGGCCAGGGCATCCAGCGTATTTCTGTGGAAGTTGTAGACACGTTCGGCCTTGTCGGGAACCACGATCGCCTTCTGCCTCCTCTTGTCCTGGGTAGCTACTCCGACCGGGCAGGCATTCGTGTGGCAACGCTGTGCCTGGATGCACCCGACAGCGAACATGAATCCACGTGCCGAGTTGCACCAGTCGGCTCCGATGGCCATCTTCGAGGCTATTCCGAATGCGGTCACCACCTTGGCGCTGCAGCCGATGCGTATCTTGTCCCGAAGGCCGGTGCCGACAAGCACGTTGTGGGCAAAGAGCAGTCCTTCGGTCAAAGGGGTACCCATGTGATCAAGGAACTCGATCGGTCCTGCGCCGGTTCCGCCTTCACCACCGTCTATGACGATGAAGTCGGGATATATCTCGGTTTCAATCATGGCCTTGCAGATGCCCATGAACTCACTTGGTCGTCCAATGCAGAGTTTGAACCCTGCGGGCTTGCCCCCCGAGAGTTCGCGAAGCTGTGCAACGAACTCCATCAATTCGATCGGGGTTGAAAATGCCTTGTGGTAGGCGGGCGAGATGCAGTCTTGGCCCATTGGAATATGGCGGGTTTCCGCGATCTCCTTCGAGATCTTCGCTGCGGGTAGAACACCGCCGTGGCCGGCCTTGGCGCCTTGGGAGACCTTGATCTCCACCATCTTCACCTGCTCTTCAACGGCCTGCTCTGCAAACAGATCAGGACTGAAGTTGCCATCCTCTGTTCGGCAGCCGAAGTAGCCGCTGCCAAGTTCCCAGACCAGGTCGCCGCCATACTTCCTGTGGTAGGGGCTGATGCTTCCTTCCCCCGTGTCATGGAAGAACCCACCCTTCTTCGCTCCCTTGTTGAGAGCCATGATGGCGTGCCCGCTGAGAGCGCCGAAGCTCATTGCGGAAATGTTGTAGACGGACGCAGAGTAGGGCTTTGAGCATTGGGGGCCCCCGACGTCAATTCGGAATGGATCCTTCGATTTCTCGGAAGGCGCAATGGAATGATTGAGCCACTCGTATTCCGTGCTGTAGGCATCGAGTTCCGTACCAAACGGCTTGTCGTCAAGCAGGTCCTTCGCACGCTCGTATACGACAGTTCGTTCATTCCGGTTGAATGGGCGACCGGCCGTATCAGTCTCGACGAAGTACTGCATCATCTCAGGGCGAATGCTTTCGAAGAAGAATCGCAGGTGCCCGAGGAGTGGGTAATTCCGGAGGATGCTGTGGCGGGTCTGGATCCGATCCCAGACCGAGATCGCAGCAAGGGGAGCCGCCACTGCAGCGCCCAGGAGGAACCATGGTGAGAAGATGACTCCGAGGGCTATGAATACGAACAGGGAGAGCCGAACCACCCAATTGACCAGTACAGTTGCAAATTCCATCTACTTCATCTCCAGGAATGGGGGGTCAGCGAGAAGACCATGCATGGTCATTGACAGTCGCATGCTATCACAGGTCGAATCGGTGTCAGAAATCCTCGATGCGGTCAACGATCGTCGAGTCGATGATGAACGGGTTTCTGTTGCCCTGCTCCTCTTCGATCACTTCAGCGCGTCGTCGTTCAATGTCGTCGACCGGGTCTTCCTCATCCCATTTCCGGAGAATGAGCTCCTGGGAGTCTTCGATCGAAGCCTCATAGCGTATTGAGAAGTAGAAAAGTGATCTGGACACGTCGCCTCGCACCGTGGGAGGAGGCTGGAAGCACATGGAATCGGTCGAATCCCGACCTGCCCGCCATCCATCATCGTGACGGTATGGGGGCACGGGGTCACCGAAAGGATGATTGCTTCTGATCGAGTTCACCCGTGGTACGGCGGGCCTCAGGTGGTACAGGTCCGTTCGCATGGGTACGCGTTTTGCGCCTTTGGATTGCGGCCAGAGATGTTCACAATTGAGCACCTGTGGATCCGGCCATTCACCCGGTGGCAGCGATGTCGGACGACGAGCATAGATCGTGGTGACGACACCATCATCATTGTCCGACTTCCAGTACATGATTTCCCTGGCTTGCCGGTACGTGAGTTCCAAATGATCTTGCTTTGAATACTCGTGGAGCTTCCTCCGGAGCAGGTCACCTGTGAGCGACTGGAACAGGACAACCGTTTTCTGGCCCTCCTCCGCGTCACCAGGATCCGGCTCATCGACAACAGGCGATGTCGCCTCTTCCTCGGCGGGAGCAGCGGGTGCCGGTTTCTCCTCCGGGGAAACAGGTGGTTCACCTGGCGGAATGCCCTGCAGTGAACGCGATAGAACGACGCTGGACCCAAGGCCACCCAGGAGAAGGAGTCCAACAAGTGTTGCAATCAGGGGGGTTGGGCTGCGGGAAACCACGGATCAACTATAAGGGGAACACGAGTTGATGGTGTGGCCGGGACTTCGACTGAGTCCTTGAGCCTTCAGGGCTACAATGAGGCGGGCCTGTGGCGGAATTGGCATACGCGGCGGACTTAAAATTCGCTGAGGGCAACCTCATCTGGGTTCGAGTCCCAGCAGGCCCATTTACCTCATGCGATGCGCAGTGATCAGCAAATCGTACAATCATGGATGAATGCGATTCTCCATATCCCTGATCATGATGCTGCCGCTTCTTGCGACATTCCAGGCTTCTGGACAGTCGCTTGAAGAAGTGATTCAGGCTGCCATCGACAAGCATGACATCCCCGCCATGGCGGCACTCACGCTTCGAGGCGATCGCATCATCGAGGTGGCTGCCGCGGGCGTTCGTGTTCGCGGAGGCAACGAGCAGGTCACGCTTGACGACTACTGGCACCTTGGTTCCTGCACGAAGGCGATGACGGCCACCCTTGCTGCGAGATTGGTCGAGCAGGGAATTCTTTCCTGGGACAGCACTATCTCCCAGGTGCTCCAGGACGTGGAGATGCACGATGGCTGGCGCGACGTCACACTTGCGCAGTTGTTGACAAATCGGGGAGGTATGCCAAAGCAGTCTCCCAGGGAGGCATGGAGAAAGGCATGGTCGCGAGATGGAACACAGTCCACGCAGATACAAGCCTACGTAGAGGAAGTTCTGTTGCTGGAGCCAGCATGTCCGGCCGGAGAATACGAGTATTCCAACTCCGGGTTCACCGTTGCAGGACACATGTGCGCAGTTGCGGGAAACGGGTCGTATGACCGACTCATGCAGAAGGAGATCTTTGGACCGCTGGGCATGACGACCGCAGGATATGCTGCGCCTTTGTCAAAAGGGCCTGCGCACCCAAACGGCCACGAGAAGGATGGGACTCCCTCGTCACCCGAGGCAGACAATCCTCCCGCGATAACTCCCGCGGGCCGTGTTCACTGCACGATTGAGGATTGGAGCAGGTTCATTGCAGCACACCTCAGGGGTGGGCAAGGTCGTCATGACCTTCTTTCAACGGATACATTCAAGACCCTGCAGTCTCCGGCTCCAGGCGACGATGCGTCCTACGGGTTCGGCTGGATAAATGCAGAGCGAGGCTGGGCGGGTGGGACAGCCCTGACTCATGCGGGTAGTAATACGACATGGTTTTGCGTGACGTGGATTGCGCCAGCAAGAGACATGGCTGTTCTCGTTGCCTGTAATCAGGGAGGTGATGCCGCCGCCAAGGCCTGTGATGATGTGGCATCGGCATGCATCCAGCGGGAAATGCATCGAAGGAAAAGTCCTGAGGCCACATGGGACTGGAATGCAACGCCGGATCGAACCTGGATCGGTCCATCTTTCTGGGCCAATCGCCTGCAGGACTGGCAGGCAAAGGGGGGGCGCATCGAGTGCATTGAACAGGCGGCTGCTCGACCACAAAGGACATGCCACGTCCTGACACACACCCTGTCGGACGCGTCCCTCGGAGGACGACTCTCGGTTCGGACCGGGGCGGTTGATTCTGCTGGAACGCCGATCCCGGGAGCCTGGTCGGGCCTGCTCATCGGCGCAGGTGGTCGGCATGTCGATCATCGACTGACAGCCCAGACGCACCACGTGCCGGCTGAGGATGGAGGACTTCTCTGCCTTGTTGATGAAACCGGCCAGGTTCACATTCGGAGAAACGACAAGCCCCTTCGCTCACAGTCATCCTGGGCAATCGGCGTGAAGGTGGAGAAGGCGCACCTTCCGGCCCTGGAGACGGCCACCCGTCAAGGCAAGCCGCCAAGGCTCAAAACACCGTTCGAGGGCACTCTGGAAATCACGATCGACTGCAATGAAGGACCGTGTCAACTGAAGGTACGGGCATTCGATCTTGATGGAGAAGTGGTCGACGAGGCCGAGGCCGATCAAGTTGACCCAGGTCTCATAGAGGGTGGGATTGCGCTCGTTTCTCACAGGGGGCCACCTGGTTCCTCGACAGGGCACTGGTTCGATGATCTCCAACTCCAGGGAGGATTGCTGCTTCCATATCCCGAGCGGGCCTGGGGCCCGGTGCTCATGACCCAGTACACCATCGATGATGGTGTACTGAACCTGACCGCCCAACTTCCACCGCTAGGTGTGGAAGATGAACGAGTTGGCACCCTGGAGATCATGGAGGCTGGCAGCAGCGACTGGATCGAGGTTGCAACAGCTCGGATGGATCCAGACGCATGCACGCTTCGATTCCGGGTGGAGGGGCGTGATCCCGACGTTGAGGCTCTATACAGGGTGCTTCTTGGTGATGCGGCCCCGTACGAAGGGCTGCTTCGGGCCGAGCCGGATGATGACGAGTTGGTGCTGGGAGCCATGAACTGCCAGAAGGTATTCACGGGTGATTTGAAGTGGAATCACACCGGGATATGGATGCCGCACAAGGAGACGGTCGAATCCGTCGAGTGGCATGATCCTGACATGCTCTTCTTCGCAGGTGACCAGATCTACGAGGGTGACCTGGTTCCCGTCGACAATCGAAGCACCGAGATCGCAATCCTGGATTACCTCTACAAGTGGTATCGCTTCTGCTGGTCCTTTGGTGAACTCACCAGGGATCGGCCGACGGTGACGATTCCGGATGACCACGACGTCTACCACGGGAACATCTGGGGAGCGGGCGGAAAGCGTGCAGTGAAGACAGGCGACATTACGGCACAGGACAGTGGCGGGTACAGGATGCCGCCTCAATTCGTCAACGCCGTTCACCGGACACAGACCAGTCACCTTCCCGATCCCGTCGATCCAACACCCATCGAGCAGGACATCAGCGTCTATTACACGAGCCTTGACTGGGGAGGGGTCAGTTTCGCGATCCTCGCAGACAGGATGTTCAAGTCATCTCCCACGGTCGCTGTTCCTGCAGGCAACTTCAGGAATGGTTGGCCGCAGGCGGAGGGATTCAAGGGACAGGATGCTGATGTGGAAGGCGCGGAACTCCTTGGCGAACGGCAGGAAGCATTCTTCGAGGAGTGGGCGACCGAATGGAAGCCGGGTATTCGTGCCAAGGGGGTTCTTTCACAGACCTTGTTTGGAAACCTGAACACCCTGCCGCCTGGAGGCAGCTCCGGGAGCGCTTCCGCCAGGGGAGCATTTCCTGATCCCGATGATCTGCCAACCAACTGGTCCCTGGCGATGGACGGAGATTCCAATGGCTGGCCTCAAAGTCCAAGAGATGATGCACTTCGTTCCATGCGGAAGGGCTTCGCCTTCCATGTCTGTGGAGATCAGCACCTGGGATCAACCGTGCAGTACGGGATCGAGGAACACCAGGATGCGGGATGGGCATTCTGTGTTCCCGCCATCGCCAACACGTGGCCTCGTCGCTGGTATCCACCGAAGCAGGGCGACAACAGGAAGCCCGGCGACCCGGGATACACGGGAGACTTCGAAGACGGATTCGGAAACCTGCTCTCGGTCGCGGCCGTTGCGAACCCAGCTCGCTCGGGTCGTGAACCAACCAACTTGCACGATCGGATGCCCGGGTACGGGATCATTCGGGTGAACCTTGACGAGGGCGACGTGCTTTTTGAGTGCTGGCCTCGATGGGAGGACCCATCCCGGGAGGGTGCAGAGCAGTACCCGGGCTGGCCTGTGGCATTCGACCTGCTGGAAAACGGCAACCATGAGTCACACTTCATCAAGGACATCCCCGCGGCAACGTCACGCGTGCGTGTACTCGATGCTCGGACTGGAGAGGCAGTCCTTGCGAGACCATTGTGGGGGGAGTCTGTGCCGATCGGGGTTCCTGGCGTCGGTCCATACATCATCCAGTTCTACGATGCCGATGGAACCCGGATTCAGGAAACAGGCCCCATCAGGGCAACGCCCTGAAGGTTCGGCCCGGGTTGATCAGGGCGTCTGCTCATGTTCCATGTAGTGCAGGAGATCGAGCAGCTGCTCAAGTGTCAGGCCGTTGACCAGACCAGCCGGCATGAAGGATGCTTCACCCGGCGTCTCATCGGCAATGTCGGCAATCCGGACAGGCACCTTCTCCATTCCATACGGATCGATGAGCAGCTGGATGTACTGTTCATCTCTTTCCATGATTCGCCCGGTGAGCGATGTTCCATCAACGAGTTGAATCCGGGTCGTTGCATACTGATCGGTAATGTGAGCAGAAGGTTTCAGGATCGCTTCAAGCAGGTCATGACGCGAAAACCTGGCGGCAGCGGCCGTGAGATCCGGCCCGAGGTCACCTCCGCTGGAACCGAAGCGATGACATCGACTGCACAGGGCCTCCTCGTAGGCGACCCGGCCACGCTCGATTGATCTCGATGGTTCGTCAAGCCTGGGAAGGTGCGGTCGGACCTCCTGCATGGTCCAGGCATGCAGGGAGGGAAGGGGTTCCTCATCAGCGGCCTTGCCTGCTGGAAGTGGCGGGAGGTCATCTCCAAGAATCGGTCGGGCAATTCCCTCGACGAACCCCTGGATACTCAGGCCACCCTCGAAACGTCTCGCAGCCTGCGTCCACTCGAGGAATCGGGCACGGTCCAGTTCACTCCAGTGCGTTGCCAGTCGAAGGGGAAGAGCGTACTGAAGCTGTGCAGCGTGCGAGGACGTGTTGTCAATGGCATCAAGAGTCAACGGGACCACATCGGGATGATCCATGGCGACCAGGAGTGTTTCACGAAGGCGATCAAGTTCCGGCAAGCCCGTGGGATAGTCCTGCACGAGAATCTCGCCAAGCCGGCCAAGGGCCTCTTCGTCGGCGGTATCAGCCCGAGACATCGCGATCATGGCTGCGCGCAGCAGACCGATTTCCTGCTTGGGCGTCACCGAATCCCGAAGCAGAGTCTCAACACGCTCCACGACACGAGCTCTCTGCAGGTCACTGCCGACCCTCGCGAGTGCAACAAGGAGCTCAATTGCGAGACGATGTTCAGTTTCCTGCAAGGCCATCTGTGACCAGGAGTCGGGGTCCAGTCGTTCAAGCGCAACTCGTGCTGCAAAGCGGATTGACCGGTCATCATGCCCCAGCGCGATGTACATGTCATCAAGGCGATCGGGATCAGCATCCCCATGCCATGATTCAATTATCCGCCTGTACCGCAGTTCGAGATTGTCGCTAGGTACAACGGGATTGCTTGCCGTGGATTGATTCCCGACCCACCTGACACGGTAGAGAGCGCTGGAGGTTCCACGACCACCCGTGATGCAGTAGAGGTGCCCATCCGGACCAACATCAAGATCCGTGATATTGAACGGACGTCCCTTGATGAACGGCTCGATGGTCCCTTTCCACCCCGCACCATCCTGCTGCAGGTGGACTGCAAGCACGCGGCCCCAGGACCAGTCGCCAACGAGCAGAGCAGATCGCCAGGGCTCCGGGAAGGAGGTGTCATGGGCGAAGCGAATGCCTGTTGGCGAACCGACATCAGTCTCGACCACGGGGGGGTTTACATCCGGCCATGCATCGGACCATTTTGCGCTGCCTCCTCGCCATCCCGTTTCCCCACCGGAGACTACGTGCACGATGCGGGGGAACCTGTACCACCCCGTTCCAATGTCCCACTCCATGTCGGCGTCATAGGTAAACAACTCCCCCTCTTCATTGAATGCAATGTCATAGGCATTGCGAAGCCCACCGGCGATCAACCGGAAGGAATCACCGTCGAAGTCGGTTTCCATCACGAATCCGGCTGGAGCCATGCGACCTACGGCGTGACCACGCGGATCCCAGAGTCGTTCAAGGAGAATATCCTCGTCCCAGTTACGAAGCGGTGATGTATCCAGGATGCCTTCGGGCGGTCGCACATGGTTTCCATGTACGAGGTAGAGAGAATCACCGCCCGGTGAAAGCACGATTGCATGTGCACCGTGCTCTCCACCCCAATCCCACCTTGCAAGTTGTTCATGGGTTTCAAATGAACCGTCTTCGTCAAGATCCCGGAGTCGATGGAGGCCACCACCTTCATCCAGTGGAGCATTTACATTGCAGTACAGGCTGTTGCCGTGGTGGAGAAGGCCCTGCGCACGTTCGACAGGCGCATCGAAACGCTCTGTTGCCACTTCGCCTCCTGAGAATGTCAGCCGAAGCAATCGGCCTCGCTCCGGTGCGATGACCAGGCGGCCGCTGGAGTCGAAGTCCATGCATACCCATGACCCATGTTCATCAGCGGCTTCGACGACTCGCTCTATGACGAATCCGGGAGGAACCGAGATGTGATCCACCGGCTGGAGCAGCATGCAGACAGGAAGCAGTTGTATCAGCAGGCCTGTCATTACCCGCGATCAGAAAGACGAGGATGCCGATGCGAGACGAGGTGGATCTTGTCAGGAGAGTCCGAGTGGAAGATCAGGTGGATCATGTTCTCCTTGTGATCCACTATTTCCATCTCCATGCCCTCGACATTCATCAACCTGTTCTCCCTCAGCATGCCGGAAGGATCGGAGAGGAACTTGTGCCGGAACACGTCATCACTCCAGTACCGATCGAATACTTCGCTGAAGCTGGGTATCTCTCTGGTCGTCATTTCTTCTCCTTCCTGGGCGTACAGGGTGCCTGGAATGCCACACGGGGGCATGAAACTTCATCCTAACCGACGCAATGGAAGGTGAGACCCCCATGTTCGTCACTGGAGCAGGCCGCCGGTACAATGGGGTTATTCGCAGCGTCATGGCAGAACCACTCACCATCCTGACAGTCGTCGGAGCCCGTCCACAGTTCATCAAGGCGGCCGTGGTGTCACGTCTTGCGGCCCAGGAGGACGGAGTCAACGAGATCCTTGTCCACACGGGGCAGCATTACGACGCGAACATGTCTTCTTCCTTCTTCGAAGAACTTTCGATTCCAGAGCCTGATCATCATCTGGGCATCGGATCAGGTCCGCACGGGGCCCAGACGGGAGCAATGCTCGAGGCGATCGAGGGAATCATTGTCAAGGAGAAGCCGGATTGGGTTCTGGTCTACGGAGATACCAACTCGACGATCGCCGGTGCGCTGGCCGCTGCAAAGCTCCATGTGCCGGTGGCTCACGTAGAGGCGGGAATGCGATCATTCAACCGCCTCATGCCGGAAGAGTTGAATCGAGTCCTGTCGGATCATGTTTCAACCTTGAACCTGACATCGACTGATACAGCTACCGCGAACCTCAAGGCGGAGGGCATCGAGGGCAACCGTGTTCTCCAGGTCGGGGATGTCATGTACGACGCCGCTCGATTCTATTCAGACAAGACGGGCGATCCCTGTGAACTGCTCTCTGGACTGGGGGTTGAGCCGGGTGGTTTCATTCTCGCAACACTGCATCGTGCCGAGAATACCGACGACCCCTCCCGACTGGCCTCCGTGGTCGAGGCATTCGAGGGTCTCGGCAGTGAGCATTCAATTGTTCTGCCACTGCATCCACGAACCAGAGCAGCACTTGAGAAGACGGACGGCCTGGAGCGGCTGGAAGCATCAGTCATCCTTCGCGAACCGATGGGGTACCTTGAAATGATCACGCTTGAACGTGAAGCTGTGCTTGTCGTCACCGATTCCGGTGGCGTACAGAAGGAAGCGTTCTTCCACGGCACGCCCTGCGTGACCCTTCGCGATGAAACCGAGTGGGTGGAACTGGTCGAGTCCGGATGGAATACGATCGTGCCCCCGAACGACCCGGCAGCGATCATGCAGGGCATACTCGAGGCGGTCGGTACGACAGGTGATTCGATCAAACCATATGGAAGCGGGGATGCAGCGGTCCGGATCCTTGATGCACTTGCGAGTACTCGCGGCGGCGTTCTCGCATGAACTGCTGGTGGGTCAACCACTACGCGTGTCCGTCCGATGAACCTGGTGGCACCAGGCACCATGCCCTGGCGAAGCGGCTTGGCGAACTTGGAATCGACGTCACCCTCCTTGCGTCGAGTTTCCACTACACGAACCTGCAAGAACGTCTGGATCCGGGCGAGCAGACACGTGTCGAACTTCGGGATGGTGTTCGCTATGCGTGGATTCGAACACGTGCCTATGCAGATCACCCGATTGCCAGGTTGCGGAACATGCGATCATTTGCCAACCATCTTTCCTCGGCATCCCCGGATCTCTCCATCCCCCAACCGGATGTGATCGTGGGTTCTTCTCCGCATCTCTATGCAGCGGAGGCTGCGCGGCGACTGGCAGGTCGGCTTCATGTTCCATTCTGCTGCGAGATTAGGGATATCTGGCCCGAGTCCCTGGTGGACATGGCGGGGGCATCAAGGTGGAATCCCGTTGTCGTGCACATGGCCATGCTTGAGCGTCGAATCTATCGGGCTTCTTCACGGATCTTCACACTCCTGCCAGGATCCGAGAACCACATTCTTGCAAGGGGAGGCCGTGAGGGTTCCATCATCTGGGTACCCAATGGAGTTGATCCAAAACTGGTACCGCCCGCTTCCATTCCTCCAGAAGCTGGTCCATTCACATTGATGTACGCGGGAGCTCACGGTATTGCCAACAACCTGGACACCGTGCTTGATGCAAGCAGGATTCTCCAGGACGAGACTGGCCTGGACGAGTTCCGATTCGTGCTCATCGGAGACGGTCCACGCAAGCATTTCCTTCGCAAGCGAGTGGAAGAGGAGTCGCTCCAACTAGTCGAGTTTCATGACTCAGTTGCCAAGAAGGACATCTATTCGATTCTGCAGAAGGCAAACGCCTGCATCCTCCCTTTGAAGCCGGGCAGCGTATTCCGTCATGGAATATCTCCGAACAAGATGTTTGATTACATGGCTGCTGGTCGCCCGGTCATCACCGCGGTCGATACCCCGGTCAATCCAGTCGTGGATGCGGCTGCTGGTGTTTCCATTCCCCCCGGTGATCCTTCGGCACTTGCATCGGCCATCGGGGCCATGGCTGCTCTTCCTGCGGATAAGCGGATCGAGATGGGCGAACGTGGCAGGGCACAGGCCATGGAGCACTTCAATCTCGATGAACTTTCAGTATGCGTTGCGGGGGCTCTCCGTGGGGTCGTTGAAGCCTGATGTGCATCGTCGGAGCTGCCCGGATATCCTTCTCGCTCTTCAGCACGGGATTCGGGGGCAGAGTTGAATGACCATTACTGATCGACCAATCAGAATCGCGATTCTCGGCACGGGCCGCATTTCCGGCAAGCACCTGGAAGCGATCGCGGTACATGCTGATGATCTCGATCTCGTAGGAGCCTGCGACACGAACGAAGCGGCTCTCGCATCGGCTGCTCTTCCCGAGGGTACACCCACATACGACTGCCTGGAGACCATGATCGAGGAGACATCCCCGGACATCGTGACCATCTGCACCCCAAGTGGCCTGCATCCGGATCACGCCATCCGCTGCGCAAAGGCTGGAGTTCACGTCATGTCAGAGAAGCCGATGGCGACGCATTGGCAGGATGGCCTGAACATGGTGAAAGCCTGCGATGACGCTGGAGTCCGGATGTTCGTCGTCAAACAGAATCGGCTCAACGCAACACTTCAGCTGCTCAAGAGAGCGGTTGAATCAGGCCGATTCGGTCGGATCGACATGGTCAATATCAATGTGTTCTGGACGAGGCCCCAGGAGTATTACGACGCGGCTGACTGGCGAGGAACCCGTGATCTCGACGGCGGCGCATTCATGAACCAGGCAAGCCACTACATCGATCTGCTTGACTGGCTCATCGGTCCCATCGACTCCATTCACGCGATGATGGCAACGCGAGAGCGTGACATCGAGACCGAGGACACGGGAGTTCTCAACGTGCGATGGAAGGATGGAGGAGTGGGCAGCGTCAACGTGACGATGCTGACCTACCCGAAGAACCTCGAGGGTTCGATCACGATTCTCGGCCAGACTGGATCCGTACGGGTGGGTGGAGTCGCGGTCAACGAGATACAGGAATGGTCGTTTGCCGATGAACACCCGGACGATGCTTCGATTCGCGAGGCATCCTATGAAACGGGTTCGGTCTACGGGTTCGGACACCCTCCCTACTACAGGAATGTCATCGAAGTGCTTCGCGGAGAATCCGAGGCGATGACGGATGGACAACAGGGTCTCAACAGCCTTGAACTTCTCATTGCAGCGTACAGGTCGGCGGAGACCGGCGAGACGGTACACCTTCCATTGAAACGTTGAGGATTCACCATGGCCGCCCCTTCCATTCATGAATCAGCGATTGTCGATGATGGCGCAACCATCGGAGAGGATTGCCGCATCTGGCACTTTGTTCACGTGTGTGCAGAAGCCGTTCTCGGCCGAGGGTGTTCCCTGGGGCAGAACGTGTTCATTGGAAACAGGGTTTCAATCGGCGACAACGTGAAGATCCAGAACAATGTGTCGGTCTATGACAACGTGATTCTCGAGGATGACGTCTTCTGCGGACCGAGCATGGTCTTCACGAACGTCTACAACCCGCGATCAGCCGTGACGCGGAAGGATGAATACCTCGATACCGTCGTGAAGCAGGGGGCAACGCTTGGTGCGAATTGCACGATCATCTGCGGGGTCACCATCGGCCGAAACGCCTTCGTCGGGGCTGGAGCGGTAGTCAACAAGGATGTTCCCGATCATGCACTGGTCGTCGGCGTTCCAGCGAGGCAGATCGGCTGGATGAGCGCGTACGGCGAGCAACTCGATCTTCCCCTGGAGGGCTCAGGTTCGTGCAGCTGTGCCCATACCGGGGATGTGTACACCCTCGATCACCGGCGGCTGCATCGGGAACCAGCTTGACGGCCACCGGTACACTGTCGGCAGCACAGGTGGCGAACTCAGACATGAAACGAGCGATCGACGTACTGATTTCCTGCACGGCCTTGATCGTGTTGTCACCAATCCTGATCGTGGTCGGGGTCCTGACCCTTGCGACCTCAGGCCGGCCCGTACTGTTTCTCCAGGACCGGCCGGGACTCGGTGGACGTACTTTCAGACTGATCAAGTTCAGGACCATGACTCCAACCGCCAGCAACGAGGTTGACACGGAAACCGATGGCATGAGATTGACCCGGCTTGGAAGAATCCTGAGGGCATCCAGCCTTGATGAACTTCCGGAACTCTGGAACGTTCTGCGAGGCGACATGAGCCTGGTCGGACCGCGCCCACTGTTGTTGGAATACCTGCCGCTGTACACGCCGGAGCAGGCGAGGAGGCATGACATTCGCCCGGGAATCACGGGCTGGGCCCAGGTCAATGGACGGAATGCCGTTGACTGGGAAAAGAGATTCGAACTTGACGCCTGGTACGTCGACAACAGGACGATGCTCCTGGACATGCTCATCCTCTTCAAGACGATATTTCAGGTCATTCGAATCAACCAGACCCGATCACCTGGTCACCAGACGCAGGAGAAGTTCAGGGGGTCGAAGCCATGAGTCGACTGATCGTGCTTGGTGGCGGCGGGCATGGGAGGGTTGTTGCTGACACGGCACGCCGGTGTGGGAAGTGGGAACACATTCTCTTCCTCGATGATGCCCCTGACCGAACGAGGGCGGAGGCTGACTTTCCTGTTCTCGGATCATGCGATGACCTTGCACAGAGCCTCCGACCGGGGGATGAATGCATCGTGGCGATTGGAGACAATGCGCAAAGAAGGTCACTGCTTGATCGTGTCGATGAGCAGGGGGCACCGCTGGCGGTCGTAGTCGATCCATCTGCAGCGATCAGTTCAGATGCCGCACTCGGCCCGGGAACGGTCATTCTTCCCCAGGGAGCGGTCAACATCGGATCCGTGCTTGGCCGAGGCTGCATCGTAAATACGGGAGCGACCGTTGATCATGACTGTGTCCTTGGGGACTGTGTGCATGTTGCACCCGGTGCGCATCTCGGGGGCGATGTGGCAGTCGGTGACCTGTCCTGGATCGGCATTGGCTCAAGCATCCGGCACGGTACACGCGTCGGAGCCCGGGTGATGATCGGCGCTGGTGCAGCGGTGGTCTCGGACGTGGCGACTGGGACGACAGTCGTAGGCGTTCCTGCACGTCCGATGGATCGTCGCATCTGAAGAACAAAGCGGCTTCTCGGGTCAGGAGCGGCGGTTTGCCGATACAGGTACCGGCGAATCGTAATTTCCAGAGGTGTTTCAAGCAGTCGGATGGATACAATCGCACCCATGTTCAAGACCATCGACCAGGTCCGGCGAGCTGTAAAGCGATCAATTCTGAAGGGCTGTGCCCGACTGATGAAGGTTGTTGATTGGGCGGTGGGTCATGTCGAGCCCTTGTCGAGATACACGAAGCGAATCATCTTCGTCGGCCTTGATGCCCTCACGGTTGCACTCGCAGTCGCAGCCGCATTTGCCCTTACGCCAGGTGACCACGGACTGCTCCGGGTCTGGTGGGTCCTCCTGATCGTTCCCCTCCTCTCGGTGGTGATCTTCAGGTTCCTCAAGTTCTACAGGACGCTGGTCAGGTACATCGGGCCGAAGTTCGCCCTGGACCTGACCATCGCCGGATCGCTTTCGACAGGTGTCCTGATCGGGACCTACTTCTTCATCGAAAAGGGCCTTGAACATGATCTGCTTTCAGAAGGCTTCCAGGCCGATCTCCCCGGGCGAACGCCAATCTACTTCTGGCTCGTCCTCTGCATGTTCGTCGGCGGTGGCAGGCTCCTGATCCGAGGTTATTTCCGATCTCGAAGCGTGGTTCACCGTGATCCCGTCATCATCTACGGTGCCGGGCAGGCGGGAGCAAGGCTGGTTTCGGCCCTGGTCCACGGAGTGGAGTACCAGCCCGTTGCCCTCATCGATGATGATCGTGAACTCTGGGGCAATACGCTTCGTGACATACCAATCTGCCCGCCGACTGAACTGGCCCGCCTCATCCGACGAAAGAACGTAACAAACATATTTCTTGCCCTACCCTCGGCCAATCGCCCTCGCCGCCTCGAAATCGTCGACCAGCTCAAGACATTTCCTGTCAAGGTGTTCACGATTCCAGGACTCGAGGAACTTGTTGCCGGTTCGGCACGCTTTGATGAACTTCGCCCGATCCTCATCGAGGATCTGCTCGGCCGTGAACCGGTCGAACCCGATGCACATCTGCTTCATGCGTGTGCAACCGGCAAATCGATTCTCGTCAGTGGAGCCGGCGGATCGATCGGCTCGGAACTCTGTCGCCAACTCATCCACCTTCAGCCGACACGACTGGTCCTCCTCGACCATTCCGAGTTCAATCTCTATGGCATTGAGAAGTCTCTTGCCCAGTTGGCCGCATCAGAGGGACTGGATGTCGAGGTCATCGGCAAGCTGGGAGATGTGAAGGATGGAGACCTGATGCGTCAACTCATCAGGGAACATGGCACCCAGACCATCTACCACGCCGCTGCCTACAAGCATGTCCCGATCGTCGAGCACAACATCGTCGAGGGAGCAAGGAACAACGTGTTCGGCACCCTGCAGCTCGCGGAAGCAGCTGTTGCAGAGGGAGTGGAGCGATTCGTTCTCATATCGACCGACAAGGCGGTTCGTCCGACCAACATGATGGGAGCTACGAAACGTTTCGCGGAGATGATCCTTCAGGGCATCTCCGAGCGTGGTTGTTCAACGAAGTTCTGCATGGTCAGGTTCGGGAATGTTCTTGATTCCTCGGGCTCGGTCGTTCCTCTGTTCAGGGAACAGATCCAGGCCGGCGGCCCGGTGACGGTTACGCATCCAGAAGTCACCCGGTACTTCATGACAATTCCCGAGGCGGCCCAACTGGTCATCCAGGCAGGATCAATGGGAGAACAGGGAGGCGTCTTCGTCCTCGACATGGGCCCATCGATTCAGATTGCCGATCTCGCCAAGACGATGATTCGACTGGCTGGATACGAAGAGAGAACACCTGAAAACCCCGGGGGCGAGATCGAGATCGAGTACATCGGGTTGCGTGCAGGAGAGAAGCTCTACGAGGAGTTGATTCTCGGAGAGAACACGAACGCAACCACGCATCCCCAGATTTCACGTGCGGTTGAAGAGGACTTGCCATGGAAGGAAGTCGAGCGGATTCTCGGCAAACTTCGTGACGCTTCCGATGCACACGATGGAGCGGGCATCAGGGCCCTGCTCGTGGAATGTGTAAAGGGATATGAACCAACTGCTGGGGGCGACCAGCCAGGTTCGACAACTGCATCACCGCATATCGAGTCGATTCCTACACTTTCCACTGGAGCCTCCAGGGTTCAGGACAGGGTGTCCTGAGCCAACAGGGGACTTCATGCCACGACCCGAGTTTGCCGTGTAGAATGCCTACTTTCCGGGCACAAAGGAGTTCCACAGTGGCTGAAGGTCCGAATGTCCCTCTTCTTGATCTGAAACCCCAGTATCTGGCCCTGAAGGCCGAGATCGATGCTGCAATCCAGGCCGTGGTTGACAGCCAGTACTTCATTCTCGGTCCCACTGTCAGTGACTTTGAAAGTGACTGCAGGGACTACTGTGAGGTTCCGCATGCACTGGGCTGCGCTTCGGGATCCGATGCCCTGCTCCTTGCGTTGATGGCACTTCTTCCAGGCGTCCCCCATGTCAGGGGCCAGGTCATCTGCCCGTCCTATACGTTCTTTGCAACCGGGGGGGCAATTTCCCGGATCGGCTTGACACCGGTATTCGCCGACATCGATCCAGTTACCTACAACATGTGTCCCGAGCACACGGCGGCCCTTGCTGAAGAATGCGACAACCTTCTCGCGATCATGCCTGTCCATCTCTATGGCCAGGCATGCGACATCGATGCGATCCTGGAAACAGGGGAACGCCATGGAGTTCCGGTCATCGAGGATGCCGCCCAGGCTCTTGGTACCCGGGATTCCCATGGAACAATGGTGGGAAGCAGGGGAGCTGTTGGAACGTGGAGTTTCTTCCCAAGCAAGAATCTCGGCGGCTTCGGAGATGGCGGCCTTTGTACGACCGAAGATCCGGACCTCGCCGAACGAATACGCATTCTCAGGGTTCATGGAATGGAGCCGAAGTACTACCACCAGGAAGTGGGCATCAACTCCAGGCTGGACGCACTCCAGGCCGCGGTGTTGAAGGTGAAGCTCAGGCACCTGGAAGAGTGGCACGCGGCACGCATCGACAATGCATCCTTCTATGACGCGGCATTTGCCGAGGCCGGGGCTTCAACGTCAATGACCCCGTTGTCGAAAGGTGGCTTCCCACTTCGAACTCCGCATGCAAACCCAGCTCCCGCCCGGCACATCTACAACCAGTACGTGATCCGCGTGCCCGGAGAACTTCGAGACGAACTTCGTTCACACCTGTCCGAAGAAGGGATTGGAAGCGAGATCTACTACCCGGTCCCGCTCCACATGCAGGAATGCTTCGCAGACCTGGGGTATGCCCCCGAGGATCTTCCGGAGTCACTTCGTGCCGCCCTGGAAACGATAGCCCTGCCGATCTATCCGGACTTGACCGGCGAGCAGCGTTCGCATGTTGCGAACACCGTGGTCAGTTTCATGAACCAGCATGCAGCATGCATGCAGCAGTGAGGATCGTTCCGACATGACTACCAGTGATCCAGGACAGACAGGTGCCGTGAAGGCGACCCCGGCCCAGTTGCTCGAGGAGCGATTGAAGACGCAGACAGCGACCATCGCAGTCGTGGGAATGGGCTACGTGGGAATGCCCTTGGCGCATGCGGTCCTCGAGGCGGGCTTCAATGTGCTCGGATTCGATGTCGATGAACGCAAGATCACGAAACTCGAGACAGGGGAAACCTACCTTCACCATCTCGGCGAAGCGATGCACCTGGAGCTTGCTGAATCGGACAGGTTCGCAGCGACATCCGATCCATCTCGACTCGAAGTTGCTGACGTCATCGTCCTGTGCGTCCCGACTCCACTGGGTGTTCACAACGAGCCGGACCTGAGCTACGTCCTTGACACTACGAAGCTTGCCGCTTCAACGCTTCGACCCGGGCAGTTGGTCGTGCTTGAATCAACCACATATCCCGGAACAACCCGGGAAGAGATGCTTCCCATCCTCGCCGCCTCAGGCCTTGCCTGTGGGGAGGATTACTTCCTGGCATACAGCCCCGAGCGGGAAGATCCAGGTCGAAAGGGAGTTACCACGAAGGCAATACCGAAACTGGTAGGCGGCGTAGACAAGGTCAGTACGGATCTTGCAATGCTGTTGTATGAACAGGTCGTAGCCGAAGCGCACAGGGTCTCCTCGGCCGAAATTGCCGAGTCGGCGAAGATCCTTGAGAACGTCTATCGAGCAGTGAACATCGCGCTCGTCAACGAGTTGAAGGTGATCCTCGATCGGATGGACATCGACATCTGGGAAGTCATCAATGCTGCTGCCACCAAGCCCTTCGGATTCCAGGCTTTCTATCCCGGCCCCGGCCTTGGAGGGCACTGTATTCCAATCGATCCTTTCTACCTGACTTGGAAGGCGCGTGAACTTGGGTACACGACTCGGTTCATCGAGTTGGCAGGTGAAGTCAACGCACACATGCCGTTGCACGTCGTCAACCGAGTTGCCGAAGCGCTGAACACGGATGGGAAGCCCCTCCAGGCTTCAAAAATCCTGGTCCTCGGCATCGCCTACAAGCCCGATGTGGATGACGTACGTGAATCTCCGGCAGCAACGATCATCGATCTTCTGATCGAGCGTGGAGCCGAAGTGTCCTACCACGACCCACATTGTCCGGATTTCCCGGAGATGCGTCACCACGATATCGACATGCATTCCGTCGATCTTGATGCGACTGTTCTCAGGAATGCAGACTGTGTCCTGATCATCACGGATCATTCTTCCGTCGACTACGCCTTCGTCGGTGCAGAATCCAGTCTTGTCGTGGATTCACGGAACGCCATGGAAGGTCTGGAAGTCAAGGCCAGGATCGTGAAGGCCTGATCAAGGCCCACGCACTATGTGCCCGATGACGGCGGGTCATGCATGACGACCGATGCAATGCAACCAGGAAGTCGACCAGGATCTCCACTCGAAGCATCGATCCATGCTGCGTCCATCGACCCGCTTGGAGATCGACTGCACCTGTGTGTCGCCGCCACCTTCCTCTTTCTCAACCCGATCGGATCTGGAGCGAGTACCGCAGGTTTCATCGCGCTCGCATCCGTGATGATTCTTCGACTTGCCTGTGGATTCGAGGGGACAAGGAGATTCTGCAGGCTCGTGTCCGGCGGGAGGCTCGAGGTGTCAGGGCTGCCGGCAGATGTATTCACATCGGTTTTCAGGCAGCCGGTCATCATCACGATCCTGCTGTATCTCGGTTGGTTGGCTCTCGGACTGCTCTGGGCTTCACCTTCAACGTCCCTGGGGCTGCAAGAGCTCATCAGTCACAGGATGCTTCTTCTTCCCCTGTTGCTCATGCCGGTTCTCGGCCATGCTCGAATCCTGGTCGTCGCATTCCTTGCCGGCACAGTCGCAGTCAATGCGATCCAGTTGTTCGAGTGGCAGGAATGGCCGGGATGGATCGAGTGGCGGTCCTTCGAGAAGACCGGACGTGCGGGCGCTTTCAACAACGAGATCGTCACGGGGCTCTTCCTGTCCATAGCGATCTGCTTCTGGATACGTTGGCTTCTTGTTGCCCGCCGATGGTGGTGGCTGGTCCCGTTCCTTGCATTGTGCCTTGTCGGCTGGCTGCTTGCAGGGTCACGGGGTCCGATCGTTGCAGGTGTCGCAGCGGGTATTCTTTCCTTCCTGCTGCCGCTGACCCTTGAACGATCCCTGCGTAAACGAGTACTCGTCATCGGGCTTGTCGGGTGCGTATTGCTTGTTCCACTTGTTGCATGGAAGTTTGAATATCTGGGCAACAGGTTCGATCAGGTCATCCAGCAGTGGAATGAGCGCTACGAGGATCCCACTTCGAGTGTTGGCAAGAGGGTGTTGATGGCGGAGTATGGCCTTGCATGCTTCAAGGCGCAGCCACTGCTCGGAACGGGCCCAGGGAACGCAGGCCGACATCTGCCCAATGAGAAAGCGGGAGGGGCGCTGATGATCAACGGCTCTCCATATGAATGGGATTCGAGGTTTGAAGACCTTCAGAACCCAGATGCATTCAAGGGCGAATCACCGGATCGTCTCAACCTGCATTCAACGTATATCCAGTCGCTGGCGACGCTCGGGCTTCCCGGGCTCCTGTTCTTCTGCAGCATGCTGGTCGCGGGCCTGGTGTCGTCTTGGCGACTCCTGCGGGATCGGACACTGGTCGCCGCGACATTCCTCGGCATCGTCGCATGGACAATTGCCGGCTTCGCGGACTCCCTGCAGATCGGTGGGAGCAAGTTGAGCATGCTCGGTGTCCTGCTGGCATTCGCCCTGCTGGGCTCCAGGAGAATCACGGGCAGGGCCGTGAATAGGGCTCGGAATTCGTAGCTTCCACCGGGAGACCTTGAATCCAGTTGCAATCAAGTGGTCGCAGGATGCGTTCTATCGGTCCGGTAATGCGGCTTTCCACGATCTCCCATTCTGTGTGGAACAGGGGGGGTATGCAGGCCGATTTGTGTGTAGAGAGGTGATTTACAGGCTTGAGGGTGCACCTGCAGGAGTAGGATGAACCAGGAGAGAATCCCATCGTATGAGACTTCAGGAAGGGGTTTCGTGGGACAACTCGGGCATCCCGGGAACATGAGTTCATGATCTTCACCGAACGAGTGAAATCGACGGCAGTCCACGCCATTGCAGGCACGCTTGCAGTGGCCACGCTGTCGTTGACTTCACCTGCAGCGGGAGAAGCCACGAACCGCATTCTCGCGATAGGCGACTTCGGCTCGATGAAGGCGATGAATGACGACCCGGACGGGTTTCATGACCTGTTGTGGCTCGAGTTTCCTTCGGGACAGATCTTCATCCAGTACATCGATGAGGAAGGAATACGGGTACGTAACAGGATCGGTTCGATCGACCGGATTGCCGTCGCCGCCAGGGGTTCCGGCTACTTCACGGACAACAGGATCGTTGCTGACAATCCTTCAAGCGGAGGAGGCCAGCTTGATGCCCGATTGAACGTGGTTGGCCCGGTGTCTGAAGTGATGATCGTCGATCCAGGTCGGGATTACAGCACGCCACCTGGCGGTATCCTTGACATGCGTTTGATCGACGGCGACCCGGAGGCATCGGGTGGTACGGGTTTCTTCTACACGTACACGCTCGCTGGAGGAGGCGCTTCTTCCGGTGAAGTCGCGGAGATCCAGGTATTCGATGGAGGCAGTGGGTACCCCGCAGGTGATCCTGGAGCCCCTCGTCCCCTGGCCCTCATTGCCCCTCACCCCTCAAGAGATCTGTCCAAGGCAGCCTTTGCAACTGTCTGGGCTGATGAAACAGGAACGATCCTTTCAGGAGGCCTGGGACCACCGACCGTCATCCAGAACGGCTCCGATTTCACGGAGACACCCGAGTGGGAGTTTCTCTCGGATCCAGGCGATGGTTCAGGTGCCGTCTTCCAGGCATTTCTCTTCGGCGGCATCAATGGATTTCTCGGTGATGATGTCGGCGAACCGCCCTTGATCAGTGGCGGTCTTGGTTACAGGGAAGATCCGGACCTCGAGTTCATCGATCCCGGGCCGGATGGAACGGGCGCAAAGTTCGAGATCGTTCGAGGTCCCGGCCCGATCACGAATGTCGAGATCGTCGATCCAGGCAGGAACTTCTCTCACCTTCCAAGGCTGTCGATCAACGGACCGGGCATCGGCGGGAAGCTCGAGCCGGTTCTGAATCGGAACGGGACGAAGCCGGTCAAGATTGCCGCATCATCAGAGCCGGGCAAGATGAGTTGGTTGAATGTCAAGGCGTACCTCGGGGACTTTGATGGTGATGGAGATACAGACATCTATTTCCGCCACCCCAGGAAAAATCCATCCTTCGTCTGGTTCATGGAAAATGGCGAAATCCTTGAGCATGGACCACTGGACATCGAGGTTGGTTCCGGATGGAGAGTCGTCGGCACGGAGGATTTCGACAATGACGGTGCGGACGAGTTGCTCTGGTTCAACGAGGTCAACGGGATAACCACCACCTGGAACATCAACCATGTTCCGGGAGAATCCGGCCAGTGGATAGGTCCCGGCACGGTTTCGACGCAGGGAGTTCCTGATTCGAATTGGCAACCGATCTCGATGATCGAATCTTCAGTTGCGAATCCAGGCGCTTCCGTGTTCTGGTACAACCATGTACAGAAGGCAAGCGCGATTCGCAAGCGAAACCCGAACAACCCGGGGAATGTGTATTGGGTGCGTCTGCTGATTGATACTGACGGAAACCAGGTGCTTGCAGGACCGGGTTTCTTTCCGAAGATCAACGGCGATTTTGATGGAGACGGCCTCCGCGACGACATGCTCTGGCAGAATGTCGATGATGGGCGAATAGCCATCTGGATCATGGATGACGAGGTTGTTTCGGAAGTGAACATTGTCACCTACCAAGGTGATGGCGACCCGATCATCGCCTGGGAGCCGGTGGGAGTCGGCCAGTACGAGATCGATGCGGATGGAGGGCCGGGAACCGGGGTCGATGTCGCCAGCGTGTTCTGGCAATGCGGCGGGGCGAACATTTCCTACATATGGTCATTGCAGAGTCAATCCAGCAGCAGCAGCGACCTTGGTTCGTTCAGCGGCTTGCTCTCCGGATTCGGATCCCCGTCATCAACGAGCCAGAGCCTCAGCGACGTTGCAGCCGTATACAACGTCGGCATGCGGGGAGCCACCTATCAGTTGTCGAATGTCGATACCTACGGGGCAGGTGCTGATGATGGGGGCGGTGGGCAGAGTGGGTATGACATCAACCAGTTCGATCCAAACAACCCCGCGACATGGCCTGACGGCATCACGAATTCCATTGCCATGATCGGGTGGTTGACTGCCAACGTGACGGCTGCAGACCCTTCCTCCTGGCCTGACAACGTCAACAGCGAAGAGGATCTCACTGTCTGGCTGGCTGCACAGGTTGCAGCACTGAGTGGCCTTTGAACATTCTTCAGGCTTCAGGGAGCAGCTCAGTCGGGTTCTGAAGCAGGTCCTTCACTGTCTGAAGGAATCGTGCACCTTCAGCCCCATCGACGACGCGATGATCACAACTGAGACTCAGCGGAAGAACTGATCCGGCATAGAAGGTGCCGTCCTTCGTCAGTACACGTTCCCGGGTACGCCCGGTGGCAAGAATTCCAACTTCCGGATAGTTGATGATCGGAGTTGCGAATGCTCCTCCGGCGGAACCGACATTGGAAATCGTGAATGTTCCACCCGCAAGGAGTTCACGTTCAATCGTCCTGTCCCTGCATCCGGAAGCCAGTTGAGCAATCTGGTCAGCCAGTTGAACGATCGTCAACGAATCCGCATTGTTGATGACCGGCACCATCAACCCATGGTCCGTGTCGACGGCACAACCGAGGTTGACGTGCTTCATGACCTGAATCTCTTCGATGAAGTCATCGACGTTCGCATTGAGCATGGGATGCTTCTGGAGACCCTTGCAGACAGCGGACATGATGAAGGGGAGAAGACTCAATCGTCGGCCAAGGAAAGCCTCAAGGCCACTTCGTCTCTTTTCCAGCTCCGTAACATCGGCTTCGTCCACCACGGTGAAATGAACGGCGGTTTGGACGGAGTGAAGCAGGGATTGCGCTATTTTCCGGCGAATGCCCTTGAACGGTATCCGCTGTGCAACCCCTTCCAGGGGCAAAGAAACAGGCGTTGCCAGGGGTGTTGGAGCATTCACCTCATCAGCCTGCGTCGGCAGAGGCGTGCCAGCAACAATGGAACGCTCATGGACATCACTTGCAGTAACACGCCCACCTCGCCCGGTCCCACTGACGGCGTTGATGTCGATTTCAAGGTCTCGAGCTATTCTCCGGACGGCTGGTGTGGCTCGTGCCTTTTCGACATCATCCTGTGGAGTGGCCGGGGCCTGCCTTGAAAATGATGCGGGAACGGTCAAGTTCGAATCAACCGTTCCTACTACGGTCCCGGCATCATCACTTTCATCCGGTTCAACATGTTCAGGTGTTCTTGGTGGAGGGCTGTCCGGCTCCACCTGCGTGGCATAGGACACGAGCGTGTTGCCTACGTTGACGATGTCGCCTTCCTTGCCGTGGAGTTCCTTGATGACACCGCTCCATGGGCTGGGCACTTCAACCAGGGCCTTGTCTGTTTCCATTTCCGCCAGGGTCTGGTGCTCCTTGACCGGGTCGCCCGGAGCAACACACCACCGGACGATTTCGGCTTCATGCACACCTTCCCCGAGATCGGGAAGTATGAAGTGCGATTTGTCATTTGGTTGCTTGATGACCATGGTATTCGTCGAGCCTGGTGTTTAATACGCGAAGACATCCGCAACAGCCTGCTCGATCCTGGCCGCATCGGGCAGGTAGTCAAGTTCAAGCTTGTAGTACGGCATGGTGCAGTCGAATCCTGTAACTCTTTGAACAGGGGCTTCAAGATGAAGAAAGCACTCTTCCATGATTCGAGTTGCGATTTCGGCTCCGACTCCACAGGTCATCGGAGCTTCATGCACGACAACGGCCCTGCCTGTCTTCTGGACCGACGTTGCTATTCGAGCCATGTCAATCGGGCTGATGCTGCGTAGATCGATGAGCTCGATGTCTCGCCCAGATGACTCGATTGCGTTCATGCACTGGATGACGGAGGCTCCCCAGGAAACCATGGTCAGCTCGTCACCTTCACGGACGATGCGAGCTTCGCCGATGGGAATCGTGTATTCGTCTTCAGGCACCTCTTCTCGGAACGCCCTGTAGATCCGCTTGGGTTCGAAGAAGATGACGGGATCAGGGTCACGGATGGCACTTACAAGCAGCCCCTTGGCGTCGTAGGGGGAACTTGGCATGACAACCTTGATCCCCGGAATATGCGTGTAGATGGCCTCGGGACTGTCACTGTGCAACTCGGGGGCATGGATCCCACCACCGACGGGCACTCTCACCGTAAGTGGAACGGTCAACGCTCCCCGGGTTCGTGTTCGCATTCTCGCCGCGTGGGTACAGAGTTGGTCATATGCCGGACCAAGAAAGCCTTCAAACTGGATTTCAGGGATCGGTCGCAGGCCTCCCATGGCCAGGCCGATGGAAGCTCCGATGATGCCGGATTCGGCAAGTGGGGAGTCGACGACCCGATCTGCACCGAATCTCTTGTGCAGTCCCTCCGTAACGCGGAACACACCTCCATTGAGACCCACATCCTCTCCAAGGATGAGGACGCGATCATCGCGTTCCATTTCCTGGATCAAGGCCAGGTTGATTGCTTGTACAAGTGTTAGATTCGCCATGGTCCCTCGTTCATCCTTCCCTATGTTGCAGCCTGGTCGATGGTTTCACCAGGAAGCCGTCCAAGGCTGCATGTCCTCATGGCACGAGCCTGTTCTTCCAGTCCCGCCGGCATGTCCTTGTACATGTGGGCAAACATGTCGGTTGCCGGGAGTGGTTCGATTTCTTCAGCATTCTTGACTACATCGACGACATGGGCTTCCGCCTGTTCAAGCAGCGCAGCCTGCCTTGTTTCATCCCACAGGCCCTTGGCATCAAGATGGTTCCGAAGCCGGATGAGTGGATCTCGGAGTTCCCACATCTCTACTTCTTCCTGATCGCGATAGCGACGTGCGTCATCCGCTGTCGTATGGTCCCCGAGTCGATAGGTAATGGCCTCGATGAACGTCGGCTTGTTCGTCGTGCGTGCTCGTTCAGCCGCATCACGGACAACCTTCACGACAGCAAAGAGATCATTGCCATCGACCTGGATGCATTCCATTCCATAGCCGACCCCACGCTGGGCGATTGTCGGAGCAGAGCACTGAATCCTGGTGGGTACTGAGATCGCCCACGAGTTGTTCTGGCAGAAGAAGAGCACTGGAAGTTCAAGGTTCGCAGAGAAATTCATGGCTTCGTGGAAGTCACCTTCGCTGGTTGCCCCATCTCCAAAGAAGGTGCATGCGATAGTGTCATCACCACGATACTTGTGCGACCAGGCCAACCCGGCCGCGTGAAGCATCTGTGTGCCGATGGGGATGGCAAGAGGAGTCACATTGACGCCGTCTGGAATCTCGTTTCCACGCTCATCGCCCATCCAGTGAAGAAGCACGTATTCCATGGGGAGCCCATGCCAGAACAGGCCGGCATTCTCCCGGTAGCAGGGAACAAGCCAGTCGGTCTTTCGTAATGCATAGGCAGCTCCAAGAGAAGTAGCCTCCTGCCCCCGGTTCTCCGGGTAGGTGCCCATTCGTCCACTTCGCTGGAGTTTGAAGGCGATCTCATCAAAATGCCTGCAGGTCACCAGGTGCGAGTAGAGCTTGATCAGGTCTGCATCCGGGATGAGATCTGCTCCCAGCTCCTCGTCGAACCGACCGTGCTCGTCAAGGATCGAAACTCGTTTTATCGTGGTTTCAAAGACGGTTTCAACCGGCATGGAGACGTTCCTTGACGGAGCCCGTCCGGATTCGGTGCAGGGCAAGTTCAGTTGCGGCCTTGTTGCCGGCAATCAGGCGATCAGCGCTGATTTCAAGAATGTGGGAGGTTGTCTCCTCGATCTCATTGATTTTTCCTTCAAGCTCGGACTCCGACATCTCAAGGTACGTTCCCGCAAGATGGATGAGTCCACCCGCATTCACGATGAAGTCAGGCGCGTACAGGATGCCTCGGTCCATGAGCAACTTCCCGTCGATCGACGGCTTGTCAAGCTGGTTGTTCGCTGCACCGCAGACGATCCTGGCCTGGATCCTGCCGATGATGTCACTGTCGAGAATCCCACCAAGCGCACATGGAGCAAGAATGTCGCATGGATGCAGCAGAATTTCATCGACATTCGCCGCCTTGGCTCCACATGACTCAACGAGTTCCTGGACAAGGTCCTTGTTGATGTCGGCTACGACCAGATCGGCGCCATGTTCATGCAGGAGTTTGGCGAGGTGTGCACCAACACTTCCAACACCCTGTATGGCGACGGTCAGACCTGCGAATTGATCAACACCGATATGACGAAGACAGGCCTGCATGCCGCGGAGGACGCCCAGTGCGGTATGGGGCGAAGGATCGCCGCCCTGTCCACTCCCAGTGCCCCCCTGGACATGTTCGGTTTCCAGGTTCATCCAGTCGATGTACTGCTCGTTGACGCCCACATCCTCAGCCGCGATGTACTGACCATTGAAGGTGTTCACAAATCGACCCATGGCCCTGGCTTCGGCTTCCGTACCTTCCATGCCACGTTCAGGCAGGAGCACAACACTCTTTGCTCCACCCATGGGCAGGCCCGCACAGGCAGCTTTGTAGGTCATGCCCTCGGACAGGCGGAGCACATCATGCAGGGCATCGTGCTCATCGCCGTAGTGCCACCTGCGAGTTCCGCCGAGGGCATTGCCGAGTGCGGTGGAATGGAGAGCGATGATTGCACGCATGCCGGTTTCAGCATCATGCCAGAAGCAGACGCGTTCATGTCCGAGCTGTGACATCAGTTCAAGCGTCTTCATGCGAGATCCTTCTCTCTTTCAGCCTTCGACTCGATGTTCCTGGGTTCAGTTGAATCCCACGCATCCTTGGAAAGTGAACCGGATCCAAACTGTTGAATATGGGTCTGGTCAGGCACTCGACCTTGGCCCTGGGCGGAAAGGTCGGGTGTCTTTTCGGGAATACTGTAGTCCGAATTCGGAAGAGATTCCCTGAGCGACCAGGCGGCATCAGCTGCAATCCGCATGGTGACATCGGTATTGTTGTCCAGGTGCCTTATAGCCTCGTGAAAGTTGTACTGGGCGAGGCTGCAGATGTGGTTGAGGATGTCGCGATCCCGCTTCAGTTGCTTCTCATCAAGCCCACCCGCGATGGACAGGTTGAACCGGGAAAGGCTGCATGTCATTGCGTGTATCCAGATGCACATTGAACTCAGTCGGTACTGGATCATCTGGTTGGTGATCAGGGATTCCTCGTGAATCTTGAACATCCGTTTGACCTGGTGGCTGAACTCACGGGTCATTGCAGCGAGGGCAATCGCGTGTTCCCGAAGAGATTCATCAAGTGAAGAAATCCTGGGGCCGGCGGGTCGAACACCAAGGAACAACTGGGCAGCCAGTTTCAGTGCGGCCCCGGGCTTCTTCCACGGCTTTGCACGGATTGCAAGCATGTGTTCACCCAGCTGCTTCGAGCCATATGCAAACACGAAGGCATGCATGACCTCGTTGGCTCCTTCGACGATCGTATTGATCCTCGAATCTCTCCACAGTCGCTCCAGTTCATTCTCGGTCATGTATCCCTCACCGCCCATGACCTGCATTGCGGTGTTCGTACATCGGTAGCCCATTTCCGAACAGAAGACCTTGCAGACTGCAGTTTCGAGCATGATGTCTTCATCATTGCGGTCGACTATTCCAGTGGTCATGTAGAGCATCGAGTCCATGGCATAGCAGTAGGAAGCCATGCTTGCGAGCTTCTCTCGAACAAGTTCGAACTCACCAATCGGACGATCGAACTGGTGCCTTGTTTCCGCCCATTTCAAGGCTTGCAGGTAGGCGGTCTGCCCAGCCCCGACCATGCCGGCCGAGAGAGTGCAGCGACCCCAGTTCAAACATGTCAAGGCGACATTGAGTCCTCGGCCCTCCTCGTGAAGGAGGTTCTCCTTCGGCACACGTACGTTCGTAAACCGAACCCTTGCCTGCCAGGTGCCTCGGATGCCGCACTTGGCCCTGTTCCGACTGAAGATGTCGATTCCATCCATGTCTGGAGTACAGATCAGGGCGGTCACCTTGCTTCGGGATTTCCCCGTATCGGGATCCGCCAGATCATGTTTGCACATGACCGTAAACATTCCGGAGAGTGCGCCTGAAGTTGCCCACTTCTTTTCACCGTTGATGAGGTAGTAGTTTCCGCACTCCGACATGGTGCAGTAGGTTTCCTGCCCACCTGCATCGCAACCTACATTCGGCTCCGAGAGACAGAAGGCGCTGAGCATGCCCTCCGCCATGCGAGGCAGCCAGTGGGATTTCTGCTCAGATGTCCCGAAGAGGTTGATGGCTCCGCACCCGATGGACTGGTGAGCGCTCACCATGACAGCGGTGGAGCCGCAGGTCTGACCGATTCGTTCAAGGACGCGGTTGTAGCTGGTGACACTGAATCCGCCCCCGCCATACTCCTGGGGGATGATCATTCCCATCACGCCCATCTTGAACAACCGCACGATCACCCAATCCGGAATGTACTGTTCCTGATCGATCTCGATAGCCGGATGTTCATTTCGAAGATAGGAATCGAGAGAGTCCAGGAGCGCGTCGCAACGCCCCCGTTCATCCTGCTCTTCAACGGGGAAGGGGAAGACCAGTTCTTCGCGGAATCGACCCCAGAAGAGATTCTTGATGAAACCCATGGTCGAAGGATCGGGCCCAAGCATCTCCTGCGCCTGCTGAATCTGCTGGCGATCCTTTTCGGAGACGTTCTTCAACTTGTCGACGAGATCATTCTGTGACACGGGGTGAGACTCCGTTGGTGGTACTGCTTCTCATGAGCCTTGCTTCTGGAAGAAGGCTTCGAGGCGAGCCCTGGTACTTTCCGAATTTCGAAGATTCACCAGGTGCTGCTGCTCCCGGGCAACGGCAGCAGCCCAGTCGTTCTGAAGGCCGGTTTCAACGGCATCGAGTACGGCAATGGATTCCTGGCTGCTCCCGCCTTCGCTTCGCAGCCGATCAACAGCTCCCTGGATGACTCCGGGATGTTTTTCCTCAAGGCACCGTGGGTGAGCGTCATCACGTGTTGAATCCAGATGTCCAGATACCCATGCCGAAGCTGCATCTTCAAGTTCACCTGGAGTTTCAACAGTTGCCTCGACAAGTCCTGCGGGCAGGTCATTGCTCATGGCGGGCTTGCCCTGGATGATCATTCCCAGTGCCGTGGTTGGATCTATCCGTGCCGGAAGCATCTGCGTACCACCCCATCCAGGCAGCAGGCCGAGGCTGCACTCAGGCAATCCGATCGGGTATGGCTTGCCGGAGGGAGAAGTCCGTGTGCAGATGAGGGCATCACAGTGCAGGGCGATTTCCAGGCCACCGCCGAGTGCCGCTCCATCGATCAGGGCGACTGTCGGGCAAGGAAGCGATGAAATCAGGCCAAGCACCCGGGAACCTTCGGCGAGGTAGTCCAGGAGAGCCTCATCATCGAGTGCGTCGATTTCACGGAGATCGGCGCCGGCAACGAAGACCTTGCTGCACGCACTTCGAAGGAGAAATCCATTCAGGCCACCTGACGCGGCAGTTTCGTGAATGGCACCCATTGTTGCTTCCAGTCGAGAGAGAAGATCCCGGTCAAGGATGACCAGAGGTCTGTCTGGGCTCGACAACTCCACGGAAACAATTCCGTCCTCGGATCTCCTACAGGTCAGTGGGGTGGTCTCGAGGGCGGTGGTCATGGCTGGATCGCTTCGTTTGCTCCGTGGTCTGTTCAGTGCCATCCAGTCTTGCGAGAACCTGGGGCAGATGAATGAGTAGGGATGGATGCCCACCACCTGTCGGCGAAGGCCACCATCCTGCCTTGTCCTGGCCGCAGGGGGGTGCCCATCAAGGACACACTCCGCTCGCGGTGGCCGGCGTATCCGGAGTCCCGTATTCGTCCGGCCAGTCGTGACGCCCACCATTCTAGTCCATGAGGTCTTGATCTGCAGCACTTGCAGCAGGGGAGAAACTGCTTTCAATCCCTGTAAAGGGCCCTCAGCCGCTCCTGCGCTTCCTGCCCTGCGATCACCTCCGCCGAGAGTTCAGCAGCTTTTTCACAGGCTGCATCCTCACAGGATCCATCAAGTTCATTCAGCCAATGCTTGGTGACGGCAATCGCCTGTCGCCCACCTTTGCAGAGTTGATGAGCCAATGCAGTTGCCCTGGTTTCAAGCGATTCCGCTGGATGCAGTTCATCGACGAGGCCCAGTTGCTTCGCCTCCTGTCCATTCATCGTTCCACCTCGAATCAGGAGTGAACGGGCCTTTCCTGCACCTATCTTCTGGATCAGCCATGGAGCAACGACGGCTGGACAGACGCCGAGTCCTACCTCCGGGTAGCCGAGTTTTGCATCGGGGTGTGTCAAGGCGACATCAGCTACGACACAGAGGCCACACCCTCCACCTATTGCAGCGCCATTGACCCGGGCAATCACGGGTACGGGAAGGCGACGAATCCTGCGCATGGCCAGTGACAGTCCGCGAAGCATTCCGGCCATGGCCTCGGGATCGCTGAGAACTTCACGCAGATCCATGCCGGCACAGAATGATTCGCCCCGTCCACCGAGAATGAGGACGCGGAGAGAAGCATCCGTTTCAAGAACTCCCAGTGCGTCGTTCAAGGCCGTGATCAGTTCGGGCGAAAGCGCATTGCGCTTCCGTGGCCTGTTCAGTTCAAGCGTGGCGACACCATCAGTGCATGTACAGAGGACGAGGTCCTTCATTGCCACAAGGCTACCAGAGAAGTGCACCACACTCCGGGCATTTGGCTGCGAAGTCGAGCCCATCGAGGTTGTATCCACACGAGGGGCATCGGCCCTGCAGGGAACGGCGAGCTTTCATCGAACCCGCGTACCCCCGTTGCAGGAGGAAGCCCACCCGGCTGAACACCATGATCACCCGAATGGCAAGAAACAGCCCGAGCCAGCACAGTGATGTGCCGAAAAGGAGACTTGTCCAGTACACCGAGGTTCGGCCCGGGGAAAGGCTTGCCTTGGAAACAGCCGCATTTCCGTGGTTCGAGACGATTTGCTGAATCAACGGGCCGATGGGGTGCTCGTCCGGAACAACATCAATCCTCCCGGAACTGCCTTCGCCATCCATGACCCAGTTGGCTCGGATCGGATCCAGCGTGGTTGTAATGAAGTAAGGCCAGCCGCACTCCTGTCTTCGCAACTCCCACGTCAGGCTGCCGATGCCGCTGCCGTTTCCGGCCAGGATGAGTTGCCCATCAACCCGGCCGATGTTTTCCTGCCCACCGGCAAGGAGCACATGTCGGCAGACATGCTCGGCCGCATACCACTGCAGGAGGAGGGCAAGTATCAGTGTTGCAAAGAGGGCCAGGTCGGAGATCCGTGCCCAGGTTGATGAGGGAACTCCGACTGGTCCGAATATGAACCGTGCCAGGTACTTCAGTCGACCAAGCGCGCTTCGGTGTCTTCCTGTTCCACTCACCATGTTGTGAGCCCTTCGGGCAGGAGTATGCCTCCTCCTACCTCCATGGTGTGTCCAGTAGTTCGCGAAGTGCGACTCCGGGATCTTCGTGAATGAGAAGGGATTCCCCTATGAGAAAGCGTCGTATTCCGTGTGAACAAAGTCGCTCCAGGTCCTCGCGTGTACGAATGCCGGATTCACAGACAAGTACATCGATATGTTCTCCAATGAGGTCAAGCATTCGAAGCACATGGGAAGGATCGGTTTCCATCGTTGCCAGGTTCCTGTTGTTCACGCCCAGGAGGCAATAGCCTGGGTGAGGAAAGCCCAGGTGGGGTTGAACACGGAGCAGGTTATCCACGTCATGAACCTCCAGGAGTGAGGTCATGCCCAGTTCATGGGCAAGAATCAGCATATCCATGAGCTGGCCTTCAGACAGCAGTTCCGCGATCAGCAGTACCGCGTCCGCCCCGGCAACCCGGGCCTCCCACACCTGGTAGGGATCTACCAGGAAGTCCTTCCTGAGTACTGGGAGGCCTGTGCCTCCTCGGATTGCCGCCAGATCCTCCATTGACCCACCGAAGTATGGACCATTGGTCAGGCAGGAGATCGCAACAGCCCCGGCATTCTCGTATCGTGAAGCAATGTCCACCGGATCAACGTCTTCCCTGATCACTCCAGCAGAAGGACTTCGCCGCTTGAACTCGGCGATGACATTCATTCCTCCGGGTCCATGCCCATTGACTACGGCCGAGAAGAAGTTCCTGGGTGGCGGCGCATTGGCAACCTGCTCCCGGAGGAGCTCGAGAGGAGTTGCTTCCTTGTTGACGGCGATCGTCTCGCGTGTCCTGGCAACAATTTCATCAAGCGTGACGGGCATGATCCTGCTTGTCCTCCTCGTATCGGTCCTCTTCACCACCGAGCCCATCCTAGCCGCCGATTCGATTCAAGTTGCCCAGGTTCCAGCACCGGTGGAATCCAACAGCAGCCTGGCGGCATGGTGGCCGCTTCCTGTTGCAGCCCTCATTCTCTACCTGCTCCTGGCACGGTCCATGCTCGACCTGAGGCGGCTGCCGAGGTTTCCGTGGACCTTTCGACCGGGGACTGGACTGGCCTTCTTCATTTTTGCTCTGGTAGCGGGGGCCGTCGGCTCTTCGATTGGACTTTGGTTGTCAGGCCCGCCTCCAGCCGAGGTCACCAGTCCCGGTACTGCTGATGCGGGCCTGAGGGTGACATCAATCGTCCTCTTTGCAAGCCTGCTTCTCCAGGGAGTCGTTCTGTTCCTCATGCCTGGTTGGCGACAGGGACCCGCGCCCGGGCAATCTGACCGGCGACCATCTACGGCCTCCTCGATAGGGCTGGGCATGTTTGCGTTTGCCTGCGTGCTGCCGATCGTCTTTACCGTGAACCTGGTCAGCAGTCGGCTTGTTGCTGGTGTTACCGGGGAAGAAGTGATGGAGATCGGTCACCAGACTCTCCAGATGCTCAACCTGGGCAGGGACTCTTCCTGGTTCTGGCCGACGACCCTGCTGGTGGTGATGGGCGTTCCACTGGTAGAGGAAATGCTCTACAGGGGCCTTCTTCAGGAATCACTTCGCCGGCATCGACTCCTGATGGGGGGATCCCCCTGGGGCTCGATCATCGGTGCAAGCATCCTCTTCACGGCCATGCACATCGGTTCAACTTCCCTTGAGGGCCTTCCCGGGCTCTTCGTCCTTTCAATGGGCTTTGGATGGGCATTCGCACGAACAGGCAGGCTTGCCTCGGCGGTCACGATGCACATCCTGTTCAATGGTTTGAACATCATCATGATGCTTCAGATCGTCGAGTCCTGACAAAGCCGGCCTCCAGCCCCGTTACACTGCCACCCATGACGACGTCGACGGATCGAATGCGAGTACTGACGGGGGATACGCCGACAGGGAATCTCCACCTTGGACACTGGGTAGGTTCAGTCAGGCGGCGGGTCGAGATGCAGGATACGCATGAGTGCTACTTCCTCCTCGCGAACATGCATGCCTTTACCACGAGGGCGGATGAACCCGAGGAAATACGCGCGGATTGCATCGAGTGTGTTCGAGATGCACTGGCAATGGGAATCGACCCCTCGAGGTGCTCCATCTTCCTGCAGACGGAGGTTCCTGCAATATCGGAATTGACCTACCTCTTTTCAATGCTCCTTCCATACAACCGGGTCATGCGCAACCCGACCTTGAAGGATGAGTTGAAGATCAAGGGGATGGAGGACAATCATTCCTTTGGATTCCCTCTGTACACGGTCGGGCAGACCGCCGACATCCTGGCATTCCGCGCTCATGCTGTTCCCGTAGGAGAGGATCAGGTTCCTCATATCGAACTGACACGAGAAGTGGCAAGGCGTTTCAACAAGATGTACTGCGGCGTTCCTGCCAAGGCGCCGGACGAAGAACACGAATCTCTCGGTGGCGTGTTTCCACTTCCAGTTGCAGACGTGGGACGGGTCGGCCGCCTTTCAGGCATCGATGGTGTGCAGAAGATGAGCAAATCACTGGGCAACGCCATCTACATCCGTGACACGGCCAAGCAGGTCAAGAAGAAGATCGGCCGCATCTACACGGGCCACGACAGCCGGCAGCCCGATGAACCCGGCGAGATTGATCCAGAGAAGAATCCACTCTTTCAATACGTCGAGACCTTCATCGATGACGAGGACCTGGTTTCGGATTTCCGTGATCGGTATTCACGAGGCGCGAACATCGGAGATGGCGAGGTGAAGGTTGCTGTTTCGGATGCGATCAATCACCTTCTCGGCCCGATGCAGGAACGACGCGAACAGTTCTCATCCGACGATGATGTCATCGATATTCTTCGGGAGGGAACGGGGCGGGCGAACTCCATCGCAGAGGAAACTCTGGCCCTGGCCAAGGAGGCGGCCAGTCTCAAGTTCTTCAACCGAACCATTTCCCTGCAGGGGCTCTGATTCACTGGAGCCCTACTTCTCCTGCCGAACTCTCCTGGCGGACAAGGCAAGGTGGAGTGCTGCCGCGATTCTTGCCTGGCGGAGAATGGCTTCTCCAAGTTCCACCCCGACACTCTTCACCTGGCTCGATCGAGCCTCTGCGGTTCGTGATTGAAACTCACTGTTCCTGTTGAACACGTTCGAGCCTCCTTGAAGCACCCGCTGATTGGTGCAACCCGCGTGCCACGTTCTTGAGGCTTCCGGGGAACTTCAGAAGTCGATTTTGGCATGATGCCGCCTTCTGGCGCAGGAATTACGGATCATTCCGGCCCATGAAAGGGCGAATATGGCACCAAACGTTCGAGAAGACCGATATCGAATGCAAGGATTGACATGGAGGAACCAAGGATGGTTCGAGAATCCCGGTCAGGTATTCAATCAACATACCCAGCGGCTTCCACAGAACCCGGGGCATGCCCCTTTGTTGACAGGAATCTCAATTGCTGCCGGGACGCGTTCAAGATCGGCCAGCTCGGTCGGATGATGGATACCTGTTTCGGAACGTTCGGATCGTGCCCCCTCCATGCCCGGTTGTCCAGTGAAGGGAAGAAGGCCGAGTCCGTCGGAGCATTCATAGTCATTACTCTCCGTCGGTCCCACACGCATGAAGAACTACGACCAACCTTTTCGTGAGTTTCTTGCCTACCTGCGTGTTGAAGCAGGTCTGTCATCTGCAACGCTGTCCGCCTACGAATCGGACCTGCGGACCATGGCGACATTTCTGCAACAGCAGGGAGTGAAGGATCCGGTAAAGGTCGAGGCTCGCCAGCTTGCAGAGCATGTTCAGCAACTCCACAGGGTCAAGGGGTTGCAGCCAAGTTCGATTGCCCGGCACCTTTCAACGATGCGAATGTTCTTCCGGTTCCTGGAAGCTTCTGGAAGCATTGAGACGAATCCGACGACCCCGTTGATTACTCCTACACGATGGCGCAGGTTGCCCGGTGTGCTCTCGCCCAACCAGATGAAGAAGCTCATGGAAGCGGCCGGCCCCACCTCCGGCCGACTCTGGCAACGTGATCGAGCGTTGCTTGAGCTCATGTATGCAGCGGGGCTTCGTGCATCAGAGGTCGCCGGTCTTCTGCTCGCTGGATACGACGAACGAATAGGTATTCTTCGAGTGCTTGGCAAGGGTGAACGGGAGCGACTTGTCCCGGTCGGGGAACCTGCGCAACGAGCAGTTCGAGTCTATCTCGATGAACTGCGGCCGACCCTGGCCAGGTTCGATGATGCTCGTGATGCAGGCAGGATTCTCCTCTCCAATACGGGTCGACCTCTTGAACGAGTGGCGGTCTGGCAGATCGTGCGTCGACTGGCCGATCGTGCCGGCATGCCCGATGTGCATCCACACATGCTTCGGCACAGTTTTGCAACGCATATGCTTACTGGCGGCGCAGATCTGCGTGTCGTTCAGGAACTTCTTGGTCACGCGGACATTGGAACGACCCAGATCTATACCCATGTCGACCAGGCACGGCTCCGGGACGTGGTCATGACCCATCACCCCCGCGCCTGAAGAGAAAGTGCAAGTGCATGAACATGCCGCCCTCCTCCTTGGTAGGCTGTTCGCTCCATGTTCACCTTGAATACGGCAATTTTGCTCCTGGTTACGGCAATGCAACTGCCCCTCGATCCGTCGCATCGAATCGAACCTGTTGCAACCAGGGACGCGTACATGGATTTCTGTCGCAGCATTGGAGTCCAGTCCGAGCAGATCCAGATTGCCGATTTCCTCTACGAGGATTACATCGACGGTCTCCTTGACATCCAGGCGAACTCAACGGAGCGAGCCGAGGCGGCTGGATCAGAACAACTTGATGCCGTGCTGCAGGGTCTGGGTTCGATGTCTCCAATGCAGCTTTCAGAACTTCGGCTCGCCGTCTTGCGGACACGCGAAGCGAACTGGCAGGCAGCTGATCGCCATTTGGAAAACCTCATAGACGGAACGGAGTCTCTTGCTCGCGACGCGACAAGTGACTCCAGCCCAAGCCCAGCCGACGATTTTCGTCGGAGAGTGGTCTTGGAACATGCTCGACACCGATCATCAGATCCCGGTTATGCAGGGGAGGGCGTCGACATGGCCTTCCTTGTCGAGAGCGAGAAGGATTCTCTGCTGGCTGGGGTTCGGACTCGCATGCTCGAACCAATCATCCAGACCTGGAGAGAGCGGGCGGTTGAAATTATTGCCTTGCATGCTGCGAACTCACGGAAGGCGGCCCTGGAGCGACGAGCTGCTTCAATTGCCGGCAGCGGTGATGATGCCGGTCGATTGATGCAGGAACAGGTTGCCAGGTGGAGATCACTGCATGAACTCAACCAGTGGGCCTCTGGATCGATTGCATCATTCTTTTCAGGTCCAGAGGGTGATTCAGCGGCTGAGCTTGCATGGAAGAACAGGATTCGCGCCGCTCTCTTTCCTTGGCTTCATGAACAGGATTCAGCTGAATTGATCGGCCTCTGGGCTTCGAAGAACGGCCAGGCTGAACAGAAGGCCAAGGTTGCAGATATCCTCGATTCCTACCTTGAAGAACGTGATGAAGTCCGCCGTCGGGCGGAGGATCTGCTGATTACGACGAGGCTGAACGACGGCATCGTGCTTGGCTCAAGATTGGCCGAACAGGATCCGGAGGCAGCAGAGTCCCGCCGAAAGTGGCTCCAGTTGTCTGGAGAGCTTGAGTCTCTCAAGGAACGGACCAGTGGCAGGATCGAGGCACTCCTGACACCAGGCCAGCGTGCGGCAGCCTGGCGATCGATCAGGGAACGCTGATCGGTGATTCCTCATCAGTGGGGTAGTACTCATCGAGTACGCCATGCCATTCATCGATGGTCGACGCTTGTATGAAGCGGCTCCGAACCTTCTCGGGCGTGGGGTGATGTGAGGAAAACTTGATTCCGAATTTCCGCATCATTCTGGAGGCTGGCCGTTCTCCATGCAGAGTGACGGAAAGCGTGTAGTGCTCGAGCAACGCATTGCGTTGCTCGAGAAGTGTTGGCGCAGTTGGCTCCCTTCCCTCCATCAACTCCCGTGCCTGCCTGAAGATCCATGGATTTCCGATGCATCCCCTTGCCACTGAAACTCCATGTACGCCCGTGATTTCAAGCATGAGGAAGATGTCATCGACAGTCCATACGTCACCACTGCCCAGGACGGGCCGATCAGGGTATCGCTTCATGAGTTCCTCGAGAAATGACCACCGCCCCGGCCCCTTGTATTTCTGTTGAACCGTTCGGCAATGAACCGTCGCCCAGGCGCAACCAAGTTCATATATCCCCTCGAAGATGCGATCAAAGCTGGATGTCATTTCCCTTGAATCATCGAAACTTCGCCGCATCTTGACCGTGACGGGGATCGAATCCGGCACGGCATCCCGAACGGCCGACACGACGGCCAGCGCCGCGTCCGGATCCACGAGAAGGTGGCCGCCACGCTTTCGACGCCTGATCTTCTTCACGGGACAGGCGAGGTTGATGTCGATGACGTCATAGTTCATGTCCACGAGCATCGAGGATGCAATCGCCATCTCCTCGGGGTCGGTTCCCATCACCTGTCCGGCAATGGGGTGGTCATCGAGGCCGGCAAGGCGGTTTGCTTCGGGATCCCCGAGGCCACACTCTGATGCCAGGAGATCGGGGTCCTCCCGGACACGGCCCTTGCCACCATTGATGAGTGTCTGGTCAAGCAGCGCTTCGGTGATGCAGTAGGGACACCCGTGGCGTCGAGCGATGAGTCGCATTGCCCCATCCGAATAACCGGCCAGGCCGGCCTGAAAGAAGGGCGCATCAAAGCCCGGCACCGTCTCCGGGAGCCTTGGATCGACACGCGTCGCACGAGCGATCTCCGCTGTTGTCCTCTCAGTGGATCTTTCTGGAAGGACCGATGATTCCATTTCAACAGACATCAGGGGTTCAGTGTCCCACGAGGGATCAACTCGTACAATACCGGTCATGTCATTTCCACCGATCCATGCCCCATGCCTTCTCCTGGCCCTTCTCCTGGGGGCATGCAATCACCAGAACTTTGATCCAGCGAAGGCGAATAAACCCTATCCATTCGAGTTGCACACGACCAAGACGTTTCCAGTCCAGGTATTCCGGGATGGAACTTCCATGGAGATCGTCAACTCGACCGACCAACACTGGGAAGGCGCCACTGTCTGGTTGAACCAGCAGTTCAGCCATCCGTTGCCAGCTCTCAAGGCAGGGGACCGCGCCGTGCTGGATTTGAAGAGCTTTCGTGATGACATCGGGCAGCAGTTCAACGCTGGCGGCTTCTTCCGACTCCGGCAACCGACCGAGCTGGCTCTCGTGGAGATCCAGAGTGGAGAGGGGCAACCTCTTGTCGGCTTCATTGCCATCGGCGGAAGCGTCCGGGAATAGGCGGTCAATCGAGAGGCACGGTTGCCGCGAGATTCGATCCCATGTAGATCTCGACAATGTTCCGGTTCGGGACAAGCTTGCACATGCAGTCGATTCCGCCGATCGCAACGTGAAGTTCGAAGAATCCAGCTTCTGCAAGCCATCGACTGACTGATGTGAGATCCCCGCGAATACGGATGCTCCAGCAATCGATCCCGGTTTCAGCATCCACCCTGGAGTGCCACTGGTAACTCATTTCCAACGGCTTGATCTCGGGGAGTATCAGCCTTGATGAACTCATGACCGTGACATCAGCTGTCCAAGCATCGATCGAGTATTCATCTATGTAAATGACCTGCTCCAACAGGTCACCCTCATGGAGTTCAAGCAGCCCCTGTTCATGAAGCCATCGATGGGGATTGATCCATTGAAATGGAGAAGGCCTTCCATCATCAATGATCGCGTTCCAGAGAATGTCCGTCTCGGGATTGAAATGAAGCCAATCTGCTTCACCAGGCCCGGGACGAGTCGAATGCCGCTCATGTTCAATGGGAGGTAGAACCATGAGAACAAGCCCGTCATCACGCAGTACGTAGTCGATTCTCCTGTCACAGTGCAGATCAATGACCTGGTACAGGTGACCGTCCAGCTTGAATCCACATACGACGCTTTCGACGCAGTCGTAGTCATACAGGGGTTGCAGTATGGCAACCCTCCTTGCGCTTCCTCCGAGTCCAAACCCGCTTCCGTGGACATCCTCCGCTTCGCATCGACCGGGAACCAGGGCTGAACAACCGACAATGGTCAGGAGCAGAACGGTATTCATCACCATTACGATTTCCTTTCAGGGCACGCGCCGGGCAGCAGGACAAAGCATCCCATCACGGTGCCATGAAACCGTCAACAATTGCCTGAATTCTTCTGGCTGCCTCAGCGCCGCATCCATGTCTGGAATGTGCAGGCGTGGCAGTTTTCGGCATCCGATTCCTGCCGTCTGGATTCGGTCATTGACCAGTCACCTGTATCGATTTCGGGGAAGCTGGCGTCTCCCTCAACCTCGATATGAACACGTGTCATGAGAATGCGATCCGCAATGGGCAGTGCCATGGAGTAGATTTCACCACCACCAGCGATGAAGACTTCGCCTTCTCCTGCCATCTCCAATGCAGAGTCCAGGGAGGTGGCGACCTCGGCGCCCTCAAGGAGAAGAGCATCACTTCTTGAAAGAACAATTGAACGGCGACCCGGCAAACTGCCACTGAACGACTCCCAGGTCCGCCGACCCATGATGAGGGTATGCCCCATGGTCGTCTCCTTGAAGTAGCGCAGGTCGACCGGCAGGTGCCACGGAAGCCCTCCCTCACGTCCGATGACATGATTTTCCGCAGCAGCGACGATGAGGGTGATCGACATGGAGTCAGACGGCCACGGGTGCGGCAATTCGAGGATGGGGGTCGTATTCAAGGAGTTCAAAGTCCTCAAATCGGAAGTCCCAGAGCGAGGAGACATCCTTCGTCATCTGCATGGTTGGAAGTGCCCTCGGTGAACGTGACAACTGCTCCTCCACCTGTTCGAGATGGTTCACGTAGAGGTGGACGTCACCGAAGGTGTGAACGAACTCTCCCGGTTCCAGCCCGGTGACCTGTGCAATCATCATCGTGAGCAGTGAATACGAGGCGATGTTGAAGGGGACACCCAGGAACAGGTCGGCACTTCGCTGATAGAGCTGGCATGAAAGCCGTCCCTCGGAAACATAGAACTGGAAGAGCGAGTGGCAGGGGGGCAGTGCCATGTGCTCGATGTCGGCGACGTTCCAGGCGCTGATGATCAGTCGCCTCGAGTCGGGATTCGATCGAATGCCATCAAGTACGGCCGCAACCTGGTCGACTGAATCCCCATCAGGCTTGGGCCATGACCTCCACTGGTGGCCATAGACGGGGCCAAGTTCGCCGTTCTCATCAGCCCACTCGTCCCAGATCCTCACGCCTACTTCCTGGAGCGGGCCGACGTTCGTTTCACCACGAAGAAACCACAGGAGTTCGTGGATGATCGATTTCAGGTGGACCTTCTTCGTCGTGACGAGCGGAAACCCTGCAGCCAGGTCGAATCGCACCTGGCGACCAAAGACACTGAGCGTGCCAGTGCCGGTTCGGTCGGCCTTTCGGGTGCCGTTGTCCCGAACATCACGAAGCAGATCCAGGTAGGGCTCCATGGTTCCATGGTAGCCGGTACTCTTGTCCGGGTGGATCCCCTTCTTCAAGTTGAAAACCTCCACGTCCGGTTCAAGGACCGGTCAAGCGGCGACTGGATTGAGCCGGTCAAGGGAGTGAACCTCTCTCTGGAGCAGGGACGCACCCTGGGGCTCGTCGGAGAAAGTGGATGTGGAAAAACCACGCTTGCCCGTGCCATCCTCAGGCTGGTTCCATCTCATGCCGGGCGGGTTTTCTTCGAGGGGCAGGCCGTTCTTGATCTCCCAAGGCGACGTCTTCGCCAGTTGAGGCGGCGGATGCAGATCATCTTCCAGGATCCCGGGGGTTCACTGAACAGCCGGATGCGCGTAGGCACGATCGTGGGAGAGCCACTCCTGGTACATGGCATGGCCAAGGGGGAGACCCTTCGGCGAAGGGTGGAGCAGTTGCTGGAGCTCTGTGGTCTTGAGCCCGACGCAGCATCCCGGTATCCACATGCCTTCTCTGGCGGGCAGAAGCAGCGGATTGCAATTGCCCGCGCCATATCAACCGAGCCCAGCCTGGTGGTTTGTGACGAGCCCACATCGGCGCTCGATGTATCGGTGCAGGCATCAATCATCAACCTGCTGGCCAGTTTGCAGGAGAGAACGGGGGTTTCCTACCTGTTCATCACGCATGACCTGGCCGTAGCAAGGCATCTCTGCGATGAGGTTGCCCTGATGGAATCCGGTCGGATCAAGTCACATGGTCCTGTAGAACAGGTACTTGAAGAGGCCCGAACTCAGTACTCCAAGTCAATCTGACCCAGCGGCACTTCGATCCGTACCAGGGCACCGGCGCCGACCGAGGGATCAAATCGCCAAAGTTCAAGCAGGACGGATTCACCCGGCTCAATGGACGAGATGCGTGATTGAAGTTGTCGAACGCTTGCAACGGGGTCCGTGTTGACCCTGGTTACAAGGTCGCCGGGCTGGAGACCTGCCAGGTCGGCTGGCATGTCCGGCTGGGTGAACGAGACGATGACTCCACGTTGTCTGCAGCCCAGTGCCCGGTGAAACTCGGCCAGCTTGTCATTCAGTGAATGGATGGCCAACCCGTCCCTTGGGGCGTTGCCTTCACGTTCCCACTCAATATCCAGCCATGCAGGAGCGGACAGGTCCAGGTCATTCCGCCAGATTCGAAGCATTGATGTGGAGTCCTCGTCATCCAGAATGAGGCTGTCCAGCACATCCGGTCCGGAAACGGGATTTCCATCGCACCTGGTGATGATGTCCCCGGTGCGAAGTCCCGAGGCACGTGTCGGATGGTCGGGTCGAATCAAACCCACGACGACACCCCGCCCCGAGAACCCCTTGCGAAGGAACCAGGTGCCGATGTACTCCTCCTGATTCATGACCTCGACTCCGAGGAAACCCTTTCGAACCTCCCCATGCTGAATGACCTGCTCCGCAACCGATTCGATCATGTCCAACGGGATGGCAAGGCCGATGCTGTTTACGTGCTGGTCGGGGCTGACAGGTTCGCTGGTGGCAATGGCCGTATTCATTCCGATGACGCGTCCGAGATGGTCAGTCAACGGTCCTCCGGAGTTTCCCGGGTTGATCGATGCGTCGACCTGGATGAAGTTCTCGTATCCACCAGGCTGCAGCGAGACTGCACGGCCCAGTCCAGAGACTATTCCCGTGGACATGGAGAAACGAAGGTCGAAGGGGGAGCCGAATGCAAAGCAGAGTTCCCCCTGTTCAACAGGCTCTCCCGGGGACCGCCGGGTCGCGGGAATCAACCCGCCTGACTCGATCCGAAGGACTGCAACGTCTGTGGAGGGATCGCTTCCTACGACGAGGGCTTTCCTGATCTGTCCATCGTAGAGCTGTACTTCAACCCGCTCCGTTCCATCAACGACATGATGATTGGTGATGATGTGCCCAGCTGAATCCCAGATCCATCCGCTGCCGGTTGTCATGCTGAATGGGCGTGCGCCTACCCTGGTCCTGACAGTCTGTATTCCATTCACATGTACGACCGAGGGTCGAACGAAGTCAGCCAGGTCTCTGGTGGCCCTCGACCATTCCTCGAGCACGCTTCCTGCCCCTTCTCCATCGATTTGAAGAGGTCTTGCCGCGGCCAGGCGAAGTCCAGCTTGCTCAACAGCCAAGCGGGTTTCCCGCTGGCGTTGTTCCTTCAGGAAGGCTGTGCCTGCAACAAGAAGGGCGCAGATCACCGCAAGGGAGAACAGGATTGCCAAGACGCCCGGAAGATATGTGCGTGCCGATGATTTCACGGGAAGAGCCTCCGGTTCAGCATACGCCGGTTGCAGTCCCTGGGCATCTATTTCAATGCATGTTTCACATCCGTGGATGTGGAGGATCAGTCTCGTGCCGTCGTTTTTCCGGGTTGAGGGCTTTGTTCACCCTTCATCCTGTAGGGATGCTCACCGAGGTCGCCTGCGGCGACCTTTGCCTGCCAGGTTCCAGCGGCCTCCATGAGCGACTCGCCGAGCCGGGCTATGGGGCGGGCGAACGCCGGCTGCCAGTCCGTGAGCCCCAAGAGGTCCTGAGTCACCACAATCTGGCCGTGGCAGGCGGTTCCTGCGCCGCACCCGATGACGGGAATCGAAGTCGCCTTGACGACTGCCTGGGAGACTTCGTTGGGTACTGCCTCGAGCAGGATCATCCGTGCACCGGCTGCTTCCATTTCAATCGCGGTGTCGACAATGACCTCAAGGGCAGCTGGCGTGCGACCAGCAGATCGATAACCACCTTCCTGCTTGGCACATTGTGGGCGAGATCCGAGGTGGGCTACGACCGGCACGCCGGCCTTGGTGAGTTTTGCAACGAGTCCGACCCACTCGATATCGACCTCGAGCTTCACGGCATCGGCTCGGCCCTCGGTCAGGAATCGCATTGCATTCCGCACCGCTTCGGCATCATCGCACTGGTAGGAACCAAAGGGCATGTCTCCCATTACGAACGTGTGGGGAGCTCCTCGCTTGACCGCGGCGGTAATCATGAGCATGAAATCAAGCGGAGCGTGGATCGTTCCCGGCTCCCCGAGAATCATCTCGGCTGCCGTATCTCCAACGAGCAGCACGGGAATCCCTGCTCGTTCAAGCCAACGCGCCGTGGTGGCGTCATAGCAGGTCAGGCAGGCGAAAGGTTCCCCATTCCCGGCAGCTTTCCGGAGTGTCTGCAGGGTGACGCCCGGATTCGACGGTGCTGGTGTTGTATCAGTCGGGTTCATGTTCATGGCAGTGGGTCCCGTCAGAATTTAGGCCAGTGCATTGTCGTGTTCTTCGAAACATCCAGCCCACCGATCATCTCGATCTGTTCTTCGGACAGCATGGCACGCAGTCGATCACGGGTCTTGTCGGAGAGATCGTCACGCTCGAACCGGATACGTTCCGCCTGGTTCATGGCCTTGTCCCGATCCTCCATCTTCGTCAGGTTGAAACTGCCCATCCCCGGGGGAGGAGGCATGCTTTCAAATATGTCTACAAGTCCAAGGCACTGTTCCTTGTACTGCTCGCTGTAGCCCTGCTGCAGGAGGAGCAGATCAGCCCGGACGGTTTCATCCAACCCATCGAGTTCCATCGCGGCGAGGAGCTTGTCTCCGACGCCCCGAGGGTCGATGTAGACCGCTGGATACGAAGCTTCGTCCCATGCCAGGTTCATCTGTGCCTCCATCTCGGGCGGAAGAACATCACAGATGGCCCGGAGAGAGACTTCGTTTCGTTGCAGTTGTTCATCCCGCAGGGCATTACGCCTCGTTGATATGTCCTGCATCTTCTTCATGGATTCCATTGCGACCTCCATGTCGATGTCCTGGGGATCCTTGCTCGAGGAGATCATCGTCGTCATGCTTTCGCTTTCTTCCCGCTGAAGATCAGCAAGGGCTGCTGCCACGTCTGTGGCCCTCTCATGCCAATCACCCATGGCAATCAACGCTGCCCTGCGATGTTCATGTGGAAGGTTGATCTTCCCGATTTCATGCATCAAGTCGATCTTCCATCCATTGTTTCCAACCCCGCCCATCATGGCCATGGCCGTGGACATGGGATCTGTTGGAGCCGCCGCATAGGTTCGTTGACGAGCAAGCCGGTGCCACCGCAGGACGACCTGGTCGTCCGAGTTCTCAACAGCAAGAACCAGATCATCGAAGAACTGCTCATCGAGTGTCCTCATCTTCTCGACGGCATCCTGCTGGAGGGCTTGCATGTCCCGGTTCATGGAGACAAAGCGGTCCATGTCCTTTCTCGGATCGCCTTCCTTGCTGGGAGCCATCGACATTGCATGATCCATCCGCTTCTGTTCGAACTGGCGAAGAAGTGCCGCCGTTTCCTTCTGGTAGGTTTCAAAGAGGACGTCGACGATGTCGAGCCCCTCTTCGCCCATCTGGAGATCCGCTGCGAGCAGTTCAATGTCTCCCCTTTCCATGGCGTCCGGTGCGGATGCCAGGAAATCGAGTCCGGCTCCGGGTCCACCTGCTCCAGTGGAACCACCCACATCGGTTGACCCGAAGAACATGACAGAAGCGCCGTCCTCCTCGAGTTCCTCCATGTCGGACGCATCCCCAGTGATGACGATACTGACACTGGTCTGCTTGCCGGCTTCTCCAAAGCGGTCGCCACCTGTATTCCCGTCGAGGTCCTCGCCGTCGTAGTGCGCGATGACTCGACGAAGATCCTCCGGGGCGTCATCCCCGAGCAGCGAATGAAACTCCCTTGCGGTTCGAACCTGCTCATCCTGCAGTTTCGATTCGACCTGGCTGCGGGGGCTGTCCTTTGTTTCTTCCTTGAAGAAGAAGAAGGATCCCCCCTGGTTTCCGGCTTCACCATCAGCAAGTTCCATCAACTTCCGGGCATGAGGTGCAGTTCTCGAGTCGTGTCCAGAGAGCAGTTCTTCAAAGGGAGCGGTGTCTCCGTCCTTCCGATTCATCCTCTCGATCCACCTCGCAACCATCCTGCGGACCTGGAAGGTGTCCTTGATTCCATACCCCCGTCGCCAGGCGATCCATTGAAAATCGCGACCTGCTCGATCAGGGAGCAAGGAGACAATGGATGCAACGCCATCGTGGTAGGCGGTCCGGATTCGGGAAGCTGACTTCAGCGCCGTGTCGTAGGCCTCGTGGTGCCGTCGGAGATTCTCGTCCTCCCAGGCCTGGACAGCTTCCGGACTGATCTCCTTCTTTCCCTCTTCATTAAATGGAAAGTGAATCGGCCCCAGTTCTGCTTCGATCTCCACCTCCTTGACATAGCCCTTCAGGCGTTGGTCGAAGAGTTGTCGAGCCAGCCTGGTACGACGTTCTTCATTGGAGGCCAGGGCGACTTCGACTGCCGCACGGCTTGTCTCATCAAGGATGTCCCATTGAACAAGAGGCCTGAGTTCAACCGCCAGTTGCTTCGTCGAGGGAGCCCATTGGGGCCATGGCCAGGGAGACTCCAGTATCCGCTGTCGCTCTCTCCAATCCTTTGCGATCGATATCCGCTGCACCTGGTCCTGGCTGAGGATGGGGCCAAGGCCATCGAGGAAGCTACCTTCAACGGCAGCCATCCGCTTTGCGATTCTTCGATATTCGCTGACCCGTTCCGAGATTTCCTCGCTGCTGTTGTTTGAGCGTGCAAACTTGACGGAGACGTTCTCCATGAACTCCGCAATGGCTCCATCCCGGATCGCCATCATGGACACGAGATACTCTTCGTGGGGGGCTTCCAGTGCGGCTGCCTGTTCCGGAGACAGGTTGAGCGGCTCCATCAACTCCTGGAAGGACCTCCAGTCAAGCGGTTCTGGGAAGACGCCTTCGGTGCCCTGCCCCAACGCCCTTGCCGGGGAGAGAGCAAGCAAGGCACACGCGATGATGGAGAGGATGTACTGGTGAAGTCGAGTCATTCACAGGCCTTCCTTATGCTGGGTTCCCGGGTACGACCGGGTAGTGTCCCACACATCCCCTGGGCCGTCGAGCGAGTCGCAGGACAACGGCTGGAAGCCCTTTCAGCAAGAGAAATGAGTTCAAACCAGCCATCTCTTCGTGTAGGATGCATCGCATGACCACCACCACCAGATCGCAGGTTATTTTCGACAATTACAACCCAGCCGGAAGGAATCGCTTGATGGCACATCAGGTTCCCGTACGCGATGTATTGCGAGAGTTCGGTGAAGATTACGGTTCCCGTGTCTTCTCCGGCAGCAACATGGAACGGCGTATTTCGGGCCAGTCGTTCGACAAGTTGGAACAGACCATCAGGTATGGCACGAAGCTTGACGACGAGATTGCCGATGAGATCGCCGAGGCAATGAAGGAGTGGGCCATAGAAAATGGCTGCACGCACTATTGCCACTGGTTCCAGCCGCTGACAGGAGCAACCGCGGAGAAACATGATTCATTCCTGAACTTCGGCAGTGGCGGGGGAGTCTTGGCGGAGTTCTCCGGCGAAAGCCTGATCAGGGGCGAGCCTGATGCAAGTTCATTCCCCTCGGGTGGAATCCGTGACACGTTCGAAGCTCGCGGATACACCGCGTGGGATCCGACCAGCCCGGCCTTCATCTCGTTCAATGGTGGCGAGGCAACGCTCTGCATTCCAACATGTTTCGTGTCCTGGACGGGCGAGTCTCTTGATCAGAAAACGCCGCTGCTCAGATCCATCGAAGCGTTGAACACGCACGCCATGCGAATCGTGAGAATGTACGGTTCGGATGAAGGAGTGCACCGAGTGGCATCCACTCTCGGTTGTGAACAGGAGTACTTTCTCGTCGACGAGGAACTCTGGTCAATGCGGCCGGACCTGATGCTTTGCGGCCGGACGATCATCGGGGCTGATTCTCCCAAGGGTCACCAACTGGACGATCATTACTTCGGGTCGATTCCCAGCCGTGTCCAGGCGTTCATGGGCGACGTGGAGGAACGTCTCTACTTGCTCGGGATTCCCGCCAAGACGAGGCACAACGAGGTCGCCCCGGCTCAATTCGAGCTTGCTCCGCTCTTTGAATCCACGAATGTCGCCTGCGATCACCAGATGCTCACAATGAGCGTCCTGAAGAAGGTTGCCAGAGAGCATGGCCTGGTCTGCCTCCTGCATGAGAAACCCTTTGCCGGTGTCAATGGTTCAGGCAAGCACAACAACTGGTCACTCTCGACAGACAAGGGGCGAAACCTCCTGTCCCCGAAGAAGACCATGCATGAGAACCTGGAGTTCCTCACGATCGTCGCTGCGGTTGTCAGGGCGATCGACCTGCATGCCGACATGCTGCGGGCATCGATTGCAAATGCCGCGAACGATCTTCGACTTGGAGCCAACGAGGCTCCGCCGGCGATCATTTCCATCTTCGCTGGGCACATGCTGCAGACGATGATCGACGAGTTGAAATCCGGGAGCGCGATAGACCGGGCGGAGGGCTCGACCCTTCACCTGGGCCCGGACAGCGTGCCGCCGATTGAGCGACATTCCGGCGATCGAAATCGCACGAGTCCCTTTGCATTCACAGGCAACAAGTTCGAGTTCCGCGCTGTTGGATCCCAGGCTTCCGTTGCCTGGCCCAATACGGTCCTGAACACCATCATCGCCGAATCCCTCGACCACATCGCAACCAGATTCGAAGAGGCCATCGACAGTGACATGGACAGGTCGGCTCGCGATGAGGAGTTCTGCAGGATTCTCGCCGAGTTGATGGAGGCGCATGACCGCGTCGTCTTCAATGGAGACAACTACTCGGCGGAATGGAAGAAGGAAGCCAAGCGTCGTGGGATGCCGAATCTCGTCAGTACCGCGGATGCGCTTCCGGCCTTCTCGACCAACAAGGCCCAGGTGCTCTTCGAGGCGTATGGCGTCATGTCAGCCGGCGAACTCCAGGCTCGAGTCGATGTGCTTCATGAGAACTATGCGTCAGTTCTGGCAATCGAGGCTCGAACGATGGTCAACATGGTCAACACCCTGATCATTCCTGCCGCGGCCAGGTACCAGTCCGAACTGGCAGAGGCAGTCGGAAGTGCGATGAAGGCGGGGGTTGAGCCAGAGGCCCTCCAGGCACGGCTCTCGGAACTCGTTGAGCGGACGAATGAACTGTACGCGGGCTGCACCGCCATCGGGGAAGCTCTGGACAAGTGTCAAACAATCAAGGGTGATGAGAAGAGGACCAAGGCGGTCCGTACCAAGCTTCTCCCCGCCATGGAAACCACAAGGTCCGCCTGCGATTCCATCGAGGCGATCGTCTCGAACGATCTCTGGCCACTTCCCAGTTACACGGACCTGATGTTCAGCAGTCTTGTCTGACGCATGAACGACTGAAACCCCCGGGCTCCGTTGCGACTACGTGTTCTCTTCGGAGCCCTGGTTCTTTACAGCTTCCATGGCGTCAGCGATTGCATCAGGATCCCCGAGGAGTCGCCTGTTCACCGGGCGGCCACCATCGAGGTCGTAGACGATGGGAACGCCCGTTGGAAGATTGAGCCCGACGATATCCTCATCCGAGATGCCATCAAGATGCTTGATGAGTGCTCGCATCGAGTTGCCGTGGGCAACGACGAGGACGCGCCTGCCCTCAGCCAGTTCGGGCTGAATCTGCTCATGCCAGCAGGGGAGGGCTCTTTCGACAGTCTGCTTGAGGGCTTCTCCGCATGGAATCTCATCGCGTGGGATCAGGTCATACCGCCGATCGTGTCCAGCCCAGCCGGGATCATCGGGTGTCATCTGCGGCGGAGGGGTATCAAAGCTTCGACGCCAGATCTGCACCTGTTCCTCGCCGTGCTCTGCCACGGTTTCAGCCTTGTTCAATCCCTGGAGAGCACCATAGTGTCGCTCATTGAGTCTCCAGGTTCGATGAACAGGAAGCCACATGCAGTTCATTTCCTCGAGGATGCACCACATGGTCCTGATGGCACGCTGGAGAAATGAGGTGTAGACAACATCAAAGTCGAAGTTGTCCTCCCTGAGGAGTTTTCCGGCAGCTTCTGCCTCTGCCAATCCCTGCTCACTCAAGCCGACATCGACCCAACCAGTAAACCGGTTGTCCTTGTTCCAGGTGCTCTGGCCATGTCGTATGAGAACAAGTTCATTCATGCTCTCATTCTACCCCGTCAAGATCGACGAGAACGGGGGCGTGATCGGAGACCTCCAGAGCAGCTTTGCGGTCAACATGAACCTGTCGGACATGCCTCTGGGCGCCGTTGTTGGCAAGGATGTAATCAATTCTCCACCCACGATCGAGCGCCCGGGCCTGGCCCCTGTTTGACCACCACGTATAGGGGCCGTCCACCTCTCCAAACTGCTCTCGTACGAGATCCGCCCAGCCTGAATCGATGAGAGCGTTCATCCAGTCCCGTTCATGGGGGAGAAAGCCCGAGGAGTTTCGATTTGATCGCCAGTGGAAGATGTCCTGTTCGCAACGAGCGATATTCAGATCTCCCACGAGGATCACGGGTCGCCTGCGGCGGCGAAGCACCGAGCACCATGGAGCAAACTCCTCCAGCCAGTGATTCTTCTTCTCCTGTGCAGCTTCACTTGAGGACCCGGATGGAAGATAGACATTCACCAGGTCCAATCCATTCACCCGGGTTGCAAGAACGCGACCTTCCGGGTCAGGAGCTCCGTTGATACCGGTCACCAGCCGTTTCTGGGGCAGGCGGCTGAAGGTGGCGACTCCTGAATATCCCTTTTGCTGAGCAGGGTGCCATTCGACGTGCCAGTCCGGAGGGGCCGCCCAGTCATCCGGGAGTTGCTCTGGGAGGGCGCGGACCTCCTGGAGCATCATGACATCAGGTTGCATGCGATCGACATGTCGTTCAAATCCCTTGCGAATCGCTGCACGAAGACCATTGACATTCCAGGTGAGGATTCGCATGGATTACCACTGTAGCAGGGGGAGATGTGGACATTGGTTGCCAATCGGGACGTTCATGATGACAATGCGAAGCCCGAAGACCAGCAGTACCTCCAACCGGAACAGATCCATGCGCATCACGCCAGCCCTGCTTACATCAATCTTCACCCTGATCGGCTGCCAGTCGACGCCTCCTGACATCCCGGCTCGACCTGTTGAGTCGACGTTGCATGGAGATGTACGCATGGATGAGTACGGATGGCTTCGGGAGAAGGAGAATCCGGAGGTCATCGACTACCTCAAGGCGGAGAATGCCTACGCCGTGAAGATGACTTCCGGCAACCGGCAGCTTGAGAACAAGTTGTATGAGGAGATCCTCGGGCGGATCAAGGAAGACGACGCAGAGGTTCCATGGTCAAAGGACGGTTTCTTCTACTACGAGCGGACCGTGGAAGGAAAGGCGTACCCGCTCCTGTGTCGGCGGCGAGGATCCATGGACGCTCCAGAGGAGATCATGCTTGATATCAATGAGCGGGCCCCGGAAGACGGCTACTGCTCGGTTTCTGGGACGACCGTGAGCCCGAATGGGCGACTGTTCGCCTGGCTTGAAGACACATCGGGGTACGAGCATTGCGATCTCTACATCAAGGATCTCGATTCCGGGGAGATCATCGAGTCCTCGCTGGAGGATCTTGCCCCATGGTCACTGGCCTGGGGAAATGACAATGAAACCCTGTTCTATACCCGGCAGGACGAGACCAATCGCCCCGACCGGGTCTATCGCCATCGCGTGGGTTCTGATCCAGCTGGTGATGAACTGGTCTTCCACGAACCTGATGGCCGTTTCTTCGCCGGGGTCGAACGAACACGGAGTGGAGAGTGGATGCTCATCGGTCTTGAATCACAGGTGACATCCGAATACCACGCGCTTCCAGCGGATGATCCCTGGGGGGAGTTCAAGGTCATTGCTCCTCGAAGGCAGGGGATCGAGTATTCCGTTGACCATCGTGGGAAGGACTTCTACATCCGGACCAACGACAAGGCCGAGAACTTCCGGATCGTCAGGGCAGCTACTCGTTCCCCGGGTGATCGAAACTGGCGGAATGTCGTTCCACATGATCCAGAAACGTACATCCTGGGCCTTGATGTTTTCAGTGATCACATGGTTGTCTCCCAGCGGAAGGGCGGCTACCGGCAACTTCGAGTGGTCAACCTGAAGACACGGAAGGAACGGACCATTGATCTTCCAGAGACAGTGTCGACAGTCAGACCGGACACGAACGAAGAGTTCGATACCGATGTCTATCGTTTCGGCTACACATCGTTGGTGACTCCCGGTTCAATCTTCGAGGAACACCTGGACACAGGTGAGCGGACACTGTTGAAGCAGACCGAGGTGCTGGGTGAGTATGACCCCGGTGACTACGTGACCCGGCGAATGATGGCTCAATCCGAGGATGGAACCCAGGTTCCCATCTCCATTGTTCATCGAAAGGACATCGAGCCGGATGGAACCAACCCGGTGTTGCTCTATGGATATGGTTCCTACGGTTCTTCGATGGATCCCTATTTCTCGTACAGCCGTGTTTCACTGCTCGATCGTGGGGTCGTCTATGCAATCGGTCATATCCGTGGAGGCAGCGAGATGGGCCGTCACTGGTACGAGGAGGGCAAGTTCCTGAACAAGCGTCACACGTTCGAGGATTTCATTGCATGTGCCGAGGCGCTTCGAGACAGCGGATGGGCTCATCCGGACCGTATTGCGATCCAGGGTGGATCTGCAGGCGGCCTTCTGATCGGGGCCACGATCAACATGCGTCCGGATCTCTTCCGTGTTGCTCATGCATCGGTTCCGTTCGTCGATGTCATGAACACCATGCTGGATCCGACGATTCCCCTGACCGTCATCGAGTACGAGGAGTGGGGCAACCCGAACGACCCGGTGTACTACGAATACATGAAGTCGTATTCCCCCTATGACAACGTCATGGCCCAGGATTACCCGGATCTACTCATCACGGCGGGACTCAATGACCCCCGCGTGCATTACTGGGAGCCGGCCAAGTGGACTGCCCGGCTTCGAGATCAGGCAACCGGCGAGGGCATCATCCTGCTGAAGACGAACATGGGGGCGGGTCATGGTGGCGACAGTGGTCGATATGGCGGCCTCAAGGAAACGGCATTCGAGTATGCGTTCCTGCTTGACCACCTCAATTGTCCGGTTCAACCACTTGATTGAGCAGGCTCAGAGTTCCATGAGCATGGAACAGTCCCCACCTGGATCAACATCCAGCGGGCCCTCGCCCTTTCGGAAGATACGAACCTGCGCGGCGAGCAATTCGATCTCCCCGCTGTCGATCTTCAGAAAGCCACCTTCCTGAAGTCCGGCTACGGGGGTGTCATTCATTTCATGGAACTCGCGGATCCGGTCGTCCCGTGTTTCACCGAAGTGCTCGATGAACCCTTCGTCCGACTCGATGTGGACCTGCCCGTGAAAGTAATGGGCATTGACCTGGAAAGGAACGAGGCCGAGCGTCTCGAATGATGGTGGCATCGTGATGGGCATGTCATTCGTCGTCTGCATTGTCGGGCAGGCGACATTCGTTCCCGCGCTGACTCCCATGTAGGGCAGCCCGTCGGCAACCCGTGAACGAATCATTTCAAGGACCCCATGTCGATGAAGATCGGCTGTCAGCCTGAACGTGTTGCCTCCCCCGATGTAGATGCCCCGGCAGTTCTCTATGGCTGCGACTGGATCTCCTGCCGCGTGGATACCCTCGAGTGCATAGCCTCCGTTGAGTCCCTTCTCATTCATGAGGTCGATGTACCCGTCATGATCGTGGAGTGCCCACGGAATGAACAGGATCCGGTCGATGTCACCGAAATGATCACGCATGGCCTGGGAATAGGCCGCCTTGCGATCTTCTGTTCTGAAACCCCCGCTGCCCAGCAGCACACGCATGTTCAGCTCCTTGAATTGAATCTTCAGCGTACCAAGTCAACGTCGATGGTAGGCTCAGGGAATGCTGTACCTCGTCATTGGCCTGTTGATGACCCTTCCGCCGCAGGCATTCAAGGCATATTGCCTGGATTGTCATGGCGATGGTGCATCCAAGGGCGATCTTGCTCTGGATGTTCTCTTTGATGGAGTTGATCCGGCCAGATCGGACCAGTGGCTGGCCTTGCGATCACGCCTGCGTCATCACGACATGCCACCAGCAGGCAAGCGTCGTCCCTCGGAAGAGGAGTACCTTGCCATGCGGGTCTGGGCAGAAGCTCGCATCGGCGAGATGGCTGAAGCAACGGCTTCTCCAGGCCGCGTCGGTCCCAGGCGACTGAACAACGTTGAATACGAGAACACGATCCGGGATCTGTTCGGAGTCGACATCGATGCAGTCCACAGATTTCCTTCCGATGGAGTCGGGGAAGGTTTCGACAATGTTGCCGATGTGCTCTCGCTGCCTCCACTGCTTCTTGAGAAGTATTTCGATGCTGCGGAATACACCGCTCTTCATGCGGTTCATGACGAGGGGAACCCGGGCTGGACGGAGCGACTGGTCGATGCCGGTGAAATGAAGACACGCGGTCGGGTTACGCATCGAAAGGGTGTTCAATGGATGCCTTCGCGAGCAGCGGCAGGATCCGACTTCCAGTTGCCACGTCAAGGTGACTACATGCTTCGCTTCGGAGCATTTGGCCAGCAGGCAGGATCGGAATCCGTGAAACTGCAGGTTGTCATCGAGGGGAAGCCCGGGGAGGTCATCGAGATTCCAGCGACCCGCTCGAACCCGGGCACCTACGAGAGCACTTTGAATCTGCCTGGCGGCAGATGCTCCGTTGAACTTGCCTTCATCAACGACTACTACCGTCCCGATGATCCCGATCCCTCGCAGCGGGATCGAAACGCGGGACTCCAGTGGTTGTCCATCACCGGTCCCATCGATTCCGTCGAACCAACCCCATTCCAGGAATCCCTTCCTCGGCCGCTCGAAGGTGGCGGGACCGAGGATCATCTTCGCCTGGTCCTTGAAGATCTCCTGCCGCGTGCCTGGCGGCGACCTGTCGCAAGCGAGGAGATTGATCGTCTCCTTGCACTCTCTCTCCAGGAGTCCAGTGGAGAGCTGACATTGGAAGTCCGACTTCGTACATGCATCATCGCGATGCTTGTAAGTCCAAACTTCCTGCTTCGCGTAGAGGAAGATCCACGCGGCACTGTTGCAGAACCGCTGTCTGGACATGAACTGGCGACCAGGCTTTCGTACTTCCTCTGGAGTACGACACCCGATTCCACGCTGCTCTCGGCTGCGGAGCGTGGTGAACTTGCAACACCCGGCGGACGCCGAGTACAGGTAGATCGGATGATCGAGTCGACTCGTTCCAAGTCGCTTGCTGAACACTTTGCAACCCAGTGGCTGCAGATCAGGTCACTTGACGAGCGGACTCCAGACCCCCGCCGATATCCCGGCGTGGATGAAACGCTGCTGCGTTCGATGCAGCAGGAGACCATTGAACTGTTCGACGCCGTGTGCAGGGAGGACAAGTCGATATGGTCATTGCTCAATGCCGAGTACACGCATGCCGATGAATCCCTGGCATTGCATTACGGCCTCGAATGGCCCGAGGGAGCCGAGGGCATCCATCGCATTGCGATCGAGGGCCAAAGGCCTCGAGGTCTTCTGGGACATGGCAGCATTCTCACGGCGACCTCGAATCCAACGCGCACTTCGCCGGTGAAGCGAGGCAAGTGGATTCTCGAGTCCCTGCTTGATGATCCACCTCCTCCACCCCTTCCCGGCATCGACGCATTGCCTGAAGCAGAGGGTGATCCGGCGCATGTCGGGGTACGTGATCTGCTGGCACTGCACACGACGGATCCAGAATGTCTTTCCTGCCATGCACGCATGGATCCACTCGGCCTGGCGTTGGAATCCCTCGATGCCGTCGGACGGGTTCGTCCAGTCGAGGAAGTTGCCGCCATGGATCTGCAGGCGAATCTTCCCGATGGACGGTCATTTACCGGAGTCGAAGGTCTCCAGGAACTCCTTCAGGGGGATCAAGCCTTCCTTCGAGCCCTTGCTCGGAATATGCTGGTATACGCACTGGGTCGTGGCACGACGTTTGCCGATGAAGCACTCATACTTCGACTTGCTGCAAATCTCCAGGAGGACCCTCGTTTGCGACGCTTGATTCACGAGATCGTCGAATCCGACGCGTTCAGGTTCCGGGCAGGCATGGAAGGAGCAGAGCGTTGAGTTCATGCCCAATCTCACGAAGAACCATGCTTCGAGGCATGGGAGCAGCAATGGCGCTGCCGTGGCTTGAAGCCATGCCGCCACTCTCCAGGCTGTCGTCCGTGATGGGTGCAACTGCGGCAACTCCGCCCACTCGGCTTGCCTTTCTCTTCGTTCCAAATGGTGTCAACGCTCCGCAGTGGGCACCGACTGGCACGGGCACAGCCTGGTCTCCTTCGACACTGCTTGAGCCTCTTGAGCGTGTCCGGGAGCACGTAAGCATCCTGAGCGGTCTTGCGCATCACAACGCGAAGGCACTTGGCGATGGTCCAGGTGATCATGCCCGATCTTCAGCGTGTTTCCTGACCGGGGCACATCCTCACAAGACGGCCGGGTCGGATATTGCAGTGGGAATATCCGCCGACCAGGTGGCTGCAAGGGCTCTTGAAGGCCAGACACGATTCTCCTCCCTGGAACTTGGATGTGAAGGGGGCCGCCAATCGGGTGATTGTGATTCCGGGTATGCCTGCGTCTATTCGACGAACATTTCATGGCGGTCAGCGAGGACTCCCAACGCGAAGGAAACCAATCCGAGGCGACTCTTCGAACGCCTGTTCGAAGTGGGGCCCGGTCGAGAAACAACCGCAGCTCGTGCAGAGAGATTGCGTACCCGCCGCAGCATTCTCGATTATGTCCGGGTCGATGCTCGTCGACTGGCTGCGGGCCTTGGAAAGGCTGATCGCCTTCGTGTGGACGAATACTTTGAATCAGTTCGTCAGCTTGAGCAGCGGATCGAGGTCGTTGAAACGATGGAACAGGATCCTTCGCAGCTGACGACCTTTGAACGACCGGAAGGCATACCCGGGGATTACAGGGAACACCTTGACCTGATGTCGGAACTGATGATTCTCGCATTCAAACTCGACTTGACGCGGGTATCCACGTTCATGTGGTCGAATGAAGGATCGAATCGTTCGTTTCCATTCCTCGATGTGCCCGAGGGTCATCATCAGCTGTCCCACCACAAGGGCGACGAGTCGATGATCGAGAAGATCCGTCGCATCGACCGGTTTCATGTCGATGCCTATGCGAAGTTCATCGAGCGGCTTGCATCGGAGCCAGAGGGCGAGGGGACCCTGCTGGACAACTGCATGGTGGTCTATGGCAGTGCAATCGGCGACGGGAATCGACACAACCACGATGATCTTCCAATCCTTCTTGCAGGTCGTGGGGGGGGGACCCTGTCACCTGGCCGCCACCTGGCACATGAGAAGAACACCCCGCTGTGCAATCTCTATGCATCCCTGCTCGACCGGATGAATGTTCCAGTCGACACGCTCGGGGACAGTACGGGTCGACTTTCAACCCTCTGAACCAAGGCTTGTGCCTTGGCATACACTCCTGCCTGCAATGTTGATGAACCAGTTGGCAACTCGATCCTCTTCAATTGAAGAAGCACGCCTCAGGAGCGAAGCCCTGCGCATCGCAGGCATGCTGTTCGTGCTGTCAATCGTGTTTCTCATCGCGCTGCTCAGGTTGTTCATCCCGGGGCCGTGGCAGGGGCAGGCGCCGTTGCTGGCGATCATCGTGATCGGCATCGTCCTGGTCTACGAGCTGGGCATGCTTCGGCAGGTTCGCTGTGGACTGAGGCACGGCAAGACGATGCCGGGAGTCGTCTGGGTGGTGAATGTCCTCGTCGAGAGCCTCTTCCCGGCGGCCCTGCTCTTTCTGGCGATCGACTTTGCATTGCTTTCTCCCTATCTGCTCCTGCTGAGCCCGATCACCTTCCTCTTCTTCCTCGTCACCATCCTCTCGACACTGCGATTGGAAGTGCTGCTGTGTCGCCTCACGGGCATTGTTGGTGGGGCGGCCTACATCGGGCTGATACTCCACGTCTTCTACGGCCATGACCTGCTGTCCGACCACGAGGATTTCATCCACCCGGCCACGATGTACTGGTTTGCTGCATTCCTGATCATCTTTTCCGGCTTCATCGCCGGGTTCGTCGCCGGACAGTTGAGACGACATGTTGAGGCGGCGATTCGTGAACTGGAGGCCCAACAGGCACGAGATCGCATGGAGCGGGATCTCGACATAGCAAGGTCCATACAGCAGGGGCTGCTTCCCGGGTCGGCACCGGATCTGGGTTCGTTCGAGATTGCAGGGTGGAGCCGGCCGGCCGACCAGACCGGGGGCGATTACTACGACTGGCTGCACCTGGACGACGGGCGTTTCATCTTCTCCCTTGCCGACGTGACGGGTCATGGAATCGGCCCCGCCATCGTGACTGCTGTCTGCCGCGCCTATACCAGGGCATCCGTTGACAGCGAACGGGAAGTGCACGATGTCATTACACGCATCAACACCATGCTCCATGCCGACACGCCCGTGGACCGCTTCATCACGTTCGTGCTTGGAAGGCTGGATGTGGCACGAAGCCATGTTCACCTGCTTTCAGCTGGTCACGGGCCGATCCTCTACTACGAGGCCGCATCACGGACCGTGCGCCACCACGACGCGCAGGGCATTCCCCTGGGCATGATCGAGGACTACGAGTTCGAACAGCCCCTTGAGCTGGACATGGCTCCAGGGGATTCGCTCATCCTCGTCTCCGATGGCTTCTTTGAATGGGCGCGTGATGACGGAGAGCAGTTCGGTGTTGGACGACTGGAACAGTCGATTCTCGCTTCTTCCGATGAGCCCGCGCAGGGAATGATCGAGAGGATGGAATCCGATCTGCGGGCCTTCGTTGGAAATGCAGTCCAACCGGATGACATGACAGCGGTCATTCTTCGCAGGAGTCCTTCCTGATGGTGGGCGAAGGCAGGTGTACATGGTGCGGCGACGATCCTCTCTACGTCGACTACCACGATACGGAGTGGGGGGTGCCTGTCCGTGACGACAAGGATCTCTACGCCAAGTTGATCCTTGACGGCTTCCAGGCCGGCTTGTCCTGGATCACGATCCTTCGACGTCGCGAGGGGTTCGAACAGGCGTTCGAGGGGCTCGATCCGGTGGTCATTGCAGACTATGGTCCAAAGCGGATCGAGGAGCTGCTCCAGGACACAAGGATCATCCGCAACAGGCAGAAGGTCGAAGCGGCCGTCAAGAACGCCAAGGCGTGGATCAACGTCATGGAAGGGCCGGAGGACTTCTCGACCCTGCTCTGGAAACACGTCGATGGCGTGCCGCTGGTCAATGCATGGAAGCATGACAGGGAGGTTCCATGTGAAACCGACCAGGGCACCGCCATGTCCAAGGAACTGAAGTCACTTGGTTTCGGGTTTTGCGGGCCGACGATCTGCTATGCATTCATGCAGGCAGTCGGCATGGTCAATGACCACGTCGTCAGTTGCCATCGGCACCGGGAACTTGGTGGTAGCTGACGTTCGTCGTTTCCGCATCTTCTTCAAGCACTCGATCACATGACTGCATCGCAAGGAGTGCATACGCGGTGGCGTAGGAATGCCCGTATCCGTACAGGGGGTAGTCGAACCAGCTGCCCGGCTTGTCCTGGACTTCGAGAAGCAGGCCCCGGAGCCAGGTGGCCAGTTGCGTCCGCTGCGGTTCCTGAAGCTGTTCGATGACACGTCCGGCGTAGTAGTGCCCGTAGAAGTAGTAGTAGCCCGAGGTCGAGTAGTAGGCTTCGTGCGGCACCTTCCGGCCCCGTCCTATCTCGATGTAATGATGATCCCGCATGAGGGTCTCGACCCCCACGGCCATCTGCTCGGTGGAGATGTCCCTGCCCCACTCGTGGAGAGCGAGATTGCATGGTTGCGAGCGACCCAGTGAACCCTTCACCATGTTGTATGGAGCCTGTGGTCGGAACTGTGCGTAGGTTCCATAGACATAGGCGCCGCTGGGCAGGCGCATGCGTTCCACGGACTGGATGCCGTCGTTGACCATGTCCATGTCCACCTCGAAACCGTGATCACGGGCTTCGTCCAGAGCAAGGAGGACCGAGGCGGTGTTGAAACTCGTGCTCTGCTCTCCACTGGGGTGCTCCAGAACGTAGGAGAAGTCGTAGTACCCCCATCCTCCGTCGATCGCCTGTCGCTCCTTGAGGGTGGCCATTTCCTGTTCAAGGGTCCTGGCGATCCTGTCTCGATCCTGGGCAAAGCGTTCATCATCAACAAGGCGACACATCGCCGAGAGCATGTAGGTGTGTGTCCAGATGTCGTAGAAGGTGTTGCCAGTTGCCTTTCCCACGACCGGTGTTTCAAGGAGATGCTCAACTCCAAGGCGAAGTGCTGCTTCCGCTGCAGGATTCGTGCGGCTGGGTTCAATGAGGCTCATCACTCCGAGGGCGGACGTGGCCTCACCAAAGGCATCATGACTTGCCTGGGTGTCCAGGTAGATCTGGTACGGGCGGGAAGAATCGATCGTGCCCCAGGAACCATCAGGGTTCTGGTTGTCGATCATCCACTGAACAGCTCTGCTCCGACTTTCATCGGGAGTTGGCGTGCTTGTCGTACATGCCGACATGAAGACTGTGCAGTACAGCAGAAGAGACTGCTGCAGGATCAACGTGAACCGATGCATGATGGTCAGTTGCCGTCCTCATCCATGGGAATCTGGATGCGATCGCCGGACTTCAGCCCCGAGACGATCTCGATGAACTCATCATTTCGCTGTCCGGTGACAACATCCTGTTCAATGACATTTTCCCCACGCTTGACCCGAACGAAATGCCGATCTCCATCCTCGACACCGACGGCGGCAACAGGGACACGGAGCACCCGCTTGAGTGTCTTCTTCGCGATTGCAGTGCAGGCAAGGCCCAGCCGCAGTCGGGCGTCATGCTTCGAGAGCGTGATTTCGATGGGGAAGGATGTTCCCGCCCCCGAGGGACTTCCCACGAGTCCGATTGAGCGGATGGTTCCAGGCAATGACAGTCCGGGGAAGGCGCCCGCCTCGATCGAGACCCGCATGCCCTGGTCGAGGACCAGGAGATCGGAGGCCTCGATGGTTCCTTCGAGCTGGGCTGTTGAGGGGTCGTGGATCTGGGCCAGTTGCTGATGCATTCCGATCTCATCGCCTGCCTCTGCGCCGATACGCGTCAGGATTCCATCGATCGGAGCCTTGATGGTGAATCGTTCTCGATCATCCTTCAACTCATCAAGTCGTTCCTGCTTGTCCTCCAGGTCCCTTGATTCCCGCGCGATATCCAGTTCCCACCGCATCCTTGTGAGTTGATTTCGGATCTTCAGGTGGCCGAGGCTCTGGAGTTTCCATCGAGCGCTGTCCTTCACATCCCGTTCCCGGTCCGGAAACGTGTACGCATCGAAGAGGGTGTTCTCGACCTTCGTGTGTTCGAATCCTCTTTCAGCCAGGTCCAGTCCACGACGAGCACGCTCCAGGACGATGTCCTTCGTGCGATCATCCAGAGTCGTGTCGCCATACATCGTCTCAAGCTGGTCGAGTTCCTGTGTCTGGTCATCCACGTAATTCCGGCTTCGCTCGTAGCCCATCGCCTGCCGTTCCTTCTGGATCTTCGAGCGATACTGTTCAAACAGCTTGAGATCCCGTCTGGCCCGTTCTTCCGACTTGACATTCTGCTCAAGCGTTGTTGCCATGGATTCCGCTTCGATTGCACGAGTCTTCTCGGAAATGTCCGTCCTGGTTTTCAGTTCGTCAAGTGCTGTCTGCGCTTCGGCAATGGCTTCGTCGATCCTCGTCGTATCAAGTCGAAGCAGTACATCGCCTCGACGAACAATCCCGTCGCGAACAACCACGTCCAGCACTTCTGCCTGTTGGTTCCATTGATCGGTATCGACGTCGATCGAATGGGTGTTGATGGGTTCAAGGCGAAGGTCGCCCTCCCACTCGACGTCGAGGTTTCCAAGCTTGACGACATGCTCTGAGTAGCGGGGTGCTTGTTCAGGCTCTTCAGCCGCTGCCAAGAGCAGCAGTGGAGAGAAGGCGAGGGCGATGATGCAGGGATATTTCATGGGCGTGCTCCTTCGAGGCATGTCAGGAATGAACACCATACTCCAGCAGTGGATAACGGGGCAGGTCCTTCTGGTATCGTCACGCCTCATGTCTGCAGGAATCACCAGAGACTGGGGAGTGGCCATTCACGGCGGAGCCGGGTCGATACCGGTCGAGATGCCTCCAGGCCGCCGAGATGAATGCATGGCCGCCTTGAAGGGGATCCTCGACCTTGGTGTGCAACTGCTCTCAGCAGGTACGGCTGCAGTCGATGTTGCCGAGCAGCTGGTGACGGGGCTCGAGGATGAGCCACTGTTCAATGCAGGCAGGGGATCCGTATTCAACATCGACGGCGAGCACGAACTTGAGGCGGCGATCATGGATGGGTCGTCGCTCGATTGCGGCGCAGCTGCCGGCCTTCGGACCGTGCGAAACCCGATCAGGTTGGCGCGGTGCATCATGGACCACACCGGTCATGTCATGCTTGCCGGGTCCGGTGCAGAGGAATACGCACAGTCAATCGGCATGGAACGCGTCGATCCTTCCTGGTTTGACACCGACCGCCGTCTTGCCGAGCTGGAGCGCTACAAGGCGGAACCAGCGACACTGGAGCAGGAGGGTTCGACTGTCGGCGCTGTTGTTCGAGATGTCGAAGGTCGACTCGCCTCGGCAACCTCGACAGGCGGAATGACGGGCAAGATGGCGGGTCGAATCGGCGACTCTCCCCTTGTCGGGTGTGGAACCTATGCCGACGAAGGGTGCGCCGTGTCGTGTACAGGCAGGGGAGAAGACTTCGTTCGACATGTGGCTGCACACAAGGTCGCCCTGCTTGCTGGATCCGGAGGACTTGGGGCAAGGGCCGCCGTTGAGCGCGTACTTCGCATGATGCCGGATGCAGCCGGGGGCATCATCGCCATTGACCGCGAAGGAGTTCCCGTGGCCCTGTTCTCCTCGCGTGGCATGTATCGAGGGCGTGCAGACTCGACCGGGTTGTTCGAGACGTTGATCCATGGAGAAGAGTGATGCAGGAGTTTCATGAGATCCAGGATGAGGGAGACCTGGGCGCACATCGCTATCACCATACCCAGCCTGGAACCGTTCTTCGCGTGATCTGGCTCATTGTCGCAGTGTGGCTTCTCCTGTTTGCAGCGCTGTCCACCTGGGTGCTCTACATCGTTGTCGCCGTGGTATCTCTTGTGTTTCTTCTCTTCCATTCACTTACGGTGACAATCGATGCGGAGCACATCCGGATGTCATTCGGCCTGGGCCTCCTGCGAAAGCGCATTCCACTCTCCCGAGTCGTTTCATGCAGGCCTGTTCGTAATCGGCTGTGGTACGGATTTGGGATCCGATATATCTTCGATGGCTGGATGTGGAATGTCTCGGGGATGGATGCAGTCCAGTTGACCTATGAAGACGGGCATCACTTCCGGATCGGGACCGACGAACCGGAGGCGTTGAATGAGGCCATTACCGCGGCTATCGGGAACGAATCAACTTCACCCACCGATGTATGATGCCCCAAGTTCATTACATGGAGGACTACGAGCATGTCCAGTGGATTCGAGAAGATGGAAGAGGGGCAGGACGCGAAACTGAAGCACGCTTCAGAAGTGCAGTTCCGGATCGAAGCCCGCCGGAACAAGTTGCTTGGACGATGGGCAGCCGGCTGCATGGGCCTGGAGGGTGATGCAGTTGATGCCTACGCCATGGATGTCGTCAAGGAGGACATCAAGGAACCGGGGGTAGAGGATGTTCTTGCGAAGATCAGAACCGACCTTGGAGCCAGTGGCGTCGACTTCGATGATGCGATGATCATGGGAAAGTTGGAGGAATGCGAGCGCATGGCGATCGAGCAGTTGAAGGAAGAAGGATACGGATCAACCTGACTCAGCCCCATTTTCACATGGTCAGCAACCTGAACATGCCAGAAGACAGGAGCCAGGATGCCCCTTCCTGACCGACCAATAGCCAGGGTGCTTCTGATTGGCACGGTGGTGGTCTTTGTCGCAGGTATCCTGGCAAGTTGCATTTCTTCGCCTCGCACTTCGACAGGACAGACGCTTCCAGACGCCGGCCTGGAAGCGCTGACTAATTTCACCGACACGCTGAACCTGCTTTCCTGGATCCTCATCCTGGCGATCGTTGGCGGTGTGATCGTCCTCCTGGTGCGACTCAGATCCTCCACCAGCCATCGACCCTCTCCAGCATCGCCCCGCGCACAGTTGAACCTGTCGGATCGTCCATTGCTGAGGCTTCTGACGCTTTGCATCCTGTATGTCGCCCAGGGGATTCCCTATGGATTCGTGACAGTCACCCTCGCTGCCTACCTCGTGGAATCCAATGCCACTACGGCTCAGATCGGCGGCCTTCTTGCAATGGGCACGCTTCCCTGGACATTCAAATGGGTCTGGGGGCCGATGATCGATCGATACGGCATCCCGGCAATGGGGCGACGTCGTCCATGGATTCTTCTTGCGCAGGCTGGAATGATCGTGACGATCGCCATCATGGCGTTCGTACCGTCGATCACCGAATCGCTCGTACTGATCGGCTGGATGGTATTCACTCACAACATCTTCAACTCGCTCCAGGATGTATCGGTTGATGCGCTTGCGGTCGATCTGCTTCGGGAAGAGGAGCGTGGTCGAGTCAGCGGTCTCATGTATGGATCCAAATTCATAGGCACGTTCATCGGGGGAGCTGTACTGAGCAGAGTATTGACGTCGAGTGGACTTGGAGGCGTATTCGCATGGCAGACGCTGATACTCGCCGTAATACTCTGCATACCATTGTTCCTGCGTGAACGTTCTGGAGAGAAACTGCTGCCCTGGACACGGGGTGAAGTGCAGAAAGAAACTGCAGCCGCGGTTTCCAGATCCATCAAGGTTCTCTTCAAACGCCTTGGCAAGGCATTTTCACTTCGATCATCGATCCTTGCAGGCTTCATCGGTTTGGGGATGTTCATTGCCAATGGTGCACTTGGCCCGATTCTCCAGGTCTTCTACCAGCAGGACCTGGGTTGGTCACGAACCGACTACACGGATATATCCGGGGGGTATGGCGTCTTCCTCGGCCTGGCAGGTGCCATGGGAGGCGGATTCCTGGCCGACGCATTCGGTGCAAAGCGGATCATCGCATTCGGAACGATCTGCCTTGGACTCACCTACCTCGCCTTTGCGGCGATGGATCCGGATCTGCTTGGCTTGGAGTGGTTCTCCTGGACATCGGACGGCGCCATGACAGCCTTCATCCTTGCCGAGGGCTTCCTCGTTTCCCTGGCCAGCGTCGGGCTCTTCTCGATGTACATGACCGTTTCGTGGCCAATAGTCGCAGGTACGCAGTTCACGGCCTACATGGCCATTCTCAACCTGTCGACTACGACCGGGCAGTGGATTTCAGGGCCGGTCGAGGAGTACGGGATCGTGAACATCATGATCGTGTTCGGCCTCTTTCAACTGGCGATCGTGGCCATTCTCCCCTTCATAGACGTCCACCAGACTCGACGAATTCTTGGCGAATCGAGCCACGCTCCCGCCTGAACTTGATGATCTGCTGGATCACGGTGACAATGACCATCTATGAAGCAATCAAAAGCCACAAGAGTGATCACGATCGTCGTTGTTTCCGGGCTCATTCTCGGCCTTGTCGGGTTGCGGCTGGTCGACGTAATAGCCCGCTCGGTCATCGACAGTGAAGTGTCGGAGATTCTCGGTGTCGAGGCGCACTTCGGCGGGGTTGATCTCGGCGTACTTTCATCAAGCTCCACATTCACTGGAATCACGATCAAGAATCCACCAGGATTCAAGAAGGAGTTTCTCCTCACGATTGACAGGGCTGAAATTGACTGCGGCCTTGGCACATTGATGTCTGATGACATCGATATTTCCCGTGTTGTACTTGATGGCCTGACATTCGATCTCGAGGAGGTCGACAAGAAAATCAACATCGAAGATGTGATCAAGAACATCCAGGCATATGTTGCAGATCAACCCCAGACCGATACCCCGACGGAACTGGAGATAAACACCCTTGAGGTCAAGAACCTCGTGCTTACTGCCAACGGCGATATCGTGACGATTGCCGGAGGATCCTTGGAAACGAAGATCCCAGATTTCACGGTCAAGAATATAGGCACGAAATCCGACACGCATCGCATGACAAGTCAGTTCGTGAACATCCTGACCCACGCAATTCTCAGCCATGCATTCAAGCACCCCATCGATGGTCTATCCGGGGTAACGATGACCAGCCTCCGAAAGATAACCACCGACTTGCCGCTTGTTCCGTTTTCGAAACTGAAGGAAGGTTTTGAAAACGTGAAGGATGCACTCAAGGGTTCCATTGGCAGCGGCAGCAAGAAAGAAGACGAAGGCGACGCTCCAAAGCCCGAAGGCGATTAGGCGGGGGAGGTATACTCGTCGTCCATGCCTCTTGAGCGGGTCTTTCTTGGAACAGGTCACCATTGCCTGCATGCAGTCGCGGATCTTCTTCTTCTCCGCCAACCTCCAGCCGCAGGTGAGTGGAACCTGGAAAGCGTACTCCTGGTTCTACCCTCAGCCCGGGCCATGCGTCGCCTTGGAGACATCCTGCTTGAGCATGCGGTTTCAGGCAGCTTGCTCTATGCACCTCCAACGATGACGACTCCGGCGGGGCTGCCAGGCGCATTCCTTGCCCCGCGCCTTCCCAGGCCGGACCAGGTCACGGATCGGCTTGCCTGGATCCAGGTTCTTCGGAAGGCATCCAGGGCCGATCTCATCCCGCTGCTTGGAGAACAAGATCCCACGGAGGCATCCATGGAGGAGTTGGCCCAGCGTCTTGCCAACCTGGCAAGGGAGCTTGGTGGAGCTGGCCTGCTGTTCGAGGATGTTACGAACAACGAAGCGATTGCAGGTTCATTCGAAGAGCAGCGATGGTCGGCGATGGGTCGCTTGCAGGCGGAACGCACGAAACTTCTTGGCCGATGTGGACTCGAGGAACAGGATTCCGCGGTCCATCAGCTTCTTCTTGACCCGGGTGAACTTGCCGTCAGTGAGTTTAAACAGGTTGGTTTCATCAGCGCTGATCTCAACGCGCTTCAACGTGGTTTCCTGGAACTTCTCTCATCCTCAGGGGTGGAAGTCTTCTCGATGATCCACGCAGATGAAGAGGAATCCGATCTCTTTGATGAACACGGCTGCGTTCTTCCAGAACGCTGGATGCAGCGTGTCATTCCCATCGAGGAAGACATGCTCCGTATCGTCGATGGCCCCGGAGAACAGGCAACAACTGCAATCGAGATGATGGGAAACCTCGAAGAGGTGGATGCCATCGACTCGGTCACCGTCGGTATCCCCGATGCCGATCTTCTGCCGACGTTCTGCAGAATCCTGCCCCAGTGGGGAATACCTGCTCACGCTCATGCAGGAAGGCCGGCCAATCACTCTTCCATCTGTCGACTCCTTGCCGCGGTTGAAGCATTCCTTGTTCACGGTAATGCGTCAGATGTGTCACCGCTCCTCCGGCATCCGGTCATCGAAGCATGGCTGGCTACATGTCCCGGAGCAATCGATGATCCAATCGAAGCATACGACGCCTACCTCGAGAAGTGTGTGCCGCTCGAACTGTCCACCTTTCTGCCGGACGATCATCGGGGACTGGCCATCGCCATCCGCCCACTTCTCCAGCAGTTGCATCCGATGCGTCATGCAATCGAGTCCGTCTCTGATCGAGCCGAGTTGCTTCGGGAACTTCTTGAAACGTGGCTGACGCCGTCCTTCGATTCCCTGGCCGAGGAAGACCTGAAGGCGTGCGACATGATCCTCGATCGACTCTCGCAGTTTGCCCAGGCACATCCGGAAATCGCAGGAACCATGTCTGCGGCGGCCATGCTTCGGATGATCCTGTCTTCGTTGGAGACATCGAATATCCGGTCCAGCAGGAAAGAGGGAGCGGTTGACCTGATAGGCTGGCTCGACTGCCATCTTGATGATGCGCCCGTGTTGTTCATTACCGGCTGCAACGAGGGAGAGCTGCCTACCTCGGTAAACGCAGATCCGTTTCTTCCAAATGAACTGCGTCGCAAGCTTGGGCTGGTCGACAATGACCGTCGTTATGCCCGTGATGCCTTTCTCGTCGAGGCGATCATCAACAGTGGCAGGACTGTTCGATTCATACTTGGCCGCCAGGGTTCCGAGGGCAATCCACTGAAGCCAAGCAGGCTGCTCCTGGCGGGGGAAGACGACAAAACAGCTTCCCGTGTCCTCCTTGTTTCGAATTCCCCGACTTCCGCGCCGAGCCTGCCCACGCCTCCATCGCCCACTCCTTCAGCAGGTGTCGACGTATTTACGTCATGTCCGATGCCGACAACAACTCCAGCTGTCAAGCGGATGAGTGTTACCTCGTTTCGTAGCTATCTGGAATGCCCATACAGGTACATGCTTCGATATGTTCTGCGGCTGCGAACTCGGGAGGATCCGCCCAATGAACTGGAGGGAGGGGCTTTCGGAACGCTCGCCCACGATGTGCTTGAACAACTTGGCCTCCAGGAAATCGATCAGAAGAAGCCATTTCTCGATGCCACCATCGTGAGGAAGGAACTGGATTCGATTCTCGACGGCATCGTCCAGGATCGCCTCGGCCGATCACGACTTCCATCAGTCCATCTCCAGGTGGAGACGCTTCGTCGAAGACTGCATGCATACGCCCCGATCCATGTCCAGGAGGCACGCTCGGGCTGGAGAATCGTTGCGGTCGAGAAATCCTTTGGCGAGAGGAAGGGCGATGATCATCCAGCGGCTCCATTGCCCGGGGAACATCGAATCCGCCTGACAGGAAAGATCGATCGGATTGATGAGCACCCCGAGCATGGCTATCGGGCGATCGACTTCAAGACGAGTGACGCGGGCAAGGGCGTGGTCAGGGTGCACTGGTCCAAGAAACTGAACCGCTGGTACGACCTCCAGATGCCGCTCTACCGGCATCTCATGGCATCGATCGACTTGCACGTGGAGCCCGGCAATCTCTGTTTCATGGAGTTGCCTGCCAAGATCGACAAGACGAGATTGGATCAGCCTAAATGGGATGACGACCTCCTTCTTGCCGGTGACGATGTTGCCAGGGAGATCGTGTCGAACGTCATTGAGCAGAAGTTCGACCCGAACCCCGATTTCAAGTCTCATTGGGATGACTGGGCGTGGATCTGTGGTTCCGGCGTGATTGATCTTGAACAGGATGAGCCGGAATCATGACCACACGATCCGTCATCATCGCCTCTGCAGGATCCGGCAAGACATTCACGTTGTCCAACCGCTTGATCGGCTGGATGGTGTACCGACTTCGGACCGAAGGTGATCCCGGTTGTGATCGGATCCTTGCATCTACATTTACGCGGAAGGCTGCGGGAGAAATCCAGTCACGTATTCTCGAGCATCTTGCACAGGCAGTGCTCGATCCAGAAGCGATGAAGCGGTACCAGGCGAGTTTTGGGTTGCAGGATCCGCCTACGCGGGAGGAAGTACGGGCCGTTCTGGCCGAGTTCATCCGAAACCTGCATCGAGTACAGATCAACACCCTCGATGGTGTTTTTCATCGAATCTGCCAGTGCTTTCCATCAGAGGTCGGGCTTCCTGCCAATTGGACCATTGCAGACTCGTCGAGCATGGACAGGCTCAGGTCCGAATGCGTGAACGAGGTTCTTGATTCCATAGACCGCAAGTCGATGTCCCTTCTTGTCACGCTCATGCAGCGTGGCGAACGAAAGCGTTCTGTCCATGCGGACATCACCCGTCGGATATGGGGGGGAGGCTTCAGGACCGAACTGCTGCAACTCATCCGTGCAACTCGAATGGCCCATGATCCCGAGGCGGCCTGGTCATGGCTTGCTCCTGGTGAAGACGGATCCGCACTTGATGGAGGCCAGCGTCTGGACCCGGGGGAGCTGACTGCCGCTGTCAGCAGGCTGGCGAAGATCTCACTGCCTCTTACCCGTGCAGGGACTGAAAACAAGGACTGGTGCAAGGCTCGCAGTGCAATGGTCTCCGACCTGGAAGAAGCGGAGTGGGAGCAGTTCCTCGTCCGGGGGCTGACAATGAGATGTTCGACCGACCCACCGGAGGAGTTTTCGAAGGTCCTGCCACCTGTCGACATGATCAAGGCTGTTGAGCCCCTGGTATGTCATGCAAAGGCGGAGTACATCCGCAAGCGACATGAAGAGTTGATTGCAACACGTTCGATTCTTTCGGCCATCGAAACCATTTACAGACGCAGGCAGTTCCGGGAGGGACTCTATACCTTCGGGGACATTGAGCAGATGCTTGCCGAAGCCGGTGTCGTCCAGCGTGAATCACTCGGGGCGCTCTGGTTCCGTCTTGATGGGATGATTCGTGACCTCGCATTCGATGAGTTCCAGGACACGTCTACACGGCAGTTTGAAGTACTCGACCCCTTGATCGAGGAGGTGCTCAGTGGTGAGGGTGGCGATGTTGATCGTGGCTTCCTCGTACTTGCGGATCCAAAACAGTCCATCTATGGCTGGCGTGGCGGTACACCCGGCCTGGTCTCGGCAGTCGAGTCGACCTACTCCGGGAGGCTCGATGAAGAAGAGCCGCTTGCCCGGAGCTGGCGATCTTCAAGCGTCGTGCTTGATGCCGTGAACATGGTGTTTGATTCAATCAGGGACAACAAGGTGTGGAACTCCATCGATGGATCTGCAGCTGGTGTCGATGCCTGGGCGGATCGGTTTCAAACACATGAAGCGGCCAAGGACCTGCCAGGCTTTGTCCAGGTTCTCGTTCCCGACCCTGGCGAATCAAAGCCGGGACTCGTGCACGCCCTTGAGGAAGTCGTCAAGCTCCTGGTGGAACGAACTTCCACTGCTCCAGGTCGATCAATCGGGGTACTCGTGTCGCAGAATTCAACGGCGACTCGACTTGTCGCCATGCTTCGAAAAGCAGAGGTGGATGCGAGTGAAGAGGGCTCGTCGCTGCTCGTTGATTCCCCCGCAGTTCTCGCAATGCTCTCCCTGCTCCGTTTGGCGGAGCACCCTGCGGACACCAGGTCGCTTTATCACGTTGCGAAGTCTCCATTGGGATCCAGCCTTGGTCTGGACTCGATCGAGGACCTTGACCGAGCAACTCGCATCGTGACTGCACGCGACCTGTCTCGCAGGGTTCGATCCGGCCTGCTCTCGAGAGGCTACGGCGAGTTCATCCAATCGCTTGTTCAGGAGATCGCGGGATCCTGTACGCCGAGGGATGCCCTGCGGCTTCGCCAGCTTGTTGAACTTGCAGATGAATGGGAACCGAATGCAACCCTGCAACCCGGTGATTTCATCAGGTACGTCCTCGGTACGCCTCGAAGTGCGTCAACCGTGTCACCCGTGCGTGTCATGACGATCCACAAGGCGAAGGGCCTTGAGTTCGATGAAGTCGTGCTTCCCGAGTTGACCCGTGATTTCTCCCGGATCACCGACTCCGTCTACCTTCACAGGGAGAACCCGACGTCGCCTCCAACCAGGGTTGTTCCACTGCTCAACAAGTCGGTCATCGAGTATTTTCCAACGCTCCATGGCGAGTGTCGTGCCGGTCGATTCAAGGAAGTCGTCCAGGATGCCCTCTCCGTTCTCTATGTGGCAATGACTCGTCCACGTCACGCGCTGCACATGATCATGCTTCCGTTGGAAGACGGGAAGGAGGAAGAAGGCTTGCCTTCGACTGCCACAGGTCTTCTGCGAGCCGCTCTGCCGGGTCTTGACAAGTCGCTCAAGGAACATGCCGAGCAGGAGGATCATGTCGTGTGGACTCACGGTGATCCCTCCTGGTCCGAACATGCAGCCGAGCCGGATGCTGCGATTGTTCGGCTGCCCCTGGCTCGCACCGTTCTCAAGCCTTCCTCCCGTCGTCATCGTCCCAGGGTTGCACCTTCTTCTCGGGCAACCCGTTCGGCATCCGATGTCCTGGGTTCGTGGCGACTTGCCCCCCGAGGTGCTGCGGACCGTGGAACACTTCTCCATGAACTGTTCAGGCATGTTGGTTGGATCGAGGATGCTCTTCCCTCGGAAGAGGAGGTCGAGATGGCACTGTCAACGACTGCAATGTTGACTGGTGCTCCCGTTGGAGTGGAGCGGCAAAAGGAGGCGACTGCGGCGTTTTACAGGGCCCTTGAAGGCCCCGCCGTTCGACTCAGGTTGTCGAGGGAGGTGTATGTGGATCGAGCAAGTGATGAATTGGTTCTCTGGCGGGAGCGACCGATGCATGTTCAACTGGAGGATGAAGTTCTGGTCGGTCGTTTCGACAGGGTTGTGATCGGATACAGGGATGGCCTGCCTGCCTGGGCCGACGTGATCGATTTCAAGTCGGATGCAGTAGGTGATGATGGAGGAGCCTCGCTCCTGAACAAGTATGCCCCTCAACTGGATACGTATGCGTCCGCAATCTGCCGGATGCTCGATCTCACCAGGGAGATGGTGACAACGAGGCTGCTGCTCATCGGTGCGGATATAGATCTGGAGCTTCCATCGACCTCGTCATGAGGTCTGGTTCTCCTCGCTCATTCGAAGCGTTTCAGGCAACTCGTGTTCATTGGCCAATCCCGCTTCGGTGATACGGGTCTTCCATCGGTCAACTTCATCACGAAAGTCCTGGATGACCTGTTCTGGAACACCTTGGGATTTTGAAACGAGTACGCGCCGGTAGACCGTGCCGGTAAGCACCTCAACGTCATGCGTCCCCCAGTATGTCCTGTAGAAGGCCAACTCCAGGGCAGAGACACCAAGTTGCTTGGCTATCTGCTCAACACCGGGGAGCGGGTCGAGCTGAACGCCTTCCACGATCTTCCACAGTTGTTCCGGTATGCCCTGGGGCCTGCTGTCTTCCTTGACCTTCTTACCGACCAGGAGGACGCAACGATGCTCTGCGTATGTCAGTCGGTGTCCATTTGAAAGGCAACCGTTCTTCCACGCCTTCAGACTGTCACTGAATGACTGGGTGTTTTTCATCATGCCTCTCCATCGCCAAGGCATCTCCTGTTCATTCTATCCCTGTAATGAGTTTGCCAGTGGATTATCCAATAGAGCTTCGCAGGGGTGGTTCATGCCTCCCATGCAGTTAAAAGGACAACGGCCCGCCTCGAGAGGCGGGCCGTCGTGTAGTTATTCAGTTATCCAGCGAATGTTGCCCTTAGGCTCGCTGTCCAGCTCGGTAGAGGCTGATGACCACCAGGAGGGCGATCAAGCCTGAAATACCACCAGCGCCGAAGTCATTAATAACACCGGTGAGGTTCGTGGTCATGCTTCCGAAGTACGGAATGCTTGAATCAGCTCCTGAACCGAAGATGATCTGGCAAATGACACCAAGAACGATGAACACGAGCAGTAAATCAATGAGTTCACGCGCCCAACCCTTAACTGTATCGAGGCCCTTCATACAATGCTCCTTTAAGCACATCCATGTATAGACCCGCAAGTAGGCGGGCGGAGAAGAGCATGCCCACATGAGCATGCACGAAGTGACTACTTCGAAGTCCACCTATCGGTGATCACCCGAGAGAGAGTCCAGTTTCAGGAGTCATCTCCAGGTCAATCCCGACATCAGGGTGATCAAATATGCATTTTTGACCACGCCAGTAGACGGAAGAAGCGAGTTTTCCGACCGAAGTGCCTTGTTACAAGCGACTTACAACTTTCCAGCAGATAATTTTACTTACCAGCTCCAGTTCCCTGTTTAGAGGCTGAAATCAAGGCAAGCCATTGAAGGTATTCAAGCAGATTTGCACGGGCTTCAGGATCGGATTTCATTGATTCCAGATGGGGGCTCAGGAGGATTGCTCGCCCGTCTCCCCACGTTCCCTGCACGATGGCTGGTGTGCCCGGCATGACCCCGGTTGGAGCTCCATTCAACGCTATTTCGCCCCTGTAGATGCCCAGAACCTCGTAATCCTGGATGTCATCCCGGTTTGCCGGGGCAAGAATAGGGCCGTTGGCGTAGCGAATTCGATGGGTGCCTTCGCCAAGTGCCGCTTGCTCGGAACCATGATCCGTCCACTCGACGTCGACAATGCCTGTGCCTCGCTTCCAGTGTTTCCTGTCGATGACCTTGGCATCGACGATACCAAGAGACCAGTCATATGAAACGGAGCCAAGGTATGCGCCGGCACAAGCACCAACGTAACTGCCGCCAGTTTCGACGAAGTCGCGAATCGCTTCGCGTCCAGCTGCACCAAGCCCCCTGCCTTGTCGGCTGCCGCTGCCTCCAGGAACGATGAGAATATCAAAGCGTTCCAAAGCGCCGTTCTGGATGGCGGCTGGTCCGAGACGTCTGACCAGAAGCCTTGAGTCGTCGGCAAGCAGTGTGGAAAATGCTGCGGAGCTTGCGCCGGGTCCGTCATAGAGAGCTACATGGATGAGTTCATCCGTCGCATCTACCGGCGGGAGAAGCAGGTCCTTGTCACACGGCTGCATGCCCAGGTGTTCAAGCAGCCTGTGGATCATGATTCGATGTTGCCTTGCACGTGTTGCAACATGCTGACCCTTCGTCGTTGTTTCAAGAATCATGCCCAAGGCGACGGATTGTTCACATGTGGCCCGTACAAGACTTCCACGTACAGGATGACGAAGCTGGAGAAATGACGGACTGCCTTCTTTCCTCGCAGCGTTCACTGCTTCGAGCATCAGCGCTGAGGCGGCAATCGCTTTGGGTTCATCGCAGGAGATGATCGTGCTGCCGACGCTGTCGGGGTTGAGTTTCTTGAAGTCATACCCCTCGTGCAGGTCAATGACCCAGTCCGGCTTCTGTTCTTCGATCAAGGACCAGAGATCGTCGGCATGTTCACTCTGCATTTCCATTTCTGGATCGACCGGGAAGTGCCTGTTGAGATCACCCTCGTCTCCATCCAGTCCGGGGATGCGTCGAGTCTTCGCGTTCAATGCAGGGATATTCGCACGTGGAATGACGATGAGTCGCCCCCGTTCAATCGTCCAGTGGGCGATTGCCGACGCGGCCTCTGCTCCCGCGGGCTCATTGCCATGCATGCCACCGATGACCAGCACCGTGGGGCCTGTTTCATGACTGTTGATGATGTGTACAGGAGTGGCGAACCCGGTACCCGAGCCAAGCACGGTCTGTTGTGGAGCCGGTGCCTGGGAGGCTCCCTGGAACAGGAGCAGGGCGGTGACCATGAAGGCTGGATTCATGGCATTGAGTCTATCCGCTGGAGACCGAATATCATGAAACGATGAAAAACGGTGAAGACGAGTACATGCAGTGCACCAAGTGCGGTCATCGATGGGAACTCGGGACCTTTACATTCATGCACTTTCCAACGTGCAGCGGCGAGCGGGTCTTTCGAACCTGCGAGCGATGCGGCAGGTTCTGCTGCCAGGCCATCCACAAGGGTGAATTGCCTGGGGCGGATTCCGATCTTACTGCTCAAGGTTGACGACGTTGATGTTGCGACCATGTGTTTCCTTCAGGAACAGGCAGAGCACGATGGTTGCAGCAAACAGCAGTGGTATGACTGCAAGCGCGTAGATGAAATCTCCCGCGGACAGACCCTCGTACGCATTTTGTGCAAGTGCCTGATCGGGCGACTTGTGAACAGTTGCCCTCGCAGGTGATGGGGTAATCCCATGTTCCACGGTCATCCGCCAGTCGAGAATCCAGCCGATGCCGACTTGCAGCAGGCCTGCAAGCATCATGGTGATGAAGTTGCAAGTAGATACGCCTGTCGCTGCCAGTTGCCGCGGGCTTATTTCGATGACGATTGCAAAGGTGATCGACTGGGTACTCGTGCACAGCCCCATGATCAGTACGAGGATGAGCATGGTCGCAAAGTTCATCTGGGGAGCCAGCAGGAACAGGCCAAGCGTGATTGTTCCTCCGATACAGCCGATGAGAATCGGAACTCTCCGGTTCCGGAAGGAATCCGACATCCGCCCGAAAACGGGGCATCCGAAGAGCCAGCCCACGGCAAGCATCGTAATGATGGCCGTCGATTGGTCTGCGTCGATGTTCATGGTCTCTTCCAGGTAGCTCGTTCCCCAGAGTGCCGCAATCACGCTCATGGGCAGGTAGAGCACGGCGCTGATGAGACCGACAATCCAGATCTGCGGATTCTTCAGGAGGAGGAGGAGGCTGTGCAGCACGCCGATTCGCTGCTCATCGTCATGGCTGAAGCGACGCTCGAACCACGATGGCCGCCTCGGTATGAAGATCAGCATGCTGATTCCGAGGACAGCCCCGATGATGCCGGACCAGAACACGACTTCCTGCCAACCGTAGTTCGTTGTAAGTACGGAAACCGGGTACTGGCCGATGATTTCACCGATCATTCCTACGCTGAGCGTGATACCCGCGATGAGTCCGAGCCTGTTGGGTGGAAACCAGACCGTTGCGACGTAGATGGCTCCGACAAACGCAAAGGCAGACCCAAACCCGATGAATCCCCGACCGAATCCCGCCATGAAGAGATCATCGGCCAGGGAGAAGAGAATGCAGCCGATGGCGCAGAGCACGGCCGCGGTGGAAACGACATATTTCGATCCCAGCCGGTCGAGCAGTACGCCGACAGCCAACTGCATGGGGGCATAGACCCAGAGGTAGGTGCTCATGGCCGTTGCCGTGGAGCCGGGAGTGGCATGGAGTTCCTCCGTCAGCTCTGGAAGGATGACACTCGGGGTAACCCGGATGAAGAACTCATAGAGGTAGAACGTTGCGACGATTCCCCAGAAGGCCCATGCATACCACTTGCCCTGCAGCAGCTCGCTGCCCTTTCCGGGTTCGGACAGTTTCCTGCCTGTATGTGGGTGGGGGATTCGTGTCATTCCATCGCTTCGCGGCGTTCCAGAGCACTGTACATCATTGCCTGAGGATGGTTACGGTACGGGAGACAGGGAGTGCTTCACCCACCTGAGGGCAAGTCCAGCGGCAAGAACAGCCAGCCCGATCAGCCACGTGCCTGTCGGCACACAGAAGGCCAGCACGCAGCATGAAAGCAGGCCGGCAACGGCAACCCATCGTGGAAATGATCGTTCTTCGGCGGGCAATTTCAATGCCGCCAGGTTCGTGATCGCGTAGTAGATCAAGACAGTGAATGCACTCAGGCTCCATGCAAAGGTGAAATCACCGACCAGGATGAGCACGGCGATGATGATGCAGGCGTCGATGACGGCCCAGGGAGGGGTTGAAGTCCGCGTCCAGATCAATCCATGTGATCGAGGCACATCCCCACGTCTTGCCATTGCAAGTATGACTCGGGAGAGTCCCAGGAGCAGGTTCAGCAGTACGCCGATCATGGCGGCAATGGCAGCGACGGCAACGACCGTTCCAGCTGCTCTGCCCCAGGACCTGGTGGTGATCGACTGAAGTGGGTTCAGGCTTGAATCCTTGAGAACCAGTTCGTCCGGCATGGCCATGTATGAAAGCGACCATCCCGTGAGCAGGTAGAGAGATCCTGTCAATGCAATCGTGATGATGATGGCTCTTGGAATGGTTCGAGCAGGTTTACGTACTTCTTCACCGAGTGTTGCAATACGACCATACCCCGTGAATGCAACGAACATGATCGCTGCTGCGCCTGGTATTCCCGCCGAGTATGGAACGACCAGCATGGACTCATCAGTCCCCCCGGGTTTCATGCAAGCAACGAGATAGACCAGGAGTCCGACTCCGACGAGGACGAGGATGACCATCGTGGCCAGCACACTTCGTCGAAGTCCAAGAAGAACGGTACACGTGACCATGAGAAGCAGGAACAGTCCAACAACGACTCCCCAGCCGGAAGGATCGACTCCGACCACGGCAAGGAGGTAGCTTCCGGCTCCCAGAGCTGCAGCTGCAGCGGATGCGGACTTGGCACAGAGAAAAAGCCAGCCGGCGGCAAACCCGGTTGCAGGCGACAGGAGCCTGTGGGCATATTCATACGTGCCTCCGCTGACCGGATACGTTGCGGCAAGCTGGGCGCTGCTGAGCCCATTGCAGGTTGCAGTCAACATGGCCACTGCAATCGCAACAAGGACCCATGTTCCGGACATTGCCGTAGCCAGGGCGATACTGACGAACAGTCCCGTGCCAAGCATGGAGCCCATGCCCAGGAGAACGGCTCCCCGTGTCCCGATGGATCGTTCCATCCGTTGCTGACCGGCAGTTTCCATGTGCTGCATGCTATCTCGTTGTTCCTGGATGGTTACCATGGGCGTTCTCATGCCATGCTTTATCGAAATGACGACGCTCCTGCTTGTTGCCTGCAACGTGGGGTCCGAACAACCAGATCCAGCAGAAGCATTGAAGCCGATCGATGGTGTGTCGGTGGAGACCTGGGCATCGGATCCACTGCTGGTCGACCCTGTCGCCTTCTGTATTGATGAACGTGGCCGGATCTATGTGGCTGAGACTGCCCGTCAGGAACGAGGAGTCGAAGACTCCCGGGCACAGTCCTACTGGAACCTTGACGACATAGCACTGCAGACGAATGAAGACCGCCTTGCCATGTACCGGAAATGGTCGCACAAGTTCGAGGGTGGGATGGATCACTTCACGAACCATGAGGACCGGATTCGACTTGTATACGACGAGGATGGTGACGGAACAGCCGATGCTTCGACAATCTATTCCGCTGGCTACGACGATGCCCTCGACGGTACGGGATCGGGCCTCCTGGTCGAAGGAGGACATGTCTGGTACACGAACATCCCCCATCTCTGGAGACTTGAGGATACGAACGGAGATGACGTGGCCGATGTGCGGGAGCAGGTCTTCAGTGGATTCGGAATCCGCATAGCGCTTCGTGGTCATGACATGCATGGCTTGACATGGGGTCCCGATGGGCGTCTCTACTGGTCGATCGGTGATCGTGGATACAACGTCGTGAATCAGGAGGGAGAACACCTTTACGATCCCACATCGGGTGCAGTGTTCCGTTGCAATCCAGATGGTTCAGACCTCGAGGTCTTTCATACAGGCCTTCGCAATCCCCAGGAAATCGCCTTTGATGACTACGGAACCCTGTTCACGGGAGACAACAACTCCGATGGTGGCGACAGGGCACGATTGGTTCACGTAGCCGAGGGTGGGCGTACCGGTTGGCGCATGGAATACCAGAGCCTTGCCGGGGACAACCTGCGCGGCCCATGGAACCAGGAGGGCTTGTGGCAGGAACGCCATGAACATCAGCCGGCATGGATCATTCCCCCGGTCACCAATATTGCCAGTGGCCCGTCAGGCTTCGTGCATTACCCGGGCCTGGGCCTGGGTGATCGGTACCGGGATCACTTCTTCCTCTGTGACTTCACAGGGAGCCCCCAGCACAGCAGGGTCCTTTCTTTCGGCGTCGAACCAGATGGTGCCGGGTACAGGATCAAGGATGTACATCCCTTCGTATCAGGCCTTCTTTGTACCGATGTTGATTTCGGCTGGGATGGTCGGATGTATGTTTCCGATTGGGTCGAAGGTTGGGAATGTACGGAAACAGGTCGTATCTTCGCACTGCACGATCCACAGCACTCCTCGGACCCACGTATTGATGAAGCAGGCCGGATCATCCGTGAAGGTCTTGATCATCGAGCCAGTGATGAACTTGCAGGCCTCCTGGGTCATGCAGATCAACGCATTCGCCTCCAGGCCCAGTTTGCTCTTGCTCGCCGAGGAGATGAATCGACAGCTGCTCTTGCAGGAGTTGCCCGTTCATCTGAACAACTGGCCCGTATTCATGCAATCTGGGGCTTGGGAATGATCGCTCGAACAACCTCCCTGCCGCAGGGGGATCCCAGCCACCCGATGGAGTACGTCCTTGAGCTGCTCGGTGACGATGATCGGGAGATTCGTGGGCAGGCTTCAAAGGTGCTCGGGGAGGCCCTGTACGCCCCGGCTGCCGATGCCCTGGTGGAACTCATCTTTGATCCCGAGCCACGGGTGGTCTACCACGCCACGATGGCTGTCGGCAGGCTGCAGTACACGGAGGGTCTTGATGCAGTCACCGAGATGCTCTGGTCAAATGACAACGATGATGCACTTCTTCGACATGCTGGTGTCATGGCGTTGACATGGATGAATGACAGGGAAGCATTGCTTGAACTTACGGGAGACGAGTTTCCGCCGGTACGCCTCGCTTCTCTGCTTGCACTTCGCCGAATGCAGGACCCAGGTGTTGAACTTCTGCTCAACGATCCAGATCCCTTGATTGCCGCTGAAGCGGCACGTGCGATCAACGATGAACCCATGGAATCCTCGATGCCTGCACTCGTCGACCGGCTTGCATCCTTCCACGAAGGAGGCATCGATTCCGATTCGCCTTCGGATATCGCCATCCTTCGGCGTGCCTTGTATGCGGCGATGCGATCTGGCCAGCCCGAAGACGCCATGTCGGTTGCCAGGGTCGTACTGGAACCGGGCAACCCGGCGACCATGCGGCGAGAAGCACTGTTGGTGCTCGACGAGTGGATGTCTCCTTCCGTACGTGATCGTGTCAATGGAGCGTATCGGCCTGTAGATGTCCAGGGACGAGATGAAGAAGCATGGCGTGCGACCTTGTCACTCCTTCTGCCGGCCCTTCTGGAAGATCATGATCAGGATCTTGCATCAATGGCCAGGGAACTGGCAGTCGAACATGAAATTCAGCTCGATGACACGGCAGCGATGGCAATGCTCTCTGATCCTGATGCGTCTTCACGTGATCGGGTCGCCAGCCTGCGGCAGCTGCATCGAGACGAGGATCGCCGGGAACATGTGGTGAACATGGCCCTGTCGGCTTCTGATACGGAAGTTCACCTGGAAGGTCTGCAACTGCTTGCCGCCGTGGATCCCGAGCGAGCGATTGGCATCATCAAGGCAGATCTTGAACATGACTCCGTGGATAGACAGCAGGGTGTCATTCTCATTCTTGGTTCGTTGAATACCAGGAGCGCAGGTCTGCTGCTGCTCGACTTGTATGGTGACTACCTGAAGGGTATCGCCCCGACTGCGTTGCATGTGGAGATTGAAGAGGCCGCGTCCGGTCGCTCCGAGTCGAGCATCGAATTCCTCAGATCGCTTCACGGCGTGGAAGAAGATCCCGGCGATTCGTATGATTCCGCGATTGAAGGCGGAGACGCGGCTCTTGGTCGAGAGTTGGTCCGTTATCACAATGCAGGGGCATGTCTTCGATGCCATGCAATAGATGGACATGGAGGTACCGCTGGTCCAGACCTGGCCGCGGTTGGTTCACGTCTTGATCGTGAAGCCATCCTCGAGTCGATCATTTCTCCCAGCAGCATCATTACCGAGGGCTATGGCGACACCTCGCCCATGCCTGACATGACCCAGCACCTGACGCCTCGACAAGTCCGTGACATCGTTGAATACCTGGCTTCACTTCGTTTCAATGATGCTTGACTGAATGCCGGGTTGCGAAATTTCGCTTGGGCGACAAGTCGCTGCCTGCCCCATATTTCTTGCTGACGATTAAGGGCGTCTCCTCGGCCTTTGTTCATCTTGCAAGCGCTACGGCCACATTCTCATGGAAAGTGAAACCTTCGGCATGGGCACTTGGCCCATGCCTTGTTTTCAACTGAATGGAGAATGAAATGCAACAGATGCTCACAACGATTTTCTGCTCGGTATTCGGCATGACGTCCGTCCTCCAGGCGGAGTTCATTGTCACCGTAGTTGACAGCCTTCCCTCGGTGCCCGGAGATGCGGCCCTGGGTGATATCAATGGTGATGGAATGCTCGACCTGGTGGCCAGTCTCCAGGACCGGGTGCTGGTTCAGCTCAACGGAGGCGAAGCTGCCGATGGTTCCTGGCAGGGATTCCAGGGTGAAACAGTCGAGTGGAGAATGCATGGAACATCCCCGGGCCTTGACGTGGGTGATGCGACAGGCGATGGAATCATGGATGTTCTCCTTGCACTCCCCGAGCAGGATGCAATCTGCATTCTTGTGAATGAAGGTGAAGCAACTCCGTCCTTCTCATCAGTCAACTTGCCCATCACCGGTCCGGGAGAAGGCAGCCCCCGTGACGTATCACTCGCGGCCTATTCAGTGACCAGTGAACCCATGATTGCAGTTGCAACAGAGTATTCCGGAGCCCTGACATACAGGCCGACGCTTGATGGGATTGCACCCGCAGATGTGGATGCGGTCGAGGACTGGACGATCCAGAGCATCCAGCAGGAACGGCATGCCCTGCCGGTGATTCCAAGTCCGACGCAGCCCAGGGGCGTGATGCCTGGAGACATCGATCCTGGAGGAGGAAAGGACGAGGATGTCGTTCTTCGATCGAGCAGCACGATGTACATCAGGCAGCCGGACATGATCGAGGCATGCATGCTTGATGAAAGTCAACAAGGCTACAGCCTGCATTCATGGCCGGTGGGGCCGGAACCAGTTGGATTTGCACTTGCCGATCTTGATCGTGATGGCTTCAGTGATCTTGTCACGGCCAATGCGGGAGACAACACGATCACGATTCTCAAGGCGGATGATGCAGAAGGATTCTCAATGGCATTCGTCATTGATCTGCCGGCAACGCCTCGATGTCTCTGCGCAGGAGACTTCGATGGTGACGGGGATGCGGATGTGGCGGTTGCACTGGAAAAGGATGGTGCAACCGTTCTCTTCCTCCGTAATGAAACGGAGTTCCCCGGCGAACTGGAGCTTCACATCGACCCGGTCCAGCACGAGATCGAATCAGTCTTCTTCGATCTGCTCCCAGGTGATGTGGATGGTGACGGGATTGTGAACGCCGTCGTTCTCACTTCTCCAGGTGCGGTGGATGTTTCGCGTTCCGCTGACCGTGATGGAGACGGAGTCATAGGGCCTGGGGACCTGGTTCTCGTGCTCAGGTCCGGTCAATACGCGGGAGGAGAGCTGTCTGTCGATCACCAGCGGCTCAAGGACATCATTGAAATCGTTGCAGCTTGGGAGACAGGGAGCGTCCGCTGACTTGAACCCGGGAAATACGCATGCCGTTGGTGTCCCATCGCTTGGGTGATATCCTTCTCCCTTGCCTGCCAAGACTCCAATCCTGTTGGCAACGATGCTGCTGCTTGCCACTGCGGCGATGGCGAACTCGCTGATCATGCCAGGCGATCGTGTCGTCCTGCTGGGTGACCAGTTCGCCATGGAACTGGCTGACAGGGCGGCTGTCATAGCTGCAATCGAATCGGCAGGCGGCACAGTCAAGGGATACGGACGAAGCGGCGCTGAATCAGCCACCTTCACCCTTCCAGAAGACCTGGGTCGCGATGATGTGGTGATCCTGTGCATTGGGATGATCGATTCATTCCGTGGTGACAGCCATATTGATCGTTTCAAGGCCGAACTGGAAAAGATCCTGGACCGGATGCCCGAGAACCAGATCGTCCTTGTGTCACCGGTGCCACGTGAAGTTGAAACCGGGGATGACCCGATCGAGGCTTCAAACCACGCCGTCGCCCTGGGCCTGTATGCAGATGCAGTTCGCAGGACGGCTCTTGAGCATGACCTGCTCTTCATCGATCTGCATGGTCCGCTTCGGCATGCACATTCTCCCGGTGGGATAGCACGTGATGGATTGCACCTGGATGTCCATGGCTGGTCACTTGCGGAGCAGGAGATCCTCTGGAAGCTGGGGATGCGTGATCATCCCCCCGGTCTCTACCTTCCACGCATTCCGCCCCCGCAAAGCAAGACGATCGAGGACACGTTGGAACGTGACCTGTGCCAGGGGAGGGCAGACCTGCCAGAACTGCCGGAACACACGAATCTCGAATCACCATTGAAACCACCTCCCGTGATCACCTGGGATACGGCTCTTGCCCACGTGCAGAAGATCGTCCTGCTCAACGATCCGCTCGAACAGGAATCCTTGCGATCATCCATGGACGTCCTGGCCGGGGAACCAGGGCGGTCAGAAGAGGCACTGGCCATCCTTGCCGGGATAGCGGACAACGAAAGCCTGGACATGGATATCCGCCTCGCGGCCATGGCGGCAATCGAAGATCTGCCTGCCGGCCTCGCTGGCGATCGTGCTGGAATGCAGACCGTCCGGATCAGTGCTGTGCCGATCAAGATGACCTATGACCCGAACCGGTTCGAAGTAACGGCAGGTGAACCTGTCAGGATTCTTCTTGGTAATCCAGATGCGCAGCCTCACAACCTTCTCGTGTGCATGCCTGGTTCACTTCGAAGCATCGGGGGGGCTTCCGAGGCGCTTGGAACCACGGCCGAAGCACAGGCCCGGGACTGGGTCCCCGAATCACCGAAGGTGTTGCATGTCATGCCGATGGTCATGCAGGGTGAGGTCGGCGAAGTTCGCTTCATTGCGCCCATGCGACCGGGACGATATCCATTCATCTGCACCTATCCGGGCCACTGGCGCATGATGAATGGTGTCATGCTGGTCCGCTCTCCAAGGCAATGATTGGCAGCGAATAGTGACCACCGACCCCCCTCCAACTTCCGATCCAGCATTGAAACCGCCTCGTCATCCGGCGATGGAAGTATGGATCCAGGCGTGGCCGACGATCATCACCATGACCAGTTACACGGTCATGAGCTTTGTCGACAAGCTGATGGTTGGACAGATAGGCCCGCTCGAACTGGCCGCCCAGGGAAATGGTGGAATCTGGGCATGGACTCCGACGGCCTTCGCGATGGGGGCACTTGTCGTCGTCAACACGTGGGTCAGCCAGCACATGGGAGCCGGCAACCAAGGGAAGGTCGCCCGGTATCCATGGGGGTCGTTCTACCTCTCCCTTGCAATGTGGCTCCTGGTACTGCTCCCCTGGGCGTTGCTCCTGCCCTGGTTCTTCGAAACGGTTGTTCATACAGGGCAGGATGCCGAGCAACTTGATCGCCTCATCGAGATGGAGACCGGCTACGGCCAGATCATTCTCCTGGGCGGGATCCTGCAGTTGAGTTCACGTGGCCTGCACCAGTTCTTCTTCGGGATCATGCGTCCAAAGATCGTCACGGTAGCCGTGATCATCGGCAACATCGTGAATGTCTTCCTGAACTACGCGCTGATCTTCGGTGAAGAAGGGCTGCCGGCTCTTGATCTGCCTGGAGTGCCGGGGATCACCGCGATGGGCGTGTATGGAGCGGCCGTTGCCACGGTGTGCGGCATCTTCGTCGAGTTCCTGATTCCCCTGATCGTATTCCTCGGTCCGTGGTGCAACCAACAGTTCAAGACCCGTACCGCATGGCGATTCGACAGGAAGACGATCGGCGACCTGGTACGCCTGGGGTGGCCCGGCGCACTGGTCTCGGGCAACGAGATCATCTGCTGGTCCATCTTCATGACGATGCTGGTGGGCCTGTTCGGCCCGGATTCCCTGACCGCAGGCTGGATCGTCCTGGGGTACATGCACCTGGGTTTCATGCCGGCGGTGGCGATCTCCTTCGCCATCAATACGGTCGTAGGAAACGCCATTGGCTCCGGTCAACCAGAACTGGCGGTCGAACGGACGCGGTGGGGCGTGGGCATCGGCGTGGTGTACATGACTCTCTGCGGCCTTGCGTTCATCCTGTTTCGCGAACCAATGGTCGCCATCTTCATCGGGCCCGATGCCACACCCGAGCAGGCACAGGCCATCCTGGACGTGGGCATGCAACTCATGATCGTGGCGGCCCTCTTCCAGACGACGGATGCATTCGGGATCGGGTACAGCGGAGGTCTTCGAGGAGCCGGTGATGTCATCTGGCCTGGCCTCTTCATCGGCATCAGTGGCTGGCTCTTCATCATCGGAGTGGGATACGCCCTGGCAATCGGCATGCCTGAACTGGGGGCATTGGGCCCCTGGATCGGCGCGGCGATCTACATCATCGTGCTCGGCATCGGTCTGTCGTGGCGTTTCGAGTCGGGTAAATGGCGCAACATCCAGCTCATCAAGCCCGAGTCGAAGTCGGAGTAGAATCAAGGCGCCCATGACTGAACCCACCCCTTGTGATCGTTCGCACCAGGATGGAGGAGATGATCCCCACCGTGCCTTTGTGCTGACAATTGTGCAGCCCGGACTTGCCGGGCTCATGGATGGCTCTGTTTCGACACTGGCTCCGATCTTTGCCGCAGCATTTGCCACGGAAGATACCTGGCCGACATTTCTCGTCGGCCTTGCCGCCTCCGTCGGCGCGGGTGTTTCCATGGCGTTTGCCGAAGCATTGTCGGATGACGGCAGGATCAGTGGGCGGGGAAGTCCGTGGGTTCGAGGTTGGATCTGCGGCGGCATGACGACGCTCGGAGGCCTTGGCCACACATTGCCGTTTCTCATCCCGGCGTTCTGGACGGCGATGATCGTGGCGATGATTGTCGTCATCCTCGAACTTGTCACAATTGCATGGATCCGCAACCGCTGGATGGACACCCCGTTTCTCTCCGCAAGTTTTCAGGTGATTGTCGGTGGAACAATCGTTCTGGCCCTGGGGATCCTGATCGGAAACCTCTAGGCCAACAGGTCGCTGACCACGTGGCCGTGCACATCCGTGAGTCGCATGTCCCGGCCGCCATGCCTGACGGTCAGTTTCGTGTGATCAATACCAAGCAGGTGAAGCATCGTTGCGTGAAGATCATGTACTTCCATCGGGTGCTCGATTGCACGGTAGCCAAATTCATCTGTCCGTCCATACGTCATGCCGCCCCGCACACCGCCGCCCGCCATCCACATTGTGAAACCGAAGGGATTGTGGTCACGGCCATCAGTTCCCTGGGCAAAGGGTGTGCGACCAAACTCTCCTCCCCAGATGACGAGTGTTTCATCCAGTAATCCACGACTTCGCAGGTCCTTCAACAGTCCTGCAATGGGCTGGTCGACGGCAAGTGAGTTGTTCGTGTGTCCAGTACGGAGATCATTGTGCTGGTCCCACCGATCACCATTGACGCTCGGGCAGGTCAACTCGACGAATCGAACGCCACGTTCAACCAGCCTTCGAGCAAGCAGGCACTCCCGTGCAAAGATGCGTGTTGGTTCAAAGGGGGCGTCAAGTCCGTAGAGCTGCCTGGTCGCCTTCGATTCACCCTCGATGTCCATGAGTCCCGGAACAGACCACTGCATCCGGAAGGCCAGTTCATGGTTGGCAATCGCTGATTCGATGGCATCATCGCCTTCACGCATGCTTGCATGCCGCTGGTCCAGTTCCCGAAGCAGTTCATGCCGCCGCTCCATTCGCGCATGATCGCCGTCGATCGGTGCGACGTTCGCCATCCCGCTTCCATGAGGCTGGATCACGGTTCCCTGATGGGTGGCTGGAAGAAAGCCGTTGCCGAAGCACTGGAGTCCGCCCGGGGGCGTCAGGCCGCCATTGAGGACAACGAAGCCCGGGAGATCGCTGTTTTCACTACCCAGACCATAACTGGCCCATGCCCCCATGCTCGGTCGCCCGGCAATTCCCAGCCCCGTATGAAGGAAGTAGTTGGCATTCGTATGTTCGGAGAACTCGCTTGTCATTGAACGGACGATGCAGAGTTCGTCGACGCACGTTGCCGTGTGCGGAAAGAGCTCGCTGACCCATGCGCCGCAGTGACCATGCTGCTTGAACTTCCATGGAGATGCGAGCACAGCGCCATTGTCATTGAACTGCGTCCTGGCCATCGCCATCGGGAATGGCTGTCCATTGAGACGCGAGAGCCTGGGCTTCGGGTCGAACGTGTCGACCTGGGAAGGGCCACCGTCCATGTAGAGGAAGATGACACTCCTGGCCCTGGCGGGATGATGCGGGGAAGGCAGGGAGCCATCGAGCATTCCGGCGAATCCACGATCGGCAAGCAGGCCGGCAAGCGCGACGGACCCGAAGCCGGCAGCACATCGCGAGAGCATGTCCCGTCGGGAGCAGGGAACGTCGTGATAGTTGCCACATTCATGCATCTGGAAGACTGCCTCAGTCGAGGAAGACGAACTCCTTGGTGTTGAACAGGACATGAGCGAAATCGGCCAGTGCTTCATTCTGCGACCGTTCTGCATCCGCAGCAAGGAATTCATGGACCAATGCCGTCTCCTCGCTGGAGGGGGCACGTCCATACGCGGACAGGTACATCTGTTTGATCCGGTCGGACAGGTCGAGACTCGCGTCTTCAAGCAGGCGATCAGCCCAGAACCCCGCCTGCTCCCTGATGAAGGGGTCATTCATGAGAACCAGGTATTGCGATGGAACATTCGATTCGAGGCGAACACCCACGGGCCTGCATGGCACGGGAAGATCCCATGCCTGCAGCATGGGTGGAAGAAAGTTCCTCCGCACCTCCTGGTAGACGGTTCGGCGTCCATTTCCATCCAGCGGTCCTGATGCACCGGGTCTGCCTCGTCCAGTCATGAACTCGGTGAGGTGAACCGGTACTGGCGCTCCACCCATTGATTTGTCGAGACGGCCTGAAACAGCCAGCACGGAATCCCTGAGCGCCTCGGCTCCCAGCCGCCTTCTCGGGGACGAGTGGAGCAGGTGGTTGTCTGGATCGATCTCCGTGCACCTGGGATCTGGATTGAAGGTTCCCATTCTGTAGGTGCTGCTCATGACGATGCTGCGAACAAGGTTCTTCAACGACCAGTTCGATCGAAACCCGGTTGCCAGGTGATCAAGCAGTTCCGGATGTGTTGGTGGCATGCCCATCGCACCCAGTTCATCCGGACTCCCTGAAAGTCCCTGCCCGAAGAGGTGATGCCAGGTCCGGTTCACCATGATCCGTGCCGTGAAGGGGTTCGACTCATCGAGGATCCTGTCGGCAAGTTCAAGTCGCCCGGAGCTGCCCTGAATGGTTTCCTGCGTGTCCCCGCCTATGGAAGTGATGAATCGCCTCGGCACGATCGGTCCCGGATTCCGGTGTTCACCGCGTATGAAAACGTATTCGTCCTCGGGGGTTCCATCCTGCGCTGCCAGTACTCTCACGGGCGCAGGGATTGCCGGGGGGTTCCCTTCGAGTTCGACCTGGGCCAGTTGTTCGTTGATGGTGTCGATCGAGGTGGAATCATGAAGGTTCCACTCGACCTCCCCGATCGGTCCGAACTTGACGGCATCGATGACCAGGTATCCATCGCCATCATCCATGAAGGCCAGGTGCGCACGGTGGCCCTGGTATCGACTCGTATCCATGGACAGGGTCGTCCAGGACTTCGAGTCGATATCGACGATGTGCCCCTCGAAGAGGAGCGGGTTGTATTCACCAAGCATGAAACCATCGATCACGAGCCGGATCCTGCAGCCCTGGCCCCGCGCTCGAATATGCAGGGCATCCTCGTCGATGGTGAACGTGGGGGATCGCAGTGTCCCCTGGCACTCGGGAGCGATTCGCCCGCTGTGCGCAGAACTCGCCGAGGTGACCATCGGCACTCCGCCTTCGAGGATCAGTTCACCAGCGTGAGCAGGTCCATCTCCGAAGGCCCAGCCCGATATGAACCAGTTTCCATACGAATCGCCGTCGAAGTCGCAGAAGGCATCCAGATCGGGTTCGGTGGAGTCAACCGGCGTCGCATTCATTTCCAGTCCTTGAACCTGCCGGGCATTCCACAGTGTTCGTTCACCTACGGCCCTCGCTACGGCTTCATTCGGATCCAGGTATGCATTCTGTCTTCGTGTCGATCGAAAGAAACCAGCCAGTGCGTAGTAGTCCTCGGTCGAGATGGGATCGAACTTGTGATCGTGGCAACGCGCGCATTGAACCGACAGGCCGAGGAAGGCTGTCCCGAGTACGTCGATCTGGTTCTCGATCCGAAGCGCTCCATCCTCCCGGACATCGACCGGTGCATGGGTTTCCTGTGCCAGGTACCAGACACCCGTGCCGGCAATCGAGTCGTCGACCCCGGTACCGGGATGCCTGCGAGGTTCTTCGAGCAGATCCCCGGCAAGTTGCTCCAGCACGAAGCGGTCATAGGGAATGTCCTCGTTGAATGCATCAACGACCCAGTCACGGTAGCGCCAGGCATGCGGAATCGGGTAGTCGAACTCGTGACCACAGGTTTCCGCATACCGGACCAGGTCGAGCCAATATCGACCCCAGTGTTCACCGAATCGAGGCGAAGCAAGGAGTCGATCGACGGCCTGCTTGTAGGCCGCCTCGGAATCATCCTGCATCCATGCCTCCAGTTCGTCGAGGGCAGGAGGGAGCCCGGTCAGGTCGAAGGTCACTCTTCTCAGGAGGGCGGCTCGCCCGGCTTCCGGTGCAGGAGCGAGTCCGGCGGCATCCAGTCGTGCCAATACGAACGTATCAAGTGGTTCACGTACCCACTCCGGATCGGATACGCCGGGCAGTGGAGGATCCGTGATCGGCTCCCATGACCAGTGTTCCTCCCAGGATGCTCCCTGCTCGATCCACCGGTGGAGCATGTCGATTTCGGCAGCAGAGAGTGCATGTCGATCACCGGGAGGCATGCGATCTTCACCACCATGTGAAACTCGACGAAGCAGTTCACTTGCAGCAGGCTGCCCGGGAACGATGACTCTGGCAAGAGCCGATTCCTCCATGTCGAGTCGAAGATCGGCCTTGCGAGTCGATGGATCCGGGCCATGACACAGGAAGCAGTTGGTAGCAAGGATCGGCCGGACGTCATCGTTGAAATCGACCGGATCCGAACTTCCGGTGAGCGCAAGCATAATGGCGACTTCAACGTACAAGGAACCATCCTCCTTCGAGTTCGATTGTAGAGGCAGGAGGCTTTGAATTGAGAATCGCCTAGTCCTTCGTCTCAGATCCTCCGGGGATCCGGATGTATTCAACCAGTTCCTGGACCTCTTTCGGTGGTGGAGGTGTCATGTATGACACGGTAAGCCCGATGGCGAAGTTGATCAGCATGCCGATGCTGCCGATGCCTTCCGGAGAGATCCCGAACAGCCAGTTGTCAGCCGTATTCGTATCGGGAGATATGAACTTGAACCAGACGATGTAGGCCGTCGTGAATACGAGTCCACACACCATCCCGGCGATGGCACCTTCTCGATTGAATCTCTTCGAGAAGATCCCCATGACGATGACCGGGAAGAAGGAGGATGCAGCCAGTCCAAATGCGAAGGCGACAACGGCAGCCACGTAATCAGGCGGATAGATTCCAAGAATCCCTGCGCCCACGACAGCAACGGCTGCTGCGATGCGTGCAGCGGTCAGCTCCTTCCGTTCAGAGATTTCGGGGGCGATGATTCCCTTCAGGAGATCATGTGAAACAGCGGATGAGACCACCAGCAGCAGCCCGGCAGCAGTCGAGAGAGCTGCGGCAAGCCCGCCTGCCGCAACAAGCGCGATGACCCATGGCGGCAGTCCGGCGATCTCCGGATTGGCAAGCACCATGATGTCTCGATCGATGTACAGCTCGTTGTCACCAGTGACATCTTCATTCACCACGAGACGTTCACCATGATCCCCACGGAGTGGTTCGTCGGTTGGGAAGGTCGGCTTGCCCTTGAACGCCTTGCCACTGGTGTAGTCGATCCGCCCGTCGTTGTCGTGGTCCCGCCACGCGATCAGGCCGGTATCTTCCCATGTCGTGAACCATTCCTCGTTCTGCCGAACGTCGACGTAGGCCTGATTCGGAACTTTCTCAAGGAGGTTGGTCCGTGCAAAGACGGCAATGGCAGGTGCGGTCGTATAGAGGATCGCGATGAACAGCAGGGCCCATCCGGCGGAAATCCTCGCATCCCGGACCTTGCGAACGGTATAGAAGCGAATGATGACGTGGGGCAACCCGGCAGTGCCGAGCATGAGCGCAGCCGTGATGCAGACTATGTTGACCATCGAACCGTGGTAGTCCGTGTAGGAGGAGAACCCCAGTTCATGCTGAAGTCCATCAAGTCGCTCCAGGACCCAGATTCCCGCCTCGTTCGCGCCGCCAAGGCCCACCTGCGGCAGGGGGTTGCCGGCGATCATCATGGAAAGAAAGATTGCAGGCACCATGTAGGCAAAGATCAGTACGCAGTACTGGGCAACCTGGGTATAGGTGATGCCCTTCATGCCGCCAAGGACGGCGTAGGTGAACACGATCCCCATGCCGATGATGACGCCGAGCGTGATGTCCACCTCGAGGAACCTGCTGAAGACGATGCCGACACCTCGCATCTGTCCGGCTACGTAGGTAAACGAGATGAAGACGGCACAGATGATGGCGACCGTTCGCGCGGTCTGCGAGTAGTAGCGGTCGGCGACGAATTCGGGCACGGTGTACTTGCCGAATTTCCGGAGGTAGGGAGCCAGCAGGAGTGCCAGGAGAACATATCCGCCGGTCCATCCCATCAGGTAGACGGATCCATCGACACCCATGAAGGCGATGATCCCCGCCATCCCGATGAAGGATGCGGCGCTCATCCAATCGGCTGCAGTCGCCATGCCGTTTGCAAGGGGAGAGACATGCTTGCCAGCGACGTAGAAGTCGCCGGTAGTTTGAGCTCTCGACCACCAGGCAATACCGAGGTAGAGGGCGAAGGTGCCGCTGACGAAGATCCAGGTCCAGGTCTGAACATCCATCCGTCAGTCCTCCTCGACGCCATAGCGCCGATCCAGTCGATTCATGACGATGACGTAGGTGAAGATGAGCAGTACGAACACGTAGATCGAACCCTGCTGGGCGAACCAGAAGCCAAGCTTGTACCCGGTACCTGGCAGATGGAACTGGTTGAGCCAAGGGGCGAACAGGATGCCGCATCCAAAGGAGACGAATGCCCAGATCGACAGCAGCGCGATGATCACTTTCAGGTTGGCGTGGAACCAGCGTTTCGCCTGCGTGTCTCGACTTGTATCCCCAGGCCGTCCTCGATCGACGAGCATCATGAGGATGACCACGCCGCACAGGAACCAGAGGATCCATGTCCAGGGCACCCCATCCTGTTCTTCAGCGGGAGCCGAGACAACCTCCATGCCGGCATCGACCGCTCCGGAACTCTGTGTGGCTTCGGGCGGGGACGTGCAGCTTGCAAGGATGATGCATGCCAACACGCACGCGAGTCGGGGAGTACACAATCTGAAGATTGGATGCCTTGGCAGCTTCATGATCAGTCCTGGCAAACGGCGTGGTTCTTCAAGGGTGGCATGCTAGCTTTCAACCATCCATGTGCCCAATAGAAACGCCCCGGCCGAATGATCGGCCGGGGCGTACTCTCCCCTGTTGCATGATTTCCTTGGATTCAGCAGGGGTCTCCCCAGACTGAGAGGACTCCCAGGAGATCCAAGATATTGACGACGCCGTTGTCATCGATATCTCCAGGGCAGCCACCAGGATTGCATGGTCCCCAGTCGCCGATCACGACCAGCAGGTCAGTGACATCAATGACGAAGTCGCCATTGGTATCACCGGGGCAGGGATCCTTCTCTGTGGTGACAACCAGGTCGCCGATGAGGGTCTTGTCCTGGTCCGTCAGGTTGTCCTGGTAATCGACGAGCTTGCTGTCAGTGGCATCGCCACCGGACATCGGCAACACCTGGAAGCCATAGATGGTGTCAGGTGAACCAAGGTCGAGTGCATCACCGGAAGCGAAGAGTTGCTCCGGGATCGCATCGATGCCGCCTGAGGCGTTGTGCCCCGGGTTGAACGCCATGTTGTCACCTACGTGGAACCGATTGACATCGGTGATCCAGACACCGTCCATGCATTCGAACTCCAGTGCACGAGCATCATGAGCAGTGAGGTTGGTCCAGCCGTTCATGCTTCGCTCAGCGAGCAGCATGGAACCGTAATGCGTGAACCTGATGTCGGATACCGGTGAGCTGTACTCATCCTGGCTACCCGAGGTGTAGCCTGGAATATCGACTTCGAGACGCTCGGTGCCGACGGGCTGACCACTGGTGTCGAGTCCGACTGACCAGATCTGGTTTGCTTCCGTTGCAGACTTGTTGACACGATCCTCGTTCCACACCGAGTAGTACAGGCGTCCGCCATGGACTTCGACGGCCCAGACTCGATCACCGAGGGTTGCTGGACCGGCATTGCCGTTCCATGCTGTACCGTGATCGAACGTGTCAAGGATCGCGCCAGAGGCGTCAAGTCGGTAGACAAGACCATCTTCCATGTTGGAGACGAAGAACTGATCGCGATCACAATCCCAGGCGATGTTTCCGAGGGAAGCACCGACGTTCGGAAGTGTTGCGAACAGGGTGACATCACCAGTGATATGGTCGAGACGATAGATCGCTCCCCAGCCACCGGGGCCAACATAGTCCTGGTTCCAGCTTTTCGTCGCGGTAACGAAGATGTTTCCATCTCCGTCGACGGCCAGACCGAAGATGCTGCCGAGGTTCTGGGACGTCCAGTCGGGATCGCTGTAGCGATTGAGAGCGAACCAGCTGTCATTCGGAGCGAGATTGAGGTCTGTCAGATCGAAGACCTTGACAACCTCTCCACCGAGAATCGAGGGAGAAGTGGTTTCAACTGATACGCGACCATCCCCGAAGTTCTGAGCGAAGTCGGGATCCTCATAATGTGGTCGCCCGGCGCAATTCGAGGCTTCATGGATCTCGCATTCACCGATCGGGTCGTTTTCGCATTCGACCTGCGGATTGCTGCAATTGATGCCCGGGCCGTACCAGATTCCATCAAGGTCGACGCAGAACTCCTCGATCATTACATCACAGATCCAGACGCCATCGAGTTCGTAGCAGCAGGCACCTTCATCATTGACCTGGACGCAATCCACCTGTGGATCACTGCAGTTGACGTTCTGGCCGTACCAGGTGCCCATGAGGTCGAGACATTCGTTCTCGTACAGCATCTGGCAGAGCAGACTTCCGTCGGCGTCTTCGTAGCAGCAGGCACCACGATGACTCTGGGGTTCATCACACTCCACGAACGGGTCGGAGCAGGATGTTCCGTCACCGTAGTAGAAGCCGTTTTGTGTGTTGCAGTCCTGGGAAGTAAGGACGTAGCAGGTCATTGTGCCGTCATCCTGGGGAACGCAGCATGCTCCAGGCTCCTGTGCAGATTCGCATTCCACGAACGGATCGGAGCATGATGTTCCATTTCCGTAGTAGTAGCCGCCCTGGAGTTCACAGTTGCCCTCGGTCAGTACGTAACAGAGATAGCCGCCATCAGTCTGGGGAACACAGCATGCTCCCGGCTCGGTGGTCTTCTCGGCAAATGCGAAGGAAGCCGTTACCGCGATTGCAGCAAGGCTTGTACATTTCATCAGCTTTGATTTCGTGCTTGAGTAGTTCATGATTCCCTCATCTCGTTTAGGGCAGGCTCCAAGTGGCCAGCCGTTGGGGGCTCTCTCACAGTGCTTCTGCGTCGCGGGGCAGAATCTGTCAGGGCATATTGGGAAATCGCGTGATTTTCAGGCATTGGGGGCTTCAAGACCCCTTGAGGCACGATTTGATCGTGGCATGGGAGTCACTTGGTGGCCTGATACCATGGCCTGATGCGATGCATATGGCCGCCTCTGGTGATTGCGATGTCCCTCCTCCTGCCTGGATGTGGGGATGGCGGCCACGAGGATGCCCCACCTGCGGCGGGTCATGGCCATGGCCATGGAATGGCAAGGGAAGCGCCGACTGGTCCACTGGCGCTGTCAAAGGGTGACCGCATCGTCATCGTCGGCAATACCTTTGCAGAGCGGATGGCACTCTTTGGCCACTTTGAAACCCTGTTGCAGCATGCGAATCCGGATCATGGTCTGATCGTGCGCAATCTCGGCTGGTCCGGTGATACCCCATCCCTGCAGCCCAGGCCCCTGGATTTCGGCACCATGGAGGAATACCTGGTGCAGGAGCAGGCCGATGTCATCATCGCCTGCTTCGGCATGAACGAGTCATTCTCAGGTGAAGCAGGCCGTCCGGCATTCGAGGAGTCATTGCGTGATTTCATCGTATCGATGCGAGATCTCAAGCCTGGAGGCCAAGAGCCGGAGATCCTTCTCGTTTCTCCGATAGCACATGAGAACATCGGCGGTAACTTCCCCGATGGAACGAAGCACAACGAAGATCTCGTTGCATATACGGAGTCAATGCGCATGGTCGCCCAGGAGCAGGGTGTTCGATTCGCCGATCTTCATGAGCCATCGATGAAATTGTGGGATGTTCCGATCGGACCACGCTTCACAATCAATGGCATTCACCTCACGGACACCGGCAATCGATTGATCAGTGAGCAGCTCTTTTATTCAGCCTTCGACCCGGGCAACCATGAACCCCCAACGACCGAATCAGGAATCGACTGGGAGCAGCTGGATCCGCTCCGCAAGGCGATCGTGGAGAAGAACCGGCAGTTCTTCTACCGGTACCGCCCGATCAACTCCTATTACGTCATGGGTGGCCGAAAGAATCCATTCGGCGTCGTGAACTTCCCCGCGGAAATGGCCAAGCTCGATGCAATGGTGGCTCATCGTGACGACCGTGTGCATGCACTTGCTTCGAATGTGCTGGTTTCGTGTCCAATCAATGATGCCGATACCGGGGCGTTCACCGACATCGACAGCAATTACGCCGGACCGGAGATCGTATTTCGTGACCCGGCGGATACGAAAACCGGGTTCGATGTTCCCGAAGGATATGAACTGGAATGCTTTGCAAGTGAACAGGACTTTCCTGAACTTGCCAACCCAGTGGCATTGGCCTTCGATGAGCAGGGCCGCCTGTGGGTGCTCGCCATTCCGACCTATCCCCAGTATCTCCCCGGCGTGGAACCCGAAGACAAGCTTCTTGTGCTCGAGGATACCGATGGCGATGGACGAGCAGATACCTGCGACGTCTTTGCCGAAGGGTTGCATGTGCCGACCGGCTTCGAGCTGGGAGACGGTGGAGTCTACGTTGCTGCGCAACCGAACCTGCTGTTTCTCCAGGACACCGATGGGGACGGGAAGGCGGATACGAGCGAAGTCGTGTTGCACGGATTCGGCACCGAGGACAGCCACCATGCGTTGAGCGCCTTCGAGTGGGGCCCTGGCGGGGGGCTGTATTTCCAGGAGGGAACGTTTCACCATTCACAGGTTGAAACCCCCCACGGACCAGTGCGGGTGAAGAACGGCGCGGTCTTCCGCTACGAGCCGAGAACAGGGAAAGTCAGGGTTCATGTTTCGTACGGGTTCGCGAATCCATGGGGCCATGTATTCGACGACTGGGGGCAGGATTACGTTGCCGATGCCTCTGGTGGTGCGAACTATCTCGGCGCCAACATCGCTTCGAAGATGAGTTACGAGCGCAAGCACCGTGGAGTGCCGTCATTCGAAGACAAGAGCATCCGCCCGACGGGGGGATGCGAAGTTGTTTCCAGCGAACACCTGGGTGAGGATCTGCAGGGGGATTACCTGCTTACAAATGTCATCACGTTGAGAGGGATCCGGCAACATGGACTGTCCGATGCCGGTTCAGGCATCAAGGGCAGCTTCGAGCAGGATCTGCTTGTTTCCGATGATCCGCTGTTCAGGCCGTGCGACATCCAGGTCGGCCCAGACGGGGCACTCTGGTTCGTCGATTGGTACAACCCGCTCATCGGGCACATGCAGCACTCGCTCCGTGATCCGAATCGCGACCATGCGCATGGACGAGTCTGGCGCATGGTGCGCAGTGATACCCCGTTGACGGAAGTCATTGACGTGTCCGAAATGACTGTGCCGGAGCTGTTCTCCGTGCTGGAACATCCTGAACGGCGAACGCGGGATCGAGCTCGCCTCGCCCTCCGCAGGAAGCCCACGAGTGAAGTTGTTTCAGCTGCCGCTGAATGGTCGAGTCGTTCCAATGCCAGTGAGCATGACCAACTTGAAGCACTCTGGGTGCTTCAGAATCACGACGTCGTGAATCCCGGGCACCTTGGGCGAGTACTGGCAAGCCCGGATGCCCGCGCCAGGGCCGCTGGGGTACGCGTACTCTCGGCATGGGCGGATCGAGTCCCGACTGCGACCGACCTGCTTCGTGCCGCAGCGAACGACCCGGCCCCACGTGTCCGCCTGGAAGCGGTGGTTGCCGCATCATGGCTGGACAACCTGGAAGGCGCCGAGATCGCCCTTGAGGCTGCACGGCACCCGGGAGATCGAACCCTGGATCACGTACTCGAACAGACGATGGTCGAGTTGGCACCGCATTGGACGGTGGCGATGCAGGAGGGGTGGTCCTACGCCGAGGCGAATCCATCGGCCATCGATGATCTGCTGACAGGTGTATCAACCGATGAACTCATCGAGATGCAGCCACTTCCAGCGGTTGAACGGACCCTGGTCCAGCGTGCAGATGCTCCCATGCTTCGTCGTCGCGAAGCGTTGGAAGCAGTGGCGAGAGAACAGGGCGTATCGCCGGCTGAGGCCTGGCTCCTTGAGTTGAACCGAGATGATGCTCGCGCGGCAGGTGAATCCAGTGAGCCTGGCCTGCTCTTGGCGACCATGGATAGATCTGAGCTGCAGTCGATCAACATGAAGTTCGACTCGTCGATGGAGGATGCTCGACTCGAACCAACTCGACGCGCATTGATGTCGGCGGACATGCTCGCCAACGGCGATTCGCTGGCTCCATTGGGAGGGGAGCGTGTCTCGGAACAGATGGTTCAAAGGTGGCTTGAAGCAGTGCGATTGCTTCCAGAAGGCGAACTGCGTGACTCCGCCAATATCCGTGCAGCCGAATATGTCATCGATCCGCTTGCTTGGCGCACATCCAATGTCGAAGCAGAGGAAACGTACAACGGTCGCCACGTGCGCATTGATCTGCCCGGCATTGAGCCTTTGACACTGGCCGAGGTCGAAGTGCTCTCAGGTGGCCGAAATATTGCACTCCAGGCGAAGGCCACCCAGTCTTCCGAAGCATGGGGCGGTGTACCCGGGCGTGCCATCGATGGTGACGCGAGTCCCTCCTTTGCAAGCGGCTCACAATCACACACGTCGGAAGGCCGTCGGGATCCATGGTGGGAGATTGATCTCGGTTCCATGCAATCCATTGATGAAATCGTGATTCACAATCGCCAGGACGAGCCCTACTGGAATCGCATTGATGGATACACGCTGACGATCCTTGATGGTGATCGCAAGTCCGTATGGCAACAGGTGGATCAGCCGGCATCGAAGAAATCAGTACGTCATGTATTGAATGACGATCCATCGGGAAGAATACGTGTTGCGGCACTGCAGACGTTGGGTGATGGCGGCGCCATTCCATGGTCCGAGTCACTTGGAGATTCGGTGTATGAACTTGTGGAACCGATTCCAATGCAGTCGCAGGATGATCCCGTGTTGATGGCGGCAATGGCGATGGGCGATCGAGAACCCAATCTTGGTCAGCGACTTGCTGCATTGCGGGTGCCGACGATTGAAATCGCCGCTGCGCCGTATCGAATGGATTACAACATCAAGGAGTTCACCGTCGAGGCTGGATCCCCGGTGCGGCTCGTGCTGACGAATCCGGATGACAAGCCCCACAACCTGGTGATCGGCTCCCCGGGGAGCCTGAAGGCGATTGGACGCAAGGCTACCCTGCTTGGTACGACGACGAATGCCAAGGCACGCCATTATGTTCCGAAGATGAGGGAGATCCTGCACTGGATCCCCATCGTCGATCCGCACTCATCAGCCGAGCTCGTATTCACCGCCCCGGAGGAGCCGGGTGACTATGTCTACGTGTGCACGTACCCGGGACACTGGACCACGATGAACGGAATCATGAAGGTTCGTGTACCTGGTTCATGAAACGGGCAGTTGATCGTGGGCCCTCGCATCGACTGGTACGATCGACCAGGAGCCATCCCCCTCGACAAGCACGGCCCGTTCGTGCAGGTTCACGCTCGGACATACGTGGCGAGGAACGAGCATCAGCAGTGAACCGATGCCAGGACCTGGGTTCGAGTCCAGAACCAGGGGAAGATGCTCCTCGCTGGGCGTCTTTGCCTCGATGCCGGGCATTCCCTCGACGATGGCGCAGGGGTTTCCGGCCTCGGCTGCGATTGACTTCGAGCCCGCATCGCAGGTGATGATTCCGGATCCCGGCGCAGATATGACTCGTGTCAGTATGCAGGCTGCATGCTCAAGTTCCAGGTCGGGCTGTTCTTCGATGCTGCGAAGATCATTGAAGACAACCGTGCCGGGCGAGACGCGGTGCACGAGATCGTCGCAATCGGCAAATGGCGTGTAGGCGATGGCATCCCTGAATGTCGGAGTTCCCGATGTTACGAGTTCTCCCTTGATGCCAAGTGACTTCATGACACCCAGCAGTTCACCATAACTGGCATGGACAGCGCGTCTTCGTGTGTCGGGGTCAAGCCCGTGGAACTGCCCGTCGTAGACATGGAGTCCACGAAATCGTTCTTCACATGCAGCCACGGTTGCTGCAATACGGTCCGTGTCAGCCATGGGGATCCCGGTACGTTCCATGCCCGTATGGACATCGACGAAGAGGGACAGTGAGGAATCGACCCGCTCAGGACCGGCGGGATCCTCGACAAGCGTGGAACAGCGAACGTCCTGATGTGACCGTGCAAGTTCAGCAGCACGTTCCAGGCCAGGTCCATGAAGATGGTGGGAAAGCAGGACATCGCCGTCATCGCACCCCGCGTTCTGGATCGCAACCAGCAGGTGCTCCAGTTCGCGAGTGGTGGCGCACTTGAAGTTTCGAATCCCTGCATCCATCAGGGCGGCGAAGATGGGTGCCATCTTCGTCGTCTTGACGTGGGGCCGCCAGGCATCTGTCGACCCCACTTCACTGATCACCAACTGAATGTTGCGTCTGACGGTATCCATGAAGATCACGAGGGCAGGCGTGTGCAGGGATGCTGCGGATGCTGGAATGCGATCAGTCATGTTTCCGGATTATCCTGGCCTGATCCCTTGTCCGGCTTTTGTACGAATGACGAGGGAAGAAGCCTGATGCCAACCCTGTTTGCCCCGGCAATGGCAAGGGGAAGCAGAAGCATGCTTCCAGGAACAAGCCCGAAGAACGTGCCCATTCCTGCAATTCTGATGAGATCCTTGAACTGCTCGTTTGCCACATGGAGTTCTTCCTTCGTGGCCTTGCCTTCAAGTGAACGACGATAGATATCGAGCATCGATTTCGTTTCATCACTTTCTTCTGCAAGATGATCCTTGAGTAGCTGGAACCCGTGCTTGGCCTTCTCCTTGTGGCCATGGAGACGTGCAAAGAAGCCACTCTGCTTCATTTGCCTATCATCATGCCTGTCCGGGGCTGGTGGCTCCTGGCCCATGCGAGTGACTCCCGTCTTTGCTACGGTAGTCAAGTCTACCTGAGTGAGGAGGTCTTCATCATGTTCATCATCCTGATTGGTTTCGGTGTTGTCGCAGTTCTTCTGCTCTTCTGGATCATCGGCATGTACAACAAGCTTGTCGTCGGTCGAAACCGTGTCAAGAACGCCTATGCCCAGATCGATGTCCAGTTGACCCGCCGGTACGACCTCATTCCGAACCTGGTGGAAACGGCCAAGGGCTACATGAAGCATGAGCGGGAGACTCTCGAAGCAGTGACGGAAGCGAGAAATCAGGCCGCGGCAGCGGCAAAGGCCGTGGGCGGAGACCCGACGAACACCGGCGCCATGAAATCATTGATCGGTGCCGAGGGAGCCCTCGCCGGCTCGCTTGGGCGATTGAACGTGGCAGTCGAGGCCTATCCGGACCTGAAGGCGAGTGCCAACATGTTGCAGGTGCAGGAAGAACTCACCACGACGGAGAACAAGGTGTCCTTCGCCCGTCAGGGCTACAACGATTCGGTCATGCACTACAACGTGGCGAGGGAAAAATTCCCAGACAACATCATCGCGGGGATGTTCAACTTCAATGAGGCCGCGATGTTCGAGATCGAAGACGCTTCCATGAAGGAAGCTCCGAAGGTGGATTTCTCCTGATCATGCCTCGCCGAGGTCGGGTGTGACATGGCAATGAACTTCTACGAGCACCAGGACCAGGCTCGCCGGAAGACCGGCAGGTTGATCGTCTTCTTTTCAATCGCGGTCTTCCTGATCATCGCCGCGCTCTACGCAACCGGGATGATCCTGCTGAACTGGTTCATGGCCAGTGAATCGGATCAGGGGAGTGCCCTGTCGATCAGCTGGTGGAACTACAAGGTGCTCCTGGGAGTTCTTGGATTCACGATCCTGGTTGTCGGTGGCGGTTCCCTCGTCCGCATCGGCCAACTTTCCTCTGGGGGCAGTGTCGTAGCCGAGTCGCTTGGAGGCACTCTTCTGGATCATGCAGGAGCCAGGCCCGAAGAGCGAAGGCTGTTGAATGTCGTCGAGGAGATGGCCATCGCATCCGGTGTGCCGGTTCCTCCCGTCTACCTCATCGATGATTCGACGATCAACGCCTTCGCGGCGGGATACAAGTCGACGGATGCGGTCATCGGCGTCACGCGTGGAAGCATCGAGCACCTCAGCCGTGATCAACTCCAGGGTGTGATTGCCCATGAATACAGCCACATCTTCAATGGCGACATGCGCCTGAACATCAGGTTGATCGGGGTCATCTTCGGGCTGCTGGTGATGGGAATGATCGGCTGGCAACTGGTTCGGATCATGGCCTACTCCGGAACGTCACGGCGTTCCTCCAGCAAGAAGGATGGAGGAGGTGCGTTGATAGCGATCATGATCATCGGTCTCGTCCTGGCCGCGCTTGGGTTCATCGGCACTTTCTTCGGTCGCCTGATCCAGGCTTCCGTCTCAAGGCAACGCGAGTTCCTCGCCGACTCTTCGGCAGTCCAGTACACGAGGAATCCAGGAGGAATCGGCGGCGCCTTGCGAGCCATTGCCGGGCTCGATGCCACGACGGCCATGCCCCCATTGGCAACCGAGTACAACCACATGTTCTTTTCACAGGCGATGAAGTCGGTCTTTGCCACGCATCCACCTCTGCCGGAGCGGATCTCAAGGATCGAGCAGGTCGACGTGGACACGATCAGTACCGACGTTGACACCACTTCCGAGCCCGTCCCGTTCGCAGGGTTCAGTGCCCAGGTGTCCACTGCAAGTCTCGCCAATGCCGTCGAGGTCGCCGGGACACCTGGAGCAGCTGAGGTCGCCTCCGCCGAAACCCTGCTTGGTTCCATGCCGGCAGGAATCGTCGAGGCGTCCCATGATGCATGGTCCGCCCGCCTGTTGATCCTGGCCTTGCTCCTCGATGATGATCAAGGGGAGATGACGCGGCAGTTGTCATCGATCAAGTCATCTCTCGATGAGGGTCACCTCGATGCGATTCGATCGTTCCATGCTTCGATTGCAGGCATGTCTCATGTCCAGCAGCTTCCCCTGATCGACATGTGCATGCCCTCACTGTCCCGCATGTCACGAGAACAGTACGAGTTGTACATGCAGTCGGTTGAGAAACTCATCAAGTCGGATGGGCAAGTCAGCCTGTTCGAGTGGACGGTCCATACGGTTCTGAAGAAGCACCTCGGGGAGCGATTTGATCCAGAGGTGCGTCGCCGTGGTCGACCACGTGGCTTGAAGACGAGGATGGAGTCGGTCGCCATGGTCCTGGCGACGGTGTCCTATACCGGTTCAGAGGACACGGGCCAACGACGCGATGCCTACAAGGCAGGCATGGATGTTCTTGGTGGGACACGCTCGATGCCAGCCGCATCGGATTGCACCTTGCGAACACTGCGTCATACGCTGCAGAAACTCAAGGAGGTCAGTTTCAAGGATCGGAAGATTATTCTTGATGCGTGCCTGGCGAGCATCGACCATGACGGGCAGACCACTGTCGACGAATCCCTGCTGCTGCGTGGCATCGCTGATTCCCTGGATTGCCCGATGCCCCTGGTCCTGTCCTGAGGCCGGAAAGGCCTCAACGCCAATCAAGATGCTCCGGGAGCCTGTTGAAGTTCTCGCAGCCCTCTGCGGTCACGGCCACCATGTCCTCGATCCGCACGCCACCCACGTTCCGCCCATACAGGCCCGGCTCCACGGTCAGCACATCACCGACGACAAGTTCAGGTCCCTTCAGGTCAAGCAGGGGTGGTTCGTGGACATCAAGCCCGATGCCATGCCCGGTGCCGTGGACCATGCCAGTGAAATCAGCAGGGGGTGAGTCCGAAGGTGGGCCGACCGGGTATCCATGGGCGGTGATCGCATCGATCGTCGCCTGGTGAACAGCTTCGCCAGTAACCCCGGCACGAATAGTCGAGATGGCCTGTTTCTTCGCTTCCATGACAATGGCATGGATGTCCCTGGCTCCATCCGGAACATCTCCATGAACGACGGTTCGAGTGCAGTCGCCGTTGTAGAGGGATGAACGGTTCCGGGGAAAGATGTCGATGATGACAGTCTCGCCCGTTCGCAGTGGACCGCTGCCGAGTTCATGGCAGTCGGCACATTGTGATCCGCCCGCAACGATGCTCCCGGGGTTTGCATAGTTCCGTTGAAGCAGGAAGACATCGATCGCCTCACGAATACGCTCTGAAGTCAGAGCTGCATCGTCCCGTTGCAGGACACCTTCTGCATCGACACCAGCGGTTGCAACCAGGTGACAGGCCATCTCCATGGCTGCCTCCGTATCGGCCTGCGCTGCTCGAAGTGCCTCGAGTTCCTGCTCATCCTTTGAACGACGTTCGGTCGTTCCGAGCCCCGGGTCGTATGCAATCTGGATACCAGCGGTATTCAACTCGTGTGTGAAGATCAGTGGAAAGGTGCGATCGCATGTCACCACCTCGACGCCGGACTGTCGAAGGCACTCGGCCAGTGCCTGGGCGGTCGCGGTTTCACGATCTCCACTGAGCCCGGTTGCAGGCGTATAGTCGGCCGGACAGGCTACCTGGTCGGCACGGGCAGAACGTCGGGCCCGCTCCATTTCGATATCACGAATGATCAGGAGCGACTCTGTTGCTCCGTCTGCATGCTGCCATTCGATGAGGGCCGCAGGATCGCCCACGAGGAAGCGGATGCGGTGATAGAGCGATCGATTTACCGCAGGAACGCCGGCAAAAACGCATGCCGTGATTGTTTCTCTGGACATCAGGGGCTCCATCCTGTGTTCAGCCACCATAGCGGACTTGATCTCTGGCAGCCATGAGAGTGCAATGGCAGAATGATTACCTCCTCGATCCTGCTCGCCCTTGCCATTCTTGTTACCGGTGATGTCCAGAACCCACTGGACCCCGACCCACATCCGGTTTCGACGGATGAGACTCGCTTCTTCACGAACCGGGATGGAGCGTCACTGGTACTTCCCGTGGAAGATGACGCGTTCATGTTCGCGATCTTCGGAGACAGGACTGGTGGGCCTGCCAAGGGCATCGAGGTACTTCGTGAGGCTGTTGATGACGTGAACCTCGTTGAACCGGATTTCGTGATGACGGTCGGCGACTTGATCAATGGCTACAACGAAACTCCTCAATGGCTTGCCCAGATGACTGAGTTCAAGGACTCGATGGACGAACTGCTCGTTCCATGGTTTCCGGTCGCGGGAAACCATGACGTCTACTGGCGAGGCAAGGGAGAGAAACCGGAGGGTGAACATGAGCGTGAATACGAGATGCATTTCGGACCGCTCTGGTATGCATTCGAACACAAGGACTCGATGTTCATCGTGCTGTACACGGATGAAGGCGACCCTGAAACCGGGGTCAAGCGATTCGACCTCCCCTCAGCGCAGCAGATGAGCCCCGAGCAATTCCAGTGGCTGCAGGAGATGCTCTACAAGGGTCGAGATGCCGCCCATGTCTTCGTGTTTCTGCATCACCCTCGTTGGATCGGCGGTGGATATGGAAACGACTGGCCTCGTGTTCATGAACTTCTTGCGGAAGCTGGAAACGTGAGGGCTGTCTTTGCCGGTCATATTCACAGGATGCGATATGACGGGCCACATGACGGGATCGAATACGTGACCTTGGCGACGGTCGGTGGGGGGCAGTCGGGTGCGATTCCGGATGCCGGGTATCTGCACCACTACAACCTGGTCATGGTCCGGGACAACCAGATCGCGATGGCCTCGTATCCAGTGGGCGAGGTCATGGATGTCAGGTCAATCACTCCGGAAGTAAGCAAGGAAACCTCGCGACTGGCCTCGATGCAGCCGGGCATGGTTGAATCGATCAGGCTCAACGAGGATGGGTCCGTATCGGGTTCATGTACTGTTTCCTTTCAGAATCCGGTATCCAATCCAATTGAGCTTTCTATCGTTCCCGCCAGTGATGACAGCCGCTGGCGATTCAGTCCGGATCATCTTCATGTAACCATGGAGCCTGGAACGACGAGGACCTTCAGTTTCGAGGTGGCACGCGATGCAGGAGGCATTGACCCAGGCTTCCGCTGGCCCGGTCTTGACGTGAACATCGAGTACCTGGCAGTCGGCAGACGGTTCTCCATACCAGGGCGTCATCATCCACTGCCTGTCGAAAGCAGTCTTCCATCCCCCGAGGCGGCGGATCCAAATCTCGCTCTCGAACTTGATGGAGTGCATGCATGCTTGAAGGTTCCCTCAACGAGCATTGAACTTGCTGATGGTTCAATGACGCTCGAGGCGTGGTTCAAGGGAGACAGGTACGACGGCCGCCGCGGGCTCGTGACCAAGACGGAAGGCTCTGAATATGGATTGTTCGTTTCGGAGGGCCACCCATCATTCTGGATTCATCTCGATGGAGCCTACGCGTCACTTGAACCCATGGACACGCCACTTGTTGAAGGCAAGTGGCATCATCTTGCAGGCGTGTATGACGGAGAGGAGATTCGCCTGTACCTCGATGGCATTCAAATTGCCGCATCTCCAGCATCAGGCACTCGGACACGGAACCATGAGCCACTGGTCATCGGCGGAGATGTCGGGGCCGGTGGCGCAGCCAATTCGTTCTTCATCGGCGCAATCGACGAGGTTCGCCTTTCGAATAGTGCTCGCTACGATGGGCCCCGGATCCTGCCGAAGCAACGGCATGCATCGGACAAGGAGACGGTTCTTCTCTTCAACATGGATGCCATGCACGGTCCCTGGATGCCGGATGCCTCCGGAAGACAGGGCCACGCAGTGCTCGAGGGTGCTCCGCGGCTGGCCCCTCACCAAGTACCCTGATCCCGAGGCGCATGAAACGGGGGAGCCCCATGAGGACTCCCCCGTGATCATTCATGGTCTGCGTTGATTCAGTCCGTTGATTCCTCAACCGGCTCGAAGGGCAACGCGATGGTGATGGTTCCGCCACCACCCATGTCATTGGCGTTGTAGATGTACTGGG
>JABABM010000039.1 GCA_014238205.1 Phycisphaerales bacterium | reverse complement strand
AGTAATTTCCCTCTTCCGATTTCTGACCATTCTCATACTTGCATATATTTTTGCCTGTAAATGGTTCTTCTTGATTAGGCAGATAAACAAGACCATTTCTCGTTTGACCTTCTTTGTCAGAACAAATAGTTTTCTCAACGGAACCACAACCCGACAAGAACGAACTAACTACGCATACAAACAAAGTTGTTAGAAGTGTTTTGGTTTGCTTATTCATCTCACCCCTCCTCTGCTTGCCCTTACCTGATCCCGTGTTGAATCCGTGACCAAGATACTTCTCCCCTAGAGTGGTCAAATATGCACGCACTGCCGTATTTGCTGCATCCGATGCTGTGTTGTGCGTGGTCATTGAGTTGCTCCTGGGGGGAATGGAGCACCGAGAATACAGCACACCAAAAGAGACCCCCCTGCGTTGTGCAGAGGGGTTGAGCGAGAATTGATTTCTACACTTATCGCTCTTTTACCAAATAACAATACGACACCCCCATCAAGATTAATCATCCAAAGGTTGCCCAGTCCCAAACCGCAGGAATATCAAATAGTTTGTTAGCTAAATACTGCGCAATACAACAACCAATGATAATAAAAAGAAATGCTCTCTCTCGGTTTGTACCTTTAACCATCGTGGTGCTCCTGGGGGATATGGATGCATCCAATGTACCTCCTCCACCAGCACGCCACTACTACCCGATCATTCGGTGGAATAATCGGTGATCGGGAAATGTTCTTCTCACAATCGGGTAGTACCGATTCGCTTAAGCGTGAACACTGAGTTCCACGCAACGATAAAGCATGGAATTGCCAAAAGGAAGAATATTGATCCAGCGTTCAGAAAGACCTTTTCACCTGGATCCAAATGCAACTCGACCTTATTCGATTTGCACCAAGCCATGGAGACTTGCACCACACACTTTCCAGGATCCACCGAATAATTACCTCGACCACGCAGTTTAAGATCACCAACATGCACATTGTTGATCTTGACTTTAAGTGCCATAGCCATTGAATGGAAGAAGAACTTTCTATCGACTTGTATGGTCGATTGGTCGGAATTGTTAGATTCGGACTCAAATACATTCTTGAGTTCAGTCATACCGATCATTCTACTCCCCCACAACACACCACTACTACCCGATCAGTCGGTCGAATAATCGGTGATCGGGGAATGTTCTTCTCAAATTCGGGTAGTACCAACTCGATTGCAAACTGATGCCATCACTTGAGTAGTATGTATGCTCGCGCAGATTTGAAGCATTCCCAAGCTGAATGTCGAGGGTTCGATCCTCTTCACACGCATTTCCTGGAAGACCTTGTTCGCAGCGATATTCCCGTCGCCTTCTCGAACAGGTTCATCAGGAACAGGGTCAACCACAGGATGACGATGACCAGTGGAAGCGGACCTGCCCACTTCAGCACGACGACCAGAGTCGAGTTCATCTGTTTTGCCCACAGGAAGATGAGAAAGCCGATCCCTGCAACAATTCCAAGAGACAGAAGGAAGCACAGGGTGCCGACAATGATCGCAGTCACTGTCGGTCTTCGTCCGGGTTTCCTTGGCTGACTCATCCGCTCATTCTACTCCCCCACATCGCCCACTTCGACCCGATCATTCGTGCTGATACCTGGATATAATCCAGGCATGAGTTGACAGTGCGTTGGGGCGCAACCCAGGACCAGGAGCCGATGGGCGGCTCCGTCTATACAGTCAAGCGTCGGAAGTAGCGTTCTCATTTTAAACCCCATGCTTCCGCGGGAGGCTTGCCGTGCTCGATGGAATAATGCTGCTCTGGTTCATCCTGACGGGACTGTCCGTCCTGTTCGTCGCCATCGACGTCTGGCGAACACCCGAGGCCACCGCCCTTCGCTGGGGCTTCATCATCCTGACGGTCTTCGCCGGACCGCTCGCGGCGATCTTCTACGTGCTGGGCTGCCGAGAACCACTGCCCGGGACGCATGAACAGTACACAGCCCCCACCTGGAAGCAGGTGCTGGGTTCCACCATGCACTGCGCCAGTGGCGATGGACTTGGAATCATCACGGGCGCCGCCATCGGTTCGATCCTCACGCTTCCATTCGCCCTTGATTTCACCCTCGAGTACGTGCTCGGCTTCAGCTTCGGCTGGCTGTTCTTCCAGGCCTTCGCCATGAGGGACATGGCGGGCGGTGACTACCTGAAGTCACTCCGCATGACCTTCATCCCGGAGTTCCTGTCGATGAACCTGCTCATGGCGGGCATGGTGATCGTCTCGAAGTGCTGGATGGCCCAGGTCGAGGGGTCGACGGACCCGGCCAATGCGGAGTTCTGGTTCATCATGTCCATGGCGCTGATCGCGGGCTTCCTCTGCGCCTACCCGATGAACTGGTGGCTGGTCACACGCCACCTCAAGCATGGCATGATGACAGTTCGACCAATGCCCCCCGGTGGTCACGAAGGTCATGACATGGCCTCGATGGACCATGACACGCACCACTCCGGGCATGGTGAAACAAGTGAGCATGCCCAGGGCGGAGAGCACGCACATCACGACATGAACCAAGGCCCACGGCCTGGAGTCATCCTCGGTGTCGGGGCGCTCTCAGTGCTGATCCTGGCTGGCGCAGTGGCGATCGTGGCCATGATGGTTCCCGCCGCAGGTTGAGTCCCGGGCGTACACGAACTGCCTCTCTCGTACATGCAACAACACCACTGCGAATGCAGTGGTGTTGCATGATTGCTGGAACAGTCTTTTGGGAACTCAGTCTTCCGACTTGTCCCCATCGAGATCCTTGCCCACACCCTGGCCGACATGGCTCACGCCGTCGCCGACACCGGACACGATGGACCCCGCTCCCTCACCGGCGCCCTGGATGATCTGGCCGGTTCCACGGACAGCCCCACCGGCGACATCGCCTGATGACTGGGCCGTGTTCTTGCAACCGGTCAATCCGGCAACAAGTAGTAGTGCGCTACACAATGCGTATTTCGTATTCATTGCAATCTCCTTCCGGCTGGACATCGTACCTCGAACCAGCCTCTCCGTGCAGCTTGTATATCGTATACTCGCGCCATGATTCGAAATATCTGTGCAGTACTCATAGGCCTGGTTGCGGGAATGGCTGTCAACATGGTCATTGTCATGCTCAGCACGGTGCTCTATCCGATGCCCGAGGGTGTCGGTTTCAATGACAGGGAGGGCTTGGCAGCTTACATCGAGACGCTTCCTGCAACCGCGTTCCTGATCGTCATGCTTGCGCACCTCGGGCAGGCATTCTTCGGTGGCTGGATCGCCGCACTCATCGGCAGGAAAAATCCAATGCTGGTTGCAATGGTCATCGGGGTCCTCAGCATGCTCGCTGGCCTGTACAACCTCTCAACCCTGCCTGCTCCGGCATGGATGTGGATCGAGGTTCCGCTCTACCTCGTCGCTGCATGGGCAGCTGCGCGACTCGTACTGGCACGTCGAACCGCACACCAGGGTTGATTTATTCCAGCGAGGAATCGGGCCCAGTTGACCTGTGAGGATCACTCCACACGCTCCCTTGGTCTATCACTCGCTCGGTACTTGATTCGCATATAGTCATCCACAATGTACGGCCTCATCAATGTCGCAATCCGGGATCTGGTTACTTCCCAGTTCAGCCAGGCTGCTTGGGAGGAGATCCTCGCCAAGTCAGGTGCTGAGGAAACAGCCTTCATCCGCATGGAGCAGAATGACGACGCTGTCACCTATGCGCTTGTCGCAGCTGCATCGGAAGTACTTGAACTTTCCGCTGAGCAGGTACTTGAAGCCTTTGGTGAATACTGGACCCTCTTCACGGCAGAGGAAGGGTATGGATTCATGCTGGATGCAGCCGGGTCAACACTCCCTGAGTTTCTTCAGAACCTGGATGTCCTCCACACGAGAGTTGGAACAATGTATCCAGGACTGAAGCCACCCCAGTTCGACTGCTCCAACATGACAAGCAACTGCCTGGATCTGCATTACCGTTCGGAACGTGATGGGCTGGATCCTCTCGTCGTAGGACTGATCAAGGGACTCGGCAAGAGATTCAACCAGAGTGTCACAGTTGAACAGACTGTCGCCAAGAGTGACTCTGGGAAAGAATCCGTCTTCCATGTCAGCTGGGAGTGACAAGATCCCGGGCAGCAGCCGGGTTGATCTTGATGGGCCCCTCCCGTGGCGGGTACTTATCGACCGGAAGCTGCGCATCACTGACATCGGGCGGAGTTTCAAGCGCATCTGCCCCTCAATGAAGGTCGGGGACGACATCAAGCAGCACATGGAACTCAAGCGACCCGATCGACAGATCGACTCGTTCGAGAACATCGCCTCGATCGCTGAGAAACTCGTCATAGTTCGCAGCCTGGATACGGACCTGACCCTTCGCGCCACCTTCTTCATCTCGCCAGGCGGTGACACTGCCCTGCTTGTTGCCACGCCCCTTGTCACGGAACCCGGCGATCTCTGGAATGCCGGAATCCAGTTGGCCGATTTTGCGCCCCACGAACTCATTGCCGATCTTCTCTTTGCTGTCCAGGCACGTGACACTTCCCTGCTTGAAGTCCGGGAGATCCTGCACAGGGAGATGTTGATCTCCAAGAATCACAAGGCCATCGTCGACAGTGCGTTCGATGCAATGATCACGATCGACATCGATGGGCGAGTTGTTTCCTTCAACAACAGTGCCATTGACATGTTCGGCTTTTCACGCGCAGAAGTAGTTGGTCGACGTATTTCAGATCTCATCATTCCACCTGAACACCGGGGGGCCCACGAAGCTGGCATGGAGAGATTCAGAGCTGAGGGCGTCGGACAGATACTGAACCAACCCGTCGAGATTACTGCCCAGCATGCAGACGAGACCACTTTCCCAATTGAACTTACGGTCATTCCCTTTGAAAACGAGGGTTCAAAATTCTTCACAGCAACGATCCGTAATCTCAGCGAAAGCCATAAGCAGCAGGCCCTGCTTGATGAAGCAGCGAATCAGGAACGGTTGCTGCACAGGGAACTTGACCACAGGGTCAAGAACATGCTTGCCACGATCGTAGCTCTCTGCCGAGAGGCGACAAAGCACGCATCCTCTGACAAGATCATTCTCATGGATCTGACCAATCGCGTCATGGGATTGTCGAAGATCCACGAACTCCTGAGCAAGGAAGGCGGAAAGAAGTTGGAACTGGAGAAACTGATCCAGACCTGCATCGACCCGTTCCTGTTGCAGAGAGGCGAGACAGTCACACTCAACGGCCCATGCCTGAGCATGACTCCCACCGCCGCGGTGAAGCTTGTCATGGTCTTCAATGAGCTTGCGACGAATGCCTCCAAGCACGGCGGATTGAAGCATGAGCAGGGATCAATCGAAGTGAACTGGTCCATTGCAAACGGTCAACTCGAACTGACCTGGGAGGAACAGCATGCGGGAGAAGTCCCTGAAGAACTCGAAGGGGGCTTCGGCACGATGGTTCTGATGTCTTCAATCCCCTACGAGTTCGAAGGCGTAGTATCGCTTGAACCAACGAAAGATGGAATCATCTTCAAGGCCAGCATCCCCCTCGACAGGATCACCGCATCCTGACGTGCCTCATGTCACCGCGAAACTCATCGCCCGTGTTGTTTCCGGCGTCGTACCACAGCATCCGCCTATGATGCTCGCGCCGGCCTCGACCCACTGCATTGAATGTTCTGCATATCGATCAGGATCAATGGCATCGGTATTGACCCAGCCACGTTCATCATCGGGATGGCCGACATTGCCATAGGCGGCGATGGGAATATTCCCGTGGAGCAGGCTGTGAAGATGTTTCACCTGGTCCGTCATCATCGGCGCGGCGACGCAGTTGATTCCAATGAAGCGAGCCTGTCCCAGTTCCGGCAACAGGTCAGCGAGCAATGTGCCATCAAGCAACACACCGGGGTCACCCGGGGCCAGGCAGAAACTGATTGCCCAGTTCCCCGGCGTCAGGTCTTCCGCTGCGCTCGCCGCAGCGAGAGCTTCGTGCGCTGAACACATGGTCTCCACCAGGACCAGGTCCACTCCCCCATCGACCAGGTACCTGATGAGTTGTGCATGTTCATGCCGGCACGTTTCAACATCGGCCGCACGTCCGGGGCTGTAGCAGTCCTCAAGGGGCGCAACACTGCCCAGGACCAGTGCATCCTGGTTCACCTCGTCTCGAGCCGCGCATGCAATGGATACCGCCTCGCGAGTCAGGCGCTCGGCATGATCAACGAGCCCTGCCTTGGCAAGCGATCGCTCGTGTGTACGAAAGGTGTTCGTGCAGATCGCGCCCGCGCCGGCATCCAGATAGGAACGATGCACGTCAAGGAGCACCTCCGGTGCTTCGAGCATCGCTCGTGCAGACCAGAGCGGCAGGCTCACGTCTACCCCACGCCGATCAAGCTCGGTGCCGGTTGCCCCATCAAGGAGCAGGATGTCATCCTGTTCAAACTGCATGATCACGTTGAAGCCAGTCAGATCTGCTCCGACCCTACTTCTCCTCGATCTTGAAGGTTCCATACCGACTGGAACTGAAGTCATTGACCACCTTGACTCGGTCAGTGATGCTCACCTCCACCTCACCGACAAGCTGCACCTTGGTCGGCTTCTCCTGCATGCTCGAGGCGGCAAACAGACCGCCCCCGACCACAAGGGCGCATGCAAGGTAGACGACTCCCCTGAGTTGCCGAACCTGGTTTTCAAGTGCGATGATTCGTTCATCTGCCTGCATGGCTGTTCTCCTTTGTGTTGAGCTGGGTTGCGAGGGCGTATCAAACAGGAGCAGAATCTCACTGGTCATCGCAACCTTCATGCAAGCACATCCTACTGGAGTGCCCTGAAGGGGTGCTCGTGAGCGAATCAGCCTGCTTGGACGTTGGTTCTTGTCTGGGCAGGAGGTTGTTCATTCACACGAGAACATTTTGATCCTCTCCTCTCCAGGATCATTTTGACGATAGGATGAACACCATGAAACACCTCTTGACCGTCATCGCATTGCTTCTCCTCGCAGGATGCAGCCGCCCACCTGTCGAGGCGACTGTCAGCATCGAGGGCATGAGTTGCCCCAACTGCGCAACTGGCATCACGACTACCCTGAGGTCGTGCGAGGGGGTGGAAATGGCAGCCATCTCCTATACCAATGAAGGTGGCACGATCACGGCCAGCGATGAAGAGGCGATCAAACTGGCGATCGAACGGGTCATGAAGAATCCACAGTACGTCGTGGAATACACGATCGTCGAGGAACAACCAGGCTCCTGATGCAATGCCTGGTTTCCGTGTCACTGGCTTGCCTACTCCAAGCAGGGCTGTGTCATGCCGGGGTGACTGCCTTTCCCCGCCAGGAAAACCCCACGCTGAACAGAACACTCGTGACCGACGGCTACGCCGATGATGCTCGTTGCGCACGTTGCCACGAGGAAATTGCCGAATCCTATTCGCACCTGGGCATGGGGCGTTCCTTCCATGTCCCCGGACCGGAGAACGCCGTCGGTGACTTCAGCCCTGCAGGTGGTCGATTCCACCACGAGGCTTCGGACATGCATTACCGCATGTGGCATGATGCATCGGGCCGCATGTGGATGCGTCAACATGAACTCGATGCGGAGGGGAACGAGATCAATGCAGTCGACGTCGAGGCGCATTTCGGAGTCGGCAGCGGCAACCACGCACGAACCTACCTGCATCGATCCCCTTCCGGTGAACTCTGGGAACTCCCGGTCTCCTGGTACACCAAGGGCGGCTGGAACATGTCACCTGGCTTCGATCATGCAGGCCACCAGCGTCTTGGACGCCAGGTGACGCGAGAATGCATGTTCTGCCACAACGCGTATCCAGCGGTTCCCGAAGGCCGTGACATGCTTGGTCAGCTCGATGCATTTCCCGAGGCGATGCCGTCAGGTATTGGATGCCAACGATGTCATGGACCCGGCGCAGCCCACGTCGAACTTGCCTACTCGGCGGCGGCAACAGACGAGGAGATACGAAACTCAATCCTGGATCCCAGTGATCTTTCACCCGCACTTGCCGAAGATGTATGCCTCCAATGCCACATGCAACCTACGAGTCGACTCGGTTCCCTTGTCCGCCCCTTTCCGCGTGGTGACTTCTCCTACCGTCCCGGTGAACCACTGGGCGACTATCTGGTGCACGTCGACTATGACCTCCCACCGGATCACCCTGTCTTCGAGGTCAATCACCACGCGTATCGACTCCAGGCAAGCCCCTGCTGGCAGGGACCCGGATCGCCGGGTTGCCTGGATTGCCATGATCCCCACCGCAAGCTCACATCGACCGAACTCGTCGAACGAACACGTACCTCCTGCCTGTCCTGCCACGGACCGGTGGACTGTCGCGTCGAAGAGGTGATGCAGGTGCCTCGTACCGAGGCCCAGGACTGCGCCAGTTGCCACATGCCAACGAGGTTCACGAGCGACGCCATCCACGTGGAGGTGACTGATCACCTCATACAGAACCCGATCCCGGCATCGGAACGTGGAGCACCGGCATACGACATTCCCCCTCCCGCTTCGTTCACTGCACGGGTGCTGCAACCAGACAGACATGACGATGCAGGACTGATGCGTGGATGGGAACTCAATGGTGAGATCATCTCCAACAAGGCCAAATCCATGAATGAACTGGCCTCGCTGACCGTCGATGATCCCACTCAACTGGACCTTGTACTTCTTGCGCAAGCCTACCTGAACGAGCAGAGAGTCGACGAAGCACGAACCACGCTCGAACGACTTGCTGCATCGAATCCGGGGATGCCCCTGGCCCAGAAGAACCTTGCGATGCTCGACCTGCAGGACAGTCAGTTCAACGCCGCCGAGCAACGGATGAAGCAACTCACACAGGCCAACCCGGACGATGCCGCCGCCTGGCGGCACCTGGCCACGGCGTTGCAGGCACAGTCACGCCACTCCGAAGCGATCGTGGCCTGCAGAGAAGCAGCCCGACTTCGACCACTTGACCAGGGCGCTCTTTCACAACTGGGCCTGCTGCTTGCTGCCGATGGACAACTCGATGAAGCAGCAGACGTACTCGAACAGGCCGAGGCGCTTGCACCTGGCAATCCCGTCATTGCATACAACCAGGGGCTGGCTGCCTGGAAGAATGGTGAACGCGAACGTGCCCAACGTGCCTGGATCCATGCGCTTGAACGATCTCCGACTGCGCCTCGACTGCTGCAAGCCTCCGCGATCACCTGGAGTCTGCCCTGGGACGACCTGCAACTGGATACTGATCGAGGGCTCAAGCAGGCCCAGGCACTCATGGCGATCCAGCCGGAGTCACCGGATGCCACGATCATCCTTGCCGCCGCCCAACTGGCTGGAGGCAGTGTGCAGGACGCAGCGAACACCTTGAACCTCGCCACCGAACGAAAGGCCGACCTGGCCTCGATTCGACTGATCCAGGCGATGCTGCTTGCCAGGGCAGGCCAGCGGGAAGATGGTGAGGCGATCTACAGGAAAGCCGCTCCCAGGATTCAACAACTGAACATGCTCAGGGAGGGGTTGCTCAACCGGGCGGCCATCGTCTTCAACTAGGCGATTGTTCAAGTTGCAAACAACTGGGACATGTCCTGGAACGCCTTGAACTCAAGGGCATTGCCAGATGGATCAAGCAGGAACATCGTCGCCTGTTCTCCAGGCAGTCCCTCAAAGCGAATGCAGGGTTCGATGATGAACTCCACATCGCCAGCCCGAAGTCGATCAGCCAGCGAGTGCCAGGCCTCCCAGGACAGGACTACGCCGAAATGGGGCACGGGTACCTCTTGCCCATCGACCGGGTTGCTGTCCGGAGTATTCCCTGGATCGGTATCGGCATCGACCAGATGCGCGACAAGTTGATGCCCGAAGAAGTCGTAGTCCACCCACCGCTCATCGCTTCGCCCTTCTGGGCATCCAAGCAACTCCCCATAGAAGGAGCGGGCTGCGGGCAGGTCCTTGACCGGGAAGGCCAGGTGGAACGGGGGGAGATCAGTCATGGGCGTTGCCATGCAGACACTGTATCCTCCGCATCGCATGGCCATCGAGACTTCTCATTCCAGCGCGGATCAGCGAAAAACCGGCGTTCTCCTCGCACTGGGTGCATTTGGCTGGTGGGGCGCAGTTACTCCCATCTACTACTACGCCCTCAAGGAGGTCCCGGTCCTTGAACTGATTGCCTGGCGTGTCATTGCAGGACTTCCATTGATGCTCCTGCTCCTTGCCATGACAGGTCGCTTGGCGGGGCTTCGAACGATATTTGTCCGACCGCGAGTGCTCGCAGCGCTCGCCGTCTCGACACTGCTCATCGGCCTCAACTGGTTCGTCTTCATCTGGGCCATCGATACCGAGCGACTCGCCGAGGTGAGCCTCGGCTACTACATCAATCCACTTGTATCCGTTGCACTTGGCATGGTGGTGCTTGGTGAACGCATGCGTACTGCCCAGTGGATTGCCATTGCAATCGCTTTTCTCGGCGTCGTCGTGTCGGCCATCCACCTCGACGGCATCCCCTGGATCTCGCTTTCACTTGCAGGTTCGTTCGCACTGTATGGGCTTGTTCGGAAGCAGGTTGATGCAGATGCGCCAACCGGGCTGGCCGTCGAGATGACACTGTTCTTTCCCTTCATGCTCATCATTCTCGGCCTGGTACACGCCAATGAAGGGACGACCTTCATCTCGGGCCCATGGTGGATGGCATTGATGCTTCTCCTCGGCGGGCCTGTCACGATCATTCCACTGCTGCTCTTCACGGGTTGTGCCCGGCGACTTCGATTGGCAACTGTCGGCCTCCTCCAGTACATCGCTCCAAGTGGACAACTGCTCATGGCAGTCCTTGTCTTCAATGAACCCTTTGGTACCGAGCGATTTCTCGCCTTCCTCCTGATCTGGGTTGCGGTAAGCCTGTACTCGATCGACTCCTACCTGGCAGCGCGCGCAGAGAGCCATGGCAGCAGGAAAGCAGCCGAGACGCCCTGATCAGCGAGGTGTACGACGCATCTTGGTCATGCGACCAACTGCGTTCCAGTCCATCACGTAGAGATTGCCACCCTCGTCGAAGCAGCACCCATGCGGTGCCGTGAAGATGCCCTCGGTCCAGTCGCCTGCGGGCACACCATTTCGTGCCCACTGGCTCGTGTCCGGGTTGTCACCGAGGTGCCCCAGCACGTTCCATTCTCCGTCAAGCAGCGTGACACGACCTTCCAGTTCAGCTACCGCATAGAGATGACGGCCATCACCTGACCAGGCGGCCAATGCGCAGGGACGACGCAGGCCCTCAACAGGAACATCGACGTGTTTGCCGTCCAGGTCAAATCGCTGGAGGCGACGGTTCTCCCGATCACAGACGACGAGCATCGGCTCCGAGCCGCGTTCATCCATGTACAGACCATGGCAGGTCTGGAATCGACCCGGCTCCGTGCCTCGACCACCGAATGAACTTCGGTACACCAAGTCAGGTCCGAAGACATGGATCCAGTTGCGACCATACCCATCCGCCACGTAGATGCGACCATCAGGTGCAACTGCAACGGCAGTCGGGTTGTAGGCACCAGGATCATCGTCGTATTTGCCGGATTCCATCGGTACGCCCAGCGCCCAGACAAGGGTGCCATCAAGACGCAACTTCAGGACCTGCTTGCCATGCAGGTGAGCCGCATACACGTACGGTATCCCGTTCTCGACCCGGAGCTGCATGCCATGGATGCCCGGGTAGGAGGCGGCAAGCGATTCGACATGTGCGCCGCCCGGTTCGTGCACCATGATTGAATGCTCGGTGTCCGTGTTGAAGAGGACATGGCCTGCTGGGTCAACGACAATGCCACCATGCGTGTTCCCGATGGTTCTGCCTGGTTCCCTCCCCCAGCCTGCAACAACTTCCCATCGGTCGGGACCGATGTCGACGGGATCGGCAACTGCAGGTGTCACCTGCTCACGAGATGGACGCTCACCGGGTGCCGGACTTTCACCATGCCAGGCAAGGAGGCCGGGCAGCAGAGCGAGAAGCAGGAGTAATACGGATCGTTGGTTCAACATCCACGCAGCCTAGCCAAGAATGAAGAACGTTGATAATTCGCCCCTTGAAGCCTCCTGGGAGAATCAAGGAGTCTGAAAGTTCGAACAAGGGGTCGAAATCAGCGTTTGGCGCTTCCTTGAATACCTCTCAAGAGTATCTTGATGCATGGAGAGGGCTTGTTTCCCGGAAAACTGGGGGTCCTTGTACTTTCACCCGGAGAGAGAACAAACAACATGTCAATCATCTTCAAGTCGTCTGCAGCGGCTGTGGCGTTCGCCCTCGTTGCACTTCCAAGCACAGCCTTGGCCGATGCCAATCCCCTGAACGAGGTCGTCCCCGTCGTCGACCTTCCGCCCCTCGACCTTGATTGGCTCAGGATCGACGATGAACGTCGAAATGCCGACGGGCTTCCACTTCGTTTCGCCGTACCCAGCGAAGCCATGATCACCCCCGGGAATGATGGCATGTGGGATCGCAATGAGGACGGATGGCTTCGATGGCGCATGCGCATCACCAGTCGTGGTGCCCCGCACGTCAACCTCGGTTTCGAACATTGGAACATGCCCGACAGCGGTGAAATGACCATTGAATCCATCGATGGGTTCGAGGGTGCCGGACCATTTACATCACTGGACAACCAGGATCATGGTGAACTCTGGATTCCCGTCGTACAGGGTGACGAAATCATGGTGACGATCACCTGCAGTGATGCCGATCGTCTTGCCGTCGAGCAGGATATTGCCATTACCAAGATCAACATCGGCTACCGCGGCTTCGGCGCTGAGAAGGCCAACGGTGTGAATCGCTCAGGTGCCTGCAACGTCGACGTGGTCTGTCCTGAGGGTGATCCCTGGTTCATGGAGATCCCCTGCGCCGGCCTCTACACCCTCAATGGCTGGTACACCTGTTCCGGCGCCATGCTCAACAGCACCGCGCAGGACCAGACCCCCTTCTACCTGACGGCCAACCACTGTGGAGTAACCACGGGAAACGACCAGACAATGGTCTTCATCTGGAACTACGAAAACTCGTATTGCCGCGTTCCGGGTTCAAGCGACAGTGGTGGAAACGGCAACGGTAACACCAACCAGTACACCAGCGGCGGCGCCATTCTCCGTGCCAATGGCAGCAACAGTGACTTCTGCCTCGTTGAACTCAACAATGACCCCAATTCCAGTTACGGCGTTTCCTTCTGCGGCTGGGATCGACGAAGCATCACACCACAACAGGGCATCGGTATCCACCACCCGAACCTCGAGGAGAAGCGCATCTCCTTCGACCTGGATCCACTCTCCTCGGACGGAAGTCTCTGGCGAGTAAATGACTGGGATCTGGGAACCACGGAACCCGGCTCATCAGGCTCACCACTCTTCAGCCAGGATCACCGCATCGTCGGCCAACTCTATGGTGGCACAGCTGCCTGCGACAACAATGGCTATGACGTCTATGGCAAGGTCTCCGTCTCCTGGAATCAAGGGTTGAGTTCGTGGCTTGACAATGCCGGAACCGGTGAGCAGTACATCGAGACCTATGGCACCGCAAGCTCCAACGGCGCCTGCTGCTTTGGCACGGCCTGCATCTACGGATCCGAGTCCGCCTGCGACAATGTCGGTGGTCTCTACCAGGGCGACGGCGTCCAGTGCGCCGATGTCGATTGTGGAGCTGATCCGACCGGCGGCTGCTGCGTTGGCACCAGTTGCTACGTTGAAACGGAAGCCGACTGTTCGGGCACCTACCTCGGTGACGGAACCAACTGCTCGGGCGACCCCTGCGCAGCTCCGACCGGCGCCTGCTGCTACAGCACAGGCTGCAGCGTCCAGACAGAGGATGACTGCTCCGGTACCTACCTTGGTGACGGAACCAGTTGTGCTGGCGATCCCTGCGGAAGCAGCGACCCTGCCCTGCTGGGACTCTCCTGGGCCATCGTCGGGGCCAACCTCGTCGATGATTCCTCGGACACCTGGACGGTTGATGTCTACGCCCATCTCTCCGATGGCTGTCGACTCGATGCCGTCGCCGGTGACGCCAACCAGCAGAAGATGGTCTCCACGACCAGCAGCTTCTACCAGAACCCCTACGGTGGGCCCACGAGCCAGTCGGTCAATCCGCTGCTCTTCCCCACCTTCCCGGATC
>JABABM010000038.1 GCA_014238205.1 Phycisphaerales bacterium | reverse complement strand
GGGCCTGGCCTGGGATGGAACAAGCCTGTACCTGGGTATATATGGAGTCGATGGAGGCCACATCTACGAACTGAACCCGCAGACGGGTACCTACTCGCTGCGCTTCATCGGCCAGCAGGAGGATGCCTTCGGCCTCTCATACGACGGCCAGTACCTCTGGACGACGGATCACCCCGGCAGCAGTTCGACGCCCGCCCAGGCGATGAAGCTCGATTGGAACGGTAACGTCATCGATCAGATCGAGCTGCCGGATCACTACATGTCCGGCATCGCCTGCGATGGCGGCGACTTCTGGGTATCACGCTACTACCCAGATCCGGGTCATCTCTACAAGGTCGACGCTGCTGGTGTCATCCTCGACGAGTTTGACGGCCCCGATGACCAGCCATGGGACCTGGCCATCGGCGAGAACTGCATCTGGATCGCCGACTACTGGGGAGACACGCTCTACAGCATCGACCCGGCCACCGGGAATGTTCTCGACAGCCATGCATCCGAGGGTGTCGATCCAGCCGGCATCGTCTGGGACGGCCAGTACCTCTGGTACTGCGACAATGGTGACAACTACGACGTGGACATCCTCTACAAGGTCGATCTCCAGGGTGGTGGTACGCCGGAGATCCTGGTCACGGACTCGGAACATGATTTCGGGAGTGTGGCCATCGGTGATGTCGCCACGTGGAACGTGAACATCGCCAATACCGGTACGGCGAACCTGGTCATCGATGGCGTGACCTTCAGCCAACTGGTCGATGTGAGTTGCACTGCCACCTTCCCCGTCGTCGTACCCATCGGTGGAAGTGAGCAGTTGCCCCTCGAGTATGCCCCGGGTTCATTTGCTCCGCTTCTCGTCACGGCCACCGTGCATTCGAACGATCCGATTCATCCGGCTGAACCCTTGGTACTCACCGGCCACGGTGTGTATCCAGATCCGACCATCGATGTTGCAGAGTTGAAGCATGACTTCGGCCAGGTGCGATCCGGCGCGCACACCCGCTGGTTCTTCGATGTGACCAACCATGGCGAGCAGGCACTCGTCATAGAGAATGTGACAAGCAACAACGAGCTGTTTTACATCGATCCAGAAATCGAACTACCGATTACGCTCGGCACACTTGCCTCTACACAGATCGGTGTATGGTTCGCTCCCCTGGAAGTGTGCTTCTGCGCAGGACAAATTGACATCACCAGCAACGACTCCGATCAGAATCCGTTCCTGCTCCTGGTGCTTGGAAGTGGCATGGACATCGAGTATCCCATCGGCACCGAGTTGTGGGCATCTCAATTCACGGACAGTTGGGACAACAGTTTCAAGGCAATGGCTCCAATTCCTGATGTAAGTGGTGATGGAAGAAGTGATTTGATTGCGTGTTCCGAGGACAACTACATTCGCTGCTTCAACGGGAATGCACACTCCAGTGGCGACATTCTCTGGGAACACGAGATCTACAGCGGCAACATCTACTCGGACAAGGGCCTGGACATCATCGAAGACGTCGATGGGGATGGATTCGAGGAAGTTGTCGTCGGGGCAACGGGGGGCGCGAGGCTGATCAGGATGCTCTCGGGTCGAACCGGCGAGGAACGCTGGACCTTCCACACCAATCAGGTGGGCAGCGGGGGCTGGGTCTACCAGGTCGACGGCAGCCGTGACTTCACAGGTGATGGGATTGCGGACGTGCTCGCCTGCGCCGGTGATGATGGCGAGGATGAAGGTCCCAAGCGTGCCTACTGCCTCGATGGCCTTGACGGATCACTCCTGTGGCAGCGGCCGCTGAACGGTCCCGTATTCGCGATCATCGCGGTAGATGATTTTACCGGTGATGGTGTGCCTGATGCGATTGCTGGGGCTTCCAACGAGATGGAGACCCAGGGGCGCGCCGTTGGTATCGATGGCGCAACCGGCTTGGAGGAATGGTCGTTCTATACGAACGGGTCCTCGGTCTGGTCAGTGGTCCAGGTCGGTGATATCTCGCTTGATGGCATCAATGACATCATGGTCGGGGATTTTGGCAGTGGCCAGGTTCATGCGCTGGATGCCGTTGATGGAAGCCAATTGTTCATCAGCAGTGGCCTTGGCACCCTCACGGGTCTGAAGCGCATCGAGGATGTCAACGGAGATGGTCATCCCGAGGTCGTGCCCGAGCACTTCCAGGATGTCGTGCGACTCATCAGTGGGGCCGACGGGTCCTACATCTGGTCTACGGCTGTTGCCGACAAGCCAACCGTGGCCTCGGTGATTCCCGATGTCAGTGGTGATGGGATCAACGATCTGGTGGTCGGCACCCTTTTCAGTGACAACTACACTTACTTCCTTGACGGGGCCTATGGATCCATCCTGCAGAGTGCGAACTTCGGAACAGCAGTTGATTCCATCACGGTCCTGCCGGACATCGTTGGAGATGGTTCATGGGAACTCGTTGCCGGTGGGCGCAACGGGCTGATCAAGTGCGTCTCGGGTGGTCTTGATGCCCTGGTCTTCAATCCCGCCGACATCAACGAGGATGGCTACGTGAATGTCGACGACCTGCTGCTGGTCATCAGCCAGTGGGGGATGACCGGCTCACCTGCGGACATCAGCGGTGATGGCATCGTCGGCGTGGACGACCTGCTGATGGTCATCGCCGCATGGGGGCATGGGCCCTGAACAGACCAATCAGGTTCTATTGGGATGTCTCTTCCAATGCGACCGATTCCAGGACCACCTGATGAAACTGGTTGTTCAACTCCATGTTGAACGGGAACTGCTGGGTCGCGAAGACCGCGGTGAGATCCTGGTCCGGATCGATGAAGAAATAAGTGCAGGCGGCGCCGCCCCAGGTCCAGCGTCCTTCGCCAAGTGGGCCCATGGGCGTGTCCACTGCCGGTTGGATTCCGAACCCAAGTCCGAATCGTTGGTTGGGGCCCTTCTTCGTGCCGGGCCCGAGTTGATTCTGCGTCATGAAGGTGACGGTTCGAGCCTCGAGGACTCGAGTGCCATCGAGTTCACCCAGCTGCTCAATGGCCTGGCAGAAACGGGTGTAATCGCCGATGGTCGACCAGAGTCCGCCGCCGCCTGATTGGAAGGCGGGCTTGAGAATCTTCGTGCCGCCCTCGTAGTGGTTTGCATCGACCACAAGTGATCCTTCGACGGGGGTCACGATGTGCATCAGCTCGATATCCGACTCGGGCGTGAACCCGGTGTCATCCATCCCCAGTGGTGTGAAGATGTTCTCCTGCAGGTAGACCTCGAACTCCGTGCCCGAGACGACCTCGACGACGCGGCCCAGGACATCCGTATTGAGCCCGTAGATGAAGGCCTGTCCGGGGTGAGCCGCCAGGGGCATGCCAGACATGATGACAGCCGCATCCTCGAGGCTTGTGACATCGGCCATCTTGTCCTTGTAGTGGGGGACCAGTTCGGGCGGCGCGCTGAAGTCGTAGGCCAGCCCGCTGGTATGCGTCAGCAGGTCACGGATCGTGATGGGCCTGCTGGGCGCCACGAGTTGCCCATCGACGGAGACCTTCGTCTCCTTGAACTCGGGGATGTACTTCGAGACTGGGTCGTCGATGCCGAGTATTCCCTGTTCGACCAGTTGCATGATGGCGGTCGAGGTAATGGCCTTGCTCATCGAGTAGATGCGCATGACCTGGTCGGTCTCGAGATCCTCCTCTGAACCTGGCGTTCGATCGCCGACGGCCTCGATGAAGATCGTCTCCCCATCCCGCGTTATCTGGACCATGCAGCCGACGACCTTGCCCGACTCGACAAGCGAATCCATCCAGTCCATCAATGGCTTGAGTTGGGCCGCCGAAGCCGCCGAGGCAAGCAGCAGGCCAAGAACCAGTGACGATACGAGGTGTCGTGTTCGATTCATCATTTCACGAGCCTAGCATGCAAGCGGGTATTCTCAATTCCCTAGGGTTTCATCTGTTCCGAGGGCACGGCGGGCACCCATTCGAGATCAACTACGACTGCGCCATGGTCCGATGGAAATGCTCGTTGCCTCACGGGAATCGAGTCATCTTCCCAGGGCATTGGAAGGACATGTGTCGAGACGGGTCGAAGTGACCAGCCGCTGCCATCCTGCGCCGGGTTCTTCAGGTACAGCCGGTCGATGCGTTCATAGGACTGCGGCGTACCGACCTCACCGGGACGGGGGCCTCGGAACATCGGCGACCAGGTGATGCCCGGGTACTGGACCGGGTCGGGGTGGAGCACGCGAAAGGTGTCCATGAAGCCTGCATCATGCATGGCCATGCTCACGGGCAGGGGCAGGGCGCGGCGATGCGTGTAGACGCGGGCCGTGTCCACCGTCCAGTCCAGGTGCGAAGGGCAGTTCCAGTCGCCACCGACGAGCAGGGGGACCTTCGCGTCCAGTTGCCCGGCATCACGCAGGTGTGCGATGATTGCCGTGGCCTGTTTCAGCCGATTGGAACGCTCGGTTTCGGCAGCCAGGAGCAACTCGTCGCTCATGTCGGGGTTGTCACGCAGTTCGTAGCCGACGAACGCCCGGTAGTCGATCCAGATGCTCCAGGCCAGCAGTTCGCGGCCACTGGTATCACGCAGCTTCGCGCCGATGCCGTGCCACTCGTGGTGGAAGAAGGTTGTTTCCAGTTCCAGTGGCGTCAGGACGCACAGGTGCGTGCTCTGGGCCTGGTGCTGGTTCCAACCCAGTTCGCCTGCCAGCCATTCCCCGAGGCGAGGTCGATCACCATCGATGTCGTAGCTCTCCTGCAGCAGCACGATGTCGGGCTTGGCATTGCGAATGATGGCCAATGCCTTCTCCGGGCCCTCGTCCACGTCATTGGCGCCATGCAGCACGTTCCAGACAAGGACTCTCAGACTGTTTCCGTCAGGATCCTGTTCATGGGCGGCATCGCCGGCATGAATGCACAGTGCGAGGGCTGCAATGGCCAGGATGGCGATGGAACGCAGTCTCATGATGCTACGACACGCCCGTTATTTTTGATGGCCCGGCAAGAAGTTCGAAGTCGGTGATGCGGATGTTGTCGAAGGCCGGGTTTTCACCGAGGGACTTGAAGAGCTCCGAATCCTTGTAGTCGAGCATCGCCTGGTGGTCGTTGAACATGTACACGCCGCCGTAGGTGTTCGTTTCCTCGTTGGCCAGCCACTTCTTGGAAACCAATCCGGGAACGGCGGCGAACGCCTCGGAGACTTCGTCGCAGACCGCCTCGTACTCGGGTCGAGCAAGGTCCTTGAGGTTGAAGTTGATGATCAATATGTGCATTCAGTTCTCCAGGGTTGATGCAACTCTGCCACTGGTACTCAAGACCGATGCTTCAGACTGTAGATGAAATACATGATGACAGTCAGTACAAGCGTAAGCACCACGCTGCCGATGATGCTGATGTGCTCATGCACACCGGCTCCTGCGAAGCAGAGATTCAGCACTACGAGGATGCCGACGAAGACAAGCATTCGAATTGGGTCGATACGCGGTCCTTTAGACATGCTGTATTTCCTTGTATAAATTGCACTGTCACTTGGGGTGGTAATTACGGGCTAAGGATACCGTTCTCCTGTATCGGGTGTGTTGTCCTATCATGCTCCCACCTGACCTGTACTAAGAGGATGGCGTTGCAATGCTCTTGACCGTATGCCTGATTGGTCTTGCCTGTTCCGCCGCGGCTCCGCCAGTGCTGATCGAGGCGGAGGCATTCGATGACACCGGCGGATGGGTCATCGACCAGCAATTCATGGACCTGATGGGTTCGCCCTATCTCCTTGCCCATGGCCTTGGTTCGCCCGTCGAGAATGCGGAACACACGCTCGCGACCGAGCCCGGCCAGGTACGAGCCTGGGTTCGTACCCGCAACTGGATTGCACCATGGAACACGCCGGAGAAGACGCTTCCTCCACCCGGCAGGTTCCAGGTACTGATCGATGGCGTCCCGCTTGATGTGATGTTCGGAACCAATGGTGAACCCTGGCTCTGGCACGATGGCGGTGTGGTTGAACTCGGGGACAGTACGACCATCGGGCTTCGAGATCTCACGGGCTTCGACGGCCGTTGCGACGCCATCCTGTTGAGCGCTGATCTCTCCTGGCACCCGCCGGATGATCCAGCTGACCTTGCGGAGTTTCGAAACGCGTATCGACCGCCTCGTGAAGAGATGGAGTCGTTCGACCTGGTCGTTGTCGGTGGTGGAACCGCGGGCACGTGCGCCGCAATCACGGCGGCCAGGCTGGGACTGTCGGTTGCCCTGGTCCAGAACCGCCCGGTCCTGGGTGGCAACTCCAGCAGTGAAGTCCGTGTCTGGCCCCAGGGCCATGTGCAGCTTGCTCCCTGGCCCAACATTGGTGACGTAGTGATGCAGGTGATTCCGGCCAAGGGGCCACAGTCGAAAAATGCGCAGGATGGGGCCGTGTTCGATGACACGAGAAAGCAGCGCCTCGTTGATGCGGAGCAGAACATCACCTTGCTGCTGAACCAGCATGTCAATGGCGTCGAGTTGTCCGGTGATCAGAAGCAGGTTGTCGCTGTGATTGCCCAGAACATCAGGACCGGCGCCCGCACGCGGATCCCCGCGACGTTGTTCCTCGACAGTACTGGTGATGCCTGTGTCGGCGCACTGGCAGGGGCTGACTTCGACATCACGGAGACGGGGCACATGGGGGCAAGCAACCTCTGGAACATCCAATGTCTCTGCAAGGACAAGGAGCCACTTGCCGCCGACCTGGAGCAGGCCTGCGAGGATGCATCGTTTCCTCGCTGCCCCTGGGCACTGGACCTGGGTGACAAGCCGTTTCCAGGTCGGGACTGGGGATCAACCGAAGCACAAACCGGCGAAACGAATCCGATTTCGATCGGCAACTGGTATTGGGAGAACGGATTTGACCGCGATTCCCTGGCGGACATGGAGCGGATCCGCGACTACAACCTCCGCGCGATCTTCGGTGCATGGGACGCGATCAAGAACGTCGATGGTCGGTACCCGGCGCATCGCCTGAACTGGGTTGCGTACATCGCGGGGAAACGAGAATCCAGACGCCTCCTGGGTGATGTCATCCTGACGGCAGAGAATCTTCGCGACGGCACGGTCTTTTCCGATGGCTGTGTTCCATGCACCTGGGGGATCGATACGCACTTTCCCAATCCCAAGTACATGAAGGGCTTCGAGGACGAGCCGTTCATTGCGGATTTCACCCACGGAGAGGGATACGTCTACGACGGTCCGTACTGGATTCCATACCGCTGTCTCTACTCGCGTTCGATCGACAACCTCTTCATGGCGGGTCGAAACATCTCGGTCACGCACGAAGCACTTGGGGCGGTTCGCGTGATGAAGACGACCGGCTGCATGGGTGAAATCGTGGGCATGGCGGCTTCGATCTGCAGGGAGCAGGAATGCCTGCCACGCGATGTCCATGACCAGCACCTCGCCGCGTTGAAGGAAATGATGGCCACGGGAGCCGGAAGTTCCCGGGGGCAGTAGGAAATGCGGGGCTGTGCTTGGAGACGCGGCGAGCAAGGTCATCCTGGCAATCAATGGACACTCACACACGGGCCACCACGGCGCACGGAACATGAATATTTCTTTTCCCTGGACGCAGCCACGATTCGTCTGATCCTCTCGCTGGCAGGGGAATCATGTGACAGTTTCTAGGTTGACTACAAGAATTATCTCAGAATGCTCCGTAATGGACTCATTACGTCGGGGTAGTTGAATAGATTTTCGGTAGCAGTTAACGTAGTGCCCATGGATAAGAAAGTAATGAAGCCGGTTGGTTGTTTACTCTTGCTTGTTGGCTTTCTTGGGTGTAGCCATGCTCCTATGCATGCAGAAGCGGTATCTCAAGACAATCGAAACACAGGTCTGACGGTTGGTGTCGCTCAAAGCCAAATCAAAAAAGGCATGACTACTGCCGAGGTTGTTGAGGTCCTTGGTAATCCAAACATCGTTGCAACCGATTCTTCCGGGAGAGAGGTTTGGACATACGACCGTATGTCTCGAGATATCACTTACTCATCCTCATCTGGTGGAGTCTGGTTGATATTGGGTGCGACCCAAGGGCGGTCCGGAAGTGGTTCATCATCACAGTCGACATTGACGATTATCGTCAAGTACGACGATGACAGGCTAGTTCGGGACTTGGCTTACCATTCCTCCCGATTCTGAGGTAATCCTCATGCTGAACAACTATTTGCTCTACCTGATATCGCTTGGTTTGGCTGTGGCCATTTGGACTGGCTGTGGATCGGCAACGCTTCCAAAGGATGCGTTATCAACAGGAGCTCGTACGGTCCAGGATCGTCAGTTGCAATCACGCTATTTCGAAACTGCGGATATCGAAACGGTATTGATTGCATCCGCGCAGTTGATGCAGGACATGGGGTTCAACCTGGAAGAGGCAGAGGAAGACCTTGGTTTAGTGACAGGTGACAAGCTTCGTGATGCGACGCATGCCGGACAGCAGATTGGCAAGTTTGCTGCTGCTGCATTGCTGGGGGTCTATGTTCCGACAGACTCGGATCAGCGAATTCGTCTCTCAATAGTCATTGCTCCCGCCGGAGAGGGGCGATGTAAAGTTCGCGCCACATTCCAGAGGGTAATCTGGAACGAATACGGCCAGATAACTAAAATGGAGTGGTTGAACAATGCGGAACTCTACCAGAATTTCTTCTTTGCATTGAGCAAGTCGCTCTTCTTGGAGGCGCATGAGATATGAGTTTGACACGACTTAATCATTTTGCTTTGTGGTTTGTTTCCGGCCTGATCGCTTTTGCGATCTGGACAGGTTGTGGGTCTGCAAGCGCAAAGGTATTGGAGACCGAGCACGGTCAGGTTGAACTTCGATCGATCCAATCCAGAGTCTATGACACAAGTGACAAAATTTTTCTCCTGCACGCAATCATGGCAACGATGCAAGACCTCGGCTTTGTAATCGATGATGCCAATGATGTCATTGGCACCGTGTCAGGAACAAAGATGGACCGGTATGCAGTTGAAATGACGGTTTCTGTGCGCATGCGTGGCGAGTCTCAGTACGTAGTTCGCGCAAATGCAGAGTACAACCGTGCAGCGGTTACGGATGCCCAGCCATATCAGGATTTCTTCAATGCTCTTTCAAAGTCCCTGTTTTTGACGGCTCACGAATTGGAGTAGTTATTGTATTCAAGGAACCCCTCCCGCTGCCGATGCATCAGTCTGAACACAGCCGGCTGGATACTCACCTGAGTCGAAGGACCTTCCTGAATACCGCGACTGTCGCGTCCTTGACGCTGGCCCTGCCTCGGTTCTCGGCAGCCACAACCGCGACGTTGGTAAAGCCGGTGCAGATCGGCCTGATTGCCGACCTGCACCATGACGTGATGCACGATGGGTCGGATCGACTTGGGGTATTCCTCGAGGAGATGTCCGTGACCAGGCCCGATGCGATTCTGCAACTGGGAGATTTCGCCTACCCGAGCGAGGGCAACAGCGACCTCATCACCCGGTTCAACGAGGCGCACGCTCGTTCACTGCATGTCATCGGCAATCACGACACGGATGCGGGCTTCACCAAGGACAACTGCATCGAGCGGTGGGGCATGCCTGGCCGCTACTACGCCCGGGACATCGAGGGGATCCAGTTGCTGGTGCTGGACGGAAATGATGCCGGGTCACCTACACACGACGGTGGCTACGTGTCATACGTCGGCGAGGAACAGGTTGCGTGGTTGAAGGAGCAGTTGAAAACCCTTGAAGGCCCGATCATCGTCGCCAGTCATCAACCGCTTGCCGGGGCCTATGCCGTGGACAACGCCGAGGAGCTGCAGGCCGTGCTTGGAGACGCGGCGAGCAAGGTCATCCTGGTGATCAATGGTCACTCGCACATAGACGAGGTCATTCGTGTCAGGAATGTCACCTACATGCATGTCAACTCCGCCTCCTACAAGTGGGTAGGTGGGGATCATCGGCACGAGAGTTATTCCGAGGAGATCCATGGTGAGCACCGGTGGATCTCCTACACCTGTCCCTATCGCGATTCCCTGTATGCCACGCTCAGCGTGGACCCCGTGAGCCACACGATCCGTGTCAAGGGAACCAGGAGCAGCTGGGTCGGCAAGTCACCTGCTGAACTTGGTATCGACATGCATCCGAACCTGATCAGCGGAGAGCAGATCGCGCCCCGGATTCGAGATCGGGAGTTCATCAGGGTCGGTTCATGATTGATTCTTCATCGCTCGTACGTAGGCGTCGTAGGTCGTGTCGTCGAAGCAGATGAATGTTACTTCCCCGGGAATGTCATTGGACCTGAGAAAATCGATGGTCGTACGAATGGCAACTTCCGACGCAGCATCAATGGGATATCCATAGACCCCGCAACTGATGGCCGGGAATGCAATGCTCCTCACATCGTGCCTGGCCGCCAGTTCAAGACTTGATTGGTAGCAGGAAGCAAGGACGGTGCTTTCATCATGATCACCGCCTTCCCAGTATGGTCCGACGGTATGGATGACATGCCTTGAGGGCAGGTCGAATCCAGGCGTGATCTTCGATGCTCCTTCTCGGCATCCGCCCAGTGCCCTGCACGCTTCAAGCAGTTGCGATCCCGCGGCGGCATGGATGGCGCCGTCGACACCACCTCCACCAAGCAGCTTGGTATTCGCGGCATTGACTATCGCATCACCAGTAAATGCAGTGATATCACCCGTGGTTATCTTGATACGGTCATTCAACATGGTGGAATGGTAATCTCAAAACCTCTGCCCATCAGGGTGAGGGTGCCGATCATTCCGCCAGTGTCATTTGTATTTCGTGCTGTATCATCCCGTGTTCGTAGAAGACCAGACCAGGGAGCATTCAATGTCCGAACACGCTGAAAGCGCATCATCGCAACACGATCATGTGCAGAAGAGAGGGAAGGTGTCACCCATCGGATACCTCGTTCTGCTGGCTACGGTCAGTGCCGTTGTTGCCGAGATCATCATGCTGAATACCGGCACTGGCAGAGACGTCAGCGGCTCTGCGTACTTCCTGTGTGGGCTGGTCATCGGCCTGGCAGTCGCTTTGATCTGCGTTGCGTTGTCATCATTTCGCAGGAAGCGGACCGTGATGGGGGTCTTTTCGATTCTCATCTCCTTTCTGTCCATTGGTGTTGCGACGGTTGCGATCATGCTTGCGACCATGTTCAGTGGATTCAGCATCCTCTCGCCTCCCTCACTTGCCCAGTCGTTGCAGTCCGAGGCCAATGCTGCAGCAGCGCCGATCGGCGCGTTCCTGGCATCCGGCAACAGTGGTCCCATCACGACCACCTCGTGGTCCAATCCCAACGGTGGCAGTATTCCAATCGTGGTCTCCTGGGCCAGGAATGCCCATGGTGTGTTGGTGACGGCGACTCCCCATGGTTCGATCCCGAAGGGGCAGGATGGATCACCCAGATCTCGACAGGTCCTGAAGAATGGGATGCTGGCCTTCCCGATGGACTACTTCAAGCAGACAGGCAAGGAGAGCGAACTGTCAAACATGGACCAGTCTGGAAACATGGATCTGTTTGGTTCATTCGTGTTGATGTTTGATGAGGTCTCCACGGTAAGTGGTGGGGCGATCATCGCCTGGTCAAAGACGCATGATGGCCAGCTTCCCGATTCCAGCCAGGCATCCGACTTGCTTTCAAAAGCGAAGAACGTCTTCGAGTTCCAAGCCAAGGCTGGACCTGTTTCCAAGACCGATCCCATGTTGAAGTTCGAGATTGATTCCTATACCTACAAGGCAGGTTCCGAGGGCATCTTCTCGATCGAGTATGCGTGGACCTGTCCTACGGCAACCGTCAGTGCCTACTTCCAGGGCGACAAGGTGCCGGTTTCCGGTGTCCTGACGATCCACTACAGCACGTTGGGATACATCGCGATGAAATCAGCTGGGATGCCCCTGGAAGTGATCCTTGACGATGTCATGAAGGAGATGCAGAAGCAGCAGAAGGAAATGGAAGATGCCGCAAAGAAGGATGGTGATGCGGACAAGTGAAGTGGTGAGACCTCTTCGACGCCCTGAAGCACCCGCAATGGTTGGAAAGCGGGTGAGCGCCGTCTTTCCAATCAGGGGCAGTTGGTGACGTATTCGATGAGGCAGGTCGAGCCGATGTACACCTGGTTGGGCGTGCATTCGTCGTCGCCGGACCAGTCGGAGAGCACCAGCAGCAGGTCGTAGACGTTGACCATGCCGTCGGGTGTTCCAGAGGAGCCGGTTCGATCGAAGAAGGAAAGCTCTTCTTCCGCTCCGCTCCAGGTACTGATGACGCCCAGCAGGTCATCGGTGTTGACCTTTCCATCGATGTTGCCGTCGGCCTGGCACGTTGCGGCGGAAGCCCACTGTGACTGCAATTCACACGCCAAGGTCTGGAACGCGGCATATTCAACCTTGCTCAGCACCGATGGCAGATCGGCCGGGTCGTCCGGAAGTTCAATGCGATGCGGACCGCCGGGGTTGTCGAGGGCCGCAAAGTTCGGGGCCACGTAGTGTGGCAGCCTGTAGAACTCGATCTCGTCAACGCAGTCGGAGATGTCGCACCAGGCCGGTTGAAAGACATTCAGTTTCCACATGCGATAGATCGGTGAGCTGTCGTCCAGCATGGAAATCGTCTGCTGCTTGTCAGGTGACGGGGCGGGGAAGTCACCTTCCCAGTCTTTGGGAGGATCCAGGTAGAGATCGCAGCATTTGATCGGGTAGTCCGGGTGGGAGGATTCCACTCCATGCCACTCGCCTCCATTGGACAGGCACAGTCCTTCGGCTGCGAAGTGGATATCGTCGCAAATGCCGCCGGCTACGGCGAATGTGCATGCCTGTGGTGGATCGAAGGGGTTGAAGACGCCAGTTCCAGACTGGGCGAGATTGAAGACTCGAATGGCCGGTGCTTCTGGATCGGAGAGATACGGTGCAAGTGAGTGGGCATCGAGCGTGTGCGAATCTGGCATCACGGCTTCAAGATCAATGCCTCCCAGCTCGGCGAACAATGCAAACATGTCTACGGCATTGACAGGATGGTCGACGCTGCCCTGGGCCACACCTGCACCTGCGACGGCCATCGGCACCCAGACTCCAGTCTGGTAGATGGTTGCCTTTGAAAGGAGGGGATTGAATGGGAGTCGTGTGGATGAGTAGAAGGTGCCGTTGTCCCCGATCCAGGCGATCACTGTATTGGCTGCTTCAAGATCAGCCAGTTCGAAGTCACCATTCTTGGTGTATGAACCGAGTCCGCGGGCTTCAAGCAGTCTGCCGATTTCCAGATCGGCTTCTTCGATCATGTACGGAAACAAGGTCTTGATGCCTCCGCTGCTGCCGCAGTCCAGCGATGCGGTGTCGATATCGTCTGCCTCCATTCGTTCGAGCATGCGGGCTGAAGTGGGCATGACTGGATCGTGAGCAGTGTTGTATTGCAGCGCGAGGTACCACGGATCTGCTGAGGGATTTTCAAGAGGATCGACCTGCTCGAGCCATTCCATGGCGAAGTCGGTGGTGTCGGTGAGCATCGAACCGTGGTAGTAGTCGTTGATGCCATCATTCCCTGTTGAATCAGACCATTGTCGGCCCCAGACCCAGAATCCATTCCTGGCGGTGTTCTGGCCATCTTCGGTTTCACCGAACAGGATGTCGGCGCAGCCGGCGCTGCATGAAGATTGGAATGTCGCGACGGTTACGCCCGACTCATCGGTCTGCAGTTCGACCAGGGGAGTGCCGCCCATGGCCAGGCAATCCAAACCAGCGATGTCTTCGACGCACGTGGTTTCATCAAGGCAGCATGGGCCGCGATGTTCGGGGTCCTGGGAATCGCCAAGGGGCACGCTGCAGGGCAGCCAGCCATTTTCATGTTCGGCATCCAGGGGCGCAGTCAGTTGTTGTCCGGCTGTCGTATCGATCCCGGGAACAAATCCAAACCAGTTGCCCATGTAGGCATCCCATCCCATCTGGACAGGTTGGGCTTCATCGAACGGCACTTCACCGGTGTGCCACTTGCCGGAAAAACCACAGCGGTAGTTTGCCTTCTGAAGGATGGCCGGAGTCATGATCTCGGCCGTGTTCAACTGGCTGGTGGCGAGATGCCCGTTCGTGATCGCCGCTTCAACGCCTGTTCGCATCGGCAAGCGACCCGAAAAGAACGCCGCCCGACTTGGGGAGCATTCCGGCATGGCCCAGCAGTTCGTGAAGGCGACACCGCTCGAGGTGATGGCATCGAGCACCGGGGTATCTGGAGCTCGCTGGACTCCCTCGGCATCCCAGCCAAAGCTGGCCCATTGATCGATTCCGGTGTCATCGATCACGATGAACAGGATGTCGGGCGGTGTGCCGGCGGCAGCAGCCACCGACAGGTTCATCGTGGCAAGAAACAGGGCGGTTTTGATCGCGTTCATGGAGTGTTGACCTTGGAAGTTCAATGTCACATCAGTCCAACTACCGTATCAGTGCGTGAGATGCAGGCAAGCATAAACTGACTTTCTGACGATCAACATGGTGCCCATCACCTGAAAACAAGCCCTGCCGTGAAGCGGGGTTCATTCGCCCGGAATCACCCGGCTCCATCACCCGGTTCGAGATCAAACCGGCTTCATGAAGACGTAGACGCCCCAGCCATGTGAATCCCGTTCATGTTCAAAATACTTGCGCTGGTCCTCGGCCAGTGTTTCCAGTAGTTCCGAGACGTCGGGATCATCGGGATGCTCGTCGGCGTATTTTCGAGCGGAGAGGTTGGTCAGTTGCGTGTAATGATCCCAGTCGCTTTGGGTGTTTCCCATCGAATAGAGATAGGTCAAGCCCTGGCCTTCGCCCATGGCGGTGTTTTCGGCATGGGTGTTCAGTCCTGGTTCACCCGAAGACTCGGTATGACGAAACGGTTCGCCCACCACGACCAGCCCTCCTGGCTTCACCCATTCTCGCAGGTGGGCGAGGGTGCCGGAGAGTCCGTCAAATACCC
>JABABM010000037.1 GCA_014238205.1 Phycisphaerales bacterium | reverse complement strand
GGTCCTGCATGCCGAGGGTCGTAGCGGATACGAGCGTACCGGCCAGGATCAGGCCGACAATGACTGCCGCGCCCGGCTCCCGAGCCAACTTGTCATAGATGGGTATGTCACTGGTGTGGTCCGAGTCAGAGGCTTGCTGAGCAAGCATCAGGACGAACATGTAGGTGATCAGTATGGCACCGGCATAGACGATGATCAGTGCGAAGGCCATGAACTCCGCCTCCAGGAGCAGGAGGAGGCCGGAGGAGGAGAGAACAACGAGTACGAAATACAGCGCGGAGTAGACGGGACGACCATGGGTGATCATGCGAACCGCCGATGAAATGGCAATGGCACCAAAGAGGAGGAAGAGAACCTGTTTCCCCGGTTCGATCTCGCCAGTAACAGTTTCATTGATGATGACGACAAGCCAGGCAAGGGTCCCGAGACCCAGGAGTGTCCCGATCACTTTCGAGGCGAGGCGACCTTGGCGCAGAAGCAGGTAGAGAGCAAAAGCCCCGGTGATGCAGGCGATATAGGGTTCGAGGTGATCCATCCGTCCACCGGGTGTGCCCCATTGGGGCCAAGTGCCCTCCGTGGGGGTGCCGAGGCGAGCGGCAAGAATAGGTTTCCCCGGCTTGAACTGCAATCTGGTCATGGCAGATTTCACAAAGTCGGCAGTTCATTTTCATCCCATCAAGGCCGAAATCACTCAACACCGCATCGGAATCGACCCGGGAGCCAGTATTCCCGCGTGTGGCATAGGATGGGGCCATGCGGCAGCAGATCCCCAACATCCTGACACTCCTTCGAGTCGTATTTGCGGGTTGTTTCTTCGGAGCCCTGAGCCTCTACCGATTTCCGGAAACGGGCATCTTCTGGGGAAACGTGGCGATCGGCCTGTTCGTCATTGCAGCCATCACGGATGCGCTCGACGGGCACCTTGCACGCCGGTGGAAGGTCGTCTCCAACTTCGGCAGGATCATGGATCCCTTCTGTGACAAGGTCCTTGTTCTTGGTGCATTCATCTACCTCTCTGGTGGCCGATTCATGGTCAAGGAATGGTTCGACGATGACCGCCTCCTGACCATGGCCAGCGGAGTCTATCCCTGGATGGTCGTTGTCATTCTTGCCCGTGAGTTGTTCGTCACGAGCATTCGAGGCGTCACGGAGTCACAGGGAAGAGCCTTCGGCTCGAAATTCTCGGGCAAGTTGAAGATGATCCTGCAGTCAATCGCGATTCCGATCGTGCTGCTGCTGGTCGTCAACTGGCCTTCAGAAGAACATGATGTGATCTTCTGGATATGCAACAGCTTGATGTGGCTGACGATCTTCATCACGATCTGGTCGGGAATTCCATACCTCATTGGAATCCGAAGCCTGATGTCGAACGAACCAACTGACAAGGACAGGTAACTCCATGCGAAAAGCCCTTTTGACCGCCTTTGGTTTCGGACTCCTGCCTGGCGCACCTGGAACATGGGGTTCACTCCCCGTTCCAGTTCTCGCGGCCCTTGCAGTGCTGATTGATGACGCATGGCTGGTCAATGTTCTGCTCCTGCTCCTGTTCTTCATCGCCTCGATTGCCACTGTTCGATTCGGCGCCTGGGCGGAAGCACACTGGAACAAGCACGATCCGCCATGTGTCGTTTCAGACGAGATTGCCGGGCAATCCCTTGCCCTCCTCTTCATCCCATGGTCCGAAGTCATGGCAGCAGGCTCCTGGTGGCTGGCCTTCCTTCTGCTTGCAGTCGGTTTCGTCACCTTCCGTTTCTTCGATATCACGAAGATTCCTCCAGCGAAGCAACTCCAGGACCTGCCACGTGGCTGGGGCATCCTTGCAGATGACATGGCTGCTGGTCTTTATGCTGGAATCGCAAGCTGGGCCCTGGCATACGCCCTGCTGGCCTGAACAGGCCATCGAGTCGGTCAACTCCCCGAACCTTTTCGCCGTCCTTTCGTTCCGACGTTGAGCAGGCGGCCATTGAACCTGGGATCTTCCCACGTCCCGGTCACCTGGTAGGTCACGAGGCGATCGGTGATCATGCCGAGGATGTCCCCTATGACCCCGGTCTCCATCTGAAACTTCTCAAGTGGTCCCGCATTGAACCGGAGGTTCAGTGAACCGTCATAGTAGATCTCACCGTTGCCACGCACTCCCAGATCCTCACCCTCGAGAGATACATCATCAAGTTCCAGCCGGTCAGGCCTGAACACGACGAGCATGGATCCATGGTCATTGCCATCTGGAACGGGCTCGACTCCAAGCACCGCCTCTCGAAGTCCATCGATGATCGGTACGTTGAGGATGTCACCATCGACCAGGGTAACGACGCTGTTTCCTTCAAGATGCTCAAGAACTTCATCGGCCTGGGAAGCGATCCTTCCCTGGGCACCGAGGTAACCGTTGTAGCCGGGTGCATCGACATCGAACCGCTCAAGTAGCGCAGACAGGTACACATCCTCCATGTCGAAGATCACATCGAATGCCCTGGGGGGCTGCAGATCGAGATGACCGGACATCGTCATCTGGCCACTTTCATGGAATGTCACGTCCATGACCTCCAGGTCGACGGCCTTCTCGACGATTTCCATGTGGGCATCCAATCTGGATACCGGGATGAGGTAGTCGCCGATCCGGGCAGCTCCACCCTCGATCAGGAGTTCTATGTCCAGGCTGGCAGCGGCCGGGTCTGCAACCGGCACGATTCCGTTCGACTTGAGCGTGATGTCTCCGTGAATCTCGTGTTCTTCGATGATCTCCATGATGTCAGGAGGCATGCCTTCCATCCTGCCCCGTTCTATGTCCATGATCGCGATGAATTTCTCGATCTCGAGCCTCCCGGTATCGATGTCGATGGCACCATCCATGTCGACGACCAGTGCCGGCTTCAGGTCAAGGCCGAATTCCAGCCTGTAGAGTCCGGGGCGATCCTGTTCTGGCGCCGCATCAAGGGTGAACTCGATGTCGTCGATCTTGATCGGATCTGAGTCCAACGGTTCGAAGACAAGGGTTCCCTCGTCGACATCGAGGATCCTGATGGAAAGGAAGTCACTGGGACGAGTCGAGATCGAATCGGAATATTGTTCACCTTCGATCGACTTGATGAAGTGTTCGTTGATGCCGACCATGGTGCCGTCTTCCCGCCATTCGAACCGAAGCTCCGGCTCGAAGAACTTGACCTCCCTCACGTGGATCGGCTTCCCCGCTGCCGGGAGTTCCTGGAGTGTCAGCCTGAGCTGATCGGCCGACAGGAAGGTCTCCGAATCTTCCGAGAGCGACGGTGACTCGAGCGTGACGGTGTATGGAAACGTGTAGTAGAGATTGGTGAAGTGCAACTGCGGGCCGAGCACATCGCCCGAGGCCGTCAGGACGAAATGGAACAGCCAGAACCGGATGCTCACTTCAGCCCATGCCCAACATCGAAACGCCATGCCGACCACAACCAGGAGCAGCAGCAGCAGAGAACCTGGGACAACGGGTACAACCGGCCGTGCAACCGAGTCCGGATCCCCTGTCATTTCACTGGACATCGATACTCGTCTCCCGGCTTCATTCCGGGCTACCATGCCCGAATCCCTGAAAGTACAGGGTACCAAGCACCCACCGTGCTCGACGTTGAGGAAGGACCACAACTCATGATCTCTACACCGAAACTGTCCGCCTGTCTGACCCTCTGCCTGCTCACGGCGGCATCGACACGTGCTGATGAACCAGGCGGGGGTCGAATCGAGGAGACCTCCACGGGAATCCACAGCTTCGCCCCGGATGGAAGTTCGGGTGAATCCGTGGATCTGCCTGCTTACATGGAACGTATCGGCCCGGTTGCCACGCGGTGGTACCAGCACGTGCAGACGCTGGCCAATCCCTGGTTCGAAGGTCGTGAACCAGGCACTCCTGGTGGACGACGGACTGCCGAGTACATCGCCTGGCACCTTGACCGGTCCGGCTGTCTTCCGGCCTTCGATTCCAACGACAACGAGATGATCAATGCCATGTGGACAACGGACGATGCCCAGGGGATGAGCTGGTACCAGCCCTTCGACTTCAACCCCGGCCGAGGCACAAGGCAACTTGAAGAGGGGCAGGTCAGGCTTGGTGAAACGGATCTCTCCGAGAATGATGACTTCACCGTCCTGGGCAACTCGGGCTCAGGAACCTTCACTGCCCCGGTCAGCTTCGTGGGGTATGCCATCGAGGATGGACCCGATGGATACGAAAGTTTCGATGATGCCACCGATCTCGAGGGTCGTGTCGTACTGATGCTGCGATACGAACCGATCGACGAGTCGGGAGCCAGTCGCTGGGGCGGAGAATCCTTCAGCGATCATGCCGGCCTGAACGACAAATTTCGCGCCGTGATGGATCGAGGCGCCGTGGGCATCATCCTTGTGAATCCTCCAGGAGCCTCCTACGGCCGCCGTGGGCTCGAATCCTTCCGCCGCTCAAGGCGATTTCGTCCAACGATGGACATGCCGGTCGTTCACATCTCCAAGGAAGCCGCCGACGCATTCCTCGCAGAGGCCGATGAGCAGGGGCGTGACATGACCACGCTTCGCAAGCTGGCCGACGAGGGTCAGATCACGACGTTCGACTTCAGGGAGTCCGTGCCTGCACAACTGAGCACACGTGTCGACAATGGGCTCCGAACTGCCCAGAACGTCGCCGGGATCCATCCCGGTCGAGGGGAGCTGGCTGACGAATGGCTTGTCATCGGGGGCCACTTTGACCACCTGGGGCGTGGCTACCTGGGATCCCGCGAGCCCGACTCGACTGAAATCCACTACGGCGCCGACGACAATGCCTCGGGGGTCGGATCGATGCTCCTCCTGGCACGCCGCCTTGCCGAGGGCGACACGGGAGAAGACGATCGACGTTCCATTCTCTTCATAGGGTTTGATGCCGAGGAAGCCGGACTGCATGGTTCGGATTGGTTCCTCGACCACTGCCCCATCGAGCATGAGCAGGTCATCGCCATGCTGAACATGGACATGATGGGCCGACTCCGGGACAACCGACTGTCCATTTCCGGAACAGGAACGGCCGAGGAGTTCGATGAAATGCTTCCGAGGATCGTCGAGCCCACAGGCCTGGTCGTCTCGCCCAACCCGGGTGGACGTGGCCCCTCCGATCACAGCAACTTCTATGACCGGGACATTCCCGTTCTCTTCTTCTACACCGGGGATCATGACGATTACCACACCCCTCGTGACCATGCGTGGACGATGAACCCGGAAGGAACTGCTCGAATCATCGACCTGGCCGGTCGCATCGGCGAGGAAATGCTGACACGCCCGGACATGCTCACCTTCAAGTCATCGACTGGCAGCGGGACTGCACGCCGGACAGGTGCGCAGGTCCGCCTGGGCATCATGCCCAGTTATACGAGTGATCTTGAAACAGGCGTACTCATCGATGGAGTCAGTGACGGCACGTCCGCAGCCGATGCAGGCCTTGCCGAGGGTGACATCCTTCTCCGCTGGAACGATACCGAGATCACCGATGGCTCGATACTCATGCAGGAACTGCTGAAGCACGCGCCGGGTGATACGGTCACGCTGCTCATTCGACGTGGCAGCGATGATCTGCAGGTGCCCGTCACGCTCAAGAGCCGCGACGAATCTTCCTGAAGCACCCCTTGAAAAAGGAGGTGGCCCGGCGAAGGTTTCCCTCCGCCGGGCCGTCGAGTGATCGTCTGTGGACGTAAGCCGAATTCTGTACCCCGGCAAGCCGAGGTGGCGACCATTCATCTAGGACCGCCGTTGCCGACGATCTCCTGCACGCTACCCGCCCTCATTCCGCGGACCACGGACACGCCCCTGGGGGCGTCGAGGACTGCTTGCGCTTGCACGCGGTGGGGTTTGCCGTGCCCCGACTGTCACCAGTCGAGCGGTGCGCTCTTACCGCACCCTTTCACCCTTACCGGCCGAAGCCGGCGGTCTACTCTCTGTGGCACTTTCCCTGACCCGACGATCATGGGCCGGTGGGAGTTACCCACCACCGTGTCCTTTCGTGTTCGGACTTTCCTCCCCCGGCCTTGGCCGGGAGCGGCCGCCTGTCCCACGAGTCAATCATACCCCATGTGAGTACCATCTGGCGATGGCAGACCCCCTGAAGATCATTGCCTGGGCCGATGCAAACCAGCTTCCGGTACTGCAACGCGCCATGACCAGCGGACTGATCGATGTTATCGGCATCGGTTCGCCCGATCCCGACGAAGGCATCAGCCTTTCGAAGGCGATGAAGGTCGAGCAACTGAAGGATCTTCGCAGCGCATTGCACGGAACCGAGCATGACATTGCATGGATCGCCGCACGAGATGCGCTCGACACTGCAGCTCGCAACGCCATCCGGACAAGTGATCGACCTGTTGCCACCTCCACCCTCCCACCGGAGCCGGTGCTTGAACTGCTCACCGAGCCTGATGATGGACTGCCTGCGCACCTTGTTCCCATGATGCGTCAATCACCTGGATTCATTGCCGCAGCAGGCGCACTGGACGGGTTCGGACGCATCGAGTGCGTGCACATCTCGATGACAAGCGGCCAGGAACAATCTTCACCGTGGGCACGACTCTACGACGCCATGGACATCATCCTGCACATGCTTGGTGAGCCTGACGAAGTGTTTGCTGCCCATGCCGGGCCAAGGCCTCTGCAGGCCGATGGGCTTGCCGGGCTCGCGGGACATTTCTCGGTGGCTGCTCGCTTCCCGAACCAGGCCACGGCAACCATCGTGGTCAGTGATGGAGGAGGTTCCTGGGATCGACGCCTCCTTGTTCTGGGCGATGAAGGGCGACTCATCGTCAACGACCATGCAGCCGAGTGGACCCATGTCGAGGGAGACAGGGACGAATCAGGAGACCCGATCAAAGAACCAGCCGGCGCCGGGATCCTCGTTGCCCAGCAGTTGAAACGGATCGTCGAAGACGTCATGGAGCCGGAAGCTCCAGGAACACGTGGCCGTGTACTGAAACTCTGCGAATCGGCGAGAATCAGTTGCCTGACCGGGCAGGCCGAAGGCGTCATCACACCCTGATCAAACCCCGGACTCATGCACGACTTGTACACACCTGCAGGTACCGGGTATCACGGCATCCAACGCGATCGCTAGCATGCCTCGCATGAGTACGTCCTTTGGTGCCCTTTGCAGCGACTTCTACGTGAACCAGAAGATCGATGTAACGATGGATCTCCCCACGACCCGGGAGACGATCCTCGACATGTTCGACCGCGTGAAGAAGGTCGTACCCGACATGGAACGGCTGAGGCGGTTTGAAAACGAGATCGCCCTCGAGTCGAGGGAGGTCAATGGACGCTACTGCTGGCTGGCGCTTCGCAAGACCTCGATACGAAGCGGCTGGGTCAACCCGGAATCCTTCGAGGAAGCCTACAAACTCCACCAACTGGTCCTGGAAACAGCCCCCTGGTTCCTGTCCATCAATGCCATTGACGTGGAAGCGATAGAACTCGTCTTCGGCTTCGACCTGCACGCCCGTGCCAATCGCAACGAAATCGTCTTTGATGCACTGCTTGCCGATTCTCCACTTGCCGCCCTCTTCGAACCCAACGACGAGACCCTGCTTGATGTCCAGCCCTTCCTTGGACTTGCCATCGATGATGATTCCTCGGTGCAAGCTGCCCTGGAGATCAAGACTCGCACATCGCCCAAGTCGGTCGTGGAGCAATCCTTCGACAATGAGCCGCTGAGTGTCTACCTGTCGGTTCGAAAGCAGGGCCCGTTCGAATCCATTGAACAGTTCTCGTCGGTCTTTGGAACACTGGCAGGACATGCTGAACGTCTTGCCGAGCAACGTGTCATCCCCGGGATCGTCATGCCGTTGCATGACCGGATCCTCAGCGTCTGACTCAGCCTCGCATCGGCTGCCGTGTCCAATACGTCAATGAACGCCAGAGCCACTCGGCAGGACCGAAGCGGAATGCCGCCAGCCACAGTGGCGACCAGATCAACTGGACAGCAGAAAGACCCAGGACAAGGAGCATCTGCTCGGTCCGGTCCCAGCTGCCAAACTGCCCGAGGCCATGGCCATAGAAGATGAAGGTGCAGAGGATCGACTGCAGCAGGTAGTTTGAGAGAGCCATGCGACCGACACTGGCAAGGGCATGCTGGAACCAGCGGGCCATCCCGCTTCGAACCAGCAGCATGACCAGGCCGATCCAGCCGAAGGCCACGAGGATGCTCCCCCAGTAGTTGAACTGGCTGATCATGAACTTCACCTTGAAGGGATGCCAGTCAACCGACCAGGCCGTCTTCAAGCCATAGGCAACGATTGGAAGTCCCACCAGGACCCCGAGGCCCAGCATCCCCAGGTAGAAGCGGCTGGAGCGTTTCGCCGAGAAGACACCCCATCGATAGAGTGCCATGCCCACGAGCATGAGCCCGGCCGCTCGCCAGAAGAGGAAGAGAAGGAAGCCGGAGGTCTGCACTGACATGGACGCAATGATCCTGTGCGGCATCTGATCGGACCAGGATCCCGAGTAGGCGTCCACCTGGCTTTGAATGCTCGCCATGCGGTTTGATGAATCCGGACCGAACATGGCGATTTTTTCCGGTGCAAATTCGGAGATCATCACCCCTGAACCAAGCATGAGGACCGAGCAGACACTGATGACACACAACCCACCGATGAACAGCAACCAAGGGGGCAGGCGTCGGCACCAGACCACGATCATTCCGGAGAGTGCATAGGTCACGAGGATGTCGCCATACCAGACCAGGTAGGCATGCAGAAGCCCGAATGCAAGCAGCCAGAGCATGCGCCGATAATGGATGGCGTAGGCTGGCCGTCCAGTTTCCTGCAAACGCTCGATGAACAGAACGAGTCCTGCCCCGAAGAGCATGGAAAAGATGGCCATGAACTTCATGTCGCCCAGCAGCATCGAGAAGGTGAAGACCCAGTAGTTGGAGCCATCGATGTCGCCATAGCCGTAGGCATTGCCATAGGCCTCGAAGGGCATGGCGAATGTCTGGATGTTCAGGACGAGAATGCCCAGCAGGGCCAGGCCTCGCAATACGTCGATGGACGCTATGCGACGTGATTCGGCAACGGGACTGGCAGCAAGATCCGGTGTCATCATGAGTGGGCCCCAGTCTCGCGGACAATACACATCCATGCAAGAACGGCATCCACCTCGGACAGGTCATCGATGACCAGGTCCGCGCCGGCGGTCTCAAGCACATCGGCATCATGGCTGCCGGTGCAGACCGCCAGGACATGGCAGCCGGCTGCCTTGCCACTGGTGACATCGTGCGGGGTATCCCCCACCAGGATGACCACCTCCGGATCTTCGCCAAGATGCGCCTTGGCCCGCTTGAGTGCCAGGGGTGGAAGATCGTCTCGGACCTGTCCGTCATCACCATAGACGCCGAATGGGAACATCGAGGGGTCGATGTCAGCGGCACGCAGTTTCAGTTCCGCCGTCTCCTGGTAGTTCCCGGTGACAAGACATTGTGTCACCCCGGGCATGGCAGCCAGTGCATCCAGGAGCCCTCGTGCTCCGGGCAGTATTCGCAATGGGTGTTCTCCCTCGAGCAGCTGCTTGAGGGAACCATGGAAGGTGTCTCGAAACTGGTCATGATGTTGTTCGTGATCAGTACGGCCAATCGCGGCCATGGCATCTCGGAAGATCAACGGGTCGAGTCGACCACCAAGCTCGATGCCTGCCAGTGAGAAGTTTTCACCGAAGAGTTCCTGGCCGGCCGTCTCCATGCCCTGCGCGCCAGAACCCTCGCTGCTGAGGAGGGTGCCATCGATGTCCCAGAGAATGAGCATGGAGCTGGTCCTCAGGCACTGACTCCGACAGCCGCCGTGACCTTACGAGCGGCGTCTGCCAGGTCGGTTGCGGTCTGCATAGTCGGAAGACGGGTGCGTGCCTGCTCCAGGATCTCCCGGGCAGCATCGACATTGGTTCCCTCGAGCCGAACGACCAGTGGGACTTCAAATCCGACTTCCTCTGCAGCACCGACGATGGCATTGGCAATGCGGTCGCACTGCATGATGCCCCCGAAGATGTTGACCAGGACGCCTTCAACCTGCTCCTCGCCGAGGATGATCCGGAAGGCTTCCGTCACGGCCTCAAGCGTTGCGTCACCCCCGACATCCAGGAAGTTGGCCGGTTCGCCACCTTCGAGCTTGATGATGTCCATGGTGCTCATGGCCAGGCCGGCCCCGTTGACGAGGCAGCCGATGTTGCCATCGAGGGCGACGTAACTGAGGCCGAACTCGCGAGCGTGGAGTTCATCCGCATTCTCCTCGGACGGGTCGAAGAGTTCCTGCAGTTCCGGGTGCCTGAACAGGGCGTTGTCATCGAAGTTGAACTTCGCGTCGATCGCCATGACCTGCCCCTCGGGGGTGACGATCAAGGGATTGATCTCTGCAAGCGAGGCGTCCTTCTCGACGAAGAGCCTCGAGAGGTTCTCCATGAGTGACACCGCCTGGTCGACCTGGTCACCGGTGAACTCCAGCCGCTGGGCGAGTTCCCGTGCCTTCTCGGTGGACAAGCCATCGACAGGGTGCAACGGGAGTTTCAGAATCGCATCGGGGGTCTCTTCGGCAACGGCCTCGATTTCGACGCCACCCTCGGTGGAGGCGATCAACGTATTGGTTGCATTGGCTCGATCCGTGGTGATGGCCAGGTAGAGCTCCCGGTCGATGTCCACTGCATCTGCAACGAGGAGACGATTGACCTCCAGGCCCTCAGGTCCGGTCTGGTTGGACACCATGCGGTTGGACAGCATGAAACTGGCCGCGTCCTGGACGGCCTCGATCGAGTCAACGACCTTGACGAAGCCGGCCTTCCCTCGACCGCCTGCATGGACCTGTGCCTTGACGACGACCATGCTCGACTCACCTGCAAGTATGCCCTCGGCAGCGGCCACGGCTTCTTCGACGGTGGTACACATGTGTCCGGCGGGAACCGGGATGCCTGCATCATCAAGCAGTTGCCTGGCCTGGTACTCGTGGATCTTCATTGATCAGGTGCTCCATGGAGGTCTGGGGGAGCGAGGCATGATACTGGAGGCGTAGAATGCGTGGCATACACAGGAGCGTGCACCATGGCCAGAACCCCTTCCACGATGTCCCCTCTGGGGACCCCATGCCCGGACTTCGACCTGGCTGATCCACGTGGCAGCCGATCAGGCCGTGACGCTGCCATGGGTGAACATGGCCTGCTGGTGATGTTCATCTGCAACCACTGCCCCTTTGTCATCCACCTGGCCGAAGCGCTGGCGGATCTCGGAAGAACCTATCCCGGACGTGGCATCGGCGTGGTGGCGATCAACAGCAACGACGTACCCAACTACCCGGACGATTCGCCGGAGAAGATGGTCGAAGAATGTGCTCTGCGTGGATACGAGTTTCCCTACCTCTTTGACGAGACGCAGGAGGTTGCACGGTCTTTCGATGCTGCCTGCACACCGGACTTCTTCCTCTACGACGGCGAAGGTGTGCTGGTCTATCGCGGGCAGCTTGATGACAGTCGTCCCGGCAGTGACGTGCCGGTGACCGGTGTGGATCTGAAAGCGGCGATGGATGCGATGATTGCCGGCGACGCGATCGCCACCGAACAGGTCCCCAGCCTCGGCTGCAACATCAAGTGGAAGGCCGACTGAGCCGCAACGTGGTCAGGGGGATGTACAGCCCCAGTCGGCGATGACGGCCAGGAGGTCGTTGACGTCAAAGGGGTCACCCCAGCCGGCGATCACGAAGAGCAGGTCCTCGACGCTCGTATTCCCACTGCCGTTGTAGTCGCCCGAGCATCCACCTTCGCATTCGTCGGGGATGCCATTGCCGTTGTCATCACTGCTGGATCCATTGGCGATGTCGCAGGCATCGGGAATGCCATTGTCATTGCAGTCGATGGTCCCGTCGTAGACGATCTCCAGCGCGGCGGAGTCCTGCCATGTGTCCCCGGAGGCGTCCTTGCCCTGGAACAGGGCCTCGATGTGCAGCTGCGCATCGGGGCCACGTACGGTCAGGCGGGCAATCAACACACCCATCTCTTCATTGCAGTCCTGGCTCGTGAAGGCCTGGGGTTCACCCTGAGTGTCCTTGGGAGTCACGTACCAGGTTCCGTCGGTGGCAACCAGGTCGCCTCCCCCTTCGAAGTCGCTCCAATCGATGCCGATGTCAGACAAGGCATTCTCGGGGAAAGGGTCGCCCGAACTGTCGAGGCTGCCGATGGTCACGAAGCTGTCGTAGCGCAGGTCAGGGAAGTTCTCAAAGAGTGCTGGATTGATCGACTGGGACGTGGGCCCACCGAAGGGGTTCTGGTAGAAGGACGTCGACGTGGTGATCGTCTTCTGCTGGTTGGCATCGCCGGCGATGGCATCGAGCCGCTCGCCCTGGCCGAGCATGGCGTAGACATCAACCGTCCAGGTGAACTGGTCATCCTCGACGAGATCCGTGCCGATGATGCGATGGGTGATGCCCTGGAATTCAAATCCGCTGCACGTAGAAGCGCCGCAGCCGGTTCCGGCACCAAGCCAGGTGCCCCCGCAATCATCCTGGGTCGTTGTCGTGCAATCCGTGCCGATACAGCAGGCACCGGTCGGGTTGCATGGGTTGCCGGCGCAGTCGGTGTTGTCACCAAGGTACGCCCCGCTGCAATCGGCCTCCGTGGCGATGGCACACGTGGTGCCTGTGCAGCAGGCGCCTTGAGGGATTGGATCGGCAAACTCGATCTTCGATATCCACGTCCGCCAACTCCCATTGGTCCACTCGTGGGCGATCCAGATCTCACCATTTCCATCGGGCCATGGCGAGGCTCCCGAGTAATCCCCCCACCGCCCCGAGTTCTCCGGGGAGGTTGATTCCTGGATCAGGGTCATGGGCTGGAACTCGTCGAGGGGGTCGCCCGCTTCCCGGTGCGCCTCCCACATCGAGATGTACTCGTTGCTGGATGAGCGAGCAAAGGTGATGACGGCATTGCCAAGTCCATCGACGGCGATCGATGGGAAGAAGGTGTAGATGCCGTTTCCACCATCGATTTCACCGGATTGGGCCAGGACAGGCAGTTGGCCGCTGCCGGGCCAGCCCTGCATGTCGATCTCGTACCAGCGCACACGAGCACGGCTGGAGTTGACATGGTGCACGGCCCACAGCGAACCGCCACGCTGGATGCACGACCAGAAGCGTGGTTCAAAGAGGTATGGACGAACCGACGAGCCCTGCTGGGGTGGATGGTCGGGGTAGGAATACGTGGGGACATTCAGGTCATACGTGTCGGAAATGGAAGGTGAACCCAGCGGGTCCGAGATCGCCATCAAGCGGACCTCGCTGAAACTCACGCCGTTGCCGGTGCCCTCGGAGGACTGGATCAGGTACTGGGGGGTACCGGTGTCCCAGGTCACGGGCATCCCGATGGACTGGTTGCCTGAGCCGCTGAGGTACACCTGTTCGTAGTTCAACGTGCCACCGGAGTACGAGCCGTTCTTGTCGATGCAGAGCACCAGATACGTATCCGGGCTGAAGAAGTCGGCCGAGACGTAGATGGCCTGGTCGTCGACTGACAGGTTCGGCGAATCGATGTCCGTATCGAAACTCGTAACATTGATCCTGTACTTGTGCCATGTCCCCATGGGATTCGTGTCATCGGAGATGGCCAGCAGGAAGTAGGAATCATTCGAGTTGCCCCGCTCGCAGGCCATCGCGATGAAGCGATCGCCGTGCGGGTCCCAGATGACTTCCGGATCGAAGACGAAGTCGGTAGCCCCGACCTCACCCCAGAACCCGAAGGAATCCTCGATGGGTTGTTCAAACAGTACATCCCCGGTCATGGAGAAGAAGGCGATTCCACCATTGGTCACTTCCACGATGTGCGAGGGACCGGCGGCGATATCCGGATCCGGCGGCGTCCAGCCGGTGTAGGTGATGCCCTCAAAGTCATGCAGACCACGGTCGCGGTTGCGGGGCATGCGCTCAATGGGCACGAAGTTGGGATCGTAGATGGGCGGGTTTGGCGCAACAGCGACCATGTCCGTAGTCAAGTTCGGCACGGGTGGCGTCCTGACCTGCCCAATGGGAAGCGAAGAACCACCGATGATGGCGGCATTGGCGGAGGAGCCATCTGCACCAGGCCCATGGCCCGAGAAGGCGACCACGAGATGGCCATGATCAGAGATTGCCAGGGGTGAGGCTGCCGAGGCGGCAACAAGGTGGTGACCGGGGTCCAGTGAAGCACTGAGCCAGATGGGCTCACCTGTGGGCTGACCATGCTGGTCGAAAGCCTGCAGACGTATGCGGTCCTTGCCTCGACCGGAGTGGTCCTCGTTCCAGGCGATGGTGCAGCTGCCATCAACACCACTGGTGACATGAGCGCCACTGACCCATGCACCCGGATCGGTTGCGATGGTCATTGGTTCGCCGATGGGATGCGCCTCGGCATCAAGGTACTGGGCGCGGAGACCATATCCATCCTTCGAGGGTGTCAGCCATGTGATGATGGCACCCTCGTTGGTGGAGGCCATGGAGGCCTCGATACCACCCAGGTCGGATACGCGATGGACCGGGCCGGTCGTGCCATGGGCATCGACATGCTGCACGAAGACTCCGCCGGGCGTGCCATCGGCAGCGAAGACATGGGCGGAGACGGCGAAGCGTCCATCGGGAAGGGCCGCGATGACGGGCACGGAGGCACGCGGAACATCGAGAAATCCAAGGCGGAAGGCTTCAGCATGCAGTTGACTGTCTGCGCCGATGCCGCGGGCCACGAGATGCGCACCATCAAGGGTGGTACACGTCCAGGCAATCAAGGTTTCACCCTGGGCGTTGGAGGCGATGGCCGTCTCACCCAGATGCCCCATGCCCTCGGGGCTGACAGGGAACTCGTCCTGCCATTGACCAGTTGTGCCATCCAGGTGCCGTGCGATGATGCCGCCGAAGCCGTCGTCCTGGCCATTGCTTGCCCAGGCCACCCAGGTACCTCCGAGT
>JABABM010000036.1 GCA_014238205.1 Phycisphaerales bacterium | reverse complement strand
AGCCGTTACCTCACCAACAACCTGATAGGACGTTCCTCGCTCCAAAGGCGACCGAAGTCTTTGGTCCGTAGACATTATCGAGTATTACACCCAGTTTCCCGGGGCTATCCTCAACCTAAGGGTACGTAGGAACGCATTACTAGTCCTTACGCCACTTCATGCACCCCCGAAGGGGCTTTCATCGTTCGACTTGCATGTTTTAGCCATGCCGCCAGCGTTCAATCTGAGCCAGGATCAAACTCTTCAATTGAAATGATTGTCGTCGCCCGAAGGCGGCGGAATCTTCCGAAGAAGAAATTTGCCTTGGCATTCGACCGGGTCGAAACCCGGCCGTAATGGTCATCATCAAGTTCAGTACTTGATGCCAAGGTGTCGGCTAAGGCACCCTGGATTTATTTGAACATCACTAACCCGCCGCCCTTGGGGGGGCGACATGAGTCATGTCCACTGAATCGACAAGATTCAAGGTTCACGAGAGGATGTTCGTGATGCGACCGCTGTGAAACTAATCGCACCACTAGGATCCAACAACCGACGCCCTCGTGAGGCGGCGGATGCAGGTCACACCCTCGCGGCTTACCGTCTGTTCACTTTTCAAAGAGCTCAAGGGCGCGCAAATAACACGCCGGTCTTGCCCAAAAGGCAAGAGGGTGAAGATATCCTGATTCAGAGGCCCCGTCAAGGCGTTCTGGGCTCTGGAAGGCTCTTTTTTGAGTTCCAGGCAGTCCAACGAGGGGTCTTGCCATCACGGACTGCCCCAACGGCAAGAATTAACTTTGAAGGCTGCAATGTACAGAGACAACCAGCTGCAGACATTGATGTCCTCCCTGATGTAAGGATGTCATCGACCAGGACGATTGTCCACCCTCGTAAACTCCTGCTGGTGCTGAAGTAGGGATGAGCTCGGAGTCGAATCCGTCCCAGTGGGGCCCGGCTTCGTTCACTGAAACCGACCGCTGCCTGCGGCCTGCACCTGGCCATCTTCAGTTTCCTGCACACAGGTCTCTGCAACTGCTTTCCTACGGCCGAGGCCAGCAGGCCCGCATGGTCAATACCACGAACGAGTCGCCTCCCAACTGGCATAGGCATCGGCACGATGATCGATGTGTGCAAGCAGTCTCCCAGCATGGGCCTCAATCGGTCGGCAAGCATCCGCCCCAACGGATGGGCCACCTCCCACCAGCCGCTGTATTTCAATCCAAGAAGCATGGATCGAAGTTCAGACTCCAAGCAACCGATGCGTACAACCGCTGAAAATGGGAGATCCCGATTCCGACATCGATGACATCCCATCTCGGTTGCTTCACCTGTACCGACACTGCTGCCGCAACGGATGCACCAGCAGACCAGAGGGTCGGGAGGGACAGGTTCAATTCCAAGTGGAAGCCGAGACCACCCGAACCATTCCCCTGCTGCATCGTCAAGTTGCCGTACAAGGCGTCGAATACGCCATCGAAATGCAAACACACGGAGAGTATTACTTGAATACGCAGCACACCTGCAGAAGACTGCACAATCTCCAGTGCATGAGAGAAAGCCTGCAGCCCCAGTCAAGTCAGGATGATGACGCGGCCGTTCGGGATTCGATGTCCAGATCCTCGACCTGGGTTCCGGTGCACAACTGCATCATCGCCAGGTTCACAACCGCTTCAAGACTCTGTTCCCTGGGATCACTCATGAGTCCATGAAGTTCCAATGGCCGAAGGTCCAGGTCCGTAGCACACTCGACGAACAGAACCGTCGACATGATCTGGGTAGGACTGGGCCCCCCTTCCTGTTCCATTCGCCTTTGCTGAGCAGCTTGTAACTGCTTCTGGACTCGGCTTGCCAATCGCACGCGTTGGCGAGGCGTGCAATGGTCGATCCATTGCTGGATGAGGTTCTCGTTTTTCATACCTGGTATTCCATCCAGTCGTCCCCAGGGCCATCCTGGCCCATGTGTGCTTCCATACCGTGCCACTGCGACTGTCAGTGGCACCAGGGAGAGGGCTCGGCAACGTATCCAGATGACTTCAGGTCCTGTTTGACTCTGGAAAGTCGAGTACCTGGAATGAGAATGCACGGCGAATGAGTACTTTTCAGCTCATCAGGACGGATTTGCAGAGCAATCGTTATCGCGTTTTTTTCGGACTTCTCGAAAGGAATCCCTCCCCCGTTGATCCTCCTGTTGATCCGCCATGGATCAGGAGTGAATGATGAGCAGCACGATCCCTTCCCCAGACGCAGACAGTTCAGGATTCTGGCTCCCGCCGACTCCTCCCCAGGATGAGGTCTCCTCGTCAACAGTCGGGACGAAACTGGCTGCATTCAACCGGGACAGGCGACCAAGCACATCTAAAGAGGCACGGATGAACATGCCAGGCGAACACCTGGCTGGCAGATGATGAGAGTACGCAGGATGACCCAAGAATGGAGAGAACTGTCGAGATGAACGAGGAGCGAACCGTGCAATCCCCAGAACCCATCAAGACCATCATGCGGCTCTTTGAGAAGCACTATGAGAACCTCTACTGCTACATGAGGCGGTATACACCACCAAGTGAATGCGAGGAACTCTGCCAGGAAGTCTTCCTGGAACTCTCCGACTGCAGTGCAATCAAGGATCACCCCTCAATAGAATCAACCTTGTACAGGATGGCCCGCGACCTGCTCAGGCGGCGTTACAGGCCACTCCTCCGAATACGCCATGCCCTGGATGCCTTTCAAAGCGGCACGACCTGGACGCAAGGGCGACTCATGAACCTGAATCAACACCCTCAGCCCGCAACAACGCGGCACCTGAGGGTTCTTGGTCGAGCGCTTACAAAACTCTCGACCGATCAACGACAGACTCTTCGGCTGTTGATTACCGAGGGCCTTTCAAAGGAAGAAACGTCACTTCGTATGGGAGTCACCACGGGCCTGGTGGAAGCGTGGGCTTCCTCGGGACTCGAACGACTCAATGAACGGATGCAAAATCATGTTGAACAAGCGTAATGATCATATTGACACGGCTATGCTTGAAGAAGCCGACCGCAGCAAGGAACGCGTTCGTCAACTTCTCGCGATCCAGATCGATGCACAGCTTGCAATGACCGAGGGCATCGACGTGGAAGCAGACACCTGGACCGACTTCTCCTACTCCGGAGATTTTGAAGCCATCAAGGCCTGACCGGGACACACGCGAGGCCCTTCGAGCCGGACCATGGCCGTCCCCCTCGAAGCGTCTCGGGCATGCACGACACCATGCCTTCAACGCGCACCTCATGCGCAGGACGGCCTCCCCCTCAGGCAGCAGCGAGATCGACTGAAGTCGGTTCCCTCAGGAACCTGACGCCATTCGTCGAAGAACGGTGTGCAGGATGCCGCCGTTGGCGAGGTACTCGACCTCGACCGGCGTGTCTGCCCGGAACGTCGTGGAAAACTCGATGTTCGAGCCATCTTCTCTCGCAGCGACGACCTGGACATCCTGCCGTGGCGACATGTCGTTGTGCAAATCAACCTGGAAGGTCTCTGTTCCATCGAGCCCGAGTGACGACGCGGACTCGCCGTCCTTGAACTGCAGTGGAACCACGCCCATCCCAACGAGGTTGCTTCGATGGATCCGCTCGTAGCTTTCGGCGATGACCGCCCGAACACCCAGAAGGAAGGTGCCCTTGGCCGCCCAGTCACGCGAAGAGCCCATCCCGTAGTCCTTGCCTGCAAGCACGACCAGTTGTGTTCCCAAGTCCCTGTAGCTGCAACTGGCTTCGAAGATCGACTTTACGGTCCCGTCTGTGAAATCGGTCGTCCAGCCTCCCTCGGTTCCGGGGGCCAACTGGTTTCGGACTCGGATGTTCCCGAAGGTGCCACGTGTCATCACCAGGTCATTGCCACGGCGTGAACCGAAACTGTTGAACATGCTCACCGGCACGTCGTGCTCCTTCAGCCACAGCCCGGCCGGCGAATCAGCGCCAATGGCACCTGCCGGCGAAATGTGATCCGTCGTCACGGAATCACCCAGCAGGCACAGCACGCGTGCATCCTTGACAGGATTGATCCCGGGAAGCTCCGAGGTCATCCCCTCGAAGAAGGGGGGTCGGTGGATGTAGGTGCTTTCATCGGACCAGTCGAAGACTTCTCCCCCGCTGGTCTCAATAGCCCGCCAATCATCGGAGCCGGTATAGACATCCGAGTACTGCTCGATGAACTGGTCGCGACCAAGGCTGGCTCGCACGACCTCGTCGATCTCGGCCTGGGTCGGCCAGATATCCTTCAGAAAGACGTCGTTGCCGTCGGTATCGGCGCCGATCGCCTCGGTGGTCAGATCCATGTCCACGGAGCCTGCCAATGCGTAGGCGACGACAAGGGGTGGCGACGCCAGGTAGTTGGCGCGGACATCGGGGCTGATGCGTCCCTCGAAGTTCCGGTTGCCACTGAGAACGGATGTAGCCACCAGGTCATTCCCCTGAATGGCCTCGTGGATGGGTGCTTGCAGAGGACCCGAGTTGCCGATGCAGGTCGTGCACCCGTAGCCGACAACGTAGAAGCCCACGGCCTCAAGATCATCAAGCAGGCCGCTGCGCTCCAGGTACTCCGTGACGACCTTCGAACCTGGTGCCAGGGATGTCTTGACCCAGGGCTTCCTGTTCAAACCCCGCTCTCGTGCCTTGCGAGCCAGCAGACCCGCGGCGACCATGACATCCGGGTTGCTCGTATTCGTGCAACTGGTGATGGCCGCGATGACGACATCGCCATCATCAAGTTCGAACTCGGATCCATCCATGTCGACCGTCGCCGAGGCCCCTGCCGGGCGATCCGGTGAAAGCGACTTGGCCATGTCATGGTCCCACTGTGTCTTCATGGATGACAAGGCGATGCGATCCTGTGGCCGCTTCGGGCCGGCCAGGGCCGGCTCGACCGTTGCAAGGTCAAGTTCCAGTGTCGAGGAATACACCACATCTGCGTCTGGATCATGCCAGAGCCCCTGCGCCTTCGTGTACTGCTCGACCGTCTTGATCAGGGCTTCGTCTCTGCCGGTCAGGTGCATGTATCGCAGCGTCATCTCATCCACGGGGAAGTACCCCATCGTCGCCCCGTACTCTGGTGACATGTTGGCAATGGTGGCCCGGTTGGCCAGTGGCATCGAACCCAACCCGGGACCGAAGTACTCGACGAATTTCCCGACGACTCCATGTTCGCGAAGCATCTGTGTCACTCGCAGGACAAGGTCCGTCGCGGTTGCCCCCTCGGGCAGGGCTCCAGTGAATTTGAATCCCACGACCTCGGGCACGAGCATGTAGATGGGCTGACCGAGCATGCAAGCTTCCGCCTCGATGCCGCCGACTCCCCACCCCAGCACACCCAGGCCGTTGATCATCGTGGTATGTGAATCCGTACCGACAAGCGAGTCAGGGTAGAGCTCGGAACCGTTGTCCCAGGTCACCTTCGCCAGGTATTCCAGGTTGACCTGGTGGATGATTCCCGTAGCTGGTGGAACGACCTGGAAGTTGTCGAAGGCCGACTGGCCCCACTTGAGAAACTCGTAGCGTTCCTGGTTCCGTTCAAACTCCTTGTTCGAGTTGATCGTCAATGCCGTAGCCGAATTGAACGCATCGACCTGGACGGAGTGGTCGATCACCAGGTCGCAGCGGACCAGTGGATTGACTTTCGAAGCATTGGCCGCATCCCCGGTCATGTCGACAACTGCCGAACGCATGGCTGCCAGGTCGACGATTGCGGGTACCCCGGTGAAGTCCTGCAGTACGACCCGGCTGGGTATGAAAGGTATTTCAACAGGCTGCACGTTGGAGGCGTCGTAGCGACCCAGCGTCTCGACGTCCTCTTCCGTGACGGTGTGACCGTCACAATGCCTCAGGCAGGCCTCGAGCAGGATCTTGATGGAATAGGGAACCTTGGACAGATCGCCGATCCGCCCTGTTTCCATGAGCGCTGCAAGCGAACTGATCGTGCGTGATCCAAGTGGTGTCTCGATCACATGCCGCGTGTTGAATGGATCGTTGCTGCTCATCGGGTCCCCTTCATCGCTGGAAACGGGCATTGTAGCCTTCAAGCAGGGGATGCGTATGTAATCAACGCCCGCTTCGGTCCTTGAGACTTACTTCCACCACCGCCGCCTGGGCCACGTGATTTGCAGGAATGGAACTGGTCAGAAAGACACCGCCATTGACGATCGATCCATACCCGATGACCGTGTCACCACCGAGAATGGTCGCACCTGCATAGACCGTGACATCATCTTCCAATGTCGGGTGTCTCTTGACGCCACGCTTGAGCTTGCCTCGCTCGTCCTTGGGAAAACTCTTGGCTCCAAGCGTGACCCCCTGGTAGATCTTGCAACCATTGCCGATCACGGTTGTCTCACCGATGACGACTCCGGTTCCATGGTCAATGAAGAAGCCCTCGCCGATGGTGGCTCCGGGATGGATGTCGATGCCTGTTTCCGAGTGCGCCCACTCGTGCATGATGCGGGGAATCAACGGAACGCCCGCGATGTAGAGTTCATGTGCGATGCGATGCACGGTGATCGCCTTGATGCCCGGGTAGCAGAGCACCGCTTCATCGGTGTGCTGCGCAGCCGGGTCGCCGTCGTAGGCGGCCTGGACATCGAGGCTCAGGAGGCGACGCAGTTCCGGCAGGCCCTCGAGGAATCGTGAGGTGATGTCGGATGCACACTGCGCTTCGTTTCCAACGACCTCGGGGGACGTACTGGAAGCATCGATGGACTCCTGGTAGAGCAGCGCTCCCTCGACCTGGCCTTTCAGGTCAGTCTCGATCTCGGCAAGGACCGGGGCGACGTACTCGGGCAGGCCGTCGATGTCCATGTCCCGTGGACCAAAGAATCCCGGGAAGAGGATGTACTGGAGTTGCTCCAGGATCCAGAGGACGACATCACGATTCGGCAGGCGTCCACCTGAGAGGTGCTGGATTCGGTCATTGATTTCACCGGGGGCCACGAGGCGCCTAGCAAGATCTTCATGTCGACCTGTTCCACTCATGGCGATGATGATACGGTGCACGGGAGGAACGTGACTCGATGTCCCACCGAACGATCCAGGTTGACGAGGTGCTCCACGATTGGCTGCTGGCCAACTCGCTGCGGGATACCCCCCACCACAGTGAGCTTCGTGAGCAGACGGCCTCCCTGCCTGATTCGGGGATGCAGACCTCCCCGGAACAGTCGCAGTTTCTCCACTTCCTCGCTCGGTCCATCCAGGCCCGCACGGCCATCGAGATCGGTGTCTACACGGGAGCCAGCGCAATGGCGATCGCATCCGCCCTGCCCGGGGATGGACGACTGGTCGCGTGTGACATCAGCGATGAGCACCTTGAGACCGCTCGCATGGCTTGGCAGGCTGCAGGCGTCGACGCACGCATCGAGTCGCGGATCGGCCCGGCCCTTGGGACGCTTGAAACATTGCTGCAGGAACCCGGTGCCGGTGAATACGACTTCATGTACATCGATGCCGACAAGGAGAACAGCCTCAACTACTACGAGCATGGGCTGAAGCTGCTCCGACCCGGGGGCATCATCACCATCGACAACATGTTCCGAGGCGGTCGCGTTGCGGATCCAAGCTGTGATGACGCCTCGACGGTTGCCACGCGCGAACTGGCCCAGTTCCTCTTGAAGGACGAGCGAATCGACTACAGCCTGGTCCCCATCGGCGACGGCCTGGCCCTGGCCAGGCTTGCCTGATCAACTGGCTGGTCGTGGTGACAGCTCCTGAACAGGGGTTGAACGGGGCATTCGCACTTTTTGGTGTCCTCCAGCAACCTGGTCCCTCATACTGTGTCCATGCTCACGGCAGTCATGATTCTGGCCCTGACCCAGTGCCCTGCCGACGTGGACCTTCCTCCCGTCGCGCCTGGCGGCTACACGGGAGCCAGTGTTGCCATCGATGGAGACCTGGCCGTCATCGGAGCGCCCCTCGGCACCGGCAATGACTGGGCTACGGGAGTCGTGCTTGTCTATCGCAACATCAATGGAACCTGGACACGTGAAGCGGAACTGGCCGCCTCCGACGGCCTGGTCGGGAACATGATGGGTGTATCCGTTGACGTCAGTGAAGACCGCGTCGTGGCAGGCGCCTGGTTCGAGGACAGCCTCGGCACGGACAGTGGCGCCGCCTACGTCTTCCTCCATGCCGACGGGGCATGGACCCAGGAAGCGAAACTCAAGGCATCCGACCCGGGGGCCAATGACATTTTCGGTCGAACGGTCGCCATCGACGGGTCGACCATCGTCATCGGCGCACCGCTTGATGATGACCAGGGCGCTTCAACCGGATCTGCCTACGTCTTTGAACGTGGAGAGAGTGGCTGGTCGCAGGTCCAGAAACTCCTCGGCACGCCTGTACTCGGTAGTGACCAGTTCGGGCTTGGACTTGACCTCAATGGAGATGACCTGGCCATCGGCTCACCCTGGGCAGACAACGGCATGGGGCTGGCACACGTCTTCAAGCGCACCAAGGGCAACTATCAGCACGTCGCCTCACTGTCGGATGATGCGGGATCAGCCGAGGATTTCTTCGGCTTTGAACTGGCCATCGATCACCAGCGCGTCGTCATCGGCGCCTACAGGGATGATGATGCCGGGTTGGATTCCGGCCGGGTCACCGTGTTTGAAGAGTCCTCTGGAACCTGGACTGCAGTGCAGACACTCCTTCCTGAAGGGGATGACATCATCGAAGACCAGTTCGGTGTCAGCGTGGCCCTCGATGGAGAACTGCTGCTCATCGGCAGTCGCTTCGGAGGGGATGGCGAAGGCGCTGCAACCTCCTACCTGCTGCTTGATGACAACTCCTGGGTTCGCAATCACCACATCGTCCCCCCCGATCCGCAATTGGCAGCCGAGTTTGGATGGGCTGTCGCCATCGATGGCGACCGGGCCCTCATCGGCGAACTTGAGGCAGACCCGGACGGCATGGCGCACTTCTACGACGGCATGCTCGAAGCCTGTGGATGTCAAGGCGACATCAATGGCGACCAGTACGTGAATGTCAACGACCTGCTGGCCGTGATTTCAGGCTGGGGCAATCCATACACCGTCGATGACCTGCTCAACGTGATCGCCGGCTGGGGAATCTGCGAGTGAATCAATGATCGCGACAACCCTCCTCTCGATCTGTCTTGCCGCTGGTGGGTCCACCGAGTGCATCGAGGCCCTGCTGGTCGAAACAACGCTCCCGGGCCTGTTCAGCGTCAGCGCGATGAACGACTCGGCGGCATGCACCGGGATGCTGGATGGATCAACGGAACGGATGGTCGTCTGGAGCGATGGTGACATCGTCACACAAGTGACCTCCTTCCCGGAAAGCTACGGCGTGCTCATCAACGAGAACGGCCAGGCCGCGGGGTTGGGCAGCACCGGCATCTTCCAGGACGACCGCCTGGTCCGCGCAGATATCGAGGGCAACTTTGAGATCCTCGCCAGCATCTCCGGCAGTGGGGGCTGGTCGTCCCTGACGGCCATGAATGAACTTGGCTCGATCGTCGGGAACTACTCCGGTGGCAGTGGCTCCAGCACCTGGCAGGCCTTTGCCTGGACCGATGATGCAGGCCTCGAGTTCATCGAACCCGATGCCACATCCAGCTACGTCCGTGACATCGATGAGAACGACCGGGTCATCGGCTACGCGCTCTACGAGAGCAACTACCACGCCTTCATCTGGGAGGACGGTGTCGTCACGGACCTGGCCGACCTGCTTGGACTCGGGGGGAACTCGGTCGCCTGGCGATTCGACGATGCAGGTCGCCTGCTCGTTTCAGAGCACCCTGCCGGTGGCGCCAGTTACTACTGGTTCGATCCCGGCGATGCTTCCCTGGAAGAGATTCATACCTTTCCAAGCGGGTCCTATTCACTGAGGAACGTCGTCTCAAGCAATGGACTGGTCGCCTTCAGTTGGACGAATACATCCAATGAAGCACTGGCAGCCCGATGGTCCCCGGCCAATGGCCTTGAATACATCGAGATGAACGAGGACATCGTCGGGTTCACCGTCACCGGCATCAATGGAAACGGCCGTGTCATCGGAACAGCGTTCCTGCTCCCCTTCTATGAACAGGTCGCCATGGCCAGTGGAGATGACCTGGTCCTGGAAGATCTCGAGGTGCACACTGGTTCGAATCCATTAACCAGTATTGCGATCGACATCAACGACAACGACCAGATGCTCATTCGTGGCGACTATGAATACTGGATCCTGTCCACCCGGTGCGAAGGTGACGTCGATGGAGATGGAGCGGTGGATGTCAATGACCTGCTCCTGGTGATCTCCTCGTGGGGAGGTGATGGTGGCGGCGACTGCGGCCCCGACACGGATGGAAGCGGAGTCGTCGATGTCAATGACCTGCTTGACGTGATCGCCGCATGGGGATCATGCGGCTGATAAATCAGCTTCCCCCGCATCCTGTAACACGAATCGGGTCCCTCCTACTGGATTTTGATTGAACAAGTCATGCAATCCTGATAAAATGGATTGATTGGAGGGGCTTCATTTCCAGCCATATTGCCATTGCGATCGCCATTGCTGCATCCAGCTCGGCCTGGGGAACGACCTGGACCGTGGATGTCAATGGATCCGGCCACTTTCTCGATATCCAGTCCGCTGTCGATGCGGCATCAGCCGGTGACGAGGTCATCGTTCTGCCCGGAACCTATACGAGCAGCGACACCCAGGTCGTTGACCTGCTGGGGAAGGTGATCACTCTTCGCAGCAGTGAAGGACCGGAAGTCACCATCATCGATGGCCAGTCCCTGCGGCGTGGCGTTCGTTGTGACAACGGGGAGTCCAGTGCGACCACCATCGAGGGCTTCACGATCACCAATGGACAGTCAGGTGATGGCGCCGGGATCTATGTTCGAGATGGAAGCCCCTCGATCTCCGAGTGCATCTTCACGGGAAACCAGGCCTCCGACGACGGCGGAGGCATCTTCATCCGTGAAGGCAGCCCTTCCGTGACGAATTGCATGGTCATCGGCAATGGCTCGACAAGCAATGGCGGCGGCATCTTCATCCGCACGGGCAACCCGCAACTGACAAACTGTACGATCCGCAACAACGAGACGAGTGGAGAAGGTGGCGGGATTTTCTGCCGAGATGGAGGCAATGCCTCCATCCAGGATTGCTTCATCGAGTCCAATGATGCCGGCCAGGTTGGGGGCGGCCTTGCTTCGGACGAAAGTCTTCCCGTAATCGGCGGGACCAGCTTCTGCCAGAACAGTCCCAGCCACATCAGCGGGCCCTGGAGCGGCGATGGCACGAACCAGTTCAACGATACGTGTGGCCCCCCCTGCCCGGGTGATCTCGATGGAAGTGGAAGCGTAAATGTCAGCGATCTGCTGGCGGTCATTGCCGCATGGGGTGCCTGTGATACCCCAACCGTCCATGTCGTTCAGCAAAAAGGGTTTGTCTTCAATCCCGACGAGATCACGGTTGCCAGGGGTGACAGCATCAGGTGGCTCTGGGGCGGCGGAGACCATACCGTCACCTCGGGCACGCTTCCCTGCGACGCGGATGGCCTGTTCGACTCGGATCTCGACTCGGACGTGCCGGTCTTCGAATGGCACGTTCCTGCCGACGCTCCCGACATCGTCGACTATTTCTGTGCTCCGCACTGCATGATGGACATGGATGGTCGGATCAACATCGTCGATGATGGCAATGGACCCGGAGGATGCCCAGAGGACATCGATGGCAACGGCAGCGTGGATGTCAACGACCTGCTGACCGTGATCGGTGGCTGGGGCAACTGTCCCTGAGCACTCCTGCCCTCTTTCAAATGAGGGGAAGGGTTCTGGTAGCCTGCCGGCATGTTCAATGCACTCATCGCCTCTGCAATGTTCGCTGGAGTTGCCTGGTGCTCCGCAGAGCCTGCAGTCCCGAAGAAGACCGACTCGATCTTTGCGACCTTTGAACTGGTTCAGAGCCTCCAAGCGGATCAACAGTCCGAGGCCGTCTTTGCATTTGATGATCCGCAGCGATTGCACTGGATGTTCCTGCCGGGAACACGCGCAGGACTTCCCCTGCGTGACATGACGAGTGCCCAGCGGGAGAAACTCCAGGCTCTTCTTCGAACCGTGCTCTCGGCACGGGGCATGCAGGACCTTGAAGGCATCTACGCGATGGAGGTTGCGCTCCAGGAAGCTGCGAAGCGTCGTGGGCGAGAGGATCCCACGCGCGACCCGGACCAGTACGAGTTCGCGGTGTTCGGACAATGCGGTGATGATCCCTGGGCATGGCACTTCGAGGGGCATCATCTCTCGCTGAACTTCACGCACATCGACAACGATGTCTCCGTGACACCCCTGTTCATCGGCGTCGCCCCGTTCGAGATACCTGACGGACCGCACAAGGGCATGCGGGTGCTCGGGGACGAATCGGATGCCGGGTTCAGTCTGCTGGGTTCACTTGACGAGGAACAACGGGCTCGCGCCATCATCTCGGACCGTGTCCCCGGTGATGTGCACACGGTTCCGGGGCGAGAAGACAGGCTTGCCACGACCGAGGGTATTCCCCTCCGGGAGCTCGACGAGTCCCAGCAGGATCTGACGATGAACATCCTCAGGGAGTACGCCGGCATACTGCAGGGCGAACTGGCCGAGGCCGAACTGGAACGCATCGAGGATGCGGGCATCGAGCATGTTCATTTCGCCTGGGCCGGCTCGACCAGCCCAGAGCAGGGCCACTACTTCAGGTTGCACGGGCCGACCTTCATTCTTGAGTACGACTGCATCGGCGGCAATACAGATCACGTGCACATGGTCTGGCACGATCCGAAGCGGAACTTCGGCGAAGATCCCCTGGCGAAACACCGCCAGCAGCACCATGCCCGGCCCCCTGCCACCGACTGATTGCGAAGTGACTTGAAGGCATCTGCCTCCAGGACTACCCTGACCGGTCTGCATCGAGGGCTCGAAACAGCTTTCCTTGCATCTCTGGACAGGTGGCGGAGCGGTTGAACGCGCTGGTCTCGAAAACCAGTATGGCCTCCGGGTCATCGTGGGTTCGAATCCCACCCTGTCCGCTTTCCCTCGCCCCGTTCCAGGGGCGTTTTTTCATGACCAATGCGCCACTGGCACGTCCGGAAACCACCATGAGTGTCCCTTGCAGCGTCTTTTCCCTTGCCTGCTGGACAAAATCACCTAGCCTTTGAAGACATCCGCGCAGTGACGTGGAGAGGGAGAACCACAGATGAAGACTCGTATTACTCTTGCGTTGGCCATGATGGCCTGCACGGCCACGACGGTCCAGGCAGAGACACATGTCATCGAGGCCTACAGCACGTCCTTCGTGCCCAGCGTGGTCGATGCCGCTCCAGGCGACACGATTCGCTGGGAATACAACACGGGGTACCCCCACTCCGTGACCTCCGGTACCAACTGCACCTACGACGGTCTCTACTTCAACGAGTACCCGCTCTCGGTCTTTGAATGGGTGGTGCCCGAGGATGCTCCCTCGCAGGTGCCCTTCTTCTGTGATCCACACTGCTTCAATGGAATGGAAGGCGTGATCAATGTCATCGATCCTGGCCACCTCGTCTTCGGAATCATCGATCTGGCCGATGTCTACATCGACATGGGCGTCAACCAGAAAACCGGGGTTGGCGCACTCTGGGTCGAATCAAACGAAGGACACTTCTCCTTCGGGTTCGAGGTCGAGAATGGAGACATCGATGTCGACTTCTACGTGTCTGCAGGCAACCTCTACAAGACGAACGAATCTGGAACGACCTCCATCTCCAGCGGAGTCATGACCATGACCGCAGGTTCACGCTTCGCCATCCATGGTGAGAACGGAGTGGAGTTCACGATGAGCTGGCAGGACGAAGTCGGGGAAGAAGGTGCCGATCTCATCGGCATCCAGTGCCACGAATGCTCGGTCAACATCAACGGCGACATGGCCTCCTTCAGGACGGCCGCTGATGGCTCATTTCTGGAATTCCGAGGTGAGGGCGAGATTCCGATGTCAGCCATCGGCGATGTCACCAGCAGCACCCTGACGCTTCCCGGATTCGGGGAGGAAGGTAACGTCACGATTCCCGCCGGCATCCACACCATCGACCTCAATGCAACGACTGGCGACGATGACCTGGCCTGGCTGCTCGTGCAGATGGGCGGCGATGATGATGGTGGTGGCGATCTTCCCCAGGACGTCAATGGCGACTGCATCGTCAATGTCAACGACCTGCTGGAGATCATCGGTGCCTGGGGCGACACCTGCCCCTGAGGCAGCCTGAACCAGGACATGCAGCCTTGAACAACACGCCCCCGGCACTGCCGGGGGCGTTTCAATTCAGCATTCGTGCAGCATCACCTCGACATCACTGGTCGGGCAGCATGAAGGTCGGGTCGTCGGGTTCCTCGGTCTGCTCAAGTTGCTGCTGCGTGTAGGCGGCGCCGCTTTCCTGCTGGAAGGCCGCCGGTTCACCATCCATGGGACCAGCATCACAGCCGATGAGCAGGCATGTACAGGTGAAGATGAAAGCGATCGTGATGTACTTCATGTCTGCACTGTACCCGAGCCCATGGCCAAGGGCACTACGCAAAAAAGACAGCACCCCAGCCTTTCGGCTGGGGTGCTGCAAGTGTCGGCAATGACCTACTTTCCCGCTGAACAGTATCATCGGCGGCCCGGACTTAACTTCTGAGTTCGGTATGGGATCAGGTGTCACCCCGGACCTGTAATCACCGACAAGCCCGGTGAACGCCTTTCAGCGATCACCGAGTGTGTGATTTGTTGGTTGTATCAGTCAGGATGGACTGGCGAACTTGAGCGTCGCCAAGGTCTCACCCGAGCCTGCCGCGATGATCGCGGAGACATGGGTGGAAGACCAGGCCTCGACCATTAGTACCGCTTCGCTGAAGGCATTTCTGCCCTTACACGCGCGGCCTATCAACCCGGTAGTCTTCCGGGGGTCTCTCGTCAATAAAGACATGCACTACTCATCTTCCAGGAGGCTTCCCGCTTAGATGCTTTCAGCGGTTATCCCTGCCACACTTAGCTACCCAGCGATGGACCGAGCGGTCCAGCTGGCAC
>JABABM010000035.1 GCA_014238205.1 Phycisphaerales bacterium | reverse complement strand
CCCTCTCCCCAGGGCACGATCACCCAAGCCCCCAGTCTAGAAACCCGGGGGGTGGAATCAATGAATTTCCGCCGTGTACACGCTGCAGGGCCCGGCAGGGGCTTACCACTCCGGCCCGCCGGTGTAGCGGCCGTAGACGTCCGCCATGGCTTGCACCATCTCGCCGAGGGTGCAGTTGGCCAGGGCACCCTCTACGAGGCTGTCCATGACATTCTCGTCACCGCGGGCCGCATCGCGGATCGCGTCGAGGGCCGCATTGACCCCATCGTCGTCCCGCTGCTTCTTGAATGAGTCGAGTCGGTCGCACTGGTTCGTCTCGACCTCGTGGGGGATCTGCAGGATCTCGACCTGCTGGTCCTCGTTGCCCTCGGTGAAGGCATTGACGCCCACGATGTACCGGTCGCCGGCTTCCATCTCCTGGCCGAATCGATAACTGGCCTCGGCGATCGAGCGGCGGAAGTAGCCCTTGTGGATGCCCTCGACCACGCCGCCCATGTCGTCGATCTCCGTGATGATCGAATCGGCATCCTGCTGCATCTGGTCGGTCAGGGCCTCGACGTACCAGGATCCACCGAGTGGATCGACCGTGCGGTGCACGCCGGTTTCATGGGCAAGGATCTGCTGGGTTCGCAGCGCGACGCGAACCGATGTTTCGGTCGGCAGGCCGAGTGTTTCATCCATCGAGTCGGTGTGCAGGCTCTGACAACCACCAAGCACTCCGGCCATCGCCTGGTAGGCCACGCGGACGATGTTGTTCAGGGGTTGCTGCTCGGTCAGCGAGCAGCCGGCGGTCTGCACGTGCGTTCGCATCAGCAGTGAACGGTCGTTCTTGGCGCCGTAGCGTTCCCGCATCGCCGTGGCCCAGATGCGTCGGGCGGCGCGGAGCTTGCAGATCTCTTCGAAGAACTCGTTGTGCGAGTTGAAGAAGAACGACAGTCGCGGGGCAAAGGCGTCGACATCAAGTCCACGCTTCATCGCCGCTTCGACGTATTCCATGCCGTCACGCAGCGTAAAGGCGAGTTCCTGCGTGGCCGTCGAGCCGGATTCACGGATGTGATAGCCGCTGATCGACACGCTGTTCCACTTGGGCAGGTGCTTGGTCGCGTACTCGATGGTGTCCACGACCAGTTTCACCGACGCCTCGGGCGGGTAGATGAACTCGTTCTGGGAGTGGAACTCCTTGAGGATGTCATTCTGCAGCGTGCCGCCGATGTTCTTCCAGTCCATGTCACGCTGCCTGGCCATGGCCAGGTACATGGCCCAGATGACACAGGCAGGTCCATTGATGGTCTGGCTGACAGTGACCTCGTCCACCGGAATGTCGGCGTAGAGGCGGTGCATGTCTTCGACGGTGTCGATGGCGACGCCGCATCGGCCCACTTCGCCGAGGCTCAGAGGATCGTCGCTGTCGCGGCCCATGAGGGTGGGCAGGTCGAACGCGGTCGAGAGGCCGGTATTGACGCCCTTGGCATTCTCCAGCAGGTACTTGAACCGCTGGTTCGTGTCATCAGCGGAGCCGAAGCCTGCAAACTGTCGCATGGTCCAGAGGCGCGAGCGGTACATCGTCTCGTGCACGCCACGCGTAAAGGGATAGACCCCGGGATCGCCAATCCGTTCGTGTGTCTTCTTCGCATCGGACGGGTCCGTTGCCGGGACATCCGCCGGGCCGTAGGCCTGGTCGATGGCGTAGCCCGAGAGCGAGATCGTGCTCGGGTCCACCGGTTGCGTGGGTTCACTGGTTGAAGGATTGATGGTCGTCATGCGTTGCTCGCACGTGATTCTAGCAGATGGATACATCAATCCATTCGTGCTTCACGTAGCCGTGAACGCGTCAATCGTAGGTTTTCATCGGATCCGGCCGGTAATCGGCCTTGCCGCCCTGTGGCGTCCATCCTGCAGGCCGGTCAGCCATTTCATCCGTCCGGAGGTGCCGATTCTCCTCTGGAGCTTCATAGCGTTCACCTTGTCGCATGAAGACATCGATACGACGTGAATAGGCGTCAGGAACGGTAACAGAGTTGTTCAGGGCCCCAACTTGTGTTCCGATCTCCATGATTTCGTACTTCATGAGGTCGGGGGAATAGACGGGGTCATCACCGCCATCGGCTACGAAGTTCATGACCAGTTGCTTCCCGATCGGGATTTTCATCTCGAAGACGTTCTCACCATCCCGCATGTCGATGAGGGCCACGGTCTTGGGCTCATCGGCAGTGGAGTAGTAGGTCAGGGCCCCGTTGCTTGACGGCATCAGGCCACCCTGGGGCGTGTAACAACCAACCTGGGACAATGCCAGTGCCAGGATCGGGATCAGGAGTGGATTACAGGGTCTCATGGCGATCTCCAAAGTGGCCTTCAGTCATGGTCTATCGGCGTCCGGGCCCGGGAAGCATGATAGGCGTGGCGGGTGATCGGGACCCGGAACCAGTCACAGGGGTACACTTTACCTCTCCTGATGAACACGGCAGAAACCAATTCTCACGGCGAGCTTCGAATCGGGCATGGCTACGACCTGCACCGTCTGGAGCCCCATCCGCCTGCCGGCTCAGGTCGACCGCTCATCCTCGGAGGTGTATCCCTGGAGCACCCGGTCGGACCCGTGGGCCACAGTGATGGTGATGTCGTGCTGCACGCCGTAACGGATGCAATCCTTGGAGCCATTGGCGCCAGTGACATCGGCCAGCTTTTTCCGGACGACGATCCAGCCAACGAGGGCCGTGCCTCCAGCGAGTTTCTTGCTGCGGCCATGCATCTTGTCGCTGATGCCGGGTATTCCCTGGGCAACATCGACATCACGATCGTCTGTGAAGCACCGAAGATCAGCTTGCACAAGAAGGCCATGATCCAGAACATCGCATTGCTTCTTGAGTGCGATGCAAGCCAGGTCAACCTGAAAGGGAAGACACACGAGGGTGTCGATGCAATAGGCGAGGGACGTGCTGTTGAAGTCCACGCAGTCGTCCTGCTCAGGAGGAGGAGTCATGTCTGAAGAACCGAGATTGACAGGGATCAATCACTGGCAGCGTGCAATCGACCTGATTTCACGTCGACACCAGGGCCAGTTCCGTGACAACGGGGTCACGCCCTATGCCTCGCACCCGATGCGGGTGGCGATGACATTGGCCGTCGTCTTCGGTGTTGAAGATGAACGAATCCTTGCGGCAGGAGTCATGCATGACCTCATCGAGGATACGACCGTCGATTACGACGAGATCGCCGAGTTGTTCGATGACGAGATCGCTCTCTGGGTTTCATGTGTCAGCAAGGACATGCGGATGCCACACGATCAGCGGGAGGAAGCCTATGACATGGCCCTCGCCAAGGGGCCATGGCAGGCCAGGTTGATCAAGTTGGCCGATGTCTTCGACAACCTCGTTGATTCGATGGGTTCGGAGAAGGAGAAATCCGCTGCCGGAAAGGCCAGACGTATTCTCAAACTTGTCGGTGAAGACGAGGAACTGCAGGGTGCTGCATCCATCCTCGAAGAGTTGCGGCAGTCCATTCAGGTCTGCACTTGAATACCCGGAGTCGCCACGTGATCGGTTTCGCCTGCATCATGGTCACCCTGCTTGCATCAGCCTGTGCCAGCCCGGCTCCGACTGCGCCCGCGAAGGAAACACCGGGATGGCCTACGAAGGGTGAAGGAATTGATGACATCCTCCTGAAGGCACAGATCGACGGGGGAAGGATCACCACGGTCTCAAGTTCGATTTCCATTGAACGCATCGAGCCGCTCTTTTCCAAGCGTGAAGTTCGCACGGGCACGGTCCTCTATGAGCGATCAGGGTCGTCCCCAACTCGATTCGCCGTCCTGCTCGAGCAACGCCTTGTTGGTCGACGACTCGAGGAGAAACGCAAGCACATCGTCTTCGATGGCCGCTGGCTCTCGGAAATCGATCATGAGAAAAAGCAGGTCCTTCGGTGGGAACTCTGTGGTGAGGATTCCGATCCAACGAGACTGGGAGGTCGTTTCCCACTGCCGGTGGGCCAGTCTCGGGACGAGGTCAAGAAGCACTTCGAGGTCGAACTCATCGAGGGTGATCCCGAGGCTGGCTTCCTCAAGCCCATCACCGAAGATCGCGATCTGCAGGGAATGCGACTGGTCCCACGTGGCAACACGCAGGTTGCACAGGAGTTCACCAGGATCGATGTCTGGTACGACACGGACACATGGCTTCCAGTGGGCATCGAGACCTTCGACAGGACGGACAACATCCGGAGAGTTCGCCTCGTGGATCCGGTCATCAACCCGGCGCTCGATGAAGCCCAGCGTCTTCGCCTCCAGGGTGCGATCCCTCCCGGCGAGGGCTGGTCCCGTGAAGAAACACCCTGCGAAGTTCCCCCCGCGGAGCCAACTCCATGACTCCGGTAGGAAGCGGCGCAGTCCTCCTTGCTGCATCGTTGGCCCTGCCTGCATTCGGCCAGTCAGCGGTGCCACCACCTCGACCAGCCTCACCTGTCATTCAACGCCTTCATGACGACGAATTTCTTACGGATGCCGAGCGCAGTTTCCTGCACAGGGCACATGGGACATGGGACAGGGATGATCTGACTGAACCAGTACATGTTGCGAAGGCGGCCCTGCTTGAGTGGCGACTGGATGACGCCGTCTTCGAAGACCCCTCGGTTCCATCGCTCCATCGTGCACGTGCGGCAGCACGACGAGGAGACCGAGCCAAGGCATTGGAACTTCTCGCCGGAGAAGATTCCATCCAGGCCGGCTCGCTCAAGGGCCGCATCCTGGTGGAACTTGGACTATTCCAGGAGGCTTCGCAGCTGCTTGAGCGGACATTGAGACGCCCCGGCGTGGATGCTCCTGACCAGGTTGCCCGTGTACGGGCAGGGCGAGCTTTGGCACTGCTCAGGGGCCAGACCGGCGATGCCTACCAGGCGTTGCTTGCGTCCCTGGCCAACGCCCGCGAAGAACATGACCCGCTCTACTGGGAAGCCATGCTCGAGGAAGCGGACATGCTCCTGGAGAAACAGCGATTCAACGAGGCGGTGGCTGCTGCCTGGGAAGTTCTGGAACTCAATCCAAGGGCAAGTCGAGCCTGGTGGCTGCTGGGCCGGGTGGCAATCTCCGGTTTCGACTTTGATTCTGCTGATCGCGCAGCTGCCGCGTTGCGAAGAATCAACGATACACATCCACTGGCACTCCTGCTGGAAGCCGAGTCCGCCCTTGTACGTCGAGATACCAAGCATGCCCAGATCCTGCTCGGCGAACTCCTGGAACGCTACCCATCCATGCCATCGGCACTTGAACTTTCCTTTGCTGCAGCAGCGATGCGAGGTGATGCTGCAGAAGTTGATGTAGCTGCTGAAGCATGGAGAAGTGCAGCTCCTGGAGATCCGCGTGCATTCAACACGGCAGGGCGACTCCTCTCCCTGCATCGTCAATACGACGAGGCCGATCGATGGTTGAGTTCTGCAATCGAGATTCAACCCAACTGGCCAGCAGCACACGTTGAGCGGGGATTGATGCGATGGCAGGCAGGTCGTGACGAGGATGCGATGGAGTCGATGCGTCGGGCTGTCTCGCTGGATCCCTTCAACCGAAGGGCTGCAAACAGCCTGCAGCTTCTCGAGGAGATGCGTGGCTATGCAACGGTCAAGACTCCGCATTTCACACTGCGATTTGCTCCTGGCATCGACGAAGCACTTGTCCGTGACATGCCATCGAAACTGGAAGACTTGCACGAGCAGGTCACCGGCAGGTTCGACTGGGTGCCGGAGCGGCGAACTACCATCGAGGTCTTTCCCGATCACGCCAGTTTTGCAGTTCGAGTGGTGGGGATGCCTGATCTCCACACCGTTGCTGCATGCACAGGTCCGGTCATCGCCATGGAAGCTCCCCGAAGGAGCCCCGGCCAGCGTCACCAGGGCCTGTATGACTGGGAGGACGTGGTTCTCCACGAGTACACCCACACGGTCACACTTGATCGCACCGGGAACCGGCTCCCGTTGTGGTTGACGGAAGGACTGGCAGTCTTCTCCGAACCGGAACCGGGCACCTGGTCGACTCGATTGATGCTGGCAGACGAATGGCATGCCGGAACGCTTCTGGAACCCTCCGAACTTGACTGGGGATTCATACGGCCACGTCGACCACAGGACCGTGACCTGGCCTACGCGCAGAGCTGGATGATGGTGGAGTTCCTGCTTGAACAGTGGGGAGAAGAGGGCCTTGACCGCCTTCTTGATGCCTGCCGTGACCAGGTCCCGCCTGGAAGCATGTTCCCGGTTGCGCTTGGATTGACACGCAATCGATTTCACGAGGATTTCAAGATCTGGATGGGAGACCAACTTGCCGCATGGGGTCTCAACTCACAACCTCCACTGGAGGTACTGGTGGACCAGTTGCAGCTCAGGGGGGGCGGGGATGACTCGATGCTCGATGAGCAAAGATCCGCGGCTCTTCGCGAAGCCATGCGGAACATGCTGGATGACATCGGGACGCCGGCTGAGGCGGATGAGAAGCAACGATCCGTTTCCTGGAACATGCCGGATCGCAGCGGGTCAGTTGCACTGGATCGTGATGAGATCGAACTGCTTCTTGAAGCACACCCGCGACATGCAGGGTTGCTTCACCAATCGATCCTGAACCACCTTGGTTCTGCAGGGGAGCTGGGCGGCACATCCCTGGAGCGTCTCGAACTCTACTGCGTACTCCGGCCCAGTGACCCACTCGGGCACAGGCTGCTTGCGGAGTACTGGATTGACATCGATCCGCAGCGTTCACTCACCCACCTGCAAGCATTGGCTCGGGCGGGAGGTGACGATCCGGATCGCTGGATGGAACTGGCGAGGGTGTATCGCCGGTTGGATCATGCAGGCGAGGCCTTGGTGGCCGCACGAGCAGCCGTCACGATCGATCCATACAACCCCATGCTTCGTGAGCGAGTGGCTGCATTCGCGATCGAGTCCGGCGACCTGGACTGTGCACGATCCCAACTTGAATCACTCATGATTCTCGAACCCAACCAGCCTCGCCATCAGAAACGAATGAAAGCACTCAAACTGCTGATGGATCGTTCGGGGGGCTGATTCAGGTCTGGAGGACACCGGTCTTGAACTCGCCCTCGATCGGGCATGTCGAGGCGATCTGCAATCCCTCGATGAGTTCGTCCCGGGTGTGTCCAGGCTCGATGATCCGGTCTACCCAGCCGCGTGCCGCACCGTACCGGATGTCCTGTTGTTCCTCGTAGGAGGCGGTGATGGCGGCAAGGAGTTGTTTCCGTTCTTCGTCATCGATGGGCTCACCCTTGCGTTTTCGGGCAGCCATGTCGATCTGCAGAAGGGTGTCCGCGGCCTGGGCTGCGCCCATGACCGAGCAGTGGGATCCGGGCCATGCAAGAGTCAACAGTGGATCGAAAGCTCGACCGCACATGGCGTAATTCCCGGCCCCGTAACTTCCGCCGAGAATCAGTGAGATCTTGGGAACGATGCTGTTGCTCATCGCGTTCACCATCTTCGCACCACTCCGTATGATTCCAGCCTGTTCACTGTCCCTTCCGACCATGAAACCGGACGTGTCATGCATGAAGATCAGTGGCAGTTTCTTCTGGTTGCAGTCCATGATGAATCTGGCGGCCTTGTCTGCAGACTCGGCGTAGATCACGGCCGGCATGTTCATGGCTGTCGATGGACCGTCCTTCCCCCCAGGCATCTTCTTGCTTGTGCTGATTCGCTGGTTTGCGACGATTCCACATGGCCAGCCACCGATGCGGGCGTATGCACACACGATCGAAGCGCCGTACTCGGCCTTGTATTCGTTCATTGACTCGTCATCGACGATGCAGGAGAGTACATCCTTCATGTCGTACTGCTTGCTCGGTTCTGGATGGAAGATCGAGTAGAGCGCATCCGGCTTGCCCGCGGGTTCAACCGCCTCGTAGGGAGGACCGTGTGGAGGTTCGATCGACTGGTCGGTATGCACGAGTGCTCGAAGTCGCTCGATGCATGCCGGATCATCCGGTTCATGAAAGTCGATCGTGCCCGAGATCTCGGCATGCATCTGGGCACCGCCAAGTTCCTCGCTGCCTACCTCCTGGCCGATGGCCGCCTTCACGAGTGCAGGCCCAGCCAGGTACAGGCCACTGCCTTCGGTCATGAGCAGCGTGTCGCAGAGCACGGGGAGGTATCCACCACCCGCTACGCAGTTGCCCATGATTGCCGCAAGTTGTGGTATCCCGCCTGCCGAAAGGACGGCATTGTTCCTGAAAATCCGGCCGAAGTCGTCGGTGTCGGGGAACACGTCCTCCTGGAGAGGCAGGAAGACGCCGGCTGAATCAACCAGGTAGAGAAGAGGAAGCCTGGCTCGTTCCGCTATGGCCTGTGCCCGAAGAATCTTCTTGCAGGTCATCGGGAAGAAGGCCCCCGCCTTCACCGTCGCATCATTGGCGATGATCATGCACAACTTTCCACCAACAGTCGTGATGGCCGTTACTACGCCTGCAGCTGGAGCACCGCCATACTCGGTGTACATGTTCCATGCTGCATAGAGCCCGCACTCGAAGATGGGAGCCCCCGTGTCAGCCAGCAACGCAAGTCGCTCCCGGGCAGTGAGGCGTTCGAGTCGGTGTTGTCGATCGATGCCACGCTCGCCACCACCTTCGCGAATGGTGGAGGCTTCCTGTATCCAGGCATCGGTGATGGCCCGGATATCTGATGGAGTGGGATTGCTCGCTGGTTCAGACATGATTCGAAGCGGCAGGATACGGGATCGCACCACTCCTCGCCCCCAAAATGGAACCGGGCGACCCTGTCGGGGTCGCCCGGTTCATGTATAGGTTCTGTTCAGGGTCGCACGCGAGTGAACCCCGTCGGGTACACGGTCAGGCGTGCGAGCCCCTTGTACAGTCACATAGTTCAAACACTGGATCACCTCCTTGGATAGATTGCCTGCCCCGGCCGTCGCCTGGTCAAGAGACCTGGTCGCCGGGTTCCTTTCCCTCCCAGCGTCCCGGGAGGCCCATCGCCCGAAGGGCGGCTCCAAGCAGTGGTGGAGGCACACCCCTCGCTCGTCACGACCTCGCCCCGGCTCCCCGTGGGGTTTGCCCACGGTTTGAACGGGTGTCTGCCGTGATGGACAAAATATCGCCCGGATCAAGCCCGGGCGATGAATGAAAGTGGAATGAACCTCGTGGAGTGCCTGCTCAGTCCAGGTACTCACCGGCGAACTCTTCCGGCGCCGGTTCATCGAGGCAGTCGGGGTCCTTGTCGACGCGGTATGGCTCCTCGTACTCCTCCTCCTCCATCATGGCCTTCATCTTTTCCCACTCTTCGAGCGTAACGAGCACCTCGCGGGCCTTGGAGCCGACGTGATCCCCGATGATTCCGACCTGCGACATCTGGTCTACGAGGCGAGAGGCGCGACTGTATCCGATGGCCAGGCGTCGCTGGATCAGGGATACGGAACCTCGCCCACTTTCGATGAGGATGCGGGCAGCGTCGTCGAAGAGCGGATCGAACTCCGCTGGAGCTTGTCCATCACGGCCCGTATCGACATTCCGAACCTGGATGAGGCTTCGCTCGAAGCTGGGCTTGGCGACATCCTTCAGGAAGCGGACGACCTTGCGGGATTCCCGATCGCTGACGAAGGTGCCCTGGGCGCGGTGGGGGTTCGGGTTTGCCGGTGTCACGAACATCATGTCACCATTTCCAAGGAGCAGTTCAGCACCCTTGTTGTCCAGGACGATCCGGCTGTCCATGCTGCTGGCGACCCGGAATGACACACGGCAGGGCATGTTCGACTTGATCAGACCGGTGACGACATTCGCCTGGGGTCGCTGCGTGGCGAGCACGAGGTGTATGCCTACGGCACGCGCCTTCTGGGCGATGCGGACGATCGACTGCTCGACCTCCTTGTTCGTAAGGATCAGGTCGGCCAGTTCATCGATGATGAAGACAAGGTAGTTGAGTTTCTGTGGAACCTTTGCCTGTTCGATTTCGTTCTGGATGTCGAAGATCTCGATCTTCTCTTCTTCGGTCAACGCGTTGTATGAAGCGATGTCACGGACACCGGCTTCCTGGAAGAGGGTGTAGCGTTCCTCCATCTTGCCGACAGCCCATTCAAGGATCGCTGCCGCCTTGCCCATTTCGGTGACGACCGGGCAGGCAAGATGAGGAATGTCCGCGAACTGGCCAAGTTCAACCATCTTCGGGTCGACGAGAATCAGTTTTACGTCATCGGGCCGCTTCATGTAGAGCCAGCTCATGATGATCGAGTTGATGCACACGCTCTTCCCGGATCCGGTTGTTCCGGCAATGAGCACATGTGGCATGCGAACGAGGTCGAGTACCAGCGGCTCACCGCTGGAGTCCTTGCCCATGAACATCGGAAGAATCATTCCCTGGTCCTGCCCGCTGGCGATCAGTTCCTTCAGGGCAACCGTTTCGCGGACGAGATTGGGCACTTCGATACCGACGGTCGTTCTGCCTGCCATGTTCGGCACGATCCGGATGTTCTGTACGCTCAGGCTTCGTGCGAGGTCGTTGGAGATTCGGGAGAGACTGTTGACCTTCGTACCAGGAGCAAGCTGGACGGAATAGAGCGTGACGGTCGGGCCGGCATCAATGCCTTCCACTTCACCTTCGATGCCGTAGGTTTCCAGGGCCTGTTCCAGGAGTTCCGCCTGTCGTCGGACACTTGCTTCAGCCTTCTCCGTGAAGTTCGATTCAGGATCAGCGAGCAGTTCCAGCGGCGGGAACTTGTACCCCTCGTAGGATTCGTCCCGCTGCAGATCTTCATCCTTTGCCTTCTTCCTGTTCCTCGATCCGATTCGAAGTGGAAGCTTGGCAATCTTGTTTCGAAGCTCCTTCCTGCTCTTCATTGGTGAAGGAGCTGGCTCGGCTTCTTCTTCTTCTTCTTCTTCATATGCATCTTCTACACCGTCTTCCTCCTCCTCTTCCTCATATTCGTATTCATACTCTTCCTTTTCATGTGATCGTCCGCGTATTGCAAGTCGCCGGGGACCTGCCAAGAGGCCCTGGACATCAAGGCGTGGCATGCGAAACTCGAAGTTGCCCACGAGGTTGATCAGTCGCCCAGGCAGCGAGAGGATCAAGTGGTCGAGTGCGACGATGAGCCCGATGAGAAGTGCAACAAGGAGCACGAGAAACGTACCGAACATTCCGATGCGACCATCAAGCCAGTCGACGGATGCATGTGCAATGAGACCGGCCGGTGAACCTGCCATTGCGCCCGAGGTGGGGAACCAGAGGGCATTGAAGCCTGACATGGCAAGCCCTGCGACGAGGATTCCGATGGACCGGAGGAAGATATGATCAAACGCCCGATCCATGACTGACATGATCAGCCAGATGGCAGCGCCGGCAAGCATGATCCAGCTGCCGAAGCCCATGATGTGCTGGATCCAATAGGCGATGAATGCACCCAGTCCACCACCGAGGTTCTGGGTGACCTCGTTGTGAACGGCAACCGTGTGCGAGGGGGCATCGGCTGCGTTGAAACTGAGCAGCGATACGACAACAAAGAGCCACGTGCCGGCCCCCAGCAGCCAGAGCGACCAGCGGGCAGGTGCTGATGCCACTCCATGCATGTCTGGTGAGGGGTGCTTCGTGGATCTCGCCGCACGTCGAGGTATGGCGGTGGAACTCATGGAAACACTGCTATCGACCAATCACGGCATCTGAACGCAGGAAAGTGGTATCCCACTTGGACTTCCGGCTCCCAGGAGCGACAATCCCTGCAGGCAGTCATGACTGAACCACTTAACCCGAATTCGCTCACCTGGGCCGCTCTTCTCGGACGTTGGCTCGACCTTGCCGCCGCTTCCACCGCCCTGACGGAGGAACAGGATGGACCCCGATGGCGTCTTTCCCTTTCTTCGCTGATTACCCTCCAGGCGATCGTCTTCGCAATGGAGGAGTTCGACCAGCTACCCCGCCAGGAGCAGCCGGTCGCCCTGGATCGTTCGGAAGTCCTGGTCAACGAGGCACGAGTACAGCTGGAGGAGACCTGGGGCTCTGCCATGCCTGCAGCCCTGCAGGAAGCGATTGATGATGCAGAGGCCGCCATCGATGCCACCGAGGGAGGAATGGTCTGGATCCTTCTGCATGGCGGTGATGAGCCCATGCATGTCCCGGTGTTCAGTGGAACTCCATGTCCTCGCTTTGCAGGTGGAACGCTGGCCCTTGCCCTGCCGGGCACGGTGCTCATGCCCGGTTCACCAATCGCCTGGTGGATCGGCAGGAGAGAGCCGGATCTGCTCGAGCAGTGTCACCCCGTCCGCATCGAACTTCATGCCCGCCCTATCCAGGTCTGGCGGATCATCGACGAGGAAGGTCGGTTCATCGAGGACCGGGTCACGGACCTTGATGATCTGGTCGATGGCGCGATGCCTCTGCTTGCTCCGCGGATGATAGACGGTCAACTGCATGAGGAAGAGGTCATGGATTCGGCTACTTGGACTGCGCACCAGGAAGAACGCATGCCTGATGGAGGCCTGGACGTCGTCTGGGCAACGTGAGGTTCAGTTGCCACCCGCGGGAACAAGGGGAATGCACTTGATCCAGGGCGTTGCCTCGGTCTGGCTCGTGATGACAAGTCGCTCTTGAAGTTGTGGAGCGCATGCGGCATAGAGTTCATCGATGCGCCAGGATGCATTGCACTGGCGTGACAGGTGGAGCAGCATGATGGATTCAAGGTCGCCCCCGTCGGCAATCCTGAGAACGGCATTCAAGGACTGTTCATTGGACAGGTGTCCCCGGCCCCCCATGATTCGCTGCTTGAGGAACTCAGGGCGATCACTTTCAATTTGCATCGACCGATCGTAATTCGACTCGAATGCCAGCACATGTACTCCGCTGAAGAACTCGACGAGTTCATCCGGTACATGCCCAAGGTCAGTTGCAAACCCGACTCGCTTCTCTCCCAGTTCGAACCTGAACGCCGTGCAGCCACTGTCATCATGCGCAACGGAGATGGCATGAACCTCGAGACCGCCTTCAAGTTGCATGTGGTGGGGGAGCGTGCTGAGGCATTCCTCTGGACAGCCTGAACGGAGAGCTGCACCAGCATGTCCTGGGGCAACATGAACAGGGATCTTCATGCTCGAGAGGGTTCGTGACCAGGAGGGGTTGAAATGATCCCGATCCAGGTGTGTGAGGAACACATGGTCAATGGCACTGAGGTCCGTTCCAAGTTCCTGCAGTTGACGCTTGGTACGTCGCATGGAGAATCCCAGGTCGATCAGGACCTGGCAGGATGCGCCATGCTGTTCAGCATGGAGCAGCGTGCAGTTGCCACTGGAACCACTGCCGAGGTTCACAAGGTTCAGTCGAGGGCTTCCTTGTCCGTTGATCCCATTCACATCAACCCCGTATGTGCTTTCGTTGTGGCCCTCGGCAGATGCCGCGATCAGAAGATTCGATGAACTCGACGTATTGAGCTACCACGGGATCATTGATCCTGGAGCGAAGCACCTCGAGGGCACCAGTGACTGATCGACGTTGTCGGTACAGGGCCTTGTACACCCATCGTCGTGTCTCGATGTCTTCGGAAGACATGTCGCTCCGCCGCATGCCGATGATGTTCAGTGAACTGCAGACACTGATACTCGTCACGATGAACCACGGGGGAACGTCGAGGGAGGCACCGGAAAGCCCGCTGATCAGGGCTCCTTCTCCGATATGGCAGAACTGGTGAGCGGTGGAACCTCCACCGATGATCACCCTGTCGTCGACGATGCAGTGACCTCCGAGCATGGCTCCGGTGGCCAGCTGGATGTTGTTGCCCATGACGGTGTCATGCCCGACATGGCTGTTGGTCATGAAGTAGTTGTCATTTCCGATGCGAGTGGGTTCCTCGGTCTTCCCCCGATGAAGAGTGACACCTTCTCGAAAGGTGTTCCGATCGCCAATCATGAGTCCCGGCTCCTGGCAGTCTTGATCGAAGTTGATGTCCTGGGGGGGGGCACCGAGCACGGCTCCGGGCCAGAGCCTGTTTCCTTCACCCATGCACGTCAGTCCGAACACATGGCAGTTGGCCATGAGCTTCGTGCCGGCGCCGATCTTGATCGTGCCTTGCAGTGTGCAGAAGGGGCCCACGACGACATCGTCAGCGAGTTCCACGTTGCCTTCAATGATCGATGTCGGGTGGATGGTGGCCATGAACAAGGGTGATCCTGAGGCAGTGGCAGCATGGGAAGGGGTCTTGCTGCCGGTCGCGTATCATCCCCAATTCGCATGAGCCTGTCACCTGCATCATCGGCTGGAGACTCCCCCGAGTGCCAATCACTGGTTGTCACCGACCTGGGATGCCTGTCCTACAGGGAGGCGGTGGAGATCCAGCGGGAGCGGCAGGCGGAGGTCATCGCGGCACGGGGGAGCAGTCGATCCCTGGGACACCTGCTGCTTGTCGAGCATGACCCACCGGTCATCACGGTTTCACGCCGTGCCGGGGCGGGCGACCATCTCCTTGCAGATGCCTCTCGACTTGAAGCAGCCGGCGTGACGGTGGAAGAGACGGACCGGGGTGGCGACATCACCTACCACGGCCCGGGCCAGCTGGTGGCCTACCCGATTCTCGACCTCAACCTGTTGGAACTGCGGCTTCATGGGTACCTGCGGTGGCTGGAGCAGCGGGCGATCGACACGCTGGGGGATTTCGGCATCGTTGCCCACCGCGATCCAGCTGCAACCGGTGCCTGGGTCGGAGGGGAAGAACATGAAGGCAGCCGATCCGGGAACCGGAAGATCTGCGCAATCGGCGTCCGCGTTTTGCGGTGGGTATCGATGCATGGCATGGCCATCAACATCAGGACGAACCTGTCCCACTTCGACTTCATCGTGCCCTGTGGACTGGCGGGCCGGCCTGTTACGAGCATGCATTCCGAACTGGGCGATAAATGCCCGAGCATGTCGGATGTGAAGGAGTCGTTGGTGAACCGCTTCCGGGAGGTTATTGAATGTCCAGGTCGAGTTCCTCGAGCACATCACTCGTGATGTCCAGTGCCTCGGGATATCGAAGCAGCGATCGCATTCGAATCTCCTGCATCGCGGAGCCACCTTCAGCTGCCTTCTGGAATTCCTCGTCAGTCGGGATGAATCGGTAGACGATGTCGATGCTCATGGTGTCGGAGACCACGTTCACGGCCGCGACCAGTTCCCTGTAGGCCCGCTCGAGGTGTGAGGACGTCATTTCCTGTCGCATCCGGTTGGCCTGTTCCTGGAAGGCCTGGAATTCCTGGACGATCTGCTGACCTCTTCGACTGACGTCCTCGCGTTCGGGTGCCTCGGGAGCGAGTTCATCCCATTCCTCCTGGATCGAGTCCAGTTGTTCCCTGAAGGCTTCTTCCTGCGATTCGATATCACTGCTCAACTCGGTCCGTTCCTCCTGGAATTCCCCTGACATCATCAACTGGTTCAGGATCTCCCCGATGTGGACGAAGGCAATGCTGTAGGCACGGTCGGATGCGTTCGTGCCCCAGGAGAGTCGCTCATCGACATTGCGAATCGTGATCTCCTCGCCCTCATCGTCTTCCTGTACAAGGATGAGTGAACTGGCAGGGCCAAGGGGCGTGCCTTCGTATGTGGAGGCGGCGTGAGCCGGCATGGAGTTGTATCCCGCAAGGAGGCCGAGATTCGTGAGAACAAGAATGCCGAGTATGGCCCAGATGAAGTTGCGTTCTACGCGGGGCATGATGTGCCTCCAGGTTGGATTCAATCGTTCTGATCCAGGATGGCCAGGAAGGCCTCCTGGGGAATATTGACGGAGCCGACGGACTTCATTCTCTTCTTGCCGGCTTTCTGTTTTTCGAGCAGTTTACGTTTGCGTGTCACATCACCCCCGTAGCACTTGGCCGTCACGTTCTTTCGAACGGCCTTGATGGATTCGCGGGCGATGATCTTTCCCCCTATGGCGGCCTGCAGGGCGATCTCGAACTGGTGTCGATCGATCTGCTTCCGGAGTTTCTTCAGGATGGACCTGCTTCTTTTCTCGGCGAGTGTCTTGTGGCAGATGAAACTGAGGGCCTCGACCGGCTCAGTATTGACGAGAATACTGACCTTGCTCAGTCGATCCGCCCGGAAGTCGATGATCTCGTAGTCCATCGTTCCATATCCGCGGGTGATGGATTTCAACTTGTCATAGAAGTCGTAGATGATCTCGGCCAGCGGGACTTCCCATGTCAGCATGTGCCTGTTGTCGGAGATGAAGACCTGCCCCTTGAACTCGCCGCGGCGACCATCGCAGAGCCGCATGAGTTCGCCGATGCTCTCATCCGGGCAGATCACTTCGATCTTCACGATCGGTTCGAGGATGTTCAGGATCTGGCTCGGGTCGGGCAGGTCGGCTGGATTGTGGATTTCGATGATTTCACCGGAGGTGCATTCGACCTTGTAGGTCACCGTTGGAGCGGTCTGGATGATTTCTACATCACCCTCACGCTCAAGCCGTTCCTGCACGATCTCCATGTGGAGCAGCCCGAGGAACCCGCAGCGGAAACCAAATCCCAGCGCCTCGGAATGCTGGGCCTCGAAGGTGAAGCTCGCATCATTGAGTCGGAGTTTCTCGATGGCTTCTCGAAGGGCTTCGAATTCGCCCTTTTTCCCCGATCCCCCATCCGCCGTTGCCGGGTAGAAGTCACAGAAGACCATCTGCTTGGGTTCCTCGTAGCCTGGCAATGCTTCTGAAGCGGGCCTGGTATCGAGCGTGAT
>JABABM010000034.1 GCA_014238205.1 Phycisphaerales bacterium | reverse complement strand
CCACCGCCTCGTAGGGCGTGTGGTCGGCATGAAAGGATGGTGCATCCTGGACAGGTCCGTTCGTCATGTTCTGCTGATTCCTCGGGTAATGCCGCATGTCGTCCGGGCTGGCATACGACCAACTAGTTGAGTCGCCTGATGCGGATGTTGCGGTAGGACACGACGTCACCATGATCCTGCAGCGCGATGTGACCTGAATCCCGCGTTCCGTAGTCAGGCATGTCCTTGAACTTGCTGCCGGCGACCAGTTCATTCCAACTGGTCGAGTGCAGGCGATAGGACACCACGCGTACGCCGTTGAGCCAGTGCTCGACATCATCTCCACAGACCACGATCCGGGCCTTGTTCCACTGGCCCGCTGGATGCACGACACCCTCTGGAGCCGCGTGCAAGGCGTAGTTGGATCCTGCGCAGGTCAGCCTGTTCTTCCCGTCGTAATGACGTTCATCGTCAAGGATCTGCATCTCGGGACCGGTCTGCCAGACCTGGTCATACCCCTCCTCGGCCACGTTGTAGAAAATGCCGCTGTTGCCATTGGGCTGCACCTTCCACTCCAGTTCCAACTCGAAGTCGTCGTACTGCTCCCGGGTGATGATGTCTCCTCCAGGGCCTGTACGCGTCAGGTTGCCCTCTTCGATCGTCCAGCCGGCAGGTACGCTGTCCTTCTTGAATCCTCGGAAGTGATCAAGGGAATGACCAGAGAACAGTACCTCCCAGCCTGGTCCACCCGTCGATCCATGAGACTCCAGGGCATCAATGCTGCGTACCGATCCAGCAACTCCCTTCAACTGTGATTGCAGTCGCCTCGCCGTCGACAGGTCCATCGTGACCGTTGCAAACGGCATCGCACACCAGTGACCGCTCCCACCGTCAACATCGACTCCCAGTTCCACAAGGGGTCGCGACAGGTTGCCACCATGGAAGTGCGTGATTCGCCATTCAACATCCTTCGGGACGAGATAGCGTGATCCTTCAACCTCTCCCCCCGGCAGCCGATTGATCTTCATCTCCATCGGGAAACTGCTCGGCTTCAGGCAAGGCACGGCCTCCCACTCTCGAAGGCCGATTTCCATCGCCATCGACAGTTCAAGAGCCTGCTTGCCGCTGATGCGTGTCTGGAGCAACCATCCTGCATCATCCATGTCCGCCACGGCAAGGGTCAGGTCATTTCCTCTCCCGTCGGTTCCCGGACCTGCATGCGCAGCAGCGGCAACAATCCATTTCAGGTTGGTGGACGGAGTGACGGCAACCGGCGGAAGACCCTGGACCATGATGACGGCTGCAGGCCCCTCCTCCATCACCTGATTCCTGGGTGCAGAAGAACAAGCCCCGCAGGCCAGAAGGCACAGGATCGATGGCAGGATGAGCAACAGGTTCAAGGGCATGGGGGATCCTCCAGGACATGCATCCTGTCGGTCATGCAGGCATTCGTCAACCCGTGTTCAGGAATCGCTCTCGTCCACTTCAATCATGTTGCGTCCAAGGCCCGGAATCATGGCAATCTGCTGGTCCGTCAGGAGCATTTCCATCATGATTCGTGCCCAGTCGTTCAACTGCACTCGCTGGTACCTGAGCGTTTCCATCTTCATGTAGCTACGCATTGCATCTGCATCTGGAGGCCATGATTGTTCATTCTTCTGGCGTGCACGAACCTGCTCCAGCATCTGGTCCGTCAAGTTTCGGTAGTCGCTGCGATATTCGAAGGCGATGTCATTGACACCCATACGCTGCTGGTCCGAGAGATCTTCGATTTCCATGACCGCCGCAATCTGTTCATCAGCCGGCTTGTCATCCTCGAACACATCCGGATAGGCCTTACGCTCGTAGAGGTTCCGCATCGCCTGAACCTCGGTATCCGGCAACCTTGAGACAACACCCTCGTAGACCGAACGGTTGAGTTCTCCCATGCTGGATGCGATCTCGGTCATGCGGCTCCGTGACTGCTGCCACTTGTTTCGCAGCATTTCCCGAAGTTCGTCGGACATTCCTGATGAATCCTCGGACCAGAGTCGCTGCTCGAGATCCTTTGTTGTTTGAAGTTCCCTCTCGATGGAATCCATGTCCGAACTGCAGGCGGCGTTGTACCCGATCATCACCTCGATCAGTTCTCCACGTGTTTCAGGCTTGAGCGTCTTCGGGTCGATGGCGAGAATGATTTCACCAAGATCGATGGCCGCCTCGGTCTGGCCCCGGAGTGACCAGTTTCCCAGCCAGATCCTGCCACGACGCCTGGAGCGATCATTTGAAATCCTGATCTGCTCGAGCAGTTCAGGCATCGTGTTCTCGGGGAGGACCAGTTGCATGTCCTGGAAGAAGGAGTCCTCTGCCGCCTTGAGTTTCGGGAGCAGTTCCTCTCTTGCATCTCTTCGCAACTGACGTCGTTCCCGCCAGTTCCCCTCTTCCCCGAGGTTCTCGAATCCCTCGACCATGCGACGGTCGTATTCGTCGGCCATGGACTCGTATGTAATGTTGTACTCCTCGTAGAGGGATTCAAGCATGCCCTGGTCCATGTTCTCCAGCTCAAGCCAGGCTGAGAATTGCTCGATGCTCGCTGGCTCCATGGGGGACATCGGGAACTCGTAGTTCCTGCCACCTGAGGCATTCGCAACGGCCTCGGGCCTTCGCTGCCATGAATTTCGACCACGTTCCTGCTTCTCACCTTCCTCGCCCTCGAAGAGGGCCAGTTGCTCGGGTGTCAGCATCGAGGCGATCGTGCTGTCGACGCCACTGACCAGGCGATCGACTCGCTCGGCTGCCTGCCTGACACGCTCATCATCGCTGCCTGCTTCATCCCCTTCAAAGGTGGCGATGGTTCGATAGGCCCGCTGGTCCTCCACCGCATCTGCAACTCGCGGAAAGTTCGATTTCCAACCGGCCCTGTAGTCAGTGCGCGCCTGCTGAAGTGCCTGTTCCTGGTCATCGGTGATGCCATCGAGTTTCATGGCACGCTTGAACCTCGAATCTCCCCAGCCGACCTTGCCCGCCTGCTCGGAGTACGCCTGGCCTGCATACTCGATGGTCATGTCAAGCCAGAGATCCGGTGGAAGAACTTCCTCCAGCTGCCGAGCAATACGCAGGTTCATCCTGCTCATCTTCTCGGTCGTCTTCTGGATCGACTTCGACTTCTCATCGAAGAAGGCACGCATTCGTTCCTCGAAGCCTTCTTCCTGAGCCAAGGCCATCATGGACTGCATGTCCATGTCCCGAATGCCCAGTTCATCCACCAGGTCAAGCAGGGCTTTCACCATGGATTCCAGGTCATCCTCGAACTCCTTGATCAATCTCATCGCCTGGATCTCAAGTTCATCAAGGATTACGTGGATCTTGTCCAACTGCTCCTGGGAAAGATCCCGACGATCGATCCAGTCGTGGAGAGAAAATGAAATGCCCTCGTTGATTCGGGAGGCGAACATGAAGTGAGGCATGATGTAGTTGGCAAGGAGGCGTCGACGCCTGAACCGCTCGAGGCTTGCCAACTGGCTCTCGATATCCAGCATGTTGATGCTGTCGAAGAAGGCGGAATCGATCCGGTTGATCTTGTCGTAGATCCCCAGTGCAAGCTTGACAAGCTCTTCAAGTTCCTTGCGTTCGGGTATGGAGATCTGCCCACGTCCAAATGTCCAGATCCGCTGGCCCATGCCGATGCCACGATCGATCAGTTCGGCAACGTCTCGATCAAGGAGTTCTTCGACCTCCAGTGTGTACCGCTCGTAGATCGGCATGAGGGCGGCCTGCTGGGCCCGTGAGAGTTCCAGGTCCTCGGAAAGATCCCGCAGGTCCTCGATGCTCATGGCCTGGACAAGGAACATCGACCGTCGCTGGGCCATGGCCTCGGGCTGCAACATGAGGGTGGCAAGAAAGGCGACCACGAACAGCACCGACGTGCTACTGAATCTCGACAGGCTGAAAATCACTGTTTCTCTCCTTGTTGTTCATGCCCAGCAGGACCCCGGTGCCGCTTGCTGGAACTAAACGGGTGTACATCATATCCCAGGACGATTCCAAACCCCTCATTTTCAATGAAAAACGACACGGGACCCAGAAGGCCCCGTGTCGTACAGGTGGTCATGACTGTCTTTGGGCGATCAGGCCGCGAGATTTGGACGATTCTTCCCAACCGTCCGTTGCTCGGGTGTCGCGCGTCGCTCCGGCTCTGATTCAAGCCGATGGATGAGCTCTGCAGGCGTTGTTGCCCAGAGGTCTGCACCGATTTCCTCGGCAAGACCCTCAGCCCTGTTGAAGACTCCGCCGCCGACGACCATCTGCATCTTCGGGCAGGCACCGATCTCGCGAATCGTGTCGATCAGCACCCTGATGTGAGGAGCATCCGACGCCGCTGATGAGAACAGCAGAAGTACATCTGGCTTGTTCTCACTCGTCTCCTGGAGAACTTCATCCCAGGCCACTCCTCCACCGCCGAAACAGACGTCATATCCATCTGCTTCAACAAGGTCCGCCACCATCTGGGCGGCAAGGTCATCGGCCTCGGTTGCACCACAGAAGAGCATGATGCTCCTGTTGCGACGTTCACACATCTCGTAGCGAGCCTGTGCCTGGTCGACCAGGCTTCGCAGGAGGCGTGTCGCATAGTGGTGCGCAAGATTGGTCAGCTGATCATTCCTGTAGAGGGTGTTGATCATCTCCAGCAGCTGCCAATAGCACTCGTGCGTAAGTTCCTCGGGGGTCGTGCCGTTCTGCAACACTCCCTCGACAACTTCGCGGGCTCCTGCTCGGTTGCCCGTAATCAGCAGTGGGAACAGTTCTTCGATCATGGTCTGGGTATCCACCTGTAATCTCCTTCATACATGCCCTGCTCAGTTTCCTGGTTCGATGACGGGACCATTCCCGGGCACTCGAACTTCTCGCTCCGACCCGGATCATCGAACACCCGCCTGCATCCGCTGCAACTGTGCTCGCCCCGGGTCCGTGAACGAGTTACCGGACTCGCAGGTGCGCAGTCCGTGCGCCTCTCGGGAGGAGAAGCATGTCTCCAGAGAAGATCACTTCAACCGTGGATTTCTTTCGTTGTTTCCGGACCCTGCACCTGGAAGGCTGAAAATGCGGTTTCAGGGACAACTTCCCCACTCACTGACGATCATCAGGAGATCCATCACATCCACCACCCCATTGCCATCCACATCGGCTGTCCCTGGATCACCCCACTGTGACAGCACCTCCAGCAGGTCAGTGATGCCTACCTCCCCGTCCTCGTCTATGTCCGAAGGACAAGCTGGAGCATGTGGTATCCAGTCGATGATGCTGGCGAGAATCTGCTTTCGCAGCGTCGAGTCAGGGAACGCTTCAAATGGAAATCCCCAGAACGTCGTTCGCCAGTTCTCCGATTCCAACATGATCGCCGCAATACCCTCGTTCCCGTCGAATGCGACGGATGCAGCAGCCTTCGGAACAAGGATGTCCGAGTAGTCATCGAACGGGCAGGACAATGTGGTCGTCGGGATCGTGTCGAATGGATACGTAACCCCGGTCACGAACGCCTGTCCCTCGTCACTGTCGTAATCACTGATGCCCAGGTACGTCGAACCGAATGAAGTCAGCCCGTTGTCATACAGGTAATCCTGGCTTGAAAGCCAGAGCGTGCCTCCTTGATCAAGCCATGCAGCAAGCGCAGCTTCGCCGTCGGTTCCCGGCCCTGCATATCCTCCCCATTCGTGTCCAGAGGCCCAGATCACGAGGTCATATCCACCGAGTGTCGGGAGATCCGGTTCATTGTTGGAGTTCATCGTGTCCCAGACGTCATATTCGACACCGAGCGCGTCGAGTGCATCGGTGTAGTACCACCGGATGTCTGGATCATTGTCGTCATCATCCACGAAGAGCACGACGACACCAGGTGATGTCGTGAACGAGGAGGAAGTCGACCAGGACCCGGTTCCACATGCATTCAGGCTTCGGACTCTCCAGAAGAACATCTGTTCGAACGGCAGACTCTGCTTGACTGCATGGTTCGTGGAAGGCTCGCTCTCGCTGTATATGATCGAGGTGAAGTCGATATCCTCGGCGATCTCGACTTCATAGGACGTCGCACCTTCGACCGCGGTCCATGCAAGCGTCGGCACGATAGGAACGTCAACATCACCATCACCAGGCTCCAGGAGATCGGGAGGAGACACGATTGAGCTGACGATAAGCAGTTCTCCCGGAACGGATGTTTCAAAATCAGAACTGGAGCCACTGACAACAAACTGGAACGTACCCCCTGCACCGGATGGAACTGTCATTGTCAATGTCGTGGTATCCGGTGGCATGAGCACCTGGTCTGCCAGTTCAAACACCACACCCGCGTCGCCCGTAACCTCAAGTGTCACTGGATTGCTCCCGCCGCCTGTCTCATTGACCTCGACCGTTGCCTGCAGGATTGATGGGGAACAGCCCTCCTGCAAAGGTGGCGCGATCGCAATGGTGAATGGATCTGCTTCGCAGTTGAAGCAGACAAGGGCGAAGTCCTGGTCTGTGCCGTCGCCGTAATTGGGGATGCCGTCAGCAACGATGTTTGCAGCTTCGACCCTGATGACGACGCTGCCGGGAGAGGAAGGCCCAAGGTAGACGCCTTCGACGTTGTTCATTGAATCCGGTCCACTGCCAGGCGTTGACCATCCCGTAGCAGGATCGAAGGCATTGCCGGCATAACTCAATGGCCCTGCATCAACCACCAGGTCGAGATCATTCGTCCATGCGGGTGTTTCACCGCCAAGCCCGTGACCGGGAGCGGTGGTCCATACAAGCATGATCTTCATTGGAAGAGAAGAATCCTGGGGTGCAACGGACACGGACCATGAATCACCTGTTTCACCAAAGGCAACCGTCTGATCAACGTATCGAATGCTTCCCGGCGTCGGGTTCATCAAGCCCGGCAACTGCAATCGGCCCCACCCCTGTTTCGAATCGGGGACATGACCAAGAGTATCTCCATCAGCATCATCATTTCCCTCGAGATTCAGCGCAGCCACGAGCACAGCCGCCTTGCTCAAGGCGGGTGATGGATCACGACCGAAACTGATCCTCTCCCTGTAGTACTCCGTGAACAGTCCAAGTGCACCTGCAACCTGTGGCGCCGCCATGGATGTACCGCAGGCATATGACCAGTTCGACTCGTTGTATGTCGACAGTACGTAACACCCAGGAGCAACAATGTCTGGCAGCAGTCGGCCATCCAGGCATGGACCATGCGCAGAGACTGATGAAATATCGTTGTACTGATTCGTGAGGTTACCGCCAGCCGTTCGCAATCTCGTGGCACCCACACTGACGATGTTGAGTGCCTCATCAGGCGTACCTTGAGTCTGGTAGCCCCCCTGTCCATTCATGATGGACAACACATAGCCCAGCGGTTGGTTCCCCTGTGTATCGATATCCGAATCACGTACACCCTGATCGACAAACCGGGTGTCAAGGTCGTAGCCCAGCGGTACCGGCGAAGGCCCCCAACTGTTGCTTGAAAGGACTGCCCCGTTGGCCTGCGAATCACGCATCAGGAGAAGCATTCCACCCGGTTCCGAATAGATCGGGTCATAGAGTTGTTCAAGTATGGATGCCCCTGGAGCAACGCCCAGCCCCGCAAGGAAGTCCCATGGATCAACTACTCCGGATGAACCATCGGCGGCCATGACTCCTGCCACAAGCGTTCCGTGGGTGCTGTCCGCACCGTCACCACAGCTCTCTCCTTCACACCCTGTCATCCTTGAAGCAAGATCAGGGTGTCCTTCGTAGATGCCACCATCAACACTTGCAAGGATGACTCCGTCGCCTGTGACATTGAACGAATGAAGCCAGTCGACATAGCCTGGAGCCAACGAGTTACCGTTGAAATTGTCTGCATCAACCTGGTCGGCCATTTCTCCTCGAAGCCCGCCACCTGCAGGAACAGGCTGGACGGTGTAGATACCCGGAATCAACGCGATCTCAGTGAGGCGATCGCCCGGGACTGAGCAGGCAAGTACCTCGAAGACGGAATCGACCTTGCGTCGATGTACGCTCTTGATGCCCAGGTCATGAAGGGACCGGACAATCTGGTCTATGCCTGCCGCGTGAATCGCAAGCATGCGTATCTCTAATTCACCCGGACCAAGTGAACGCAGGTGTGGCAGCAGGCGGCAGGCTGGGGCAAAATCACCAGACCATCGCACCGACTGGAGTGACCGGGCCTGTTCGATCCCCGTCGCATCTCCCCAGGTCACGTATGCATGCGGGTGGATGTACTGGACGACTTCCAGTCCTAGTGACCTGAGTTCATCAAGCCACGCATCCCGGGTCGGTCCCTTGAACTGGACGATCCTGAGATCAGGACCCGTTCCAGGCAGATCGCGAAGGGTTTCAGGAAACTCCGGGTGTTCGACAAGCGGGTCGAAGGTAGTGCCACCAAGATGCAGGGAGAAACGGGTGTCCGGGGCTCGGTCCGCAGCGATCGCCGGTACCACCATCGCAGCCACAGCCACAGCAGTAGAAAGCCGTTGAAAGATGCCTGTCCTAGATTTCATGCCCTGAAAATTGTCCTCCAAATCCATTCCTCTTTCCGCCCCTGCACGCCTGTTTCGTGCAGGCTCCCCCCCGCAACAGGCATACGAACAGCGTCCAGAACCCCCCAAAAAGGGCTCTTTGAAGTCTACATCAGTATTTACGACGAGGACGGGTCAAGACCAGCGAATCGACGCCTGAATCTACGCACCCGTGTCCGAGAAGAAACAGGCTGAAAACGTCCCTGAAGGCACTCAGAAGGTCGCTGTACGAGGTGTTCTGGGAAATGGAATCAAGTCCCGGACATTCCCCATTCCAGTGGCATAGGCCATGGTTCGCTCGAATCCAAGTCCAAACCCGGCATGCGGAACCGTGCCGTATTTCCTCAGATCCCTGTACCACCAGTAATCGGCCAGGTCCAGATCCATGTCCTCAATCCTCTTGTCAAGCACATCAAGTCGCTCTTCACGCTGAGAACCACCGATTATCTCACCGATTCCCGGTGCAAGGACATCCATGGCCGCAACCGTGTTCTCATCATCATTCAGACGCATGTAGAAGGCCTTTATGTCCTTCGGGTAGTTCATGACCACGACTGGTGACTTGGCGTGTTCCTCGGTCAACCACCGTTCATGCTCCGACTGCAGGTCCATGCCCCAGGACACGGGATACTCGAACTTCACGCCATTGGCTGTGGCCCCTTCGAGTGTCTTGATGGCGTCGGTGTACTCCATGCGTTCGAAACGTGCTTCGCAGAACTGCTCAAGTCGATCGATGCACGTGCTGTCGATCCGATCACGGAAGAAGCACATGTCATCTTCTCGCTCATCCAGAAGGGTTCTGAAGATTGATTTCAAAAAGTCTTCAGCAAGGTCGGCATCATCGGACAGATCCGCAAAGGCGATCTCGGGTTCGATCATCCAGAACTCTGCCAGGTGCCGGGAGGTGTTCGAGTTCTCCGCGCGAAAGGTCGGCCCGAACGTGTAGACCTTGCTCAAGGCAAGACAGTAGGACTCGACGTTGAGCTGACCTGAAACCGTGAGGTTCGTCTCCTTGCCGAAGAAATCCTGTGAGAAGTCGACCTCGCCCTCTTCATTTTTCGGTGGATTCGCCAGGTCGAGCGTCGATACCCGGAACATCTCGCCTGCACCCTCGCAATCACTTCCCGTGATGATCGGTGTATGGACCCAATAGAAACCGTTCTCGTGAAAGTACCTGTGGACAGCCTGTGACAGGCAGTGACGAACACGCGCCACGGCGCTGAACGTATTCGTACGCGGCCTCAGGTGCGCAACCTCACGGAGGTATTCGAACGTGTGTCGTTTCGCAGGAACCGGGTACGTGTCCGGGTCCTCGACGAAACCGGCGACGACAACCGACTCCGCGTGAATCTCCACGGACTGCCCCTTGCCCTGGGATTCGGCGATCATGCCGATGACCTCGACAGAGCATCCACTTGTCAGCCGCTGTACATCCGTTTCGTAATTGGAAAGATCAGATTGAACGACGACCTGCACCGGGTCGAAGCACGTCCCGTCATGAAGGTGGAGGAAGGACAAGCCGGCCTTCGAGTCACGGCGGGTACGTATCCAGCCCTTCAGGAGCACGCGATCATCCTTGGAGAGGTTCCCGGTGGATCCAGGACCCCCAAGGACATCGTTCACCGAGACCCAGGGTGCATTCATCGACATGGTTTCGACTCCTCCAGAGCCCTTATTGGCTCTCAAGATGCGGAGTATAGGAGCATCAGCGGGCTCCGGAGGACCCGTCAATATGGCAGGAATTCCGGTGCCCATTACCCCTTCGGCCCCCCCTCGAGCCCCCAGAAGAGAACTCATCCGCTTCCAATGCCTCAAAAATGCGGTCTCTCAGGCGATCAGACAGGCACGCTGCTTGCCACTGTTTCATGTCGCCGTGGGGCGACCCGAGGATTTGATGTGTATACGCATGGCAACAACAGGGAACCACTGGTCAAGGGAACAGGCTCGCACCGCCTGAACCTTCTGCTGACCTATGGGGGGTGGCGTGAACGGCCCGCCGTTCACCAGCTTCCCCACCTGCTTGCTCCTCTGGGTATCCGCGCAATGGAGGCCACGTGCGGCGAAGAAGCCGAGGCCCTTATTCGTCGCGAGTCGGTGCACATCGCCGTAGTCGATCTGGAAATACCACATCGGGCAAACACCCGTACCGGTGCCCTTCCCATGTCGAGAACAGAGGAAGGACTCCGTGTCCTGCAGTTGCTCAAGCGACTTGATCCCTCTCCCCCGACGATCGTCGTCCGACCACCTCAGCCCTCGACACGTGAACATGCACGCGGTCTTTCACAGTCGCTTCGAGATGGCGCCTTTGCCGTACTGGATCGACCACTTCAACTGGAATCAATGCTGGAAGTCCTTCGCCGAATACTCAAGAGGCATTACCAGGACGGCTGGCCAAGCAGTACGTAGGAACTCATCGACATACAGTCGATCAGCGAGGAGACAGTAACCATGAACGTCAAACCACTCGGCGACAAGTTGATTGTCAAGCGAGCCGACCCACAACAACAGACCGACTCCGGCATCTACCTGCCAGAATCAGCCAAGGACAAGCCAAGAGAAGGCAAGATCATCGCCACCGGCCAGGGCATACTCAACCATGACAATGGCGAGTACATGCCCTTCACAGTAAAGAAGGGTGACCAGGTGATCTTCACGTCCTACTCCGGAACCGAGGTCAAGATCGATGGTGATGACTACCTGATCATGACTGAAAACGACATCCTAGGAATCATTGAATGAATCCCGGAATGGATTGACCGCCTTGAGCGGCAACAGGAAGTAGACACATGGAACGTGGACCAATACTCACAATCCTCCAGGAGATGAAGGGCACCGAGAAGGAGCTCGACATGATCCTGTGGGGTGAAGACAACCCGATCGAAATCCGGAACGTGCTTGACGTGGAGACACTTCGCAGTGCCAACGGAATTCGAGTTACTACCAAGCAGAATTACATCTGGTTCGATGCGAGCCACGTATCCGCCATGTGGCAGGCACGTGACGACCAGGCTGTCCACGAGACACCCATCGCAGATCGATCAACCAGTCGAACCACCACGTCGCTGTAGAAGGCGAAAGGAAGAAGGAAGCACACCATGACTGCAAAGCAGATTGCCTATGACATCGATGCCCGCGAGCGAATGCTCCGGGGCATCCAGAAACTCTCCAAGGCCGTGAAGACCACGCTCGGACCTTCCGGACGTGTCGTCATTCTCGAGAAATCCTTCGGTGCACCCACGGTCACCAAGGACGGCGTGACCGTCGCCAAGGAGATCGAACTCGAAGACCCATACGAGAACATGGGCGCCCAGATGGTCAAGGAAGTCGCCTCGAAGTCCTCCAAGGATGCCGGGGATGGAACGACGACCGCCACTGTCTATGCCGAATCGATCTTCACTGAAGGCCTGAAGAACATCACTGCTGGCGCCAATGCCACGCAGGTTCGTCGGGGAATCGACATGGCCATCGACGCGATCAAGAACGAACTGCAAGACATGTCCAAGCCAGTGGAATCCTCAAGCGAGATCGCCCAGGTCGGAACCTGTGCAGCCAACCAGGACAGTGCGATCGGCGACATCATCGCCGAGGCGATGGACAAGGTCGGCAAGGACGGTGTCATCACCGTTGAAGAGGGTTCCAGCCTTGACACCTATGTCGAGCTCGTCGAAGGAATGCAGTTCGACAAGGGATACCTGAGCCCTCACTTCGTCACCGACCCGACCACGATGGAGTCGGTACTCGAAGACTGCTACGTCCTGATCCATGAGAAGAAGATCAGTTCAGCCAAGGACCTGATCCCCATTCTCGGCCGCGTCGCGGAGGCGGGAAAGAGTCTCCTGATCGTCGCCGAAGATATCGACGGAGAAGCACTTGCAACCCTCGTAGTCAACCGACTCCGTGGCGTTCTGAAGGTAGCCGCTGTCAAGGCTCCTGGATTCGGTGATCGCCGGAAGGCGATGTTGCAGGATATCGCCGTGCTCACCGGTGGGCAGCCTGTCATGGAAGAACTTGGGATGCAGTTGGAAACACTGGAGACCAAGGATCTCGGCCGAGCCAAGAAGATCACGGTGGACAAGGATGCGACCATCATCATCGAGGGTGCCGGAGCGACATCGGACATCACCGGTCGGATCGACCTCATCCGCTCCCAGATCGACCAGTCCACTTCGGACTATGACATCGAGAAACTCCAGGAGCGTCTTGCAAAACTTGCAGGTGGCGTCGCCCAGATCAACGTCGGGGCTGCAACCGAAGTCGAAATGCAGGAGAAGAAGGCACGAGTCGAAGATGCACTTCATGCCTGCCGTGCAGCCGTCGAAGAAGGAATCCTTCCAGGTGGTGGTGTCGCAGTGCTCAAGGCAAGACAATGCCTCGACAAGCTCCGAAAGAAGAACAAGGGTGATGAGGGACTGGGCATGGACATCGTCTATCGCGCACTCGCTGCCCCGATTCGACAGATTGCCGAAAACTGCGGAGTTGATGGCTCCATCGTCACCCAGAAGGTCATGGAGTCCGAAGAAACGAACTTCGGCTTCAATGCCCTGACAAGGGAATACGAGAACCTCCTCGAAAGTGGCGTGATCGTGCCCACCAAGGTGGAACGGATCGCCATGCAGAATGCCGCCAGCATCAGCGGGCTGCTTCTGACGACAGATTGTGCCATCACGGAGTTGAAGGAAGACAAGAAGGCCCCAGCCTCCGGAATGGGCGACATGGACTTCTGATTTCGTTGCATGATTCACAGCAGCGGGCCGCTCCAGAGGAGCGGCCCGCTGTTCATTGGCAACCCCTGTACCCTGTCGGCGATGAACAAGCGAACTCGACGAAGCAAACGTGCACGGCAGCATGCCGCCTCCCATGAGGCTGACGAGAGTCAGCAGGCAGCAGAAGTCATACCTGAACTGCCTGGAGTACCGTCCGGGAAGGCCGTCATGATCGAAAACGCCTCCGACCTGGAAGGCGTCGTCAGGGCCATTCGTGAATCCGGTTCATTCGCCTATGACACCGAGTTCATCGGTGAAGAAACCTACTTTCCCCACCTGTGCCTGATTCAACTGGCGACGACCGAGGACATCTGGTTGGTTGATCCATTCAGCGTCGGTTCGCTTGATTCCATCTGGCGGTTGATTGCGGATCCAGACATCGAGACCATCGTCCACGCTGGAGCGCAGGACCTTGAGCCAGTTGAACGATTCCTGGATGTGCCACCTTCCAATGTCGTCGATACGCAATTGGCAGCAGGCTTCACGGGCCAGCCATACCCCGTCTCACTTGCACGCCTGATCATGGATCTGGTGGGATGGGAAATGCCCAAGGGAATGACCTTCACCGACTGGAGTGCACGCCCGCTGTCTGCAAAACAGTTGCGCTATGCTGCAGGAGACGTACGTTTCCTCCCGTTGATCTGGTCACGGATGAAGAAGCATCTCGAAGCAAAGTCCCACCTCGATGCGGCCAGAGATGAGTTCGCCTCGATCTGTCGACCTGGTGCGTACCGACCGAATATCGAGAAACAATGCAGGAAGTTGCACAGGAGGAGCCCGCTTCGGAAACTGCAGTGGAAACGACTTCATCTCATGATGGCACTCCGCAACAACACCGCCCGTGAGCGGAACGTGCCCCCCCGTACACTCATGCCGGACAACTGTGTCAGCTATCTCGTGCGACACACCCCTGGATCCCTTGAAGACCTGTCTCGGATCAAGGGGATGCCACGCCCGACAGTGGAATGCTGCGGGGAGAAGATCCTGGACATCATCGCTCGCAAGGAGGGGTTCGAGGACATTCCAGACCTCCCTCGAAAGCTCCCCGAGGAAACGGCCGCCTCGCGGATACAGATCGACTCGATCTGCTCGACTCTGGCCTGCTGGTGCATGGCCAATGAAATCGCCCCCCCCCTCGTGAACACACGGAACGACATTGCCGACTGGGTCCAGGGTGGAGGACTGGAGCATCCGGAGGATGGACCATGGCCGGATGGGTGGCGAAGACGACTCGCAGGGGATTTCCTTCACCGTTTTCTTACCGGGGCCTGTACGCTGCCGATGCAGTGGGAGGATGACCGTCTTCGCCTCGGCGATGAGTGCGGTTGAACAGGTTCACAGGAGGCCAAGCGTCATGGCAAAGGAACGCATCGTGTCTGCCGAGTCCCAGGCTGGAGACCTCTCCCATGGAGAGATGGATCTCCAGCGAACACTGCGTCCAACCATGCTCGATGACTTCACAGGACAACCGCGACTGCGAGATCGACTTCGAATCGCACTGACTGCGGCACTTGAACGCAACGAGCCCATGGAGCACCTCCTTCTTCACGGGCCTCCAGGGCTTGGCAAAACGACACTCGCACATGTCGTCGCATCTGAGATGGGCTCGCGAGCCTATGTGACCTCCGGTCCCGCAATGACAAAGGGCAGTGATCTCGTCGGAACCCTGACTCGCATGCAGGCGGGTGACATCCTGTTCATTGACGAAATCCACCGGCTCCCTGCTGCTGTGGAGGAATACATCTACCCGGCCATGGAGGATTTCAAGATTGATTTCACTCTTGATTCCGGCATGCACGCAAAGGTTGTCACCTATCACCTCAAACCATTTACGCTCATCGGTGCAACGACACGCGCCGGTCTGTTGTCAAGTGCACTTCGAAGCCGGTTCGGCCTGAGCCATCGGCTCGACTACTACGAAACAGAAGCGTTGGAATCGATCCTTGTACGAGCCATGAATTTCATGGGCATCGAGTCGATCACACCCGATGCCAAGGTCCGTATTGCCGAACGAAGCCGCGGTACACCTCGAATCTGCCTTCGCCTGCTCAGGCGTGTCCGTGACTTCGCACAGGTCCAGAACGACGGTCGCATCGATGCCGATGCTGTGACCGGCGCCCTGGCACTGGAAGGCGTTGATGAAATGGGCCTCGATACACTCGACAGGGCCTACATGCAGACGGTGATGAAGGTCTACGATGGAGGCCCCGTTGGGCTGGAGGCCATTGCCGCCACCATGGGAGAGGATGCAACGACTCTCGAGGACCTGGTTGAGCCCTACTTGCTTCAAATTGGGCACTTGGCACGTACCCGCCAAGGTCGACAACTCACTGGGGCGGCTCGAGATTGGCTTGAAGCACGCCCGATTTGAGTATCCGTGGCCATTTTCGATTGACAACTGCCTGTTGTTCGGGGATGGTCAGGGTGTGATCCACTGGATCAATGCAGACCTCGGCCCCATGTCTTGACCGGCCTGCAACGTCCCGTACCAGCGCCCTGCTCCCGGCCGATGAGCGAGCGAAGCTGTTTCGGGGCATGGAAAGGGGTGCCACCACCCCCTGGAAGGAGTTGGTTCATGTCACGTCGTACCCGCGCATTTACGCTTGTCGAGTTGATGGTTGTGATTTCGATCATCGCACTACTGGTTGGCATCCTCCTGCCGGCCATTTCCCGTGCTCGAGACAATGCCAAGATAGGAATGTCAAAGAGCAATATTCGAAACATCAAGACCGCTCATGACATGTTCGAGACGGACTACGGCGTCCCTTGGACTGGAACACCAGAGGTTCTCTCTTCAGGACCGGATGGTTCCTGGACGGGCTTGCCAGTCATGAACGCCACGAACAACTGGCGGGATCGGTACTGGAAGCAGGATGGTGGAACATTCACAATTCTGCCCGGCGTCCTCGCCTGCGAAACAGATGGTGGCGGACACTGGTTCCCGCTGAACTTCCCCTGCCACACGGTTCCCTACTGCTATACGGAAGGCTTGACCAAGTCGAGTTGGGGATTCGGCAGGGTCGGCACGTTCCGTTTCACGAACACGAGACAGATCTCGGAATACATGGATGACAAGTGCTACCACAAGTCATTCTGGGCTCCAAAGGATCGGATCCTTCAACGTGCACTTCAGCGTTGCTGGGATGAAGATGGAACAATGTGTTCCGTTTCACTCGTCGATGGCGCCAATGCCTCCATCGACCTGCCCTTCCTTCTCCAGCCCTCCTCCTATGGTCTGTGTCCACCGAACATGGTCAACCCGGCCGTCTACCGCCTGCCGACTGCAGACGAAGATCCCGAGGAGGCCTTCACCGATCCCATGTCGATTCCAACCGGCTTCCGTCCCGCAACCCTCGGGCAAGCCAGGTACTCGAGCCTGAATACCTTCCTGATGGAAATGCACTGGATGCAGAACCTCACCACCGGTGAGTGTGGACCACGCTGGGAGGATGCAATCTCGGGTGCGGAATATCACGTTGTCCAGGGAAACAACAACGAGGACACCTGGTCATACCAGGGCTGCTACCCCAACTACTTCAACGCTTCATGGCGTTCAGCTCCCGTGGCCTGCTTCGTTGATGGCCACGTAGACATGATCGAGTGCCAGGAAGCCGAAAAGCACGACTACGTCGTCGCAGACGGCAATGATTCCACCGGTGCACTTGGTGGCTACAAGGGCCTTTGGCACCGTGGTGTCGCCGGTGACCTTGAAAACGGCTTCTTCGTCGAGTGCCGCACGGACTGGGGCAACTGGTCGGGTCATACCCACACGGCTGGTGGACTTACCCACGGCAGGGATATCATCGCTGAATAAAGCGGGAACCCTGACCAACTCATGCAACTCAACAGGCCGCTCCTCCAGGAGCGGCCTGTTTCATGATCAAGAAGGGCTCCCAAGCTGCCCTGGAAGTCCAATCAACGTCTTTTTCGAGTTGACAATCCATGAGACTTGATCGATCCTAGATGGGACTTGATTTCAAGTCCCTGCCTCCGACGGTCCCATGTCTTGATCGGGTGGCTGGTTTCCAGGCGTTGACGTGACAATCTGGCCGGATTGCATGCAAAAGCAAGCCTCGGAAGGAAGAGCCAGGGGTTTTGTATCCCTGAGAAGGAGTTGAACATGACACGTCGTACCCGAGGCTTCACGCTTGTCGAGTTGATGGTCGTGATTTCGATCATCGCCCTGCTGGTTGGCATCCTGCTGCCTGCAATCTCGAGAGCTCGTGACAACGCCAAGATCGGACAA
>JABABM010000033.1 GCA_014238205.1 Phycisphaerales bacterium | reverse complement strand
CCATATTACGAGTTCAAAAAACAATGAAAACAGGTCTCGTCGTCCATGGTCGACTTGCTTGTCAGTCTGGCTCACAAGAGCATACAGCCACCACAGCGAAAAATAAGCAATGGCTCATATTAACCCCACTTTAGGGTCTATTGAGGCAAGATCTGTATCTGCCGCCGATCTTCTTCAGTATAAACCTCAGGGGGGCGGTGCCAATGAAAAGATGGATTCAGCCATTATTTAGGCAGTGAATGCCTCTCTGATCGAATGAAAGGGCCGGAGAGGCCTTGTACCATCCTTTCGTGGTACAGGCCCCCTCCATGCCAAGAAGTCTCAATACGCTCCTGATCCTTGCAGCGACGGTGGTCATAATTGCCGGCTTGAAGGCTGCCGGGAGCATACTTCTTCCGATTCTTGTGGCGATATTTCTCGCAGTTATCTGCACTCCTCCCGTGGCATGGCTCCAGCGTCGAGGGTTGCCGGACTGGGCTGCAGTTGCAGTGGTATTCCTTGCCGTGTTTCTTGCATTCCTGCTTCTTTCGGGAGTTGTCCTCTCTTCAGTCACATCCGTTCAGGCAGACCTCAATGCGCCAGTGCTTGGCCAGGCAAGCAGCCAGGTGGATGCAAGCGATGGGTACCGCGCCAAGTTGCTTGACAAACTCAATCCGGCGATCATCTGGCTTCATGGGCTGGGCCTGGATCTCACGAAAGATTCCATCCGGGAGTTCTTTGATTCAAGCCGATTGACAAGCTACCTCTCCCAGGGGCTCGGCGCGTTGACTTCAGTCCTCTCGAGTACATTTCTCATACTGCTGACGGTGGTCTTCGTTCTTGCTGAAGCAGCCATTCTTCCGAAGAAGTTGCGTGCAATTGTCGGTGACCCCGATGCAGATGTCAGCTGGTCGACAGAGGTGCTCGCAGACCTTCGTACATATCTGGCGGTCAAGACTCAATGCAGTTTGATCGTCTCCGTGACCGTGACCATCGCGTTGTGGTTCATTGGCGTCGACTTCCCCGTGCTTTGGGGGCTGATTGCATTCCTGCTGAACTACATTCCCACCCTTGGCTCAATCATCGCAGCCATTCCACCAATACTGCTTGCGTACATCCAGTTCGATCTGGGGTGGGCAATCGCTGTTGCTGGTTGCTACCTGGCAGTCAACTTTGCGATAGGGAATATGCTTGAGCCCCGCATGATGGGCCGGCGCCTGGGCCTGTCGACACTCGTGGTCTTCCTGTCGATGGTCTTCTGGGGCTGGGTCTGGGGTCCGATCGGCATGGTCCTCTCGGTTCCCCTGACCATGATCATCAAGATCCTGCTTGAGCACACGGAAGACCTGCAGTGGGTCGCGATCCTGCTCGGTTCATCCGATGATTCGGATGTCACAGAGGCGGAGAAGAAGGTGGATTCTGCTCCAACAAAGGGGTGAGTCACACTCCCTGCATGGCTGATGCCGTTATCCGCAGGGGCCCCAGCCGCCGATGATGACAAGCAGGTCATCGACATTCACAAGAAGATCCCCATTCACGTCAGAGGGGTGTTCGCCGACATTGCCCCAGAAGGCGAGAATGCCCAGCAGGTCATCGATGTTGGTGAGGCCGTCTCCATTGATGTCACTGCTGCAATCCTGGCAATCATCCCAGGGAACGCCGATGGTCCCGTTGATCATGGAGCCGGGGCCGCTTCGCCAGTAGTTCATCGAAACTAACCCGTTGCCAGGGGGCCTGTTGGCGTCGAAGCCGAAGGTGTACATCGAGCCCCATCGAATGGCATTTGCGTCGGTATTCTGGTTGTAGGTCTCGGTAGACCAACTGAGCGTTCCATTGGCGTGCACGGGCTCCCAGTCAGTGCCATCGACTCCCTCTCCGGAGTGGTAGTCGACATCGGTGAATGTGAAGTTCTCCACGTCGATGCAGTCTGGAACTTCGAGGCTGAAGGACTGGACTCCGCGATGCGAGTTGAGGTTCTGGACGGCGTATTGGTAGTGGTACCAGCCAGCTCCAAGGTCCGTAGCCTTGTAGCCAAGGTAGACCATGCCTACTCCGGCAGCTTCTTCTGTCGGGAACGACTTCAGGGTGACTCCGCCGCCTACTGCCTTCCAGGCAAACATGGCGCTCTTCTGTCGTTGGGTCCCCGCGACGGGGGAAGTATTCGTAGAGGAGTTGAAGGTGACTTCCCTGTAGGAGGCGTTGTTCATGTGGTTCCCGGCAGCAGTGTCATCTGGTGACATGTAGTAGCCCTCGAGAAAGTAGCGGGCGCCCGAGTTCTGGGATGGTTCGGTCTTGTCAAGATCGATCTGGAGCTTGCCTCGCATCGTGCCGCTTCCAGAGGGAGAAATTGTAAACGGGTAGGGGTATTCGCCCGTGCTGGGATTGATGTCGGTTCGAGGAGCTACGGCATCACCATTGAGGCCGGAGCTGTACGTGTCTGCACATCCAGTGGCAAGCCAGTCGCAGTCATGTCCTGCCGTGCAGTTCCCGCAGTAGGATTCATTTTCACTCAGGGCGCAGAAGCTGTGCTTCATCCAGGCCAGACCGATCTGTTCGAATACACCATCCCGGTAGCGGTAGGCATTCATGATGATGGTTGGAACATTGCTGGTCCCGCCGAACCACATGGCATCTTCATCACCGATATTGCATGACTGGGTGGCGAAGGAAAAACCACCTATGCCGTTGTTCTGCCCGTAGTAGTTCATGTCGTAGCTGCCGTAGGTGTTGGCGACGGTCCCTGTAATGACATCAGGACCGATGCCTCTTGGCACAGGAGTGGAGGAGCTTGCAGGCTCCATTCCGGGTCGGGTGGTTGCCACCGATGCTGCCCCAGCGAGGGCAACGACCGTGAGGAAAATCGCGCGTGCATTCATCATGTTCATCAGTTCAGCCCTCTCCTGTTCCATTCGTCGCAGGTGTTCCCTTGATTGAGGATGAATCGTAAAGGCAGGTCGGGCAGGATGCACCGGAAATCATGCTGAAACCTGAACTTCAGGTGCAGGGCGTCGTCTTTAAAGTGTTATCTTCACTGTTTCCTCAGGCATCCGATGCAGGCTGCCTGGGTGGCTGTTGGATGGGGAAGGCGGTGCGATTCCGCCGCGAACGCGTCACCGTGAGGGCTGGACCTGTCCAGACCAAGTCGGGATACCAGCCAGCAGCGATCACCAGGAACGCCTCTCGCGGAAGGGGGCAGGAAGAAGAAGGCACATGCGAACTGCTGTTACTGGGCTGTTGACACTGCTTGCAGGCACCTCGCTTGCTGCAGGTGACATCATTGAACATGTTGAAATCGGCGAGGGGTTCTACACGTCGACCGTCCAGATCGATTTTTCCAACGGCAACGGGTACTTGTTCGACGTCCATTGGCAGCAGGGGGGAACAACTGGATGGGATCTGCTTCTTGCAATCGCCGATGAGTCCCAGGACGTTTCGCTTGACTACAGCGTCAGCGAGTGGGGCGTCTTTCTCCAGGGAATCGATGCGTTCGATGACAGTGATTGGGGAGTTGGTGCGGGCTGGCCGGACGTGGAGGATTACTGGCACTACTGGCAGAAGGATTCCGTGTGGGAGCCATGGGAGTTCTCATCGATCGGAGCGGATGTCCGCGAAGTCTCGGATGGTTCATGGGATGGCTGGGTGTTTCTGTCCGCCGGCGAGCCCCAGTCGGTCCCGTCGCCAGGAGTAGTGGCCCTTCTGGGCATCGGGGGCCTCTTCAGGAATCGACGAAGTCGACAATCATCCTGATGCATTGAACACTGATCCGCGACAGCGATGCCACAGCCATGCCGTCTGCGCCGTGTTTCCAGCCAGGAGGGCGGCCAATACGGCGTAGATCCCGCTGGATGGTTGCATGGCGATCCCGACACAGAGGATCGAGATCGTTACTACCAGGAAGACGATGACGGATTCGGTCACGGCACGTGTGAAATGAGCGTGTACGAGCAGCCCTTGGTACAGGGATTGGAGAAACGTAAGGAGTGGAATGGGAGCTGCAATCCACAGGGCCGACGCACCAAGGCTGACGAGTTCCACGTCCAGCCCCATGACCGCTCCGAACCAGTATTCAACCAGCGGGGTGAATGAAACAATCGCAAGGAGCAGGGTCACGATGGAGCCTGCCATCCAGGCGAATCGACGTAGTGGCCGGAGCTGCCCTGGCGATCCACAATGGCTGATGACAACCTCGTTGTAGGCAACGCCGACACTCCTGCACATGAAGACCAGGCCATTGAGGGGAGCCCAGACGGCCAGGGCGATTACCGCATTTGGCATTCGATCGATTCCGGCAGAGCCGATGGGCTGCATCGCGATTACGAGCACGGGCGTCAATGCAAGGGGGATGTAGAACCTGAGCAGCGATCTGCCTTTGAGTACTCGATCGTCCAGTGGAGACGAAGCCAGAACACCCCTGACAATCGACCGTGATCGAATCCTTGCATAGACAGCCTCTGTGAGTGTTCCCAAGGTGAGGGCGGTTGCCGCGACGACAACCCCTTCTCCTTCGATTACGAGCCAGCCGATGAGCAGGGTGCTGACGGTCGTTGCCAGTCGAATGGCCGTCCCGATGACCACGGCATTCTGTTGGCCAAACCGGATCAGGAGCCCTTGGTGAAATCGACGGTCGGCGATCGCCCATGTCCAGGGGGTCATGAGCATGAAGCCACGGCGTGCGGGCTCGATGACATCCTGGGGCACATCAAGCAGCGGCACGATGACCCAGTCATAGATCGGGGTAAACGCCAGGGCCACATGGAGCAGCGTGAGCCAGAAGGACAGCATGGTTGTAAAGCGTTTCAGTGATCTGAATGCGGCGAGATTGGTGCTGAGAGCCGTCGAAGCTGCCAGCAGCATGATGACAGGCCCCTCCACGAGGAGGGCCAGTGGGAAGACCACGCCTCCGAAGGCTGCCAGCTGGATCGTTTCATCCGGCAGCCGGGCAACCACGGCACTGATCAACGGAAGTTCGACACCCATGAGCAGCCAGCTCAGGGCCAGTGGCCACCAGGCGATGGCGAGCATGCCTGCAGTGAGGGGGGAGTGTGCTCTGCTATTGGTGTTCATTTGCGTTCGTTGTCGAAGGCAGGAGGAGGTACGCTGTACAGTGAGGGTGAGGTTGTACCCGGAACCGTTGATCGATGCTGTCCACACTTCTTGTCATTTCGATCCTGCTTCTCCTGTTGGCGATTGCCAGCATGATCCTGCTGCTTCGGCGAACTGCAGGTGTCCAGGAAGATGACGGTCGCCTTGAACGGGTCATCAGGGATGAGTTTGAACGGGCGAGGGAAGCAGGAGACAAATCCGGGCGGCAGTTGCGTGAAGAAGTCGCCTCAGGCCTTGGGCAGACTTCCGAAACGCTGGTCACGACAATGAAGGCGCTCGGTTCGACCCAGTCCGCCCAATTGACCCAGTTGCAGTCCAGCAACGAGAAGAAACTCGAGGAGATTCGCCACACTGTTGATGAGAAGCTCCAGGGCACCCTTGAGAAGCGACTCGGGGAGTCCTTTGCCCAGGTCAGCAAGCGACTGGAAGAGGTCCACAGGGGCCTTGGAGAAATGAAGGGTCTCGCGGACGGGGTCGGAGATCTCAAGCGGGTGCTCTCGAATGTCAAGTCCCGAGGCATCTGGGGGGAAGTGCAACTCCGCGCGATTCTTGAGGAGATACTCACCGGCAGCCAGTACGAAGAAAATGTCGAGACCGTGCCGGGCTCCAATGCCAGAGTCGAGTTTGCTGTCCGTCTCCCGGGACCCACGGGCGATCTTGTGAATCACATCTGGCTGCCGATCGACTCGAAGTTTCCAATGGATTACTACTCGCGTCTGCAGGATGTGATGGAACAGGGTGATTCGGACGCCATTGAACTGGCAGCCAAGGAGTTGGAGCAGTCCGTTCTGAAGAGTGCCAAGGAGATCAAGGAAAAATACGTCGCGCTTCCGCATACGACTGATTTCGCCATCCTCTTTCTTCCGGTGGAGGGGTTGTATGCCGAGGTGCTGCGTCGATCCTCACTGTCGGGCAAACTGCGGGAACTTCGGATCACGCCAGCCGGGCCGACGACATTGGCCGCGATCCTCAACAGTCTTCGCATGGGATTCCGAACCCTGGCTATCGAACAGCGATCAAGTGAAGTCCGGGAAGTACTTGGGGCGGTGAAGGCGGAGTTCGAGAAGTTCGGCGGGGTACTGGACAAGCTCAAGAAACAACTTGGCGCCGCACAGAACACCATCGATCAAGGGCGAACTCGGACGCGGGTCATGAAGCAGGCGTTGCTAGAGATCGAGACGCTGCCCGAGGGCCGCGCAGGCGAGATCCTTCAACTTCCCGAGTTCGATTCCGAGGAAGTCGATGGCCATTCGGAGGGTGATGGCGTGGACGTCAATGCCGAAGATACAGCCGTGGAATGACAGGAGGGATCCGCATGGCGGACCCCTCCCGGTTCATTCACGGTTTGTGATGCGGCTCAGGGGCATTCTCCCCAGTTTGCGATGACGATCAGCAGATCGTTGACACCCACGGTGCCATCCCCATCAAGATCCGCAAGTTCATCACTGCTTCCCCATGCGCCGATCACGATCAGCAGGTCATCGACGCCCACGGAGCCGTTTCCGTCGGCATCACCTTCACAGGGTTCATCGCAGCCGGTTTCCGGCCCATCAACAAGCAGGACGCCTGTTCCAAGATTGCCGTCGTTCCAGCCACCTACACGCAGGGTGTACATCTGGTCGCGGATGACATTGATGGTGACCGTGCTGTGGTAGCCACCGGAGGAGCCGCCGCACGCATTGTCTGGATCATCATCATTGCATCCCATGAGGACCAGGCTTGAGCAGTCATCGCCTTCATAGACGACAAGATCCGTATCAAAGTCGGCACCACCGCCAAGATCCTCGCAGGTGCTGACGACCAGTTGGCCGTCGTCACAGGCCAGGTACCTGTACCAGATGTCATGGTATGTCTGTCCATCGAACTGACATTCGCCATGTGCTGCGCCATCCGTGGTCGCGTCAAGGGTGCTGAACTCCCAGAGTCCATTGGCGATCGGAGCTGCTTCTGCGCAGTTGTCGGGGTTCGGCACGGCGCCGACCTGGATGCTGACCCAGGCATCTTCTGATTCACCAAACCCGTCATCAACCATGAAGCTGAAGTCATCCGGGCCGATGTAGCTCGAATCGGGGCTGTAGGTCACCATGTTCCCGCCGCCGGGCAGGGCGTAGGGTGTCGAGTTGATGGGAGATCCGCTGGGAAGGGACAGGTCGCCATTGGACGGGAGTGTCGTGATGATGAACTCCATCGTTCCACCCTCGGGCGAAGCGCCCTCGAGCGTAATGTCGATATCCGTGTTCTCGTCCGTGTAGACCGCCTGGCCATAGGCAACCGCCGGGCAGTATTCACCCGTGGAAGCGATCTTCAGACCCCAGGCGTTCAGGGAGCCCTGGTCAATCCCGGCATTGTCTGAAATGGTCATGGTCCAGGTTCCGACAACGATCTCGCCATCGAAGTCTGACAAGGCTCCAGGGCCATCAGGCGGGGTGCCTTCTCCGTCATCGTCGTAGGTCGTGACAATGTCGTCCTCGCTGCTTCCAGAACGATCATGCAGACGCACGGTCGTGCCCTCGGGCGAGGTGACATCGATGATCAGATCGCCGATGAAGGTATGGGAAACATCCAGTTCAACATCCACGTCGGCCATGCAGTAGACATCCGTGACCTCGATGAAGCTCTGGATGGTGTTGTTGTCCGTGATGTCGATGGGTGTGTCGTAGGCGACGTAGGTGAAACGACCCACATCGAGCACGATGGTGCGTGTCGTATCGCCGCCATCACCGTTGATGTTGTTGAACGTCACGGTGCCTTCCACGAGTCCCGGTGGCAGTGAGTTGGCCGCATCGGAGAACCCGATGGAGACGGTCTCGCTGTCGCCTTCGTAGGTCAGGGTGACAGTGTCACTTTTTCCTCCATTGATGGAGATCCAGTTGGCATCCGAGGTTACCTCGATGACGGCATCAGTTGGCCGCTGGCTGGTGAGCAGGTAGTCCTGCGTCGTGGGGAAGGGGCCGCCCTCGGGTCCACCGGCCACGAGCCCGTGCTCGGGATCTGTCGTGAAGTTGGAGAGGCCCACTTCCAGAGTGTGGACGATTTCGCGTGCCTGGCCATTCGTGTTGTCACTGAAGACCAGGATGTTCTCGTAGGTTCCAGCAGGAAGGGATGCGGTATTGGCCGCAAGCGATGCCGTGAGGACGACTTCGCCGCCGCCGCCGGGCAACACCCCGTTGAGATCTGCAAGGGAGCCGTCAAGCTCGATGTCGAACGTTCCTCCCTGGCTGACCGTGTAGGACACCAGGTCGGGCGTGTTGTTCGTCATCGTGTAGTTGATCGATGCATCATTGAAGGGACCGCCGATTTCACCGTAGTGGAGCACGTCGGTGGCAGGATCGATGGAAAGTCCCTTGCCCAGCGTGTCACAGACGAGCGATCCAGTTCCATCGGGATCCAGCCATGTACTCAGCCCGGCGGGGTAGGAGACGGCGAAGCGTCCATACCAGTCCTCGAGATCATTGCCGCATGCGGCGTACCCGCCGTGGAGTTGCCCTACGACGTGGTGATTCTGGTTGTAGAGGGGAGATCCCGAGGAACCAGGCTCCGTCGTGCCCAGGTCCCAGTCGACGATGCGAAGGTGCGTGGTGCCCGGCTGGTTGTACCCGTAGATCTGGCTTGGCTCATAGTCGATCGACCATCGCTTGGCATCGACATTCGGCTGGTGAATCGCGACCGACCATTCGGTGGCGACGTCATTGGCGTCCCACCCGCAGTAGCCCACTTCCCACGCTTCATTCGGCGCAGTATTGAGTTCGACAAGGGTGAAGTCGGAAGAACTTCCGCCCGCCCGGTAGGTCGAGCCTGTCGAGAATTGGTCCAGGGTCCCTGTTTCGCTCGAATTGCCTGGGCAATCGAGGGGAGCCTCCGGACCATCCTGGTAGTTCCAGAAGCACACGAGGGATGATGCGTTCCCGCTGGAGACCCCACAGTGATTGGCCGTCATGAAGAAGGGGGTTCCGTCATGCGTGAGATTGTTCACCATGAAGCCGGAGCAGAAGAGCGAGCCGCCGGTAGAGATGGCAGCTACGCACGGGATCTCGTCACGCCACTCATCGGCCTCGCTGCACCACACGTCGTAGTTGCATGAGCCTGATCGTGGTGGAACGGCAGCATCGTAGAACCCTCGATAGCCGACATTGATGCCGGTCAGTTCGAGATTGCGTTCGATGAAGTCGCGGTCCTGCGCGTCGATCTGCAGTTCAATGACAATGTCATCGCCCGGCAGTGGTGGAGTCCAGAGCTGGTCGGCGACATTGTTGTCATCGGAGGTGAAGGGGCGGATGGCGGTGGATCCATCAGCCGTATAGATGGAGAGAATGGCCGTATCCGGGAGGCGGAAGGTTTCGAAGGCGAGGTTGATGCTGGTCGCATCCAACGAGGCCACGCGAAGTCTCCACAGCAGCCCATGATCACCGATGCGTTCCCATGTCCCGTCAAAGGCAGGGGAGAGGGCCATGTCATGTGGGATGGCATATCGGTAAGGGGCACCCTCAGCTGCACGCTGGTGGTCCTGGGCGTCGATGGCCTGGAAATCAAGTCTTGGAAGGGTCACCAGTTCCACGGCTTCCAGGGGCATGACCTGGTTGGTTGCCCCGAGCGGTGCTGCCGAGAGTGTGGTTGCGGGCAGTGCGCAGGTGATCGCGACGACAATGGTCGCGCCGATGGCGTGCAGCGTATTGAACATGATTCTTCTCTCCAACGGGTGTATTCCCGAGTCTCCAGACTTCCAACCTATCGATCCATGCAATGCTCCGCAATGGAAGATTGGCGTTTCTGGCTACTCGTTGGATTGAGAGGATGTTGAAGGCCCCCCAGAGTGGACATTCTGCATCTTTCTGACCGTGTGCATGGCGATTCGTGCCACGAGGGTGCTGGCGATGACCGTGAATGCCAGGCCCATGTAGATCGATGCTTCCTTGACCCAGTCCGTGGATTGGTTGTGGGATGCGACCTCGCTGACATGTCGTGCGGCATATCCGAAGTAGACCGTCGAGATGTTGCCCGGGAACATTCCAAGGCATGCCAGCGTGTAGGGCTTGAGCCGGGCTGATGAGACGGACAGCAGGTAGCACAGCAGTGAATAGTTCAGGGGAGCCAGGCGAAGAAGGAACATCAACTTGAATCCCTCTCGCCCTGCAGCTTCGTCGAAGGCGAGCATTTTTGGATGTTTCTGGAGTCGTTGGCGGACACTGTCTCGAAAGAGGGATCGCGTGATGCCGAAGATCAGGAGTGCGCCGATGGTGCCGGCAACCACGACCCAGAGAATTCCCATCCAGAATCCAAAGAGGGTGCCCGCGGCGATGGCGATGATTGATTCCGGGAAGAACAGGGCGGTCATCAGGATGAACAGAAGGCAGTAGGCAAGGGGCCCCCAGACGCCCAGCGACTTCACCCATGTGCGGATGTCGGGCATCCACGGTTCCAGGAAGTGAATCAACAGGTACAGCCCTACGAGTACGACGGCGGCGAGGCCGCACTTGAGCAGGATGTTCCTGATCGCATGGCGGGGAGGGGTCTGGGTATTCCCGGCTGCCTGTTCAGCCTGCTTGATATGGAAATGACGAAGCAGCATGTTCCCCCCAGCGTACACCGACGCGGCAGGGAGTATCATGATCGACCTCGCGGGTGTAGCTCAATTGGTAGAGCGTCAGCCTTCCAAGCTGAATGTTGACGGTTCGAGTCCGTTCACCCGCTTTCAATGAAACAGCCCCGCACCGTCACGGTCGCGGGGTTGTCATTTGGATATCCAGGTCCCGCTGGTCTTCTCGGGAATGATGACCTTGATGATCTTCTGGTTGAAGACGGTTGCGACCAGCCCATGGCTGGGGGCGTAGTAGTCGAAGGTATCCCGCGACACCGTGGCCAGGCCCAGGTCGGCGCTGTAGACCGTGTGGAGGCGGACGCAGTGGAGTTCATCAGTCCCTATGGCAAGGGTGGCATCGGCGTCATGCGTGATGGAGATCTTCCATGTTCCTGATGCAACCTCGTGCGAAGGATCCTTCGTATTCACGACCTTGATGGTCCCTTTGGCCTCGGCAGCCTCGCCAGACTGGAGCGACCTGGGGATGACCGGCAGTGGAGGCGTGAAGCTGCTCGTGGTTCCGCTTGGCGTATCGATGGTCGTCGGTGAGACGATGCCGGTATCACTCAATACCCTGGAAAATGTTTCCCTGTCGGTCACATCCACGGTCCAGTTCGAGTCATCCTCGGCGGTCGTCGTGATCAGGACCTGTTGGCCTGTATTTGTTCCATCAAGAATCGTGAACGTGCGTTGCCCGGCAAGTGGAAGAAACGTGTCGTTCCAATCCAGCATGAGTCCAGGGGTCGATGGATCACCGGCACGGACGGTGTCGAGTGTCGGCTGAGCCAGGCCTGAAGAGGTCGTTGAGCAGCCGGCCAGGGCGATGGCCATGACTGACATGAGCAGGGGGAGTGCTCTACTCATTGCATTCCTGGTAGAGATCGACATAGAAGTCCAGCAGCTTGTGCCCATCGCTCTCCCGGGTTCTTGAATGGTAGAAGCCGAACTTCTTGAAGAGCTCGATGGCCGGACCGCGCTCGATGCGTACATCAAGGACGATCTTCATGTAGGAGTGGTCCCGGCAGAAGGAGAGGGCCTGTTCCATGAGGGCCGTTCCGATGCCTGTTCGTCGATGCCCTGCGTCCACTCGGAGGCGTCGAATCTCGATGACATCCTCGTCCATTTCCTGGACACCGATCATTCCAACCACCGCGTCGCTTCGTTGGGCGACCCAGAACAGATCGTGGTCGCTGTCACCGAGGTAGGCCTCATTGAAGTTGTCGATATCCGCACCGGTATCGTTGATCCTCGTCTGCCCCTCATAGACGCTTTCATCAAACAACCCCCGGATGGCCGGCAGGTCGTCAATGGTTGCGGGACGGATGGTGGTTGAATCCACGGATTGCTCCAGGAGCAGTTCAGGAAGTTGCATCAAGCTCGAGGATATCGAACGTATCAGCAGTTGTATCAAGCAAGCCCACAGTATATCGGGACGCTGCATGCAGCGCCCCGGGGTTGAGAACGCGTGTTGTTTGGATGCATTCGTCACGAGGATGGTGCGTATGGCCGTGGCAGAGGTATTCAACATGCTCCGACAACGACACCTGCATGAGTTCATCTCGATGGCCATGCGTGTATGCAAGTATCTTTCCGTCGCACTCAAGGCGTCCGATGGGATGGTCGACGTGGATGCCGATCGACTCGGCGTGGTTTCCAAGCTCCCGTTCTTCCCAGTCGCAGTTGCCGAACACGATGCGGACTTCATGGCCCTGCATGGCGTCGAGCACATCGTTGCCGCCGATGTCACCAAGGTGAATGATGCATTCAGCACCTCGTGAATTCAGAAGTTCCATCGCCTGTGTGACGCGATCGGCATGGCCATGTGAATCAGAGATGAGTCCGATGAGCATGGCGCCTACCATCCCCAGCGGGAACGCGAGATCTCCCTGGTCCAGGCCTGGTAGGAAGCGTCGAAGGCGTCGAAGTCTTCGTTGAAGAAGATCTCGATCATCCTTCTCCCCACCAGAGTCGCGCGGTCGCCATCGGCTTCTTCCCGGCTGACGTGCCGAAGCAACTGCCTGTAGAGGTCTCCCTCCGCGGTCAGCAGGAGCACGTTTTCCAGCGCAGGACGGTATCGGCCATCCTCGCCATCCTTGAGGAAGCGAGCCAACGCCCAGACCTGCGCGTAGTAGGTAAGCAGGGTCGACTTGCTTTCGGCAAGGACATCATGGGGATCACTTGCCAGGAGCGTCTGAAGCGGGATGAGGGTGTCGCTTCGAGTTGCTTCTCGAAGCCGGTAGCGACGTTCCCTGTTGGAGGCGACATCGAACTCGAGTTCTCCCCGCCGAAGACGGAATCCTTCGAACAAGGTCGCTATGCCCTCGTCCAGCCATGCGGGGAGCTGATGTTCGAAGGTCGTCTGCGCGTACTGGTGCCAACCCTCATGAGAAGCAAGGGCCAATGTGTCATGATCCCACTGGCCGTCATCAATGTCATACAGCACGGCAACGCCATCGGCGGTGAAACCGCCTCTGCCGAGACTTTCAAACGATGATGCAAGGTGTGGGAGCATCATTCGAGTCTTGTTCTTCCACTGTCGCCGATCACCGAACAGGTAGGACGTCAGTGGAGTGGGTGGTGAGGGAAGCTCGCCCAGGGAGGTGGTGTATTCAACAAGTGCTGCTTCATAGAAACTCGGCAGGAACGTTCGCAGGCGTTCGTTCTGGAGCGTCGTGTAGATCTCCCATCGAGGTGTGACCAGGCACTGCCCCTCCACGCCCATGAACGTCCATTGTTCGATGGTGACGGGTTCATCGCTGTTTGCCGAATCCATGCCAAGGTAGGAAGTTCGAACCCGGGGCGGCCTGGAATCGGGGTTCGTGCACCCGAGGAGGAACGTCGCCAGGAGCAGGATGGTCAGGGAGCATCGGGTCATGTACCTGCCCCTGCATCATGTTCGTCCAGGCGTCCGAGTGAAGCCGCGGCAGCATCCAGATCATCCTTGGCCCGCGCGAGTGCTTCACGTGTCTCCTCGACTACATGAGGAGGGGCCTTCTCGAGGTAGTTCTTGTTGGCCAGTCGCATCTTGAATGCATCGACAGCCTTGGTGCATTCCGTTACACGAGCTTCTAGCCGTGTTCGTTCTGCTGCAATGTCAATGGACCCGAGGCTTGATGCGCCATGTATTTCCGAACCTTCGAAGAGTACGGACCATGATCCGTCGGGAATCTGGTCGTCGGATTCAATCGCATCAAGGCCCATCAGCGACATGGCGGCTTCCTTGATCGGCTCAAGCAGCGACTGGACATGCTCGGGGGCATGGATCGTGATGCGGTCCCGTGGGCCGACGCCCTGTTCTGCTCTTGCACGGCGTACTTCGTTCACCAGTTCCTGGACACGTGCGAAGTGCGACTGGGTCTCCTCATCCTGTATCTCTGCATTCATGCGGGGCCAGGCTGCGGTTGCAAGCAGTTCGCTTGGATCAAGCTCAAGCATTGAAAGTCCGCTTGCCCCTGCTTGCTGGACATGCTGCCAGATGGTTTCGGTTACGAATGGGCAGACCGGCTGGACAAGCCGCAGGATCGCGTCAAGTACGGAGAGCAGTACCTGCTGCTGTCCCGGGTCGTCTGCGACCGTAGGCTTGATGCACTCGAGATACCAGTCGCAGAAGTCCCGCCATACCAGGTCGTAGACTGCTTCCGTGTAGAGGTGTACCTGGAACCGATCAAGGGCACCTTCGACAAGTTCGAGGGTGGAGGCGAGTCGTGAAAGCATCCACCGATCCACGAGGCACAGATCGTCCATCGAGGGGTGCTCGGCAGGAGCGGTAATGCGTCCCAGGGAGAAGCGGGCGGCATTCCAGAGCTTCGTGGCGAGGTTGCGGCCCATGTCGAACTTCGAGGATGAGTTGATGGCCAGTGGACATGCATCGCTGGCTTCAGCTTCTCCAGTCAGGACCCCATAGACCGTTGCCATCTTCTTGGCAGAATCATCCGGACAGTCCTGGATGGGAGCGGTCACGGTGTAGCCTGCGGGACTGGTAATGAAATTGGGTGTGAAGGTCTTCCCTGTATGCGGACAGATCAGATCCAGGGGAAGTCGTACATCCTGCGTCGCCGTCGCAATTGATGCCATGACGTATCGCAGCGCATCCGTGCTGTGTGTCTTGATGATGTCCCTTGGATCCACGCCATTGCCCAGTGACTTGCTCATCTTCTGCCCATGTCCATCCTGGATCATCGGGTGAATGGCCACGTCACGGAAGGGGAGTGTTCCGTTCCGGAAATACCGGTTGAACATGACCATCCGGCTGACCCACAGCGTGATGATCTCACGGGCCGTGCAGAGGACCGAGCTCGGGTTGAATGTCTCAAGCAGGCCTTCAAGGCCCTCGAATGCCTTTGGATCAGGCCACCCCATGGTCGAGAGGGGCCAGAGTGCCGAGCTGAACCACGTATCAAGGACATCCTCGTCCTGGACATACCCCTGGGCTTCCAGTTCAGTTTCAAGATCCTCCCGCCCCTGGTCAATGCAGTTGAAGACGGTCAGTTCGTCATTGGCTCGGTCGACGCGGAGCATCGTGGATCGGCCCGCTGAGGGACCTGCGCATGGCAGGCCGCAACCGTCGCTGTCGAGAGCAAGTCCATCCGGCCCGGGGTCGGATGCGGCCTCGGACATGCTGAAGGTCCTGGACCAGACCGGGATTCGATGGCCCCACCAGAGTTGCCTGCTGATGCACCAGTCCCGCAGTTGTTCATGCCAGACCTGGAAGGTCCGAGCGTACCGATCCGGCGTGAAGCGAAGTTGCCCGTCTTGTTCGTGGGAGCCGGAGGATCGCTGCGGTGGTTCGCCCTGCCTCTGGTCGGGAGCCATTGCGCGAAGTGCTTCTCCTCCAAGCCGATCGTCCGTGACCCGGACGTACCACTGGTCACTGAGGTATGGCTCGATGGGAACATGGGAGCGGTAGCTGTGTCCGACGGTGTGCTCGTATTCGTGAATGGTCCCCAGCAGTCCTTCTGCCCGGAACCAGTCGACGATGGCGGTGCGTGCCTCTTCCCGGGAAAGGCCGATGAACGCATCGCATGCATCGGACGCGTCCTCCCAGCCATGACTGTTCGAGATCGATCCATCCGACGCCATGACATTGATGACATCAAGTCCGTGCCGTTGCCCGAGGTCCCAGTCGTTGGTGTCGTGGGCGGGGGTGACCTTGAGGAATCCCGTTGCAAAGGCCGCCTTCGGGTCATCCCCGATTCCGGGCATGACGACGTAGTCATCCTCGACGATTGGAATGCGGCGACCGACGATGGGCAGTCGTACGTGCCTGCCTCGAAGCGCTTCCGCGCGTGGGTCAGCAGGATTGATCGCAACAGCGGTGTCGCCCAGCATTGTTTCCGGGCGAGTAGTTGCAACGGTCACGTGCCCATCGCCGTCATCGAGCGGATAATGCAGTTCGTACATGTGACCAGAGACATCGACCATCTCGACCTCGTCATCGGCCAGCGCGGTTCGGCTGACTGGATCCCAGTTCACCAGCCTTTTTCCACGGTCAATCAGTCCATCATCGAACAGTTGGAAGAATGCTGAACGCACGGCAGCAGTGCAGACCGGGTCCATCGTGAATCGCGTTCGTTGCCAGTCGCAGGATGCGCCCATCAACCGCATCTGTTCGAGGATCGTCGCTTCGTATTCATCCTTCCAGGCCTGGGTCTTTTCGATGAAGGCATCGCGAGTCATGTCGGTTCGGCGGACTCCCTCGAGGGCGAGCCGTTTTTCCACGACGGATTGCGTTGCTATGCCGGCATGATCCGTGCCAGGCATCCACAGGGTCTTCTCGCCTCGCATGCGGTGGTAACGGACGAGAATGTCCTGGAGGGTGTTGTTCAGGGCATGGCCAAGGTGCAGCGCTGCAGTGACATTAGGTGGGGGGATGAGAACGCAGAAAGCCTCTCCGGGCCCACCTGGATCGACGTGCCCCATCGCCGTCTCTTCCCAGAGTGCGCGAACGAGTGGCTCGGCCTCTGCAGGGGAGTATGATTTGGGAAGTTGAACCACTGGTGACGGGGACGACATGCGACGCATGATAGACGAGCCTTGGCGGATACTCTGGGCAGTGATCCTGGCAGCGGCATTCCTTCCAGGGTGCGACTCGCCTCATGACGATCCCCCAGAAGCACCCCAGATGGATCATGCCCAGGTCGAGGCGGCACTTGATGCCGCTGAGCGATATATCGCCCTGGGGAACATGGTCGAAGCTGAGGCGATTGCAATCCGTCTTTCCAGGCTGGCTCCGGAGCATTTTGCACCAGATGACCGGCTGGGGAGGATCTGTGTTGGCCAGGCTCTGGCATTCAGGGCCAATGGACGTGAAGCAGAGGCTGCCCAGGCTTTCTCCGAAGCGCACGATCATTACAAGCAGGCTGTCCGGAAGGCACCGGGGATACCGGGACTTCAGCAGAGTGCAGGCGAAATAGCCCAGCTGGCGGGAAGACTTGACGATGCCATGGATCATTTCAAGGCTGCGGGGGAGTTGTCACCAGAAGATCCAGCTCCTCCCTTGTACATCGCCCAGTTGCTGGTTGCAGGTGGTTCACCGGAGAAGGCTCGGCCATGGGTCGAGAGGGTCCTTGCAATTGTTCCAGGCCAGCCTCATGCATTGGCGACACGTGCTGTTCTTGAGATGGACCTGGGCAATGCGCCCGAGGCGTTTGAGGCAATAGATTCCGCTCGAAGCGCCCTGCCTGCGGACCTTGGGATACGTGTCATCGAGGCAAGGTTGTATCGACAGCATGGCGAACCGGAGCGTGCGCTTGAGCTTCTCCTGTCTCTTCCCCCCCAGCAGCAGGGGGATGAAGGTGTTGCAGGGGAGTTGGCGGTGAACTGGGGATCAATCGGGCGACATGACCGTTCCGCTGAAACATGGGCGCTCTGCTTTGCGTCGATGCCGGATGTCCACCGGTCCGGGCGAGTCGCCTTGAAGGTTGCAGAGGCCTGGATCGAAGACAGGCAGTTTGAAAAGGCCGCAGTCTGGATCGAGCAGGCTGAGCTGCTTGGAGTTCCTGGAGATCAAGTTGAACTCGTTCGCGTCCTCGCCAGGGAAGCCGAGGAGTCTCAGGACTGATCGTCTTCGTCATCCATGGGCTGGACCCGCCGCCCCGCTTCAGCCCAAGGGTCGGTTCCTGATTCGGTCTGTTCCAGTACGGACTTCCTGCGAGCGGTTCTTCTTCCGCGGATGGTGGCTATCTGGAGCATGACAAGCATGACAACAATCAGGCCAAGGATGACGGCGGCAATTACAAAGACGAGAGATCGTTCCTGTCCGTCTCCTGGTGAGGAAAGGGGGGTTGCTGTGCCCAGGGCAAGGAGCAGGGTCGGTGAAAGCATGGCGAGGCCACTGTATCAGGGCATTCCATGTGAACCCTCGAGGGGCCTTGGACGTAGTAAAACACGGGCTTGAAGCCATTTAATGGCGAAATACACGGTTCAGGGCCCAAAAGGATGAAGGGTGAGGCCTGATAAGCCGATCCTTTTCAGTGGACCGGTCCATCAGAGCCATTTTTGCTCCAAGATGGAAGCCGGGGGAGCCGAGGCCCAACCTCGCATCAGAGTTCCAGACCGGGATGGCATTCTCATGAAGATCCTTGATCCTCGAACATGTTTGACCCTTGTGGCCTTCGTGGTCCTTGGAACCGCGGGCGTGACCTTCTCCTCTCCAGGCAACGGGTCCTGGTCCGAGGATGTCTGGAACGCATCGATCGAAGGTGACCGCGCCCGTCTCGAGACCCTGCTTTCCCAGGTGCCGGAGCTGGAAGGCCAGCACTACGACTCCTATCGAGCACGACTCGAGGGATGGGGGCAACATCGAATCGAGAACAGGGAGTTCATCAAGGAGCGTCGTGCCGAGACTCATGCATCACTTGTGTCGGCGCTTGAAGAGGGCAACCTGCTCGAAGCGCTTCGATCAGCGGTTGAATACCAGACTCTGAGCGAGGATTACGATGCCTGCCTGTCCGAGCCCTCCGTGAAGGAGGCCATTGATCGTTCGGAAAAGGAGCTCCCGGTCATCATCGAGGATCGTGACTGGCTCTATGCGCAGGAAGTTCTTCTTCGCCTTCGGACCCTGTACGAGGACACCTCGTTTGGAGACCGATACGAGGCGTGCGACCTGCGAATGGAAGACAACGGCCAACGGATCGTTCTTCTGCGTCGATATGCTCGAGAGCGACTCTACGAACTCTATGTCAAGAGAAACCAGCGACTGGGCGAAGATCCCCCTGATTCATTCAATGAGTCACTGTCCGATCGATGGAAGCAGGAAGTCGATGGAATTGATCGTTCGATGGTTGCCGAGGCGCTCGAAACTTCCGTTGATGAACACATCTCCGATTCGGGATGGATTCCGATCTATGAAGGCGGCTTCGATGCCCTTGAGGTTCTTACCAGGACACAGTCGCTCGCGGGGACGTTCGATGGAATGGGAAACGGTCCACTGCTCGCTTCCTGGCACGATGGACTTGATCGCCTTGAAGCTGATGTCGAGGCCCAGGTCGAAGCAGGCCGCGCTCCTCATCGTGTTGCAGGTTATTGCTTTGACGCCCTTGAAACGCTCAATGATAAGACAATTGATCTTCCAGACAGCGTGCTCTGGAGAGAGTTCGGCGATGGCGCTCTCAGGCCACTTGATCCCTATACATCAATCATCTGGCCCTATGACATCACCGAGTTCAACCGACAGATGGAAGGCAAGTTCATCGGAGTGGGAATCATGATTTCCGAATCCGAGATTGGTGACATCAAGGTCGTCTATCCCCTTGAGGGGAAGCCGGCCTATCAGTCCGGCGTCCTCCCGGAGGACCTCATCCTCGAGGTTGACGGGGAATCCACGGCTGGATGGACAGTCCAAGATGCGGTTCACCACATCACCGGCCCGCGGTACACGAATGTCACCCTTGGCATCTCGAGGGAGGGACGGGATGGGCTGCTGGAAATTCCTGTTACACGGGATCTCATCAAGATGCATTCCGTCAAGGGTTGGCGGAAGACAGGGCGAGATGACATGGGTGATCCGCAATGGGACTGGTACATCGACCAGGAGAACCGCATCGGCTACGTGAAACTGACCCAGTTCAACGAAGACACGTACACGGATCTCCGAAACGCCATTGAGCAGATGCGAGACGTTGGCGAGCCCAGGGGGCTCGTCCTGGATCTCAGGTTCAATCCCGGCGGCCTGCTGACCAGTGCCTACCAGATCAGTGACATGTTCGTTTCCGAAGGACGCATTCTTTCGGGTGAAGACA
>JABABM010000032.1 GCA_014238205.1 Phycisphaerales bacterium | reverse complement strand
TCGGTGGAGAGTGGCGAGCTGTTGCAATCGAAGGGCTGTTTCGAACGGACGGGAAGTACTCATACCAGGGAATGGCTGCCGCCTTGTATCGAACGGGAAATGGCAATGACTCTGGCGATGCGATTGAACCGAATGCCTTCATGTTCGCCGAAGTCCCGGCGAACGACCCGAGTCTTCAACCATATGAAGTCCACGTCGACATGACTGACGATGGAGACCTGGCCATCATCTATGGTGGGCCATACGCCTTCTTCTTCCAGCGCACCCCGGAAGGCACATTCCCCTGGACCCTGGAACATTATGTCGTGCTCGGGCCGACCTCGACCATCGAGTCGGGTTGCATCGAGAAGGAAAACGGCACAGGCGATGCCGTGGCTGCCCTGGGCATACCCGGGTACAACTACGCTCGTATCTACACACGGCAGGAGGGGAAGGGTGGAGGGCCCGGCACATGGACCGAGGCCAGCGTCGTAACCGGGAACCTGTACGACAACTGGGGCGCGTATCTTGATATCAACCGATGGGGCAGCAACCTCGTCGTTGTGGGCTCTGACATGGGCATGACGGAACTCAGCGTCTACTCGCTGGGAGATCCCAGTTCACCGCAGTTGCAGGACGAAATCGAGATCGCCGGGACCACCTGGGATGTCAGCATAAATACAGGCCAACTCGCATTTCTCAAGACTACGGAACCATGGCCGGGCTGGCACTGGTCACGCTGCAACATCTATGAATGGGACGGCGAAAACTGGTCTTCCTCAGGCATATGCGCTAATGCATTGATACCCACTGAAACCGAGGCAAGACGATCGATTGCTCTGAGGGACGGCTTTGTATACGTCACGAATCCCATGGCGAATGTCACGGCGATCCGTTCCGGTGAAGTGGAGATGTTCACCCAGATGCTGGACACTTTAGATTGGGAGCATGTCGCAAGCATCGTCCCTGGCGACAGCTTTCCTGCTGGCGGCTTTGGCTACGACCTGGACGTCGGGGAATCACCAAAAGGCTCGGGCCGAAACATCCTGGTGGGCGCTCATTGGACGCACGATGCAGGCGAAGACCCCGGGCGCGTCTATGGAACAGTTACGAATACCAACATCTGGGTCAATCCCATTGGAGGCAGCGCAACTGATCCAGACAACTGGATGATGCAATCTGTTCCTGAAGATGAATCAACCTACATGGGCATGCAATCGGCATACACCATCATCTCGGATGGCGTGTTCCCAGGGGGCGACATGGCCATCGGCCCCAATACCGTCACTCTTGATTTCACGCAGCCCCCGGGCACGATTCCCGGCACGGTGACAATCCGTGGAATCGAGACACTTCCTGCAACCCTGGTTCTTCCATGGGGGAACCTGAGTTCGAACTCCATCTACATCGGACCGGAGAATCAGCCAGGCCGACTGGTCGTGGAGCAGGCACAAATCGATATTCAAGGCAGCTTGCAATTTGGGCCTTCCGGCACCCTGCAAATCGAACTTCAATCAAACAGCAAGTCTGCTCCAATATCCTGTGGGCCGGCACATCTCTCTGGAACTCTTGAATGCACCGGCGTGCACAGCAATACTCCCCGGGCGGGAGATGTCATCCCTTTGATTTCCGTTGCCGGCACCGAGAAGTTCGGGTGGAGTGAACGCTTTGATCTTGCACTCCTTCCAGGCCTGCCTGACGGTCTCTTCTACCGTCTTGAATACGACTATGGGTCGGGAGTACGGGGCCAAGGGCCATTCAATGTCAACCTCGTCGTTGACACCCTCGCCTCGCTGGCTGGCCTGGGAGACCCCGATTCCTTCTCATTGACAGGCCTGGCCGTGGACCTGGTGGTCGACGACTTCGGGAGCATCGGGGGAGGCAATGACGGATACGACGACGTTGCCATCGTCATCGACGGAACGCCGGGCCAACTCGCCGTCTTCATCAATGACGGCACGGGAGATCTCGTCCAGCAGGCGGTCTACAACACGGGCAACGAGCCAAGCGCCGTCACCTCCGGTGATCTTGATGATGATGGAACCATCGACCTGGCCGTGACCAATGCCGCAGACGACACGATCATGACCTGGAGCAACCCATCGGCCGATCCCACCGCGCTCGTATTCGATGGGAGTGTCAGTACAGGTGACAATCCGTCCGACATCATCTCGCTGGACATCGACAATGATCTTGATGATGACCTGATCGTGACCTGCGCAGGAGACAGTGTCCCCGACATCAACGGCAATTTCTACGGGGAAATCCGCTTCTACGAAACAACCTCCGTCAGTGCTCGAACAACGCTCCAACTCGCCCAGAACCTCGACAGTGGCGGGGCTCCCTCCGGCATCAAGCCCGGCGATGTCGACCCCGGGGGTGACAAGGATGAGGATGTTCTCATCGGGTTCGGCGCAACCAATACCGTTGGGCAGGGACGGAACGCCTCCGCCGCACTTGGAGGAGTCGCCTGGTCGATCATCGGCGACTTCCCCGTCGGGGCGTCTCCTTCCGAACCGCAGCCCGCCGATCTCGATGGCGACGGTTTCCTCGACGTCTTCGTCTCGAATCTCGATGGCAGTTCCATCTCGCTGCTTCGCGGCACGGGATCGGGCACCTATGACCCGGCCATCACGACCGTGCTTCCATCATCTCCAACGAGCATGACACTGCTTGATCATGATCTCGATGGAGATCTCGACCTGGCAATGGTCCTGGAAAACGAGGATGGCGAGCGGGAGATACGCGTCTATCGAAATGACACCCTTTCCGGCGACGCTCTCCTCCTGACCATGACAGATGCCCTCGATGAGGGACTCAATCCGATTCTCGTCGGGCATGGAGATCTGAACGCCGACGGCTATGACGACCTGGTCTCGATCACCGAGGGAGCTGCACTTCGTGGTGATGGGAGCCTGTTGAGTGTTCGCACGGGTGATGACGCCAACGTGGCCTGCGAAGGTGACACCGATGGATCCGGGACGGTCGACGTGATCGACCTGCTGGCCGTCATCTCGGCCTGGGGACCTTGCAGCAGCTGCAACGAGGACATCGACGGCAATGATGCCGTGGACGTGCTTGACCTGCTTACCGTCATCAGCGCCTGGGGCGAGTGCCCCTGAGCAGCCAGCACTCTGGATTCAATGACACAACGCCCGCATTCGCGGGCGTTGTTCGTGAAGCGGACAGGGCGGGATTCGAACCCGCGGTACCCCTGACGGGGTACGCCGGTTTAGCAAACCGGTACCTTCAGCCGCTCGGTCACCTGTCCGTGTGGCCTGTGTGCTGATTGTAGCAGGCCCTGTCGCCCCCCGGCTCCTCCAAGGGTCATCCGCGGCATCGAACGGAACGAGTTGGAAGCCGACTGGATATAGTAGATCGACGGGATACGAGTCCTGAGAAGGAGGAAGCCATGCCTGCAACCGTGACGGACACCGTGCTCTCGCCCATCAATATCAAGCAGTGGGTCGAGGATCACATCGACGAGTTCAAGCCGCCAGTGAGCAACAAGTACCTCTACCTGGGCAAGGATTTCTTTGTCATGGTCATCGGTGGCCCTAATGCTCGCAATGACTTTCACAAGACCGACTCGGAGGAGTACTTCTACCAGCTCAAGGGCGACATCTGCGTCCATACCATCGAAAATGGCACGATCGTCGACCACGTCATCCGCGAAGGCGAGACCTTCTTCATCCCACCGAACGTGCCCCATGCACCCCAGCGTCCCCCAGGCTCCATTGGAATCGTCGTTGAACGAAATCGGCCGGACGGTGAAACCGAGCACCAGCAATTCTACTGTCCCAGCTGCCATGAACTGGTCTGGAACGAGGAGTTCGATTGCAAGGACATCGTCGAGCACTTCAGCTCTTCCATGGAGTCCTTCTGGGCCGATGATGAACGGGCCACCTGCTCCAACTGCAAGACACGCATCAAGAAACCGGCACCCGTCGCCAGGATCGAAACCGAACCGGATGTCCGCGTGATTCGCGAGGGCGAATGAACCAGGGAGTACTGCGCATGCTCAAGATCGACATGCACACACACATCCTTCCACGTGACTGGCCCGACCTCCATGAGCGGTACGGCTATGGCGAGTGGATCCAGTTGCGACACCATGAAGCAGGCAAGGCCGAGATGCACTCGGGCGGTACCGTCTTCCGTGTCATCGATGAGAACTGCTGGGATGCCGATGCCCGACTTCGTGACATGGAGAAGACAAATGTTGACACACAGGTCATCTGCACCATCCCTGTGCTGTTCTCCTACTGGGCAGAGCCCAAGGACGCTCTCGACTTCTCGAAGATACTCAATGATGACATCGCGGCTACGGCGAACAATCACCCCGGACGATTCATAGGACTCGGCACCGTCCCGATGCATGACACGGACATGGCCATCAGTGAACTTGAGCGCTGCGTGAATGATCTCGGCTTCCCTGGCATCCAGATCGGCTCCAACATCAATGAACGCAACCTGGACGACGACGCATTCTTTCCAGTCTTCGAAGCAGCCCAGGATCTCAATGCCTGCGTCTTCGTCCATCCCTGGAAGATGCTTGGACAGAATCGAACCAAGGACCACTGGCTGACATGGCTGGTGGGCATGCCTGCAGAGACGGCGCTGGCGATCTGTTCACTTGCCATGGGAGGCGTACTTGAACGACTTCCGAATCTACGGGTCGGCTTTGCCCATGGCGGGGGGAGTTTCCCACTGACCGTCGACCGGATCGTGCATGGCTTTGAAGCCAGGCCTGATCTCTGCCAAACACGAACCAGCACGCCTCCCAGCGAGATGCTCAAGCGTATCTACGTGGATTCCGCTCTGCATGGAGAAGAGTCCCTTCGCTATGTCATCAGCCGCTTCGGGGCCGACCACGTCTACCTCGGATCAGATTATCCCTTCCCGCTTGGCGAGATTCCGCCTGGCTCCATCATCGAGGGCATGCAGGACCTGGATGAGTCCATGAAGCAGCGGCTGTTGGCGGGAACCGCCCTTGAGTTCATGGGCATGACCGAAGCCGACCTGGGCCTGCCAAATCAAACGCAGGCGACCAACGCATGACTACTGCGCACAGTGGCTTGGTTGACGAGGCACACGCCCGTCGTCTCGATGCCGAGGACCCCGTCGCATCGATGCGGGACCAGTTCGCCATGCCCAGCAGGAACGATGGCTCCGATTGCCTGTATTTCTGCGGCAACTCGCTTGGACTCCTCCCGCTTGCAGCAACCGCCCATGTCAACGAGGTCATGGAAGACTGGCAGCGTCTTGCCGTAGCCGGTCACAGGGATGCACGCACCCCCTGGTATTCCTACCACGAGGTCTTCAGGGACCAGGGAGCGAGACTGGTTGGCGGCCGACCAGGTGAGGTCGTGATGATGAACTCGCTGACAATCAACCTCCACCTGCTGCTGACGAGTTTCTACAGGCCCGAAGGCTCGCGAACGAAACTGCTCATGGAGATGCCGGCTTTTCCCTCCGACATCTACTGCCTGCAGTCGCACCTCCAGGCCCGCGGCCTTGATCCCGATGAACACCTCATCCAGGTCAAGCCGCGTGATGGCGAAAGCACGATTGCAACCGAGGACATCTTCGCAGCCATCAACGATGCCGGCGATACACTTGCGACGGTCATGATGGGGGGAGTGAACTTCCTGACCGGGCAGGTGCTTGACATGGCTGCGATCACGGAAGCAGGGCACCGAGCCGGCGCAACAGTCGGCTTCGACCTGGCCCATGCAGCCGGCAACATCCCGATGCAACTGCATGACTGGAATGTCGACTTTGCCGCCTGGTGTTCCTACAAGTACCTCAATGCCGGGCCAGGCGCAATAGCCGGCGCCTTTGTTCACGATCGACATGCATCCGATGCTTCCGTGCCGAGGCTTGCCGGCTGGTGGGGGAATGACCCGGACACCCGGTTCCGAATGCACCTTGAGGATCGATTCGTCCCGGTGCCCACGGTTGAAAGTTGGCAGATAAGCAATCCACCGATTCTGTCAATGGCTCCACTTCGAGCTTCTCTTGAGCTCTTTGATTCCATCGGGATGGACCCACTCCGGGCACGCTCGCTGCGCCTTACCGGATTCCTCAGGCAGCAACTGGAAGCCGTGCCGGGTCGACGCTATCGCATCACGACTCCCGAAGGCGAACATGAGCATGGCTGCCAACTCTCCATTGCCATCGAAGGTGATGCCCAACAGGCCTTCCATGACATCGAGGCCATGGGCGTCGTGGCCGACTTCAGGCCGCCGGGCACCATCCGCGTCGCGCCTGCGCCCCTCTACAACACATTCGAGGAATGTCATCGCTTCGCAACTCTCATGGCCGAGTCCTTCGGGGATTCGACCTCGTGAGCAACGAGAGGCGAATCACGATCATAGGTGGGGGACTCGCCGGCCCGCTGCTGGCCTGCCTGCTTGCCGATGATGGACACGATGTCGCTGTTCTCGAACAACGTGGTGACCCACGCGCTGCAGGATACGAAGGTGGCCGGAGCATCAACCTCGCCTTGTCCGCAAGGGGCATCGAGGCCCTTGAACGAATCGAGTTGAAACAGCAGGTCCTCGATGAAGCGGTGCCCATGCGTGGTCGCATGATGCATGACCGCGATGGGAACCGGGCCTTCTCTCCATACAGCATCATCCCGGGCGAAGCCATCAACTCCGTGTCCAGGGGCGGTCTCAACTGCACGCTCCTGGATGCCGCCGAATCACGCCCGAACGTGCAACTGCACTTCGGCGTCGACTGCAGCATCGACGTCGAACAGGCAGGCGTCACATGGACAAACTCCGATGGAACGAGTGTCTCCCGATCTGCCGATCTCGTCGTGGGCGCAGACGGAGCTGGTTCAGCGGTTCGAGAAGCCATGTGTTCGCATGGCTCGATCAAGGCACGCACCGACTTCATCGACAGCGGCTACAAGGAACTGTCGATTCCACCCGGCCAAGGTGGTTCATTCCAACTTGAGAACGACGCACTCCACATCTGGCCACGCGAACGCTACATGATGATCGCGTTGCCAAATGCAGATGGTTCGTTCACGTGCACCTGCTTCTGGCCTCTTGAAGGAGAAGCGAGCTTTGAAGAGGTCTCCACGGCGGATTCGGTGATGGACTTCTTCCAGGTTCACTTTCCCGATGCCGTTCCTTTGATGCCGGATCTCGTCGAAGAATACCAGGCCAATCCAGTGGGCCCGCTTGGCACGGTTCGATGCTCTTCCTATCACCATGATGACACGGCCGTGCTTGTCGGCGATGCGGCACATGCCATCGTGCCCTTCTTCGGGCAGGGGATGAATGCCGCATTCCAGGACTGCCTCCGCCTCGCTGAGGCGATACGGGACCATGATGACCTTTCCAAGGCACTCGTACACTACGACCGTGCGCAGCGCCCTGACGGCGAAGCCATTGCCGAGTTCTCCCTTGAGAACTTCATCGAGATGCAGGACAAGACTGCGTCCAGGCTGTTCCGCTTCAAGCAACGAATACGCAAGCGCCTGAATCGCATGTTTCCGAAGTTCTATGTGCCTCGATACAACCTGGTGTCATTCACGACGATTCCATACTCGAAGATCCAGAAGCATCTCATCGTTCGACAACTCGCCCTGGTCGGTGTCCTCCTGGTCCTCGTCGTCGTCGTGAAACTGATCATTCTCCGGATACGAGGTACCATCTGAGGATCTCCATGAGCGATGCAGCGAATACAACCGAATTGAACTACGCGACCTACCTCGGGCTCGAGGGTCTGCTTGACCTGCAGCAACCCAGGTCGAATCCAGCTGAACACGATGAGACCCTGTTCATCATCATTCACCAGGTGCATGAACTCTGGTTCAAGCAGATGCTGCACGAGCTGGATCTTGCCGGCAGCCAACTCCGGGACGGCGACCTCTGGGGCGTCGTTGCCTCCCTGAAACGAGTCCGAATGATTCTCAAGACACTCGTGGGCCAGGTGGACATCCTCGAAACCATGACCCCTGAATCATTCGAGTCCTTCAGGAGCAGGCTGGACACGTCGTCCGGCTTCCAGTCGATGCAGTTTCGCGAATTGGAGTTCAAGCTGGGCCTGAAGCGTGCCGCCGTACTTGAGTACATGCCCGAGCACCTCCTTGGTCGTGATGCCGCCCTGGAACGTTTCAATGCTCCCTCCCTCGTCGACGACTTTCACCAGTTTCTCGCTACGCAGGGTGTCGACATTCCCTCCGAAATCCTTGAGCGGGATACCAAGGCCCCGAATGAGCCCTCGGACGGCGTACAGGACCTCCTCGAGGAACTGGCGCGAACACGCCCCGACATGAACATGCTCTTCGAAACGATGCTCGACATCGACGAGGGGTTGCAGGAATGGCGATACCGGCACGTCCAACTTGTCCGCCGGACCATCGGCGACAAGTCGGGAACCGGCGGTTCTCCCGGAGTCGAGTACCTGAAGAAGACGGTCTACGAGCCGGCCTTCCCGGATCTCTGGGCCATCCGCGCAAGGTTCTGAACCGACATGAGCAACGATCGACTCATCGACATAACGCATGACATCGTTCCCGGATCGACCGCGGTCTGGCCAGGCGACAACCCCCCGACGCGTGAAGAGCTCATGCATCTTGACAAGGGTGATACCGTCACCCTGTCGACACTTCGCAGCACGGTGCACCTGGGTACCCATGCCGATGGCCCATGCCACTATGCCTCCGGGCAGGCTGGAGTGGGGGAGATGGCACTTGATCACTACATCGGACCCTGCCAGGTCATCGAGGTGTCCGTGGAGCCACGAAGCCGTGTCACGATCGAGGATCTCGGAGATGTCCCGATCGATGCACCCAGGATCCTCATCAATACGAACACCTTCCAAACCATAGAAGGCTTCAATGAAGACTTTGCCGCACTTGATCCCGGGCTCATCGATCATCTGGCCACGAAGGGTGTGAAGACCATCGGCCTCGACAGCCCGAGCGTCGACATCATCGACTCCAAGGATCTCCCCGCACATGGCCGCTGCCTTGCCCATGGCATGGCCATCCTGGAAACTCTGAAACTCTCAGGTGTCGAAGCTGGGACGTATGAACTCCTTGCACAGCCATTGAAACTCATTGGATTCGATGGCTCACCAATCCGCGCTGTACTCCGCAGAATGGGCTGATTACCGGCTGGCGCGCTTTCCAGGCATGAGGAAGGTGATTATCCTTGACTTAGATGCGTTTCGGTGTCAACTTCAGTTCATATGGAACGCTTGGGGGCATATTTCGGGTCCATCGGCGTACTGTCATGTGCCCAGGCCATGGCAGCCGTTCCATTCGAGCCTGTCCGGCAATACGAAACAGGCCATGACTCCACAGGCATCTTCGCCGGCGACCTTGATGGGGATGGGGATGTCGACCTTGCGATCTCGAATCGAAGCACGAACGATATCACCATCCTCTACAACAACGGCCTTTCCCTTTTTTCAACCAGCACTTCGTTCGATACGGGATCGGGCCCTCGGTACGTCGATGGCGGAGATTTCGATGGTGATGGCGACATCGACCTCTGCAGCCCCGACTACCACGGATTGACGACAAGTGTTCTGAGGAACAATGGCGACGGGACCTTCGAGCCATGGCATGCCTACCTGATGGGCAAGCCCGCATTTCTCTGGACCGATGACCTGGACAGTGATGGGTACGAGGACATCATCGTGCTTGACTGGGACATCGACTCTGAGCCTCCAAGCGAGAACCCGGCCAAGTTCGTGCCCCTCTTCAATGACGGGAATGGCAACTTCACTCCCGGCGACCATGCCATGATCGGCGTGCAGCCTCGTGGAGGCGCCTCGGCCGACTTGAATGGAGATGGAATCAAGGACGCCATTACGGCCAACCTGGCCTCCAACTCCTTCTCCGTCGTCCTGGGGCTGGGGAAGAGGCAGTGGGCCGATGGAAGCGAGATCCAGGTCAACGGGGAGCCCCGGTACCTGACGCTTGGGGACTTCGATGATGACGGCGACGTCGACTTCGTCGGCATCGACAAGATGTACAGCAAGATCTGGGTGTTTCACAACGATGGACACGCGAACTTCACTCTTGCCGCAACATCCGCCACGAACAACGACCCCCATTCGATCGCCAACGCAGACATGGACGGAGACGGAGATCTTGACTTGGTCGTGACCCATGTCAGTTCCGCCCAGTCACTGGCCTTCTTCAACAACGGCAATGGCTACTTTCCGAGCACCCAGATCGTCAACATGCCCACGGGGCCAGCCGAGGTGAAGATCTTTGACGTCAATGGAGATGGCGACATGGACATCGTTTCGGCGAACGTCAATGAAGCGGAATGGGGGGCGAGCGTCATTCTCCAGGGGACATGCGATGGAGCAGACTGCAACGGGAACGGCATCGGGGACGAATGCGACCTGCCCGACTGCAATTGGAATCTTATCCCGGATGAATGCGACATCATGGACGGCACATCTAACGACATCGACTCCGACGGCATACCCGATGAATGCCAAGAGGACTGCAACGACAACGGTCTGCCTGACAGTTATGACATCGAGACCGGGACGAGCCAGGACTGCAATGACAACCTGATTCCCGATGAATGCGAATGGGAAAATCCCGATGACTGTGTTCCATGTCCTGGAGATGTCAATGGTGATGAAAGCGTCAATATTAATGACCTGCTCCTGGTGATCTCTGAATGGAATACCTCAGGAGGAGCCGCTGACTGCGGCTCTCCTTCGGGTCCCTACCCCGATGGGTTCGTCGACGTGTCGGATCTCCTGCAGGTCATCTCGGATTGGGGCTGCCTGCCTTGATCCAGAGCGGCGTCATTAAGATCCCCGTACACCTGGCAGTTCCATCTCGAGTGACTCATTCATTCGACCCAGCAGGCTCATTGATCATCCAGGCAGGGAAGAGGCGGCGACCGCGGCCATTGATGGCTCACCGATCCGCTATTGCAGGCCGACATCGTTCCGACGAATCCGGACCGCTGACGGTCAGACACCCATACAGGCGATCGCCTTCACCTCGACCGCGATCGGTGTTGGGAGACAGTTGATCTCGATCGTCGTACGCGTCGGGTTCGGATTTCCTTCACCCGCGAAGTACTCCGAATAGACCCTGTTGTACGTCTCGAAATCACGCTCCATGTCGGTCAGGAACACGAGGACGTCCGCAAGGTCTTCCCAACGAGCTCCTGCGTCCTCCAGCACGGTTCGGACATTCTCGAAACAGGAACGACACTGGGCCTCTATGTCCACGGCGAGTACCTTGCCGTCTTCATCAAGAGTGACTCCTGGTATGTCGGATGACCCACGGCTCCTTGGGCCGACTCCGGAAAGGAACAGCAGGTTCCCGATACGCTTTGCATGCGGATAGGAGCCGACCGGTTCCGGGGCACGACTTGAATGATGGTCTTCCACGTTGCTCATGTCGCGCTCCTTGCCTGGCAGATTGTCTTCGGCTCCGTGAAGAACCTCATCGCCTCCTCGCCGCCTTCCCGGCCAACTCCACTGTGCTTGACGCCGCCGAAGGGAACACGCAGGTCACGGAGCAACCAGCAGTTGACCCAGACTGTTCCAGCCTCGATACGCTCCGACACCCGCCGTGCACGGGCCTCATCCCTGGTCCACAGTGAAGCAGACAGGCCGTACCTGGTGGCGTTGGCCATGTCGATGGCCTCTTCCTCCTCATCGAACGGCGAGATGGTCACGACGGGGCCGAAGATTTCCTCCATGTTCGTCTTCGCCTCCATGTCCAACCCGGTGATGACCGTCGGTTCATAGAAATAACCGTTCTCGCAGCGATCCGGCAGGCTGGGGGGACAACGACCTCCGCAAAGCACTTCTCCACCTTCCTCGCGTGCACTGTCGACACAGGATGCGACCTTGTCCCTGTGCGACGAGGAGATAAGCGCGCCTTGCTGCGTCGATTCATCAAGTGGATCACCGATCTTCAGGTTCCGTGCCCCCTCGACAAGCGATTCAATGACCCGCTCCTGGATGGAACGGTGCACGAGAATACGTGAACCACAGAGACAGATCTGCCCCTGGTTGGCAAACGAGGATCGCAGGCTGGTTGCCATGGCAGATTCAAGATCGGCATCCTCAAAAAGAATGTTGGGATTCTTGCCCCCGAGTTCCAGCGAGAGCTTCTTGAAATGTGGCGCTGCAGTTTCCGCGATGTGTGCCCCCGTCGATGTTCCGCCAGTGAAGGAAATGGCCTTGATGCGAGGATGCGAGACGATCGCCTCCCCGGCGGAAGGGCCGGTTCCGTGAACGATGTTGAGTACACCAGCCGGAAACCCGGCTTCGATGGACAACTCGCCAAGTCGAGCAGCTGTTACCGGGGTCAACTCCGATGGCTTGGCAACCACCGTGTTGCCCGCTGCAAGTGCCGGAGCGATCTTCCATGTAAGGAGGTAGAGCGGGAGATTCCATGGTGAGATGAGACCGACAACACCCACGGGCTGACGAAGAACCGTATTCAAAGCCACATCACCTGTCTCATACTCTTCCGTGCGATCAGCCAACGACGCTTCGGCGAAGAAGCGGAGATTGGTCACTGCTCGAGGAATGTCCAGTGATCGCGACAGGGATATCGGTTTCCCATTGTCGATCGTCTCAAGACGTGCCAGGTCATCGAGGTTCGCCTCGACGGCATCGGCAAGCCTGTGGATGCAGTCACCACGGTCGGAACCGCTCATCGAGGACCAGGCCGAAAATGCTCCTTCAGCAGCTTCGACGGCGAGATTCACATCATCCGCACCGGAGCCTGCAATCCGTCCATACTCGCTTCCGGTTGCCGGCTCGATGTTCTGCAGCCACTGGCCATTCGTCGGCTCGACCTGCTGGCCATTGATTGTGTTGAGGACCTGGTTCATTGCCTACATGGCCGCAAGTCGAGCACCGTCGACTGGAAGATTGACGCCACTTACATATGCCGCAGCCGGAGAAGCGAGGAATGCGCAGACATTGCCGATTTCAGATGGCTCGGCAAAGCGACCGGCAGGGATCGTCGACTTCCACGCTGCTTCGACTTCTGCAGCGCTGCTCCCGTCCCGCTGAGCCCTTCCAGCCATGAGGGAAGACAGGCGTTCAGTTCCAACGTACCCGGGAAGGATGTTGTTGACGGTAATCCCGTCCGGGCCCAGCTCCGAAGCAAGGATTCGCATCCAGTTGTTGATCGCGCCACGCACCACGTTCGACACGCCAAGTCCCTTGATGGGCATGACGACCGAGGTCGAGACGATGTTGATGATTCGCCCATATCCCTCGCTCCGCATGCCAGGAACAACAACTCGAACAAGAGCCTGTCCACCAAGTACATGAGGGGTCAGGCCCGCCAGCATGTCCTCCGGTGTCGCCTCGATTGCAGGGCCGGCCTTGGGACCTCCACTGTTGTGTACGAGAATGTGCACAGGGCCATGCGCATCGATGTGCGCCTGGACGGTTGATGCTGCTTCGTTCCAGTCCGAAAGGTCGCAGGGGAGACAGTGGTGAGCCTCGCCTGGCAATCCGCCTCGAACTGCCTCCAGGGCATCGGCATTTCTCGCGAGCATGGTCACGGACGCGCCTTGGGCTGCCAAGGCCTCTGCGCAGGCCCTGCCTATGCCCTGCGAAGCACCGCATACCAAGGCATGGCGACCATTGAGGGAAGTCTGCATGGGGAGGGCTCCGGTAGGGGGAGGGAGGGTGAGGCGTGTCCTTGGTCTGTAGACTCTACGTTCACATGCCCGATCCCTCCACCCAGCCACCTCTCGCCACTGCCAAGCGACTGGCACGATTCGGCGAAACGATCTTCTCGGAGATCTCCCGGCTGGCCGTGCAACATGAGGCCGTCAACCTGGGGCAGGGATTTCCTGATTTCGATGGCCCTGATTTCATCAAGCAGGCAGCAATAGCAGCCATTGAGCGGGGTGACAACCAGTATGCACCCATGCCTGGAATCCCGGCACTTCGTGAAACGATTGCTGAATGCTACGAGACTGAAACAGGGCAGGAGATCGACCCTGCAAGCTGGGTCACCGTCACAAGTGGCTGTACAGAGGCCATAGCAGCATGCCTCGTGGGCCTCACAGGCCCTGGCGACGAGGTCATCCTGCTTGAGCCATTCTACGATTCCTATCCCGCCTGCCTGGCCATGACGGATGCCGTCCCACGATTCCTGACACTCCGGCCACCGTCATTCGAGATCGACATGGATGCCCTCCGTGCGATGGTGAACGATCGCACCCGCATCATCCTTCTCAATACGCCGCATAACCCATGCGGCAGGGTGTACAGCAGGGTTGAACTCGAAGCTGTCGCAGCCCTGGCCATCGAGCATGATCTCATAGTCGTCATGGACGAGGTCTATGACCGGCTCGTGTTCGAAGGTGAACATGTCTACATGGCGTCACTGCCGGGCATGGCCGAACGAACAATCTCGCTTCGATCTCTGGGCAAGACGTTTTCACTGACAGGTTGGAAGATCGGCTGGGCCATCGCACCACCGAACCTCACCAATGGAATCCGGGCCGCCCACCAGTTCTTCACCTATGCCGTCTCCACGCCGCTTCAACATGGCACGGTTGCCGCATTGAAGGCACCTTCAGCCTACTTCGAAGAGTTTGTTGCCGACTACAAGGCCCGACGTGATCGGCTCTGTGATGCACTTGATGATGTCGGCTTCAAGGTGTTCCGCCCAGAAGGAACCTACTTCGTTCTTGCAGATCACTCCGCGTTCGGATTTGAAGACGATGTCACCTTCTGCAGGCACCTGATCGAACATGTCGGGGTTGCAGCCATTCCACCCAGCGCCTTCTACCACGATCCGACCGAGGCCAGGACCCTTGTACGGTTCGCCTTCTGCAAGACGGACCAGGTCCTCGACGAGGCGATCAATCGGCTTCGATCGCTGAAGTCCTGACCGGCGGACCGGCAAGGCACACGAGAAATGCAACAGTCGATGCAAACGTCATTCTCCACGGGAAGGCGATTGTCCACTCTTCGCCGGTCCACCATGTCCACAAGGCAGGCTCCATCAGGGCGACCATGATGATTCCGACAAGCAACGCCGCCATGGCACTGATCGCATTGCCTCGACGCGTAAAGAGAGCACAGAGAAATACACCCACCAACCCTGCGTAGGCATAGACCATCACCCCAAGAGCGAAATCGATCAGTGGGAGTTCCGAAGACGACTGCCATGCTGCGCAACCGATGGCGAATCCCGACAGCAGCACGGCCCAGGCGAGAATGATCCAGCGTGTCAGGCGAGTCTCGGATCCTGGGTCCAGTTGCCGGCTGCCACGACGCACGAAATCCGCCACAGTGGTCGAGGCCAGCGCATTGAGCACCGAATCAAGGCTGCTCATCGCCGCGGCGAAGAGTCCTGCCATGAGCAAGCCTCGCAGGCCGGTCGGCATCTCGTTGAGTATGAAGAGCAGGAAGACCTTCTGGCCCTGCGCATCAGGCACACCGGGCATGATCGTTCCATGCATCTGTTCATGAATGAACAGCAGCATCCCGATCAGGAGAAAGAGGAGTACTACCGGCCAACTCAGCACCTGCGAGAGAATCACCGCGACCGTCCCGGATCTCGCATTGCGGCATGTCAGCAGTCGCTGGGCAAGATCCTGATCGGTTCCGAAGGCCGCAAGGTTGAAGAGGGTGAAGCCGACGAAGGCGGTCAAGAGCGTGTAGGGCTGCTGTATCCATGGTTCGTCGGCACGTGCAGCAGCCAGACCCTTGATGCGATCATCCATTGCCGTCAGCACCCCGTCCAAGGGCATCTCGATGCGATCAAGCAGGATGACGAGTGCCACCAGCACAGTGCCCACTACGACCACGGCCTGCAGCACATCCGTCCAGATCACCGCACGTATTCCGCCGGCCATCGTGTAGGCGGATGCAACCACCGCAATCAGCAGAATCGACATGGCCAGGGACAAGCCACTGACATCATTGAATGCCACGAGACTGAATGGAATTGCGACAATGAAAAGTCTTGCGCCACTTGCAAGCAATCGGCCGAACATGAACACCACACTGGATGCCCGCTGGGCAGGCCCTCCAAATCGAGACCCCACGAGTTCATACACGCTGGTGACCCCAGCCCTGTAGAAAGCCGGCACGAACCAGAGTCCAACGATCAGAACTGCGAGCAATCCTCCTATGCTCGCAAGCAGGTATCCAAATGAACCCAGGTACCCAAGTTGCGGACCGCCAATGAAGGTGGCCGCAGACAAGGCAGTTGCCAGAACCGAAATCGCGACCGCCCACGTCGGCATCGAACGACCGGCCAGGAAGAAATCAGTCCCCTGCTCCTTCCGGCGGCTGACAATGGCTCCGATGACCAGGACAACCACCAGGTAGGCCACAAGGATGGCCCAATCCAGCACTGCAAATCCACCGGCAGGGGGGGCTGCAGGAGTGGGGGAGTGGGTTGCAAGGATTGAAAAGGGCACCTGAGGGCTCCAGCACACAGCCTACACCCCTTGGCAACTGGTCGCATTTCGCTAGAATGCTCGATTCCCACGTGGAATCCAAGGAGCAGACCCGTGTACGCCATCGTTGAAGACAGTGGAACCCAGATCAAGGTCGCCGAAGGCGACATCATCGATATCGATGTCCGCGACCTCGAGAAGGACGCGTCATCGATCACCTTCGACCGGGTCCTGGCCCTGAAGGATGGCGATGGTTCGGCAACGCTTGGAACACCCTACATCGATGGAATGAACGTCACGGCAGAGATCATCGAAGAGCGTCTTGGCGAGAAGATCGATGTCATCAAGTTCAAGCGTCGCAAGGGCTACAAGCGAAAGCAGGGCCACCGGCAGAAGTATCTTCGTGTCCGGGTCTCCGGCATCGGCGCTGCAACGAAGAAGTCGACAGCGAAGAAATCTGCTCCCAAGAAAGCCGAATCGAACGAGTCCGACGCCGGCTGAACAGGCCGCGTGGGCGTCAGTTCCAGACGTACATCGTCTTGTCAAATGCATTCGTGACGAGTTGGCTCGTGGCATCCCTCACGAGGATGGCTTTCTCCTGGTCACATCCACCGTTGAACGTGCCGTCAAGTTGAGCCGGCGAAAGAAGGTCGACAAACCCCTCCGTCGATGATGCAAGTTGAAGGGTGACGCCATCAAGATTCAGGACCATCGAGCCATCTGCTGGAACTCCCAGCGGATAGCCGAAACCTCCACCCTCGTAGACCCCGACTTCGCCTTCTGAAATGACGATGAATCGCACCGAGAGATTCGTAGCCTCGAAATCAATCGGCGTGTACCCGGGCCGGGGCACCCAGAGCATCTCTATATGGAGGATCTGCCCATTGGCCACCATGCCTGAAGCAAGGTCCTTCAGCGGGATGTCCGTCATCCAGATTGAGCCCTCCACATCCGGATCTTCTGCGCAGACGGCCGTGGAGTAGCTTGTCGAGAGGTGAACCGGATCCATGGAAATCGAAGTGACACGCATGCCCGTGGCGAATCCACCCAGCCATTGATATGTCGTGTTCATGTAGGAACAGCCCGCGAGGCAGAGCAGGCTGATACAGGTCGCCATGAACAGGTTGCATCGGTTCAGCACGCTGGGATTGTAGCGGCGGGGTGGGGAGTGGTTCCGTCACCGCAGGTCACTGTGTAGGATCTGGTGATGATGGCTGATACAAACCCTGAATCACCCGCCTGGAGTGATGCAGATCTCGAATCCAATCCGCATTCCGCAGAAGACAAGGCTGGTCGTGTCCGGAGGATGTTCGACGCCATTGCGGGGCGATATGACCTCAACAACCGCCTCCATTCGATGGGTCGCGACCAGGCCTGGCGGCGACGCACCGCTCGCCTGGCAGTCCATGGGCCAAACGATCGGGTTCTTGATGTTGCCTGTGGAACCGGCGACCTGACCGAAGCGATAGCCCGCCATGCACCTGCTCAGGCAGTTGGTCTCGATTTTTCAACTGGCATGCTCGAGGTAGCAGTTGCAAAGGCAAATGGGATGTCTCGAGCGTCCGGGGCCACCGTTCCCGAATACCAACAGGGCGATGCCATGTGCCTTGACTTCGAAGATGCCTCGTTCGATGCCTGCACGATCGCCTTCGGAATTCGCAACGTCCAGGATCCAGGAGAGGCGATTCGTGAGTTCTACAGAATCCTCTCGCCGGGCGGCCGATGTCTCATACTTGAGTTCAGCGAACCACCCAACCCAGTCATCCGCGTGCTGAACAGGATCTACAGCAATCGCATCATGCCTGTGACGGCAACTCTCATCTCCGGCGACCGGACAGGGGCGTACAAGTACCTTCCCAGGTCGATGGAAACATTCCTGACTCCGACCGAACTGGCAGGCGTGATGAAGGATGCCGGCTTCACAGACCTTCGCCGGGAGGCAATGTCCTGCGGCATATGCACATTGAGCATCGGCGTGAAGCCAACCTGATCAGGTACCGGATTTCTCCGGGATCGAGATGATGAAATCATGCCTTGCTCCTTCCGGCTCAAACCGGAAGGTGGCCTCTCCACCCAACTCAGATGTGATGAAACCTTCAATGAGGTTCACGCCGGTGCCGGGAACAACCTCGCCGATGATCGGGGGGCCGCCTGTCTCCTGCCAGTGGAGTATCACCTGGATGTTTCCGTGAACAGTCCTTACAGGACTTCTCCAGTGCAAGCGAACGACGCCATTGGATGACCATGCGCCGTACTTGATCGAATTGGCCATCAGTTCCTGGATGACCATTCCGCAGGCCGTGGCCTGTTTCGAGGGGACCAGGACCTTCTCGCTGCCCTCAAGTTCAAGTTTCCCGATGATGCCGGGTGGGACAAGAAGGCGGATCAGTTCCTCAAGGTCGATCGGATCCCAGTGTTCCTGGGACAACAAGGTGTGCACGATTGACATGGCATGAACCCGGCCACTGATCGACCCGGCGAAATCATCGACATCATCGGCGCCCTGGCGCGAAAGCGTAATCAAAGACGCCAGTCCAGCCAGGTTGTTCCGTACACGATGATCCAGTTCACTGAACATCATCTTCTGCTTCTTGTTGCTCATGGCAATCTGTTCGGACATGCCCTCCAGGTGCTGGATCTGGCCTGCAATACGAATACGCATGGTCTCGAGCGTTTGCGCAAGATGTCCGAACTCCGTCTGGCTTTCAAGGTGAATAGGCGTGTGGAGATCTCCCTCCGCCAGTTGCGATGCCTGTCGATCCAGGTCCGAGAGGGGGCGTCCGATCACACGCTGTATGACGAACACGAGGAACATCGCAACGATGAAGAATGAAGCCCCGATACCAGCGGCAATCTTCCAGGTCTTCTCGTGGAGTGATGAATCGATCCGTGCTCGCAGATATCCGATCGCAACAGTTCCTATCACCGAGCGTTCATCAGAGCTCATGTGTATGGGCGTCTCGAATACGACAATGCCATCCCGATCACCCTCCATCCATCGCATGATCGCATCGGGTTCACCAACAGAGATCTCTGCGCCTACGGAGCCGGGCAGCACGCTGTCGACGAGGCAGAATGCGACATCAGGCAGTCGATCGACCATGGACTGCAGCCTGGCACGTATGGCGGGGTAGTCATTTTCAAGGAGCGGCAGCACGCAGGCGTTTGCAGCAACAGCTCCAACGACCTCGCCCTCAAGATTGACCTGCTGATCAGCAGAGAGCCTGGCTTCCCAGACCAGGAACAGCATGACTCCAACCAGAGTCAGAAGGATCCACAGAATGATGGCCGCAGACAGGTTCAGTGCCAGGGAACTTGAGATGCTTCCAGTAGAACTTCGAGCCATGGGGGGCCTGCTATGCAGGCTTCATCATATCCATGGGACTCAGGAGGGGGGGATAGCTATTACATGAACTGAAGTGGAACAAATCAACGCCAGATATGTGACACCTTCGACCATGGTGAATGTGAACAAGCCTGCTACTACTGCATTGAAGACATAAACGGTGACAACAAGGTCAATCATCTGGACCTCGGTCTGGTGAAATAAACCACCTCACCTGTCAATACCACACATCCTTCATGAGTTGAGCGCCTGCAGGATCAACCATCAGCAGTTCTCCTCGCACAAAGGGATGGAAATCGTTCGTGCCGAAGAAGGCTTCGGTCGTTTCCGCGAAATACTCCATCTGGTTGGTCAGGGCATAATGCTTCCTGCGATTCCCGGTGATATGTAAAACTTCCTCGTAGTCGCCCTGGTCGACCTTGGCCTGCCAGGCAGCCTTGATTGCAGGGTCGTCGTATCCGAATACCTGGTCGTGGTATCCATGTGCCAGTTCGTGAAGCACCATCCATGGCTGTCCCTGAGTCCATTCGAGGAATGCGCGTGCATTTCCGACCTCAACGGTGCCTTCCTTGTCGGGGTTGTATCCGTTTGGAATAAGCCAATCCCTGGAAACGTGGTAGCACATGCATTTGGTCTTGTGCATGTCCAATTCAACCCAGATCTCGATCTCACGAAGGCGATCAAGTGCAGGGGATGGGATCTTCCGAGTGATCCTGTAGAGGTGATCATCCAGGAGGTCCATGGTGTCGTTCTTGAGTTTCAGGTCTGCATCGAGATCCGGGTTTACAAGAACGGCCCATCCATGGACATCGTGAAGCTCGTACTCGTCCGTAGGACGGGGAGATGCGTCGGTTGACTCAGGCGGCGTAGATACAGAACCTTGTTCAGGAATCGGGCTGGAAGCGGCACATCCCATTGAGAGCATCACGGTGGCAAGAGCCAGGGCCAAGACGAAACGTGCCAGGATGCCCCAAGGTTGATCAAGGATGAAACCGCCCTGGTGACCCCCCCTTGAAGATCGCCGATAATGCATATTATGTAAAACGGACATGCGTTCAGGAGGCTGTGCGTGGGCATTCATGTCTGGCTCAGTTCCCTTCCAGCCTTCGGCAGGATCCGCTCCAGGGCGAGCTGCTCGATGTATTGCTCGATCATGGCTACAGCTGCTGGGGCTACTGCTGGCTCCAGGTGGCTTCTGCACGCCTCACGAATGGCTGCTGGATTGCCGGGAGGCTGCATGGGAGAAAGCCCATGTGAACATGCTGGCGTGATCTCAGGATAACTGAGACGTTCTGGAAGCCATGGAAGGCATCCATGCAGGATTGCTTCAACTGCCGCGATACCGAAGAACTCATGGCGGGCCGTAGAAAGTACCCAATCAGCCCTGGCAAGCATGCTCAAGTACGTCCTTCGATCCTCGACGAATCCAGCATGCAGAATGTCGTCCGCAAACTCATCGAGGAATAGCTCCATGGCTCCAGGCACCTCACCACGACATTGACCAAGAAGCATCCACTTCAGTTGCATCCCCCCCGTCCTCGATTCCCTGGCCACATCGAGAAGTTCATCCGGCCCCTTGTCGTGTTCCCATCGATGCGGCCACACGATCACTGGTGCGTTATGTAAAACTTCTCCAGCCTCACTATTCGTTTCCGGCTCCGCTACAGGA
>JABABM010000031.1 GCA_014238205.1 Phycisphaerales bacterium | reverse complement strand
GACCGCACCGGCGTGAATGAAGGAAGCGAGCGTGTCATTCTCGAGGTCGAGCAGCCCTGGGGAAACCACAATGGCAGCACCGTATTGTTCGGTCCCGATGGGATGCTGTATGTCAGTTATGGCGATGGGGGAGCCGCCAATGACCCGAAGGAAGCCGGGCAGGACCTGTCTACGCTACTCGGAACCGTCGTGCGTATCGACATCGATCGCAGGGACGAGGGGCTTGAATACGCCATACCACCGGACAACCCGTTCGTCGGGACCGAGGGTGCCCGGCCGGAGATATGGGCATGGGGACTTCGCAACGTCTGGCGCATGAGTTTTGACCGGGATACGGGCGACCTCTGGGGTGGAGATGTCGGGCAGAACACGTGGGAGGAAATCGACATCATCACCAGGGGTGGAAACTACGGGTGGAAGCCGCGTGAAGGGTTCGAGCCCTTTGCGTCGTATCGTGGCGAACCCCTTCCGGAGGGTGCGTACATCGATCCAGTGGTCGTCTATCCACGTGACAAGGGAATTTCCGTGACCGGGGGCTACGTTCAGCGTGGTGATCAACATCCGGAACTTGAAGGCGTCTACTTCTACGCAGATTACGGAACCGGTCGGATCTGGGGACTGCGGTGGGATGGCGAGAAGATGACAGCCAATCGCGAGGTCTTCATGCAACCAGGTTTCTTCATCAGCTCGTTTGGCGAACTCAATGACGGCACGTTGCTGGTGTGCGTCTTCCGCAACACGTTTTCCGGGAAGGGCAAGGTTTTCAGGCTTGAGAAGGGACAAGATGGCGGCTGAGATCACGCCATTTGTGATACACGAGCCAACGACCGGCCTTGCTTCAAGGTGCGAACCGATTCTCCGTGGACTGCCCGACTGGTTTGGCATCGAGTCCGCAATCGTCCACTACGTCAAGACCATCGATTCCCTGCCGACACTGATGGTCACATGCGGGGAAGACGACATCGGCTTCCTTTCCCTGAAAGTCCATGGACCCGAAGCGGCCGATGCGTACGTCCTGGGCATCCTCGAGCCGTGGCACAGGCAGGGGGTTGGCAGGGCGATGTTTGCCGAGGGGGAAGCCTGGCTTGCGACGCAGGGGATCCGCTTCCTGCAGGTCAAGACGGTCGACCCGGCTCGCGAGTGCAAGTATTACGCAGTATCGCGTCGATTCTATGAATCGATCGGCTTCACGAAACTCGAGACCTTTCCCACGCTGTGGGACGAGTCCAACCCTTGCCTGCAGATGATCAAGTTCATTGAAATGAAGCCGCGGACATCGCAGGTTTGATAAGACGATTCATCAGCAACAACGGTTGGAGTTTTCTCTGCTGGGTGCCGCTCAGAACGATTCGGGTAATGCCAGAAGAAGTATGACCATGGCTGAGACACCCAGGCCAATGCAACCGCAGACTATTGCCACGATCGAATGAGCAAGGCCGTGGCTTCGGTGATTCTTTTTCCAGTGGTGGATTCCCAGCCCTCCGAGAATGATGCCTGCTATTGCAAGGGGAATGCCGAGAAGGGGAATCAAGCCGAAGATGCCCAGGTAGTACCCGATCAGTGCGTACTTGTTTCGCCAGGGGATAATTGTTGCCAGGGCTTCGTCACCAGTGGAACTGTGTCCCTGACTACTACTTGCATCATTCATCATCTCACCTCAAAGTTGAAGGGTCATGTGACGTAATTACTTCACATCGGCACGCCAAGGCTGTTGTCGATCCTGTGGTTTCCGGATGTTGCTGACCTGACCGTTGTCGTCGAAGTAGACCACCCAGACGCCGCCGGGTGCATGATCAGGAAACATGGCACTCGTCGCCATGGTGCTGAGGCTGTCCCCGTACTGCCAACGCTCGGGGATGGGAATGCCACCCTCCTGGTTTGCAGCGAAGGTGGAGCTGGGCGTACCCAGCAGTTCCCGGACCTCACTCCTACTCATTCCTTGATGGACTTGATGGAACTCCTGGACGTGTTGGTTCGAACAGGAGAGCAGGGCCAGTAAGCCCAGAAGGAGCAGTATTCGAGATGTACAGGGCACAACGGACATGTAACAGGGGGATCCTAGCAGCCCTCGTATCAGGCATGAAACAGCCCTTTCTTGGCATCAAATGCCGCATGACCCGCATTTTCCGAAAGGAAAGGCTCTCCAGGGTCATCATCGCAGTGGAGACAGGCCAGGAACAGGCCGAGGGAGGGGGGAGAAAAGCAGAAAGGATTCGCATGCCCAAACCCCTCTACAGGTCAATCGATTCCTCCCAAGCAGTGCCGATCTACTCGACGAATTCGCTTGCCATCGCCAGTCTCCTCCTGGCGTGTGGAGCCGTGATAACCGGCTTGAGCCCCCTGTTGCAGGGTGCCTTTCTTCCATTGAGCCTTCTTGGTCTTGCAATTGCAACCCTGGGTCTGTTCTCGCTGCATGATCGAAGTGGTCTGCAGGTGAGTGCGTTGGCGGTCAATGGCCTGGTGCTCCTGCTGGCCCTTCTCCTTGGTCCGGCCCTTGGCCCCATGTCAGCGAACGCATCGACGTCCGATGAATGGTCCTCATTCCCCGCAGGACTGCAGGGTCGAATCATCGACCGAAATTGGCTTCGAGTCGACGATGAGACATCGGCGATTGAACTGTCGATCGCCTGGAACACGAATCACATGCAGGGATGCTGGAACTGGATGGATGGGACGTTGCGCCTGAGTGATCCTGGGAGCGATCGCGAGTTGGAACTCGATTGGCGTATCCCCGGCACGATCGAACAGGGTACGGAACTCGTCCGGGCCGGCGGATTCGCATTCGACGAGTCGGATGCACTCCATCGCTGGATGCAGACTACATCCACGTTCGATGTGGAGGTCTCGTTCATCCCGACACGGTGGGAGCATGCAGCGTTGGAATCGACGGAAGGTGTCCTTGTTCCTGCGCCGACCTCGACGGTCAGCGGCTGGGACGGTGTTGCCGGCCAGCACTGACCACCCACGCAGCAGTTACGCTCTATTCAGCAGTCGCCCCATGCACCGATGATCATCAGAAGGTCATTGACATCGACGACTCCGTCGTCATTGATGTCACATGCAGCATCGGATGACCCCCATGCGGCGATGACCGCCAGCAGGTCGTTGACGTTGACGATGCCATCATTTCCTGCACAGTCCTCGGGACAGTCGACGTTGCCGTCATCACAGGTGATCGCCTCGATGAGAACGCCATCAATCCCCGCTTCGACGACAGATCCCTGCCCGAGATCCTCAGCGGTAAACCGGAGGCGAAACTCGGTACCGGGAACGAAGCCGGGAATACCGTCAAGATCATGACTGACGTTGTACCAGCCGCCGGACGAATCCGGAGCGTCCGGAGCAACGACCTCGAGTTGATACCAGGTGACACCGTTGTTGTTCGAGAAGTCCACGAGGAAGGAATCCTCGTCGGGACCTGCACCGAAGTTGTTCGAGAACCAACGCCAGTACGAGAGGGTCAGCCCGGCTTGGCCTGCATCGAGTTGCGGCGAGGTGAGAATGGTCGACCCGCCGTCGACATCGCTGTTCCCGTCGACATTGTCTGTAAGCCAACAGGCACCACTGCCATCGCCATCGTTGGGTGGATCGCCACGGTCTCCGCCGCCGGCAGGGACACCTCGCGACCACTGGCCATCAGTGGCATCGCCTGAAACCGTCCATCCGGGGTCTGTCTGCCCGTCATCCTCGAAAGTGGTCGTGATGGATGTGATGACACCTGCAGTGAACGTATCGTCCGGTGCAGTGGCGGGTTCACGGAACACGCCTCCGGAGATGGTTTCGACCTCGATGTAGAAGGCCGGCGTGTCATCACAATCGCCCGAGGGAAGTTCGGCGATGTAGTCGTTGCCGCCACCGGGGTTCTCGAGGACACCTTCGTTGAAATTGCCGCTGCCGTCGTAGGACCAGTTGAGTGTGACGCCACCTGTTGCGGGTGGGTCCCCATCGCCACTGATTCGGACCGAGAACGTGGTGCCATCCTGTGTGTGGATGTTCGTAGGCAGTCCATCGGGGAACTCGATGTCGAGTGGGACTCCGGCCCATTCCATCATGGCCAGGACCGCCTCGAGATTCTCTTCGCAGGTGGGTCGAATCTGGCTGGCAGGAAGTTCGAAACTCGTACCACGCAGTTCAATGGTATAGCCGAATGCGCCGGTTTCACCATAGGTCCAGTCGGGGAAGACCCCACTGGCAAGGTAGAGCAGGTCATCTCCACCACCATGCGGGTAGTACGTGCCGTGGACCCCGAGGATCGCCTGCGACATGTCCTCGCCGAGCGCATCGATCTCGTCATGGTCAGGAGGCAGCACGTTCGTATACGCCCAGGGCTGGAGGATGACTTCCGCGTAGCTGTGGAAGTCGATGTGCCCGACGATGTTTGGACGAGCAAGGATGAAATCCCTCATTGCCGCGGATTCCGGCTCGGAAAAAGGACCCGATCCAACGTAGATGTCACTGCACGTATTTTCACTGGTACTTTCACTGCCATTCCAGTCGACGCCCCAGTTCCTGTTGAGATCAACTCCGTAGCATCCTGTCCCGTTGTTGCGTCGATTCTTCCTCCAGAAACGATCTCCACCACTTGCGTAGGTGTAGTAGTAGCCGTCCGGGTTGACGACGGGGATGATGTAGACATCAACAAGTTGAAGTAGCGCGGTAATCCTGGCATCGCTGCCGTAGCCGGCAGCAAGTTCATCGGCTGCGTAGGTCGGGACCATGGTTGCAACCCATTCACGTGCATGCTGGCACCCGTTGAAGAGCAGCGCCGGCTTGCTGCCCGCTTCGCCCGTTCCGATTCTCACTCCTCGGATGTCACGGCCTTCGAGGCTGGCGCCCGCATCAGCTGCATGGACGTGGTCAGGGTACATGGCGATAAGCCCATCAAGCCGGGCGTGTATCTCCTCGAAGGTGTGGTAGGCCGTGTACCAGTCACCTCGTGCAGCGCCCTCCGACTTCGCCTCTTCGTTGGCTCTCCGCTCCGCTTCGACATGGGCGGGCACATCATCAACAAGTACTTCGACGGGCATCCCCAGCCGTCGTGCGAAGGCCAGTTGGGAATCATTGGCCAACCAGTGGCCAACACCGGGCCCGGGTCGACAGGCAAGGGGCCTGAGGCCTTCATCCATCAGGACTCGAACGAGTTGGTCATCATCAACCACGATGGAAAGGATGTTGTCATTCGCCAGTGGGTGGTGATGAACATGCGGCACAGCCTCGGCAAGGCAGTTCGAGCCCGGCGTGCCTATCCAGGCAGCCAGGAGGGTGATCAGGAGCAGGTTCTTATGCATTGAGGTGTTCTCTCTTCCAGGCAGGGGTTCTTCTTGTTCCAACAAGTATGGCACGTGCTCAAAGCGGTGTCACGGCAGAGTTTGGAGCATTCCATGGAACGGGCAAAAAACGCCACGGGCGGACCGCCAGGGCGGTCCGCCCGTGTCCCCCTGGTGCTTCGATCAGCCTTCATGGCGATCAAAGCTGTGTCCCCGTAGCAGCGGGGGTGGATCGAAGCCCCTCAGAATCGATCAACACCCCCACTGTCAGTTGCTCCCCCTATGCAGCAAACCTCGAAACGTGTGACAAGGTCCGGAAAAAATGCGCGTGATGCCCCGGAATGGACGATGAGACGCACCGGGACTCATGGACGGGCCCCCTGACGCGTGCTTTGGAGAACCCCGATGTCCCAGAACGAGAAATCATCCTGCTCCTCCTCGAATTGCAAGATCTGGTGCTACCTCTACGGTTTGGCACACCTGCTGCTTCTGACCTGCATATCGATGGCTCTCTGGGAGATTACACACGCTCTCCAGGCTGCAAACGCAGGTTGAGTTCCTGCTCAGTCCCGGTCGCTGTGACCCAATGCTGACCGGTAGGCCCAGGCTGCCAGGGCGGCCCCGAGGATTGGTCCGACCCAGTAGGCCCATTGCATGTGCCAGTGCCCGAGAACGAGCGCCGGACCGAGACTTCTCGCCGGGTTCATCGAGGCACCGGTCAATGGTCCAAAGCAGAGGACATCACCGGCAACGATGAGTCCGACCGGGATCGCCATGAGTATGGGCGTGTCGTGTCCGCTGCGTCGATCGACGATGACTCCCATGATGACGAACATCAGGAAGAAGGCGGCAACCAGTTCAAGCACCATGACTCGCCAGCCGCTGTCGGGCACACCCAGCTGGTCCAGGTCGCTGAACATGCCGACGGTCAGTCCGACATGTTCCATGGTTTCCTGCCCGGCACCGATGGTGGGGGCGTCGAGCATGCCAAGGAGCGTCGCCCAGAGGAGCCAGGCGGCGAAGCATGCGCCTGCAACCTGTGCCAGGATGAAGCACACGCAGCGACTCCAGGACTGCTTGCCAAGAAGCGCCACGGCAATTGACACGGCGGGATTGAACTGGGCACCGGAAACATGGAAGAGGGTCGCGATCATCACCGTGATCACGATTCCATTCGCCAGGGCGGCGGCCACGAGGTTCTCGCCACCTGTCACGATGACCGTTCCCCCGGTGATGAACATCAGTGCAAAGACCGCGATGAACTCGGCCAGCAGGCCCCTGGGAAGGTTCATTCCCTTGAGAATGGCCTGGTATCGATCTTCTGTCTCCATGCACAGGCCCTTCTTCAGTAAATGGGATTCACGGGTCAGGTCCATGGTAGGCTCTGGATGCCCGAGGACAAAGGAGGATCCCACCATGTCCTGCAATGACCACCTTGCCACCGTTCTTGACCGACTGCATCGCAGCCAGAATGAACAGGAGCAGTGGCTCCGAACGGACTCGGGCTTCGACAATACCTCGAAGAAGATGATGTGCAAGCTCGTTGGAGGCCAGCGAGAGTGCATCGATGAGTTCAGGAGCTGGGTGCGTACGCTTGACTATGAATTGCCCGTGGCCCTCGTTGCGGATGAGGTGACTTCAGGATCCTGGCGTTTGAACTGGGATGGAACAACCAGCGATGAGATGACCGGGACGGATTGCGAAATGCTTGATGCCATGCAGTACATCGTGTTCAACGGCGATACGTATCGCAAGGGCAACGCGATCATTGATCGCATGCTTACGTTCGGCCTGCCCGAGAAGCTGCGCGAAGACGTCGCGGAATCCTGACTCGAACCTCAGTTCGTTGATCACTCCCGGAGTGTGCAGGCTTTCCGTATGACCGCTGCGACCTCCAGCATGATCTGGAGCAGGTCTGGTTCAGCAAGTGCCCAATCCATTCGCAAGCCGCCCATGCCTGCCTGGCGGCGTACACGCACATTGTTGTCACTGAACTTCATTGCATCCACAAGTGCTTGCCCTTCAAGGCTCAATGGATCGTCATCACCAAGCAGTACATATGCTGGTGGCAGGTCTCTCAGCGAGTTGGTCATCGGCGGCCCCTCGTTTCCAAACGAGGGTGTCAGGAGGACCAGCCCGGAGATCTGCTTCTCTCTTGCCTTACGATCACGCTGGGCAAGCTTGATTGCCAGGGCAGCACCGGCACCTTCGGCAACGAGCAGGATGCAGTCCGGGTTGCTTCCCCATCGTGTAACGCGGGGGGACATCCATGACAGGACATCGAGGGAGGCATTGATGACCTCCATTCGGGTGTTCTCAGGTTCCAGGGGCAGGGCGGGCAGGAATACGAGGGCGGGTGTCTCAGCGGCAAGGGACCGTGCAACATGGTCGTGGGTGACGATGTCACCAGCGGTGAAGTCGATAGACGGGATGAGCAGGACGACGGGCAGATCCTGCCCGCCGGGGTAGTAGACCTGCAGTGTCACGGTTCCGCTGCCGCTCTGTACAGTTCGTTGCTCGATCGATTCCATGCTTGGAAGCGGGTTGGTTGATTGCAACGCCCTGGTCCTGAGCATGTCCCGCTGCTGAAGCAATTCCGACCCGGGTGGTTGTACCTGGTTTCTGGAGTTGCAACCTGGCAGGAAAGCAGCCAGTACTGCAAGGAGACAGGCGAGGCTCCGGGGCATTCGTCGCTCTATCAATCCGCGGTCCACCAGGAGCCGAAATTCGGCCATACGCTCTTTGGCAGAGCCAGGCAGACCAGGCCAAGCCCGGCGGCGAGCAGGAAGAAACGCAGGTTCACATCTGCTCCGGGGTAGAAGGCGTCGGAGAACAGGGAGACCACGATGGCCAGGACCCCGGTCCAGCCCATCAGATCACGCTTTCGCTTGAGGATGCTCTCCAACATCGCCTGCTCCTTGGCACCAGGGAGTTCTCCAAGTGACCAGCATACTGCCTGTACCTTCTATCGGCCGCGGAGCCTTCGAAGGATCGAGTGTTTTTAGTGGTCGCTGGCAGGGGGGCTTCAGGGGGTCTCTGCACTCTCCCGTGTGGTCGTCATGAGTTCATGAACTCCACCCAGCGTCTCCTGGTAGGTCTCGATGTCCTCGTGCTTTTCGCCCGCATTGAAGATGGTTGTTTCAAGCCACCTGGCCGCCTCGGCGTGCTCGCCACGTGCCAGGTGCACATTGGCCAGGGTAAAAGTCGTTTCGGGCTCATCTTCTCCAAGAATGGCAACGGCGCGTCGGGCCGAATCAAGGGCAAGGTCGAGGTATCGCTCCTTGTAGGGTTCGCTTCCGTTGTGAATGATCATCTCGGCGAACGCCACCAGTTCATCGGGGTCGTGCTGCCATCGTGCCCGCCTGGCGGCCATGATCGCGTCAACGTCGTTCCACCGCTCAGCGTCGACAAGGAGCGAGTTCAACATTGCCTCAGCTTTCACCGTCTGCTCATCTCCTGCTCCAAGCTCGCCGGAGAGGCGTTCATGAAGATCGGCAGCATGAATGATGGCCTCATCTATTCGGCCTTGGTACTCGAGGTTCCTGGTCTTCATTGCCTGGACCTTGATGGCGTTTCGATCCCAGTCGCCGAATGCCTCGATCGTCATTGGGATCAACCGCTCGATCAGTTCATCGGCCTGCTCGTATTGACCAGACTCCAGGTATCCCTCTGCAAGGACAAGTTCTGCCGTGAGCAAGGTCGTATCGGTTGGTGGCAGAGCAGGGCGGGCTTGCTTGAGAAGCGATTCAAGGATCTCGATTGCCTGCCAGCCACCGCCACCGAAATAATACGTCCTGCACAATCCCATGGCTGTATTGAGTGTGACTGGATCGCCAGGACCATTTGCTTCAACCATGTCGTCGATCAGTTCCTGGATGACCTCGTCAACACCGTCCTGTTGAAATCCGATGTAGGCGTAGGCGCGGCCCATCCGCATGCGAAAGACACCCTGTGCTGCTGACGACCCCGCTTCTCCTGTTGAGAGCATGTCAACGATATATTCCCAGAGTGGTTCGCCTTCCTCGAACTTTCCCTGGGACAACAGTGCCATCGCCAGGGCTGCCTTGAGATTGACGACGGACATCGTCTCTTCACCGTACAACTCTTCGTACGTGTCCACGGACTTGCGAAGCAGAGCTTCGGCCTCCACCAGTCGACCTTCACGCATGTAGACGATCCCGAGGTATTCCTCAGCCGCTGCGACTCCTGGACCTGTCCCCCCGAGCTTCTCGTAGATCTCGAGTGCCTCGGTCAGCAGTTGCTTGGCGTACTCGTTCTCATTGCTTGTATAGACGTGGATGAAACCAAGCGAAGTTGCCGCGGCGGCGGTCTTCACGTGGTCTGGGCCGAAAACATTGCGGCAGTCGTCAAGTAACTGCTGGAAACTCGGCTTGATGCCATCGAAGTCGAGCGTCTCCATGGATTCATGGAAGGCCAAGTTGATCATGCTCCCACGAGCCTGGATCGTGATCGGGTGCATGTGTCCAAGTTCCACTTCTGCTGCTTGATTTGCCGTTTCGATGAGATCCGTTGCTTCCTGGAGATACTGTGCCTGTGCTCGTTCCTCATCGCCGGAAAAGAGGTGCTTGTAGAAGAGTGCCTCGGCAAGATCAACCTGCGCTCCCAGCTCGAACTCACGCGAGACCTTTCCACCGGTTTCCACGCCTGCCATGACCTCCCTGCGCAACTGGACGAAGTCCCCCTTCAGTGTGAGTGTTGCAATATCACCCAGGATGGCCCTGGCTCCGAGCATCTCCTCCGAGTCATGGCCGATGATCTCGGCATAGGGCAGATCGAGGATCGCCTGGGCTTGTTCCCTGGCCCTGTCGTAGTCCCCCTTGTCCCTGAGCACCTTGCAGAGTGCGACGGCGGTCTGGATGTGTTCCAGCGCTCGTGCATTCGTATCAAGGCCGTTGAAGACCTCGATCGATCGAACCAGTTGTGTCTCGGCATTCTTCAGGTCACCCATCTCCCAAAGCAGCATCCCGATGGCCCTGCGTGCAGGGGCTTCAAGGTGGGGAATGTCGCTGAAGCGTTCCGTAATCTCCTCTGTCGCCCGCAGGGCAATGTCGTGTACGGACATCGTGCGGCCCTGGGCATTGCGTGGAGCACCAAGTGCCAGGAGATCCTCGGTGAGTTCCGAGGTCATCAGCAGCATGTTGAAGCTTTCAAGTGCTTCATCCCTGAGTGCCTCGGCGCGCTGGGCACTGGCTGTCGCCTCCTCGCGAGCAGCTTCCGCCGCGGCTTCACTCTGCTTTGCGCTGATGGCCAGACCGATGCTGACGATCGTCGCGATGACGAGCACCGCGGCGATGGAGGTGATGGAGACGAAGACCGCCCGGTTCCGCTTGGCGAAGATCTTCAACTGGTAGGTGATGCTCGGGGGACGCGCCTCGATGGGCTCGTTGTCCAGGTAACGCTGGATGTCCCGCTGCAGTTCATGGGCCGACTGGTATCGGTGGTCGCGATCCTTCTGCAGGGCCTTCATGACGATGGTCTCGACATCACCACGGAGGGTGCGATCAATCGTGCTGGGCCTGCCCGGTGCCTGTTCACGAATGACACGTGCCGCCTCGAAGACCGGCACGCTCTCAAGGTCGTAGGGGAGGGCGTCACAGAGCAGTTCGTAGAGGATGACGCCCAGTGAGTACACGTCGCTTCGAGTATCGAGCAGGTCCGGGTCGGCCTCGCACTGCTCCGGACTCATGTACTGCACCGTTCCCAGCAACTGGCCGACATCGGTCTGCAACGTTGTGACTGCCATGTCCGAGTCCGTGGCCCGTGCAACGCCGAAGTCGATGACCTTCGGCTGGCCATTGGTATCCACGAGGATGTTGCCGGGCTTCAGGTCGCGATGAATGATCCCCTTCTGGTGTCCATGGCTTACAGCGTCACAGACCTTGGAGAAGAGCTTGAGACGATCCCGTGTTCCCATGTTCTTGGCGTTGGCATAGTCATTGAGTTCCTTCGAGCCGACGATGTATTCCATGGCGAACCAGGGCACACCGCCGCTGCCATCGTCCCACGTCCCCGCCTCGTAGATCTGGGCGATGCCCTGGTGATGCAGGCGGGCCAGCACCTGCGATTCGAAGGCGAAGCGTCGTTGGGCCGTCCGCGAGGTGACGCCGCTTCGCATGACCTTGATGGCGACCTTGCGACGAGGGTTGTCCTGGAGACCCTCGTAGACGGTGCCCATGCCGCCGGAGCCGATGACCCGTCGAATCGTGAAATGCGCGATCTTCGAGGGATGTGTTTCCCCGAAGGAGGTTGGCGGCTTGGCAACTGGAGCGATGGTTTGTGCGGATGCGATGTCTTCTGGCCCGGCTTCAACCAGGGCACGGACCTCTGCAATGAGGCCTGCATTCTCACCACAGGCGGAGGTGATGAAGAGATCCCGCATCTCGCCTTCAAGGGCAAGCGCTGCGTCTGCGATTGATCGTGCCTTCTGTTCGCCCTCTGCCATGAATCACCCTCCAAGGGACCGGCGATTGTACCGGTATGGGGCGGCATGTCATGACAGGCTCAGGACAGGCTCGGGAAGGTGTACGGGGGGCGACCATCCCGTGCAATCAGGGTGTTCGCCGCCTCGCTGTTCGTGAAGCGTTCCTTGACGGGATCGATGTCCAGCCATGGCCCGATGGTCAATGCCTCACCATTGCAGTCGACCTCGTTGCGTTGCAGATGCTGGAGCATTCGATCTGCAGCGTCCGCGAAGTGCTCGTTCTGTCCCGCAAGGTCCATGGCATCAGCAGCGGTGCCGGGTGTTCCAACCTGGTGGCCGATGTTCGCCAGGTGACAGAGATCACTGGACCGCACGCCCTCGAGGATGCTTGCATTGAGGTCGCCGGGATCACGTGAACGGACGGCTTCGATGAAGTTTGCGAAGTGATCTCCACCACCCTCGAAGCGCTTCACGAGGTTGCCCTCCAGGTCGAGCGCATCACATGTCCGGCTGTGCGTGACGACCAGGGTTCCATTCGTGCAGTGGACCAGGGCGGCAATGCGCTGCCCCATGTAGGTGTCCATTCCACCTCCCCAGTTGGTCCGCTGGGCATCCTTGTCGTGGGGAAGGCCTCGGACTTCAAAGATGATCGGGGCTGCTCCATAGTCAAAGAATGCAACCTGCGTATTGGGGGTGTTGCCACAGTCCTCGTACCCGACGCGCCCACCGATGGAAGCCACGCGACGAGGCATGGCCCGTGCTCCGACAGCCCATCGACAGATGTCGACCTGGTGGACTCCCTGGTTCCCGATGTCGCCATTGCCGGTGTTCGTGTCCCAGTGCCAGTCGTAATGGAGCTTGGGCCGACGCAGGGGTTGCATCGCCGCCGGGCCGGTCCAGAGATCGAAGTCAAGTGATTCGGGACCCTCGTGCGGCTCCTGGGCGCACCCGATGGACTGCCGCGGCTTGTAGCAGAGCCCGCGTGCAAGCACGATGTCACCCAGGTGCCCATCGTGCACCCACTTGATTCCATCGATGATGGCCTGCGTCGATCGTGATTGGGTACCAGTCTGCACGATGCGCAACTCGTCGCGGGCTGCTGCAAGCAGATGAGGTCCTTCACCAATGTTGTGACTCACGGGTTTCTCGACGTAGACATCCTTGCCTGCGCGGCAGCTTTCCACCGCCATGAGTGCATGCCAGTGATTGGGTGTGGCGATGCTGATGCAGTGGATGTCATCACGTTCAAGCAGTTGCCTGTAATTGACGAAGCCATCGATGCTCCGACCCTGTGCCTTCTCGAAGGCGGCTGCCCGGGAATCGAGAATGGTCCGGTCGCAGTCACAGAGGGCGACGACGTTGACATTGGAAAGTCGTTGGAGTGCATCGACATGGTTGTTTCCACGGCCGCGGAGGCCGATGACGGCGCATCGAATCTGCTCATTGGCGGCCATGGGCCTTGGTCGAGCGAGGGGCGCGGTGGAAGTCGGGGGCGGCGCGGCGCTTGCAATCGTGGAACCCAGCCCTGGGAGTGAGGCGACGAGGCCGGTGGCCGCGGTGGTCTGGATGAATTCTCGGCGCGTCGTCATGGGACCGTCCTTCCAGAAGCGATTCTAGCTCCAGCGCCTGGGGGATGAGTCAAGGAGTGGTGGATCGCGTAGGATGGCCCCTTCCTCGAGAGAAGGAGCCATCCATGCTGCGTTGCATTGCTTTCCTGTGCCTTTGCTGGCTGTCCATGCCTGCCGCGTGGGCGCACGACATCCACGGGAGGCACCCGGGGGACGTTCACGACCCCAAGACACCATGGATGCAGCCGGAGAAGAATGCGGACCCGGATCGCTTTCGCCAGCTGGATGAGTTGCTGCCAACGCCCGGGCGTGTCCGGAGTGCAAGCGGTGCTCCCGGCCCCGATTACTGGCAGCAGAAGGTCGACTACGACATCGAGGTCACGCTTGATGCCGACCTGCACCGGTTGATCGGTTCCGAGTCGATCACCTACTACAACAACAGCCCGGATACGCTCGAGTACCTCTGGGTGCAACTGGACCAGAATCGTTTTCGCGAGGACAGTACCGGGCGACTGCGGGAACCTGCGCCGAACCTCGAGGGCACCCAGTCGATTCGCTGGCTGCAGTCGATCAATGATCGCAAGGAGTTCCAGGGCGGAGTCGAAGTGAAGCGAGTCGAGGATTCCAGGGAGAGGCCGCTGCCACATACCGTCGTTGACACCATGATGCGCATCGACCTGGAACAACCGCTGAAGCCCGGAGAGAGCTACACGTTCAAGATCGACTGGGAGGCGAACATCGTCCCCCACACGATCGGTGGACGAGGTTCCTACGAATGGTTTTCCGATACGGAGAATGCGATCTACGAAATTGCCCGGTGGTTCCCTCGGCTCTGCGCCTACACCGATTACGCAGGCTGGCAGAACAAGCAGTTCCTCGGCCGTGGCGAGTTTACCCTTGAGTTCGGTGACTACGAGGTGGATATCACCGTGCCAAATACGTTCGTCGTGGCTGCAACAGGAGAGTTGCAGTACCCGGCACGCGTCCTGACAAGTCAACAACAGTTCCGCTTCCGGGAGGCACGTACCTCGGATGAGCCGATCCTCGTGATCACGCCGGAGGAGGCGCTGGCCAATGAATCTCTCGAGGCGACCGGCGAGAAGACATGGAGTTTCAAGGCCGTGAACGTGCGTGACTTCGCGTGGGCTGCTTCACCGAAGTTCGCCTGGGATGCCTGGGGAGTCCCGGTTCCAGGAAGTGACAACGTCACGATGGCCATGTCGTACTTCCCCAACGAGGGCGAACCCCTGTGGTCCCGGTATTCGACGCATGCAGTCGCCCAGACCGTCGAGGTCTACTCGGAAGTTGCATTCCCGTATCCCTACCCGGTTGCCATCTCTGTCAATGGACCCGTTGGGGGGATGGAATACCCGATGATCTGTTTCAACGGACCTCGTCCCGAGGAGGATGGAACCTATACGGAACGTACGAAGTACGGGCTCATCTCGGTGATCATCCACGAGGTCGGGCACAACTGGTTCCCGATGATGATCAACTCAGATGAGCGGCAGTGGACCTGGATGGACGAGGGCCTCAATACCTTCTGCCAGTTTCTTACGCAGGAACGATGGGAAGAGGACTACCCGTCCCGCCGTGGAGAACCGGATCGCATTACCGGGTACATGAGATCCTTCGGCCAGGTGCCGATCATGACGAACAGCGAGTCCATTCTCCAGTTCGGCAACAACGCCTATGCAAAGCCCGCGACGGCCATGAATCTGCTTCGCGAGACGGTCCTTGGACGTGAACTTTTCGACCACGCCTTCCGCCTCTATGCCACGCGGTGGGGCTTCAAACGACCTGAGCCGGCGGACCTGTTCCGCACCATGGAGGATGCAAGCGGGATCGACCTGGACTGGTTCTGGCGAGGCTGGTTCTACACGACGGACCATGTCGACATCGCGGTCGAGCGCATCGAGCGATTCACCCCCCGGACGATGGATCCCGACGTCGATCAGCCGCTTGACCTGGCGGAACGTGATGAGGAACCCGAGAGCCTTTCGAAGCAGCGGAACGAGGGAATCACCCGGCGAACCGATCTCTACCCGCAGCTGCTGGACTTCTACAACGAGTTTGATGAACTTGAAGTCACGCCTGGTGATCGTCGTCGGTACCAGTCTTTTCTTGAGGACCTGGAAGACGACGAGGACCAGTTGCTCGAACTTCCCTGGACGTTCAACATCGTGACATTCCGGAATGTCGGCGGCCTGCCGATGCCCCTGCCGTTGGAGTTGACCTACGACGATGATTCGACCGAACTGATCACGATTCCTGCAGAGATCTGGTCCCAGAACAAGGACAAGGTCAGCAAGATGTTCGTGCGTGAGCGTCCGATCGTGCAGGTCAAGCTCGACCCGTATCTCCAGATCGCCGATGCCTACGTGTCGAACAACATGTATCCGCAGGATATCGAGGATCGCCGTTTCGGCATTTCCAAATCGACGCGAGGCAGGAACCCGATGCAGCGTTCAAAGGGCGAGACGTCTCGAGACCAGGCAGACGAAGTCGTGCAGGCTGTCGCCGGCTCTCTGCCGGCACGATGGCTCTTGATGGAATCGGGTTCGCCGGTTGATCATGCAGATTCGCTGTTGAACGATGCAGCCGTATCGGATCTTTCGGATCCATGGGGTGCACCGATGACGATCGAGTTCTCCGCAGTCGCGATTCGCGATGATGAGGGGGGGACAACGGAGTTCTGTCGTGTCAGGAGCATCGGTCCTGATGGTGAACCAGGAACAGACGACGATCTTCTGTGGGTGATCTACCTCGATGGAACCGTCGCGGGCAAGGACTGAGACCGATCGCGAATGCTACGGGCTCGCCAACGTAACCAGTGATTCCTCAAGTTCGCTGAGCAGGATCGGCTTTCGAAGCAGTGCTCTTCCTTCAAACTCGCTGCCGGTGATTGTCAACTCGTTGTAGCCGGTAATGAAGAGGAACGGGATATTCCTGCCATGCAGCGTCCCGGCGATGGGGTAGGAATCCTCGTGGCCAAGGTTGATGTCGAGCACGGCAGCTTCGACCTGTTCACGTTCGATCAGTTCATGGGCCTTTTGGACACTTGCTGCCGGGCCGATGACGTGGTGACCGAGCGACTCAAGGTCCTTCTTCAACTGGACCCCGATGAGAAATGTGTCCTCGACAACGAGGATCTTCAAAGACCGGGTTTGATCGGCACCATCATTCATGAGGCTGACAGCATAGCTGCTTGCATTCGAGTCGGCTTGGAGACCCTCTATCGGCTAGACTGGTCCATTCACGGCCAGGAGGTCGTGGTTGGACACGAGGAAGCGTAGGAGCAAGACATGGCTATTCGACTTGGCGATATCGCACCCGATTTCACGCAGGAATCCACTGAAGGCACCATCAATTTCCATGAATGGGCTGGTGCCAGCTGGGTCATCCTGTTCTCACACCCCAAGGACTACACCCCGGTCTGCACGACGGAACTCGGGACGGTTGCGAGACTGAAGGACGAGTTTGATCGTCGGAACGTCAAGTGCATGGGCCTGAGTGTTGATCCAATCGAGGATCACCACGGTTGGGCCAGCGACATCGAGGAGACGCAGGGTACAGCCCTGAACTTCCCTCTGCTGGCCGATGCAGACCGCACGGTGTCGGATCTCTATGACATGATCCACCCGAATGCCAATGACACCCTCACGGTTCGAAGCGTCTTCATCATCGACAGCAACAGGAAAGTCCGGCTGACGCTGACCTATCCGGCCAGCACGGGTCGCAACTTCGATGAACTGCTCAGGGTCATTGATTCACTGCAACTCACTGACAGCCACAAGCTGGCAACGCCGGCCAACTGGCAGCATGGCGATGACTGCATCATCGTGCCTTCGGTGACGAACGAGGAAGCCCAGGAGTTGTTCCCCGCCGGCTTCACGGAGATCAAGCCCTACCTTCGAACAACACCCCAGCCATCAGCCTGACCATGGACGCTTCGGCACGATCGCTTTCGGACATGGGACCCGAGGAGATCCGTGATGCGGTCTTCGATCGCTATGGCTGCGTTGCCGAATCGCCTGGGGAGTCGCACGGCTTCCCAGTCGGGCGGGAGTTTGCCGAGGCAGTCGGCTATGACCCGGCCGAGCTCGATGCGCTTCCGGCAGCATGTGCTGCGTCGTTTACCGGTGCAGGCAATCCGCAGGCTGCCGTTGAACTGGCACCGGGGGAGAAACTCCTGGACCTTGGTTGTGGCGCTGGACTGGACCTCTGTCTCTACGCGAGGCGGTTTGGAACTCCCGAACGCCTGGCCGGCCTTGATGGCTCCCGGTCCATGGTTGCCACGGCAACCGAGAACCTGGCCGAGGCTGGCTTCGAGGAGACCGAGATCTTCTGCACCCGTGCAGAGACGATTCCACTTCCGGCTGACCATCTCGACGTGGTAACGGCAAACGGCATCTTCAACCTGTCTCCTGATGAGCATGCCGTCATGGCCGAGATTGCGAGGGTACTCAAGCCCGGCGGTCGACTCTGCTTCGCCGAAATCGTATTGGCCGAAGCGATCGAGATGGAGGTGCGGACGAACATTGACGACTGGTTCCGCTGCATCGGGGGGGCCATGCTTCAGGATGGACTTGTCACGAACCTGCAGGAGCATGGGTTTCAGCAGGTGGAGATCATTTCGACTGGGCGAAACGCCAGGACGGGACATGCAGCATCGCGTTGCGCCGTTGTCCGCGCGGTACGGGGAGCCTGAGACGCGATGGAATGCGGAATCATTGGAATGCAGGGGGTCGGGAAGTCTACGCTGTTCACGGCGCTGACGGCGCACTCCGTTCCGGTACAGGTCGGCTCGATGACCCCGAACGTGGGAATGGCCAGTATTCCAGACCCACGCCTGGACAAGATCGCAACATTCATCCCGCCGGAGAAGATCGTGTCGGCACGGGTACAGGTCGTTGACATTCCCGGAGTCGCCGTTGGTGGAGGTGGCGGGCAGCTCAATCAGGTGCTCGCCAGCATTCGGGAGGTTGATGCCGTTGCCCACGTGGTCATGTGCTGCGAAGGACATGATCCTGCTACGGATATCTCCATCATGGAGGCCGAACTGATCATGGCCGATCTCGTGGTTGCAGAAAGTGTCCTCGACAAGGCCAGGCGCAGTGTTCGAAGTGGTGACAAGGAGGCGAAGGATCGTCTTGCCGTCATTGAACTGGTCCATGGAATGCTCGAGGAGGAGCGACCCATCCGCGAGGGCACCTGGGATGAGTACCAGGTCGGGATTCTCAGGTCCTATGGGATGGTGACGGCCAAGCCGATGCTTTACGTGGCGAATGTCGCTGAAGATGATCTTGAAGGCTCGGATGCAGGACCAGTGCGTGATCACGCTGCAGGGCAGGGTGCCCCGAGCCTGCACCTCTGTGCAACGCTTGAGTCGGAGGTTTCCGAACTGGAAGCGGCGGACAGGGACGAGATGCTTGCATCAATGGGCATCGCGGAATCAGCATTGGGGGCCTTTGCCAGGGGCTGCAATGAACTGCTGGGTCTGACGACGTTCTATACGGCGGGAGAGAAGGAAGTCCGTGCCTGGTCCATACCGCATGGTGCCACGGCGCCCGAGGCGGCTGGGGCGATTCACTCGGACCTGCAACGAGGTTTCATCCGGGCCGAGTGTTACCACTGCGATGAACTGTTCGACCTGGGCAGCGAGAAGGCCATCAAGGAAGCCGGCAAGATGCGAAGCGAGGGCAAGTCCTACGTGATGCAGGACGGTGACGTGGCGCATATCCTCTTCAACGTATGAGTCGAATCAAGTTTCAGCTATGGAGAGGACAACCATGAAGAAGATCCTTGAGGTTCGTGGACAGCAGGCTGAGGACATTCTCAGCATGCTCAAGTGCGTGGCGACCGCCGATGGCACGCTGGATCTGCATGAAGTCCACAAGGCCACGTTGCATGCGATGTCCGGACACCTGTTCCAGTCCGAGATCGATGTCGACCAGGTCGAGGGGACCATCACCGATGCAGCCGACAAGATCGTTGATGAAGAACTCCGGCAGGAAGTCATGAACATGGCGGGCATCCTGCCGTTTCTCGAAGAGGAGCACAAGGAGACGAGGATCGACGTGTTCGCCCGGCTCGGCAGCGAGTTTGGATTCAACAGGAAGTTCGCCAAGGAACTTCATAAGCTCTGCCACAACGCGGTCATGGAACTGACGATCTGCATGTTGCGACCGAGCACGGTGCTGGCTGGCCGATCGCTGGCGGGACTGACACTCAAGTTCGCCGAGGGGCCGTTGCACATGGATGGTGACAAGAAGGTCCTTGCCCAGTACGAGGGATACCGGGATCTGGATGACGGCATCTTCGCCAAGGAGTTGATCAGGTACTACGACGACAACAAGTTTCCGTTGCCGGGAACGTCGCATGCCCCGTTCTCCAACGGGCTGAAGGTCCATGACATTCACCATGTACTCGAGGGGTATCCGACGACGCCGCTGGGCGAGACGTGCATCATCGCCTTCGATGGCGCGCTGTCGAACATGGACCTCGGGAAGGCGTTGATCGCGTACGTGGCCCAGTTCCAGGTAGGCCTGCAGTTCGACAAGTCGCTTCCGATGTGGCGGAACCAGTTCAAGCCCGACATCGTCATCGGCGCGCATGAGCGTGGCGGCAAATGCAACACGAACTTCCTTGAGCTCGGGTTCGACTGGTCCGACTGCCTCGAACAACCACTCGAGGATGTCCGAGCCCAGTTCAACGTTGTGCCGGAAGGAATGCTCATGGCGGATCCGGAGGACCTGTGGTGCGGTGACATGGGGCTCGTCGGGGAACGCGACAGCCCGGACATGGTGACGCAGAAGGCGACATGGTTGCAGAAAATGTTCTCAGGCCTGAACCTTAAGAAGGAGTGACTCATGAAGCAGCCGAAAAAATCCCGGGCCGCCTGGAACATCTTCCTCGTGTTCATTCTCATCCTCGAGGTGATCGCCATGCTTGCATGGGCCATGGACTGGCCCATCAAGAAGTACGCCCTGGTCCCGAATGCCATCCTTGGAGCGTTGATCATCGGGTTGATCGTCCGCTGGGACTGGAGGCAGATGAAGCGGCGGGAGGCGCAGGGAGAACGCTTCTGGCTCTTCCAGTTCATCCTCGTGTTGATTCTCATGGCCCTGGGGGTGACCGTGGGCTGGATCATCCTCTCCGGTGGCGCACCTTGGTCTTGAAGGAGCAGGGTAGTAACCTACACTGGCAATACCGACCGAGATGAAGCGGATCGCCTGGTCAAGCGAATGAATGAAGGCTGATTAGGCTTCCCACAACCCCCCGCTCAAACGTGCAACAGTCCAAGGCGCCTTCTGACGAGTTTGATTCTTTTCGAGAGATCATCGAGGAACTGGAGTCGCTCGAACAGGAGTAAGATGCAAGCACCATGTCGGAATCACGGAACAAGCTCCCCTTGTGGGCCATCATCCTCATCATCGTTCTCGTCGGCTTGCTCGTCGTCCCGTTCCTGCTTGCACTACTTCTCCCTGCGACCAGCAGCGCATCCTGAAGATGTGTACGGGGAGCAGCCTCACTCACCCTTGTGCTTGGCGGCGAGTTTCTCGAGGCGCTTGGCGTCATCCGATGGTGGCGTGAACCAACTCTTGATCTCGCTCTTGACGTAGTTGGCCGCCATGTGCGGTGTGACCGCCGGGGGAATCAGCAACGCCTCGGGATCGACATTGCAGTCAACCACGACAGGACCATCGTGGGCGAAGGCCGCCTCGATGGCCGGCAGCAGGTCGTCATATTCGCTCACCGAGAGACCCTTGCAGTGGCAGGACTCGGCCAGGGCCGCGTAGTCCGGGTTGAGGAACTTCGTGCCCGAGGCCACGTTGCCATCATGGCTGGCCTCCTCGAACTCGATGAACTTGTAGCAGCCGTTGTTCAGGACGAAGCACTTGATGGGCCGTTCGTACATGGCCGCCGTCACCAGGTCCTGGATCGACATCTGGAAGCCACCATCACCGGCGATCATGACGATCTGCCGGTCCGGTGCGGCGAAGGAGGCGCCGATGGCCTGCGGCATGCCGCCGCCAAGGGTGGCGAGATTTGCGCTCCAGAGAAATCGCTGGCGGCCGTTGAGCCTGGCGATGTTGTTGAACCAGATCGTGGTCGAACCCGAGTCACCGCAGACGATGGCATCGTCCGTGAGGTGCTTGGTGATGGCGTCGATGACTGCGGCGGGGTGCACGGGTTTGCCCGGCTTGGTCTTCTTGGCCTTGAAGGTGTACTCGTCGATCATCTTCACGAGCGGCTTGCGGGACTTGACGAGGAAGGAGTCATCATCGCGTGCTTCGACGCGGCTGAGCAGGCCTTCCACCGAGACATCTGCATTGCCCAGCACCGGGTGCGTCACGGGCACGTGGGTTGCCAGGTGAATCGGATCCCGGTCGATCTTTACGATTGGCACGCCCGCTGGATAGAAGGCTCGCCAGGCGAAGTTGCAGCCGACGACGATCAGCAGATCACCTTCGTGGAGCGCATGGTTCGAGGGGTGGGCGCCCATGATGCCGATGCCGCCAAGGACATTCGGGTGGTTGTTGTCAATGATGTCCTTGGAACGCGTGGTATGAATCAGTGGTGCCTGGAGTTTCTCAGACAGGGCGACGACCTGCTCCGCGGCGCATCGCGCACCTTCTCCGTAGAGGATCATCGGCCGCTTGGCTGCATCAATCGCAGCAGCTGCGGCGTCGAGCACATCATCGCCTGGTACGACGGCCGCATCATGGTCGGTGACCGGGACGGGCAGCGGGAAGGGGACCTCCTTCTGGAGCATCACGTCCGAGGGAATGGAGATGTGTGCCACGCCTCGGCGGGAGAGGGCCGCGTTGATGGCCAGGTGCAGCATTTCCATCAGGTTCTCGGGTGTGCGGGCTTCCGCATTGAAGATCGCGATGTCATCAAAGAGTTTCAGCTGGCTCGATTCCTGCGGCATGCCGGAGCCGATGCGGTCACTTTCGACCTGGCCGGTGATGGCAAGGACGGGCAGGCGGTCACTGGCGGCGTCAGCGAGGCCGTTGAGCAGGTTGTTGGCTCCGGGTCCCTGGCAGGCGCAGACTACGGCGAGGTTCC
>JABABM010000030.1 GCA_014238205.1 Phycisphaerales bacterium | reverse complement strand
GAGATCCGTCAGATCTGTGCCGAGTGTGTCCGGCGGTCAGGATTCGACGACAGTTACGTCAAACTACAGATGTCACGCGGTGTGATGTCCATGGACACATCAGGCAGTCGATGCCAGGGGCAGTCCTCGGACTGCTCCTGTCATTTTACCCTGCATCGCCCGCCAAATCGTTTAAGTCCATCGGCCCGCCTCCCGGATCAGGGGCCTGGCTTCTGCCGCATTCCGGGCACTCGCCCGACCCATCATGCCCCTGCAGGTCATACCCGCACCACCTGCATTCGACGATGCTTCGCCCGCACTCTGGACAGGCGCCGGACGCGTCATGGCCTTGGAGGTCATACCCGCACCCCTTGCAGAGTCGAGGGAAGAAACTCCACCCTTCCCCATGCTGCTGGATGTATTCAAGAACATAGGCCTCGAAGAAGATGATGATCGGCAGAAAGATGACGCTGCTCACGTATGGAATCATGGCCAGGCAGCAGGTCAGGCAGAAAATGAACATGCCAACGACGCCTGCTGCCATCCCCAGAACCAACAGCATGAGGAAGAAGAGCAGTATCGAACCCACATGGTTCCGTCCAAGCTCACCCCAGGCAACCCTCCACCCCTCCATGACCCGCACTCTCTTGAGGTACATGGTGGGCACGACAAAGACTCTGAGAAAGAAACTGATTGCACTGACCAGCAGCAACCAGAGGAGCATGAGCGAACCACCGATCACCAGTCCTGCTGTGGCGGATAGTTCAAACTTCTCGTCGCTGATGTCCGGAGAGGCAATGGCCAGCCCAAGAAGCACGATCAAGGCCCCTGCTGCGAATGCAAGCAGGCCAAAGCAGATCCGGAAAAGGAAGAGGCTGTTGCCCTCAGGCCGATACTCTCGCCAAGGCTCGGAAACAGCGCCGCGATTTTTGACGACGCCATCGATGAGCATGAATTTGCCACGACTGTTGAGCCATGTGATGAGCAGGACGCATCCGACCACGAGGAGCAGTGCGGCAATGGCCACGAGCACCACAGTGGTCATGTTCTGGGCAAACCAATCGCCATCGACAAAGCCGCCCCGGCTTCCCGGCCCAGAGCCGAGATCTGGAATCTGGACCTGGCTGCTGCCACCTTCGCCGCACTGCGCAAGGAAGGCGCAGAACCCCAGCAGCAGCCACTTCTTGAACTGGAAGGGCTTGAACAGGATCAGGACCATGCGATTCCACGCAGGACCGATTGGATCTATGGGTGAAATGTGTGGCATGCGACCTGCTCCCGTGGAATCTCTGCATCATGACCAACAGTTGCCCAAGAGCATCATTGTACAGAGAATATTGAACCACTCCCTCTGGTGATACACTGCTGCATGCACCTCCTGCGATCTGATCTCGAATATGAACTTCCGGAATCCTTGATTGCAAGGGAACCGGCCAGGCCTCGTGACACCGCTCGCATGCTTGTGCTTGCTCGCTCGTCGGGAACCATCGAACATCGCCTGGTCTCAGACATCGGCGAGTACCTTGTGCCTGGCGACCTGCTCTGCCTGAACAACACGTCGGTAATCCCTGCCCGTCTGCTGGGGGCCAGGGCAGATACGGGCGGCAAGGTGGAAGGGTTGTATCTTGAAGCCAAGGGCAGTGAATGGCTGGTCATGCTCAAGAGCAACGGCAAACTTCGCGCTGGCCAGGAGGTGAGACTGTCCGGCCCTTCAAGCGGCCAGGGCATGATCACGCTCATCGAACGTCGAGATGAATGCTGGCTTGTCCGCCCTTCGGAGGATACGGTTCTTGAGGCCATTGGCCACACTCCAGTGCCTCCATACATCATTCGGGCTCGCGGAGGAGACGAGTTTGCCGACTCCAGTGACCGGGACTGGTACCGAACCGTGTATGCAGATAGCCGCATGGCCGAAAGCGTAGCTGCGCCAACAGCAGGATTTCATTTTACGGATGAGCTCCTTGACAGGCTCCATCGTGATGGGGTTGAAAGGGCCTCGGTCACCTTGCACGTCGGAGCGGGCACCTTCCTGCCTGTCCAGGTGAATGACCTTGCCGACCATCGCATGCACGAAGAATCCTGGTCCATCAACACCGAGGCCCTGGCAGCCATCAAGGCTCGCAGTGGCGGGGGGGACGGTCGGATCATCGCTGTGGGAACGACGACCGCACGCCTGCTTGAGTCTCTCCCGGCAGATCTGCCGAACGAAGCGGTTGCTGGACGGACCAGCCTCATGATCGCTCCACCCCATGAATTTGCCCATGTGGATGCTCTTCTGACGAACTTTCATCTTCCTTGTTCGACACTCCTGGCCCTCGTAGCAGCCCTCGCGGACCTGGAATCTGTGAAGTCTGCCTACGCCGAGGCTGTCGAGCAGGGGTATCGCTTCTATAGTTATGGCGATGCCATGCTCATCCTCTGACCGATGAACAGGTATGGACAGGCATGGGGCAGGAGGCCTCCAGGTGATACGCGATGGATCGCATCACATCACGATTCCAGAACTGATTGATGGTCTTCCCATCACTCCCCACGGCCTCGATGGAACGATCGTGGTCCGTGATCTCGTGGAGGATTCAAGGCTGGCCGGCCCGGGGACTCTCTTTCTTGCCCGGGTGGGTGATGCCGTGGATGGCCGCGCCTTCATCCCCCAGGCCGAATCTGCCGGCGCGCCGATCGTTCTCAGTGATGCCGAAGGCTGTGCACGTTGCACCGGGCCGAGCCTGGAATGCGCCGACCCGGCTTCAATCGGAGCAGAGCTCGCCTACCGCATCCACGGAATGCCCGCCTCCCACCTCGGGCTGGTTGGAATAACAGGCACCAACGGGAAGACGACGACCGCATTCATCCTTCGCCATCTTCTTGCATCCCCCGGCGACCCCTGTGGGTTGGTCAGCGGCATCGAGATCCATGATGGAGAGGAGTGGACTGACGCACGCTTGACGACGCCCCAGGCCCCTGAACTCTGCAGAATCATGGGGCGCATGGTTCGAAATGGGTGCAGGCACGCGGTCATGGAAGTATCAAGTCATGCTCTTGATCTTGGCCGTGTTGAACCACTTGAGTTCGACATCGGCATCTTCACCAATCTTTCAGGCGATCACCTCGACCACCATGGCGACATGAGTTCCTATGCATGCTCGAAACGGAAACTCTTTGCCTCACTCCCGGATGATGGCTGCGCAATCATCAACATCAACGATGAGCAGGGGGACTTCATGGCTTCCGCGGCATCATGCCATGTCATCGAATGCGGAGACGGCGCCGCCGCTCGAGTCCTGTGCACCTTTGAAGATCTTCGCGGCAGCCTCGGCCGATTCGAGGGCCCCTGGGGCTCCTTCGAAGCATCGCTCCCCCTGATCGGCAGGCACAACCTGTTCAACGCCCTTCAGGCTGTTGCAGCTGCATGGAAATGCAACGTGCCGGTTGAACACATCCAACGACGACTCTCTTCCTGTCCCTGCCCGCGTGGACGCCTGCAGCGAGTCAAGGGCCCACGAACTGCGCCTCATGTATTCATCGATTTTGCACATACCGATGCAGCGCTCTCTTCGACTTTGCAGAATGTCCGTCGCCTGTTGCCGGAATCATCCAGGCTGCATGTCGTGTTCGGCTGCGGAGGCGATCGAGATGCGACCAAGAGGCCCCGCATGGCTGCAGCTGCAGCCAGATGGGCGGACAGGATCACCCTGACCTCGGACAACCCCCGCAACGAGGACCCGGAAAAGATCCTCGCAGAGGTCTTCAGTGGAATCCCGGCAGACCATGCCGAGGGAACCATCGTGCAGCCCGATCGTGCCCAGGCGATCGAACACGCCATCATGTCCGCTCACTCGGATGATGTCGTCGTTATCGCAGGAAAGGGCCATGAGAGATTCCAACTCGTCGGCTCGCGGAGAATATCGTTCGACGATGAGGCTGTTGCAATGGAAGTGCTCCATCGACATGAGCCCTCCAGGATCGAGTTCATCGACATGGACACGATCGCAGGATGGGTGGATGGAACCTGGCTTCAGCCCCCGGCATGCAGGGAGGAGTCGATCGAAGGAATCGTCATCGATTCACGGGAGGTGACGGCAGGGCTGGCATTCGTGGCGATCAAGGGCAAGTCTCATGACGGCCATGATCATGTCGCATCTGCCATTGAAGACGGTGCGTCGCTTGTCGTAGTTGAACGTCCCATCGAAAGCGATACGGTTCCCGTGCTCATGGTGAAAGATACCCGCCAGGCGTTGGCGCAACTGGCACGAAACTGGCGGCAGCGGCTCGAGGATATGACGGTCATAGCAATAACCGGCAGTTGCGGGAAGACGACGACTCGAAGCCTCCTCCAGAATGTTCTTTCGCAGGATGCCTCCACCTGCGCAAGTATCCGGTCTTTCAACAACGACATCGGCCTTCCCCTGTCAATCCTTTCCGCACGCCCACATCACAAGTACCTGGTCCTTGAAGCGGGCTCAAGTTCGCCTGGGGAAATAGACCACCTTGGTTCCATTGCGCAGCCTGACCACGCCATCATCACCATGGTTGGAGAGAGTCATCTCCAGGAGCTCGAATCACAGGAGGGGGTTGCCCGGGAGAAATATTCCCTTTTGCCACATGTGCGTACGTCATCGTGGGTTCGCGACGATCCGTACGATCTTCCTCCTGGATTGGCGTCAAAGGTTCATCGCTTTGGAACAGCAGGGGACTCGCCAGGCCACCAGTCAACCCTCAGCATGCATGGGTCCTCCCTGTCGCTTGAAGACGGGGCCATATTCCAAGTCGGCCTGCCAGGTCATCACAATGCCATGAATGCCGTGCCTGTCATTCACCTTGCCCGTTCACTTGGTCTTGATGACGCAGAGATCCAGCGTGGGCTTGACCAGGTCAGGCCACCCCGCGGCCGTGGCCGCCGATCCATCATCGGGGAAATCGACTTCATCGATGAGTCCTACAACGCGAACCCTGATTCCATGTGGGCTGCAATCGACACTGTCCTCGACCAGTCCCGGGCAGGCTCACGAATCGTGCTCGTGCTCGGAGACATGCTGGAATTGGGTGATCGCGCGGATTCCTCCCATGACCAGCTTGGTCGCCGTATCGCTTCACATCCTGGCAGTGATTCAATCGACCTGGTCATGCTTGTCGGCCAGCATGTGCAGGCCACGGTTCGTGGCCTGGTGTCCTCCGGGTGGCCGACAGATCGGCTGATTCATGAACAGGATGTCGATGACGAAGCCATGTCTCGCGTGGCCTCCATGCTTCAGCGGGGCGACACCGTTCTCCTGAAAGCATCCAGAGGGTTGTCCCTGGAACGAATCATCGAACTGCGTCGTCCCAGAGAATCAGAAGTCAGGACTGGGTGACGGACGATAAACCTGAAGCACGCACCCCAGGAACCAGATGCTCTACAACCTTCTCCAGTCCTATGACGATTGGCTTGCTGAACACGGCAGTTATTCGCTTCTCCAGGTGCTTTACCAACTGGAATTCCGCGCCTTCTTCGCACTTGTCCTCTCGTTCGCAATCGTCCTCGCTGCAGGCCGCCCAGTCATCCGTTGGCTCCTGAAGCAGAAAATTGCCGACGACCCCGAGTTCAACAACGCGGACATCAACCTGCTGTACTCATCAAAGAGAAATACTCCGACGATGGGTGGAATCATCATCTGCGGCTCGATACTTCTCGTGATGCTGCTTCTGGCCGATCTGGGCAACAGGTATGTTCACATGTCCCTGATCGTGCTGCTCTGGCTGGCAGCGGTCGGCGGCGTGGATGACTGGTTGAAACTGACTGTCGCCCGTCGCTCGCCGGGATCCAGGGCCGGTTTCTACGCATGGGAGAAACTGCTCTTCCAGGTTGGAATCGGCGTCCTCTGCGGCTGGTACCTGTATCAACTCGGGGGGAGCAACGATGCTTCCCACGCGCTGACGCTTCCCTTCATGCGAACGTACGTGCCGGGGTCCGAAGGATTGGAGCTGGAGCCGTCGATCATCGTCCTTGGATTCATCCCATTCGTTCTCATCTCGATGCTGTTCATCGCCGGCACATCCAACGCAGTCAACATCACCGATGGCATGGATGGACTTGCGTCCGGACTCGTGCTGATCGCAGCCCTTGCATTCATGCTTCTCTGCTACATCGCCGGGTCGCCTGAGCCTGCGCATTTCATGCTCTATCCGTACGTCGAGGGGACCGGTGAGTTGATGGTTCTCGCGGGTGCAATTGCCGGCTCTGCGCTCGGATTCCTCTGGTACAACTGCCAGAAGGCGAGCGTCTTCATGGGGGACACCGGCTCCCTGCCCCTTGGCGGCCTTCTCGCATTCATCGCCGTGGCCATACGCCAGGAAGCCATGCTTCTCATCATCGGCGGCGTCTTCTTCTTCGAGCTTGGAAGCGTGATCATTCAGGTCGGAGTCTTCAAGCTCACCGGCGGGAAACGCGTCTTTCGCTGCGCACCCATCCATCATCACTTCCATCTCGGCGGATGGTCCGAGCCCCAGGTGGTCGCCCGCTTCTGGATACTTGCCGTCGTACTGGTAAGTACGGCGATCCTTCTCCTGAAGATACGCTGAGCTGCATCAGGACCCCAGGAGTGCCCCCAGGTCCAGCTCCGTACCTGCAACGGTCGGTGCCGAGACGAGGCAGTGTTCTCTGAGCATGTGGATCGACTGCAACATGTCGGCATGAAGTGGTGCTACATACTCGACATCTTTGTCCGTGCCGGGATGTCTGAATCCAAGCAGGGTTGCGTGAAGCGCCTGCCGCTCGATGAGGGGGGTCGACCTCGGCGCGTCGGCCTTCGCTGAACGGGGAAGGATGTCGCCAAGGGACAGTGGGCGTCCTCCATACCAGTCGTCGCCGACGATCGGCCAGCCCTGGTAGGACATGTGCACCCGTATCTGGTGCGTCCTGCCGGTTCTCAGCTCGATCTCAACAAGGGTGAAGTCCTCGTAGAGTTCCCGAACCCTGTACAGGGTCACAGCCTGCTTTGCAGCATGATCGTGCCGAACTGCATACCGCTGTCGCTGGGTTGGGTGTGCCCCGATGGGCTGGTCGATGACATCCGCATTGGGTTCGACTCGCCCATGCACGAGCGCAAGGTATCGCTTCCGGGTTGTTCGTTCCTCGAACTGGCGGCCCAGTTTCCAATGCGCCGTATCCGACTTCGCGGCAACCATCACCCCGGTCGTATGACGATCAAGTCGATGAACTACGCCAGGCCGGGCCTTTTCGCGTCCAACCTCAGAGAGGGTTCCACTGCTGCAGTTCATGAAGTGCCAGGCCAGACCGTTGATGATCGTCCCAGACTGGTTGCCACGTGCCGGATGCACGATGATGTCATCCTGCTTGTTAAGCACGATGAGTTCATTGTCTTCATGGAGGATGTCCAGTGGCAACTCTTCCGCCGGAAGGTCGCTGCTTGGGGGGGTGGGCAGGAGCACCTCTACGACATCACCTTTCCTGAGATGGGTCGATGACTTTGGAACTCGATCATTGACCGTCACAGCCTCTGCATTGATGAGGTCCTGGATCTTGGTTCGGCTGATCCAGGGAATTCGGTCGACGAGGTATCGGTCAAGTCGCTTGTCAAGATCTCGAGACAGCGTGAATACGACCGTAACCGGGCCTTCCTGCTCAAGGCTGGCGGCATAGATCGACTCAAGTCGACGCGGGTCGACCTTGCCTCCATCATTGATGATGTTGGATGATGCGTCGCTTGCGTCGCGACTGGACGCGGTCACGGAGTTCCATCACCTTCAACTGGAGGCGTGGCCTCCACGGGAGGATCCGGCGGCAGGGGAATGTTCAGGGGATTCGTGATCTCTTCAATCGTCGGGATCGTGTCGATGGTCGTTGCTGGAACGGGCGGTGGCTCCGGAATCGTTTCAGGGATCACGACAAGACGATCGTAATCACCCACAGTGCTGGCTCGTGCTGCAGACTGGTCAGCAAGAAATGGGAAGCGTTCTCCAGCTCTGACGGCCGCCTGTTCGTAATAGCTTCGTGCCATCTCAAGTTCTCCGCGACATTCCTGGACTGCAGCCAGTCCATTGAGCGAAGAAACGACGAGGATGGTGTTGCCAGGCTCGTTGGTGTCGGCAGCAAGCACTTCCTCGTAGAGGAGGTGGGCACGGTCCAGGTTGAAGATCCGGTCTTCTTCCGTCAGTGGCACCACTGCGTCTGCCGTCGATCCGATTGCACGCCCAAGCTGGATCGACTGAAGGTACATATTGGCCGCACGAAGGCGGGCCTGCTGCGCAACCGTGTCGATTTCCGGATATTGAATGGCGACGTCCTCAAGGGAAGTCGGAAGGCGAGCGTCCAACAAGGCAACCCACGCTTCATTCTGCTGCCTGGCCTCCCGTTGTTTCCAGTTGACCATGAACAGGTAGCCGACAATGGCGACCAGGATGACGAGCAGCCATGTCGGGCCCTTCGTCTTGAGCCAGAGCACGAAATCCTCATTGAGTTTTTCGTCCGTAAGATCAGATGTCTGGACATTCTTGAGTCGTTCGCGGTCCATCGTAATAATGCTCCGGGGGCCTGCTTCAAGCAGGGGGTGCGTTTAATGAAGGGAATCATGGTATCTGGACTCGACTGCAGCGGCAACGGCATGCCGGCTCCAGGGCATCCAGGAGCCTCAACGAAGCAACCGCAACGCCTTCAGGCTTCGTTCAAGTTGAACAAGGCAGGATTCGAAGAACCGTGGGTGGCCCTCGGATCGCATGAATGTCGGTGCTGTACCCGCCATCAGCGTCCGCCTGATGTTCGCCAGTTCGTCCCAGTGATCAACGACCGGCATCCCTGCATTGCGACGAGCCCTGGCCATCGCCTTGACAGGCTTGGATGAGACCAGTCGATCCGGGATGGCCCAGAGTTGCCGCTCAAGATAGACCGCATCCTCAAGCCAGTGTCCTGGACGCACTTCAGCGAGATCAATCAACGTGACCGGTCCCTGCTGGAGTCCCGTACGGGACAGGGCGTTGGCAAAATGAAGGTCTCCATGAATCCAGTGATCCGTATCCCTGCCGCGCCACCGTTCTACAAGGTCGTCGATTCCTCCCGAAAGCACCTTCAGCAGATGAAGCCATTCTGAACTGTCTTTGGGTTCATTTCTTCGCACCGACCGACGTGCTTCATCAACCATTTCCGGCCAATCCTCGTACCGGGCCGTTTCCTCATCCACGACGTACCTGTCTGCCGTAGTCCAGAACAGCACTGCGGCTTCGGCAATCCGATTCACATGATCCTTGTGCCATCGCATCCCGAGCGGCCCATGCTTGACACGTTCCATCACAACCCAGGCAAGGTCATACCCGCCAAGAGTCGTACCGCTTGCATGAACCCTGGGGACAACTGGATTGTCGAAGTCTGCAGGTTCAGGTTGCAGTCGATGCAGCCATGTGAGTTCTCGGGGGCCGACGGGAATCTTGATGATGACCTGGACAGGATCTCTTCCGTCCACGTGCCAGAGTGCTCTGCCAGTAGCTGCTCCCCCACGTTGCCAGTCGGCCTTGAACCAGACGACATCACGAAGTCGGTCTTCACAAGCATTCTTCAGGTGCGGCAACAAGGTTGTCGCAAGGCTTCGGTGGTCTCGATCCGGAGCAGGGGCCATCAATAGAGGTACCCCTCGTTCAGTCGATGCATGAGCGTGGCCCATGTGGAAGTCGATGATCCCATGAGTCGAGCCTACGCTGCCTCGACGCCCGGCTCAAGTCCATCGATCCATCAGCTGCCTTGCCCTGCAGGGTCCAAGGTTCTAGGGTCCACACATGACCAGTACATGGAGCCTCCTGGCACTTGATCTTGACGGCACTCTTCTCGGCCCGGAGGGAGGGGTGTCAACCGCCAATGCCGGCGTCATGCATCAAATGCGGTCCCAGGGCCTTCAGCACATAGTTGCCACCGGCCGCTGTCGAAATGAGACGATCCATGCTCTCAAGCCCCTTGGGTACCAGGGAGGGGTGATCGGGGCCAGTGGAGCCATTCTTTCCGACTTTGAATCGGGGAAGACGATACATCGCAGTACGATCCCTCCCTCGGACGTCGAGCGTATCGTGGGACATGTTTCAGCCTGTGGGCACCTGGCTCATGTACTCAAGGACCACCATGAAACCGGGTATGACTACCTCCTCGTCGGCGACAGCCATCTGCATCCCGTGTCGAAGTGGTGGATGGAATCGATGGACATCTCGGTGAGGTACGCCAGATCGATCGAAGACGACCCGGATCCCGACCACACCATTCGGGTTGGCGGCATCGGTGAGCAGAAGGATATTGGTCCTGTCACCGCCCGTATCGAGAGTGATTCAGACCTGGACATAAGCCTGCAGCAGTGGGGGGCCGTGACCTCGTCACATGCAATTGGTTCCCCGATCCATATCGTGGAGACGTTTGGCCCAGGCGTCGGCAAGTGGAGAATGATTCTCCATCACTGCATGCTCAATGGACTGGATCCAAGTCGCGTAGCTGCAATCGGCGATGGCCTCAATGACGTCGACATGCTCACGAATGCAGCGCATGGAATAGCCATGGCCAATGCTGAAGAGGAAGTTCGTGCTTCGGCCGATCATGTTGCCGGCCACCATGCAGAGGACGGGTTTGCTCATGCAGTGCGAGCTCTGATGAAACTCGAGACGAGCCTGAGTTCATGACGCGAATGCAGCACATGATCGAACCCCACCTGGCTCGTCATCGTGGCCAGGCAATCCTGTCAGCCCCGGAAGCCATTGCGAAGGCCGTCCTGGAGTTTGTTCCAAATGTCCAGGTTCTTTCGCTCGTTGAATCACCCAGTCTTCACGACTTGATCGAGCATCTGCAGCAGCCGGATATTCGTGACCTTCTTCGAATGCACCACCTGAGAGTCCTGGTCAACTCCGATGCTCCCCGTGCGATGGAACGTGCTCGCTGGGAAGCTCGAAAGGAACAGCATGTCATAGCAGTCCTGGCAGGGGATGGTGTGTGCGATGCGCTCGGGCTGCTTCTGCATGATGAAGGGAAGGACATCTGCGTTCCTGGTGCGGCGATTGGTTGCATCATCGAGGACGTCCTGGATCCGGACGGGGCACGGTCACCGGCAACGATGGCGGCTGGGTCGGAGTTTCCGGTCATCGAAGCGTCCTGCGTCGAGCATCTCCGCGATGCCGTCGAGCAGGGCTTGAGGCTGAGCCGTGCAGACGGAACACCCTCCCTCACAATTGTCAATCCAAATGTGCTTGCATCTGGATCAACCCTGGAACTCCGTCCAAATCGATCCATGGAAGGTGCTGAAGGGGTCGACAGGCGAAGAAGTCGGGCACCTCGCTGGACTGAGTCCGGAGGCGCACTTCGCATGGCCCGCCGCCTCGAACTGAACACGCACAGGGCGCTCCCCAGCCCCGGAGATCCATCGCCGGTCGGATTCATTACCGTCGGTCCTGCTGAGGCTTCTTTGCGACAGTTGGCAGCCATACTCGGCATGACCGGGCGTATTCCAGCACTCCACCTCGGACTGATTCAGCCACTGGATGATTCTGCTGTCGAACGCATCCTGTCCAGGTGCCTGCGTGTCATAGTCCTGGAGCCGCACCCGGGCCTGGTGGAGGCCAGGATACTTCGCTGTGCTGAACGCATACGATCCGGCAATGCTGATTTGAGATTGGCTGCGATCCATGGCCGCGAACTTCCGCCGACGCCTGATGGCGAAACGGTAACCATGGCTGGAATCGCCGACCTTCATCCCTCCAGGCTGGCCAGGAAGATCTCGCACCTCCTCGAGTCGCTTCACAGTTCCCCATTCAAACAGGGTCAACTCATTGATCCTCCGCCCCCGGTTCCCGAGGAGCTTTCAGCAACTCTTCCCGTCCTTGGTGATCGGGCGCAGGAGCATGCTGTCGCCGATATCGCTCTCCAGCTGTTCGAGTCGGTTACCGAGGAAGGGGACCTGCTCCTGGAAGCCGACGCTTCCGAAGATGAGGATGACGCATCGACCACGCAACCCATCAGGGTGCAATTTCAAGGCATGACTGCAGGACCTGGCGATGGACGAATTGTCCACCTTGAAACCTGGACCCACCACAGGTTTGAACGTTTCGGCTCCACGGCCATCCGCGAAGGATCAGCAGAACGAGCCACCCGGATACTTCTCGTTGCACAGGCCCACAAGCTCCATGACCTTGAACGTAAAGCCAGGAGTGCAGTTCCTCCCGGCGCTTCTGGGAATGTCCTCTTCAGGCGTGCCAACCTCTCCGAGCGAGATCGTCTCCCTGCGATTCTCCGCGAACTTGTCCTCTCCCAGGGGCTCGGCGTCCTTCTCCTTGAAGACGGCCCCCCAGTCCAGTACGACATCAACTTCATCGAGTCTTCGCTTGCGGACATTGATCGGCAGGGATTCCAGTCCATGCAGCGACTGATATGGCCTGCTGGCCGCGCGTGCGTCATTCGGCAGCCTCTCCAACAGGCCGAGCACGAGGTCGTAGCTGCACGTCAAGCCATGCCTGCAGAAACAACCAGTTCAGCAAGCACCCTGACACATCGCTGGCCTCCGCGGTTCAGTGGCCGCATCAGGCCACTTCTTGAACAGGTCGAGGTCCTGAGAACACGCGCGCCGAATCGACACGGTGAGGATGTCGCTTCCAAGTTGCCTGTTCCTGCGGCGAAGCATGGTGAACATGGGACCTGGAGAGTCCACCTCGCTGGACTCCGTGGCTCTCCCCCTGGTGCTGCAATGCGGCTCCTTGAAGCAGCGGGTGAAGCCATGGACTATCACGTTCAATGGACGACTCGCCGCACACCCATCGGGGCAGGCCGAAGAGCCTGGTCGCAACTTGTCTACACGCGTGGGGGAGAGGATGCCACCAATCTCCATGTCGATCCACAGGTGCCCCACGGGGAAGCGGATCTCCTGCTGGGATTTGATCGTGGAGCAACACTTCGTGCCGTGGGGTCGGATTGCGACCTTCGCGTCGCTTCGCCTGGCCGAACCAGCGCCGTCATCAACACCGGCCTCTTTGAAGACCAGCTTGATCTCGAGCAGGCCGGGGAAGACATCGGATTGCTTGCCGACTACCTCAAGGATCAGCTGGCAGAGGGCTCGAACATCTTTGAAGACTTTTCAGATGGATGTCGGTACAGGTTCCACAATGAGCGACTGGCTGATATCGCCCAGGTCGGGACTGCCTTTCAACTGGGCCTGATACCAGTGACGGTTGATGCGATGATACGAGCAACACGTGAGCTTGAATCACGTGGGTTTGCAAGGACGATCGAGGCCTTCGAGTTCGGGCGTCGCATTGCCGAGGACCCCTCTTCATTGCGTCGTCCAGGTGATGATCCTCTGGATGAGGACGCCGACAGGCTGGTGCGAAGATTCGGCCACTCGCTTCGTCGCTCCGGCCCGGGGCATCTGGAACGCGCTGCTCGCTTCAGGAGGCTCATTCAACGTGCCCTGGTCGCCACCCCGGATCTCGGTGACTCTCCAGAAGGGCTGGCAAGCAGGAAGGACCTGGTCATCGCGATCCGTCGCTGCCTTTCCTGGGGAGGGTACGATGAAGCGGAACGGCTCGTAGACCTCGTTACGAATCTCTACCAGGCAGACCAAGCTGAACATGGCCACCTGCTGACCCGCCTGGCCATCCTTCCAATCGCCGAATCCATGCTCATTCGTGATGCGATCTACATGGCATCGATGGCCGTTGGACCAGAGCACCGAAGGCGAACACGGATGCGACTGAATATCAAGCGTGGCAGGGGTGACCGCATTGAGCGACGGTATGTAACACGATTTGAACTCGTATTCATACGCTGGAGGTTCCGGATCGATCTTCGAACCAGCGACTGGGCCACGAAAATGCTTGCCCTTGCCAGGCATGTTGTTCCTCGTGCATGGAGAGGAACCCGCAGGGAGCGGGATGTCCGCATTGCAGTCCGGGACCTGGTCCAGGCTGCAGCACTGAACATGGACCAGTATGAACATTGGACTGCCATATTCCAGGAACTTCACGAGATGGCGCTTGATGGACGTCTGAGGCAGGCAAATGCCGCTCTTGTCAGGAACCTCGATCAGGACTGATCGGATTGCTCGTGTGATTCGTGCCTCAACTGGCCGCAGGCCGCCGAAATGTCCCGGCCTCGACTTGCCCTGATGTGCGAATTGATGCCGTCTGCGCGAAGGATCCGTTGAAACTGGCGAACATCCTCGTCACGAGGACGACTGTGCGGCATGCCCTCGACCTCGTTGTACCGAATGAGGTTGACATTCGCCCGCATCTGCGAGGCGAGATCTGCAAGTTCACGGGCATGCTCTGGGCGATCGTTGACTTCGCCCAGGAGAATGTACTCCAGGGTTATCTCCCGTCCGGTCGAGTGAAACCATTCACTTGCTGCGTCAAGCAGCTCGTCAATGGTTGAATACTCGGCCCATGGGATCAACTCTCTTCGCAGTTGATCGTTGGGGGCATGGAGGCTCAGTGCGAGCGTCACCGGGATTTCAAACTCGACGAACTTGCGGATTGCGGTGGGGAGCCCGACCGTTGAAACGGTAATTCGGCGAGCCCCGATGCCGAACCCCCAATCGGCATTCATGGTTCGGATCGCATCCATGACGGCGACCATGTTTGCCAACGGCTCTCCCATGCCCATGAACACCACATTCGTTATTCGCCCGCCCTGCTCTCCGGAACGAAGGTGGTGTATCTGCTCGACAATCTGGCCCCTTGTCAAATTTCCATCAAGGCCTCCGATGCCAGATGCGCAGAAAGTGCACCCCACCGGACATCCCACCTGGCTTGAAACGCAAGCAGTACGTCGCGAATCCGCCGGAATCATGACAGCTTCCGAACGACGTGTTCCAGCCTGCTTCTCCTGGAGCACCGGCAGGCTTCCCGGTGCAGCGCCCCAGTCCAGGAGGACCTTCCTTGTGCCATCCGAAGCCAACTGATCCTCGATGACGGTCCCACGTTTGAACTGAATGGAATGCGACAGCGATTTCCTGGTCCCTGCACTGATGTTGGTCATCGACTCCACATCGAGAACACCGTGCCTGTACACCCACTGGAGCACCTGGTCGGTGACGTGTCGCCTTTCGCCGATCGAATCAACAATCGCCTGGAGACTCTCCCTGTCCAGATCGAAGATGTGTGGCCGGTCATGCACGTTGGCTCGAATCAGTCCGATGCGCCGACCGTAAGGTCATGGACTTGATAAGGGATGCCGTGTCCATCAAGGAACCTGTTCGTGGACGCCAGGTCATCCATCGTGATTCGCCGTCCCTCGGGATCAACACCCCTGCTTCGCATGAAACTCTTGAGCGTGCCGGGAAGGCCGAACTCAACGCTTTCATGGAAGATGTCATGCTGTTCGATGCAGGCCCCGTGATCTTCCACGAGACGGAGAATCAGTGATTGCACGAGATCTTCCGGGGCACTTGCGCCTGCCGTGACGAGGACTGTTTCAACACCCTTGAGCATGGCGGGGGAGAGCTCCTGACAATCGTCGACAAGAACCGCCCTGGTTCCAGATGCCTGAGCGATCTCCGTGAGCCGAACGGAGTTCGACGAGTTCCCGCTTCCTACGACAAGGACCAGGTCGCATTCAGGCGCCAGTGCTCTGACTGCATGTTGTCGGTTCGTCGTGGCATAGCAGATGTCGTCACTCGGAGGAGAGTTGATGTCGGGGAACGTCTTCTTGAGTGCATCGATGATCTTGTTGGCGTCATCCATGCTCAGCGTTGTCTGGGTCAGGTAGATGAGTTTCGTGGGATCATCAATATTGAGCCTGGCAATCGATTCGACTGAATCAACCACCTGTATGGAATCAGGGGCTTCTCCCCTTGTTCCAATGACCTCCTGGTGATGCTCGTGGCCTACGAGAAGAATCTGCCAACCTCTTCGCGCGTACCGGATGGCCTCGGCATGTACTTTTGTGACGAGTGGACAAGTGGCATCTATCGAGGTCAGGCCCCTTTCGTCGGCAGCCTGACGTACAGCAGGGCTGACCCCATGTGCACTGAAGACGATGATCGCCCCTTTGGGGACATCCTCAACCTGCTCGACGAAGGTCACTCCACGGTCAATGAACCTGTTGACGACGTGCTTGTTGTGCACGATCTCGTGGAAGACGTAGATCGGCTCCCCTTCGAGGATGTCAAGAAGCTGGTCCACGACATCGATCGCCATGTAGACGCCAGCGCAAAAACCACGTGGATTGGCCATGATCAATCGCAAATTAATCTCCAGGAGGCCCATTCTAGCAATCGACAATCGTTGAAGCCACCACGGTACACTTTCCGGTCCATGCAGGCTCCTGCAAGTATTCCGGTTATCGAGCTGCTCGAGTCGTGGGGGCCCGATCAGCGACCCGCCATCACCATTGATGAGGCGAATCGCTATTGCCGCGAACTTGCACTGTCACATGGCGAGAATTTCAGTGTCCTTACCCGGTACGTGCCAAATCGCATGCTTGAGGGTGTCTGTGCCGTCTATGCCTTCTGTCGCTGGGCCGATGACCTGGGAGATGAAACAGGTGATCCCAAGGAATCACTCCGGCTGCTTTCCTGGTGGAGGGAGGAGCTTGAAAGGTGTTTCGAAGGCAGCCCGTCGCATCCCGTATTCATGGCCCTGGCACCAGTGGTGGAGCGACATGGACTTTCCGTGGCCCCATTCGAGGCACTGATCAACGCGTTTGAGCAGGATCAAACAAAGACCCGATACGGCACATGGGATGAAGTGCTGGGGTATTGCCGCGGCAGCGCCGACCCGGTTGGACGACTGTTCCTTGCACTTGCAGGTGAACCCTGCTCCGTTGATCAGCTTGCTGCCAGCGATGCAGTCTGCACGGCCCTGCAGTTGACGAATCACTGGCAGGATGTTCTTCGCGATCTGGTTGACAGGGATCGGATCTATCTCCCTTCGGAGCTTCACTCCATTCCGGACTTCGAGTCGCGACTTCGGTCAACCATGGACATGCGGCATGCACCCGATGCAACATTCCTCGAGTCCTACAGGGAGCTGATTCGCACCTGTGTTGAACGAACATGGGATCTCTTCCAGGAAGGGAACACGCTCCTGGAGATGGTCGATCGAGATATTCGTCCAGTGATCTGGCTCTTTCAGGCCGGGGGAACGACCGTACTTCGCCGCATCGAGCAGTGGAACTTCGAAACATGCCTTGGTCGTCCCCGAATCGGAGCCATGACCAAGATGTACCTGGCCATCAAGGCGTCGAGGCAGGGCAGGAGGGTTTCATGAGCACAGCAGCCCCGGAACTGGTTGAACTCGATGCCTACAAGTGGTGCAAGGAGATTACGAAGAAGCGTGCACGCAATTTCTACTACGGCCTGAAGCTCCTCCCGGAGCCTCGGCGATCTGCGATGTATGCGATCTATGCGTGGATGCGTCATGCAGACGACCTGATCGATGAACAGGGAGACCGGAACATCGCATCAAGCCTGCTTGACGAATTCGCGGAACATACTCGAGTGTCCCTCACTGGAATCGTTCCCTGCAACCTTCCCATGTGGAAGGCATTTACCGAGACGGTTTCCCGCTGGTCATTGGACCCGGCTCCGTTCGGGATGATGATCGACGGCCAGCAGGCGGACCTTGAAGCCCGCCCGATTACGACTCCCGATGAACTGCTCCAGTACTGTCGCCAGGTTGCCTCCTCGGTCGGCCTGATCTGCATCCAGGTCTGGGGTGCAACGGATGACGTGGCCAGGGACCTGGCCATCGAACGTGGCATTGCCTTCCAGTTGACGAATATTCTCAGGGACCTCCGCGAGGATCTCGAAATGGGCAGGTGCTACCTCCCCTCCGAACAGTTGAAGTCTGCGGGAATATCAACCCAGGACCTGCTGTCATGGCTTCATGGCGATCGATGCGAGTCTCTCGTTCAAGGATGGATCGATGTTGCTCACGAGGCCTATGGACGCTCCGCACCTCTGGATGAAATGATTGATGCTGAATGCAGGCCGACGCTCTGGGCCATGACTTCAATCTACCGTTCACTCCTGGACAGAATCGATCGAAATCCAAGCCGTATTGCAAGCGGCCCGAGGATACGACTCAACGCTGCACACAAGACATCCATCGCGTTGCGTGCTCGCTGGATGGCGCGGGGTGGATGATGTCGGATGTATTGATCATCGGCGGGGGCCTGGCCGGTCTGGCTGCCGCCGTGCGTCTTGCGGAGTCCGGGTATCGACCAGTCATTCTCGAGACTCGCAGGAAACTCGGCGGTAGGGCAACCAGTTTTGAAGATCCACGCAGCGGCGTTGTCCTCGACAACTGCCAGCATGTCCTCATGGGTTGCTGCACGAACCTCCAGGATCTCTACCAGCGACTTGGTGTGCTGGATGCCATCGAATGGCATGACACGCTCTACTGGCTCAGGGAGGATGGAGAGCTCGACGTGCTGACGCCAGGGCGACTCCCCGGGCCACTTCATCAGGCACGTGCCCTGCGGAACCTGCGACTGCTCGATCGAGCCGAAAAGCGAGAGGTCCGAAGGGCTTGCTGGAGCCTGCTCCGCATGGGACGACCCGGACGAATGGGCTGGAGAGAGAGAACGTTCTCGGAGTTTCTTGATTCCATGAACCAGTCCCCGAGGGTCTGCACGCATTTCTGGGAACCGATCGTCATCAGCGCATGCAACCTGCCTCCAGATCGTGTCGCCGCCGTCCACGCAATGCAGGTCTTCCAGGACGCATTCCTGCCAAGCCGATTCGCAGGGATGATGGGCCTGCCCTCGGTTCCCCTGCGCGACCTCTACGATCCGGCTGAAGACATCATCACCAAGGCAGGGGGGCGGATTGAAACCGGTTGTTCGGTTCGCTCCATCGCCTTCGATGATGATGGCGTACGCGGCGTCGTCACCGCCGATGGTCCACTTGAGGCAAGACACGTCCTTTCAACAGTCCCTCCTGATCGACTGAATAAACTTGTCCCGGATCATGTAAAAAAGGTGGACAGCCGCCTGCAGGATCTCGACAGGTTCCAGTGCAGCCCCATTCTCGGCGTGCACCTGTTGCTTGACTCGCCCGCCCTTGATATCCCTCACCTCGTGCTTCCTGGCCGAGCAGTCCAGTGGGTCTTCAACAAGGGCGTTGATGAGCAAGGGCAGCAGCACCTGCACGCGGTCATCAGCGCTGCAGACGATTGGATGAATCTTGACGAAGAGACCATCGTCGAGCGTGTCCTGGAAGACCTCTCCGCTGCCGCTCCATCCATTTGCAGCCGCACGATTGTCAATGCACGATCCGTGAAGGAAAAGCAGGCGACCTTCGCCGCGACCCCTGAGATCGAACCATTTCGCCCAATGGCGGCCCCATCGACCATCGGCGTCCATGGCGGCGATGCAAGGGGGCTGTACCTCGCTGGAGATTGGTGCGCAACGGGATGGCCTGCAACCATGGAAGGTGCCGTTCGCAGTGGATATCTTGCCGCCGAGGCGATCACAAGCACGCATTGCCTTGTCGAGGATCTTCCACCCTCATGGCTCGCCAGCCTGCTCAGCGCTCGGTAGGTACCGTAGCGGCCTGTGCCTGTCCAACTGGACCAACCGGCTCGACGTTGAGCGCATCGACGATGAATGCCCAGACATCAGCTGTCTCGATGATTCGCATCCTCGTCGGCTTTCCTGCGCCGTGTCCGGCTCGTCGGTCAATCCTGATGAGAACAGGCTCATCACCTGCATGGGCGTACTGGAGCGCGGCCGCAAACTTGAACGAGTGTCCCGGAACCACGCGGTCATCCGTATCGGCCGTCGTCACCATGGTTGCCGGATAGGCAATGCCTGGTTCCAGGTTGTGGTAGGGCGAATAGGCATGGAGGGCCTTGAAAATCTCCGGATCGGAAATGTCCCCGAAGTCGCTCTGCCAGGCGGCACCGATCGTGAACTTGTGGAATCGCAGCATGTCCATGACCCCGACGGCTGGAAGACAGGCCCCATAGAGATCCGGCCGTTGTGTCATGCAGGCCCCGACCAGGAGCCCGCCGTTTGAGCCGCCCTGGATCGCCAGTCGATCCGGGGTCGTGTAGTCGTTGGCAATGAGCCACTCGGCTGCCGCGATGAAGTCGTCGAAGACATTCTGCTTCCTGGCCTTCGTGCCGGCCTCATGCCACTCTCGGCCATATTCGCCACCGCCACGGAGGTTTGGGATGGCCAGCAAGCCGCCCATCTCGACCCATGCAAGGCGGGAAGGGGAGAAGTACGGGGTGAGCGAGATGTCGAACCCGCCGTACCCGTAGAGAAGGGTCGGAGCCTGCCCGTTGCGGACCAGGTCCTTGCGGTGCACGAGGAACATGGGCACTCGTGTCCCATCCTTGCTCGAGTAGAAGACCTGCTCGACGCTGTAGTCCGCCGGGTTGAAATCGACCTTCGACTCGGTCATGACATGTGACTCACCCGTGTCAAGATCAATGCGGTAGCTGGTTGGCGGCGTCGTGAAACTGGTGAATGAGTAGAAGGTTTCACTGTCGTCGCTCCGCCCGGTGAAGCCTCCGGCACTTCCAATCCCGGGCAGCTTGATCTCTCCAGCAGGCGTGCCGTCCTCGGTGTAACGAGAGATCCTTGTCGAAGCATCCTGCATGTAGTTGGCAACAAAACTTCCATTGACATGGCTGACCGACTTGAGGGTTGCGTCCTGCTCGGAAATGATCTCACTCCAGGTCGGCTCGGAGTCGCCCATGTCCGCGGCAACCAATCGCTTTCGAGGCGCATCCTTGTCCGTCATGAAGTACAGGGTGTCGTCAATGGCCTCGACGAACTCGAACTCATCTTCCCAGTCGCCGACCAGGTCGATGAAGCCTCCATCGGGATCCGTAAGATCTCGCACCTTCACGAGGTTCGGTGGTCCGGAGCCGCGCCAGACGGTGACAACGAGCCACCGACCATCTTCGCTCACGGAGGGGCCCCAGGTCCATTTCGACTGAGCAGCATCTTCAAGAACGAGCGTATCCGCGGACTGTGGCGTACCCGGCACGTGACGATAAAGCTTCATGAAGACATTGCGATCAAGGAAGGCGGCCCCTTCCTCAGGCGCGTCATATCGACAGTAGTAGAAGGCGCTGCCATCGGGCATCCATTCGGGGGTGCTGAACTTCGACCACTCGATGGTCTCCTCGAGGTCCTTGCCCGTCTCAAGGTTCCTGATCTTCCAGGTCTTCCAGTCACTTCCCGCGTCGGCGATGGCGTAGGTCATGTACCGGCCGTCATCGCTGAAACTCGTCCCACCCAGTGCCACGGTGCCATCCTTGGACCACGTGTTTGGATCGAGAAGAATCGTCGTGTCCGAATCCAGGCTCTTCATCGTGTACAGGACATCCTGGTTCTGCAGCCCCGTATTCGCTGAGAAGTAGTACTTGCCACCGACCTTGAAGGGGGTCCTGAATTTCGGGTAGTCCCACAACTGCTCAAGTCGTTCCTCGATGGCTTCTCGGTGCTCAAGTGCGTCCAGGTGCGACCTTGTCAGGTCGGCCTGCGCATCAACCCAGGCTTCGACCTCATCATCGACTCGAACATCTTTCTCGAGCCATCGATACGGGTCGTTCACGGTCGTGCCGTGGTAGACATCGGTGTGGTGCACTCGACGTGACTCCGGGTAATCCGGCGCGCCAAGAATCGACAGAGCAATAAGCAGTGATGAAATCATGTCCTTCTCCTGTTCCTGATCCTAGCAGCCTGATACTGCCTCAACCCACCACGTCCGGAAGTTCGTCGAGCCTGGCCGTGAGGTTCCGCGGGCCATCAGCCGTAACAAGTACATCAGCCTCGTAATGCACGCTCAAGGAGCCGTCGGCGGTTCGAATGGGCCATTCACCAGGGTCGCTCTCGACATCGTGCCTGCCGGCATTGAGCATCGGCTCAACAGCAACAAGCATCCCCTCGACAAACTCCTTGGTGCTGTCCACCCATTCACCAGGCCGTGTTGGAACGACATTGGATATGAAGGGCGGGCCATGCAATGTCTTGCCATATCCATGTCCACCAAGGCCTCGAACAAGGCTGAAGCCAGCCTCCTTCTCGACGCAGCCCTGGACCGCCTCGGCCCAGGCCAGCAACTTGGCGCCTGGCTGCATTGCGGCAATGCCGCGACGAAGCGACTCTCGGCCAACATCCATCAGCCGCCGGGCCTCATCTGTGCACTCGCAGATCGCGTACGTCCACGCTGCATCACCGATCCATCCGTTGTGCTTGACCCCGATGTCGATGGACACGAGGTCGCCTGGCGCGATCGGCGTCGTGCTCATCAAGTGTGTCCCATGGACGACGCAGTCATTCACTGAAAGACACGAGTGACTGGGAAAGGGGGGGTGCCCCGGAATCCGGTACCGGAGGAAGCAGCTCTTGGCTCGCAGGGACTTGATGGTTGCTCCGACGAACGTGTCGATGTCCGCCAGCGTTCGCCCGGGCTCCAGGTAGGTGACCAGCTGCTCGTGCACTTGCACCACGATTGATGCGGCAGCGGCAGCTCCCTCGATGTCACGCGGTCGTGAAATCACCATTGCACCGGCTCCATGGTCATGGCCCCGTCTCCTCGGGGTCTTCGCCCTGCTCCTCGACAGTCGAAGAGTCGGCAAGGAACTGGACGACCTCTCCTCGCTGAATGATCAGGGGCGGAGGCTGCGCAGACACCCACCAGGCAAGCTCACGCTCGTCCTGTGTATCGAGTACCACCAGGTCAGCCCGATGTCCCGGGGCCAGCGATCCGACCTGACCCTGCAAACCAAGAACGCACGCAGCGTTGTAGGTTGATGCAGCAATGGCTTCCTGTGGTGTCAAGCCGCACTTGCGGCAGGCCAGGGACATCGCCATGGGCATGGAGGGGCATGGAGCAGACCCGGGGTTGAGATTCGTCGCCAAAGCAATCGCTGCACCTGCCTCGATCAACTCCCTCCCCGCTGCATACCGATCATCAAGGCAGTACCCGCTTGCAGGAAGAAGTACCGCCATCGTCTCACTCTCACCAAGACGCTTCATGACTGCGGGGCTGGTGGCCTCCAGGTGATCGACACTCCTGGCTCCCATCTCGATCGCCTTGTCCGTCATGCCAAGTTCATTGAACTGGTCCGTGTGGACTCGAAGGGGACATCCCAGGTCAACTGCCCGTTCAAACAGGCGGGTCGTGTCTTCCATGGACCATGCTCCCTGCTCGCAGTAGGCGTCACAGGTGATACCGGGAAACTCCTCTACAGCAGCCGGCAGGGTTTCATTGATCGTGCGATCGATGAAATCAGGTATATCGGGGTCGATTGCATGGGCGCCCAGGAAGGTTCCAGTCACCAGCTGCGTAGTCTGGACAGACGCGTCATGAATGGCACGAAGCATCTTCAGCTCATCCGCCGTTGTCAGTCCATAACCGGATTTGACTTCAATCGTGCTGGAGCCCCAGGTTGCCATTCGTGCAAACTGCTCGGAAAGCGAGGTGGCAAGCTGCTCTTCACTGGCCTCTCGAACGGCACGGACCGTGGACATGATCCCACCGCCTTCTTCAAGCAGTTGAAGGTAGGTCGCCCCCTCAAGCATCTTCTGGAACTCGTCAAGCCGCGAACCGGCCCAGCATGCATGGGTGTGGCAATCGACGAAGCCCGGCAGGATGACCCTGCCATCAAGATCGATGACCATGTCCGGCTCAAGGCCTTCTGGTGGCGAGCCATCACCCAGGCTCTTGATCAGCTCGTCTTCAATGAGGATCCAGCCTTGCTCGATGACACCCAGGTCACCAAGGGCGTCCCCTCGACGAGGTGAGCCATCCCCCTTGAGCGTGCAGAGCCGTGCATTGACAAGAAGCAGTTCGCCCATTGGTCAGTTCCAATCCCGCATTGGTATGGGTACATCAAGCGTATCGGCGCATGCCTGGGCTGCCTGCTCGCCTGAATCAGCATGTCGGAAGATGCCCATCATCGGGTCATTGGTCAGAACGCGGCGAATCCTGGCTTCTGCTGCATCGGTTCCATCACAGACGACGACCTGGCCAGCATGTTGGCTGAAACCGATGCCCACGCCGCCACCATGGTGAAAGCTCACCCAGCTGGCGCCGCTGGCGATGTTCACGCCAAAGTTCAACAGCGGCCAATCCGAGACGTCATCCGTGCCATCGAGCATGCCTTCGGTTTCGCGGTTGGGGGATGCGACTGAGCCGCAATCAAGATGATCTCTCCCGATGACCAGTGGGGCCGAGACGATGCCGTCGCGCACCATCTCGTTGAAACGAACGCCCGCCTTGTCTCGCTCACCAAGACCAAGCCAGCAGATGCGGCAGGGGAGTCCCTGGAAAGCGACTCGCTCCTGCGCCATGGTGATCCATCGATGCAGCGACTCGTCTTCCGGGAACAGTTCGAGAATCGCCTCATCGGTCTTCCGGATGTCCTCGGGGTCACCCGAGAGAGCTGCCCAGCGGAACGGACCGCGGCCCAGGCAGAACTGCGGCCTGATATAGGCCGGGACGAAGCCGGGGAAGGCAAAGGCATCGACGAAGCCCTCGTCGAGTGCCCGTTGGCGAATGTTGTTGCCGTAGTCGAAGGTCTTCGCGCCAGCCTGCTGCAGCTGCACCATGGATTCCACGTGTGTTCGCATCGAGGCCATTGATTGCCGCTGGTATTCCTCTGGATCGGACTCCCGAAGTACGTCCGCCTCTTCTCGCGAGATGTTCTGCGGGTAATAGCCCTGCAATGGATCATGTGCGGAGGTCTGGTCGGTCAACGTGTCAGGCGTGATGCCTCGTTCCAGGAGCCGCTGAAGCAGGTCGACCGCGTTGCCAAGCCAACTGATTGAGACGGCCTCGCCGGCATCCTTCGCCTCGACGCCCCGGTCGATCGCAGCATCGAGGTCCGTGATGATTTCATCGAGGTACCTGTCGTGCACGCGCTTCTCCAGTCGCTCGATGCACATCTCGGCCATGAGGCAGGTGCCTTCGTTCATGGTGATGGCCAGGGGCTGCGCGCCTCCCATGCCACCACAGCCTGCGGTGACATTCAATGTTCCCTTCAGCGTGCCGTTGAAATGTTGCCGTGCACATTCCGCGTAAGTCTCATAGGTGCCCTGCAGAATGCCCTGGGTGCCGATGTAGATCCATGAGCCGGCTGTCATCTGGCCGAACATCATCAGGCCCTTGGCTTCCAGTTCATCAAAACGCTCCTGCGTCGCCCAGTGGGGGACGAGGTTGGAGTTGGCGATGATCACGCGAGGCACATCCTCGGTTGTTCGGACCACGCCCACGGGCTTGCCGGATTGCACCAGCAGGGTCTGGTCAGGTTCGAGGGACTTGAGACACTCGATGATGGCCTCGTAGGCTTCCCAGGAACGGGCAGCCTTGCCACGGCCCCCGTAGACGACCAGGTCATCGGGCCGCTCGGCTACCTCTGGATCGAGGTTGTTCATGAGCATGCGCATGGCGGCCTCGGCCTGCCACGTCTTGCAGGTCATTTCAGGGCCCCGGGGGGCCTTGATGGTTCGTGTCGTCGAGTTCGACATCGACACAGGGTACCCGCTGAGAGGGCTTGAGGGCGTGTTCAGGCCAGTGCACCGCTATGGATCAGCGAGATGATGGCCTCGATATCAGGCGATGGCGATCGGTCTTCCTGGAGCGCTGGCACGACGCTGCGAATACTGGCATGCGCGGCCTCGACACCCTTGCCACTTGCCAGTGGACGGTGGTGCTCGAAGGCCTCGGCCATGGTGAGCAGTTCAATGGCGATGACCTGCTCGGCAAGCTTGATGCAGTCACGCAGCTTGTGGCCGGACGTTGTGCCCATTGAGTTGTAGTCCTCGATTCCAGCAGCCGTGGGAATATTTCCCACGCTGGCTGGGGTCGCAAGCAGTCGCATCTCGTTGCAGCATGCAGCCGCCGTGTACTGGGTAATCATCAGGCCACTGTGCAGTCCCGGTTCGGGACTCAGGTGGGCCGGGACGCGGTTGTAGTCATCGTGCGCCGCCTGGAGCCAGAAGACACGTCGCTCACTGATTCCTGCTACATGACTCAGGGCAATGGCAAGCGTATCCATGGCGATGGCCAGGGGCATGCCGTGGAAGTTGGCGCCACTGAGAAGCTCTTCCTCGAAGACCAGTGGATTGTCGGTCACTGCGCCAAGTTCTCGCTCGACGATGGAGGTTGCCCAGGCGATTGCATCAAGGGCGGCACCAAGAACCTGTGGCGCAGCACGAAGACTGTATGGATCCTGCACCCGTGGGTCATCATCTCGATGCGATTCGGCAATCGTCGAACCAACCAGCAGGTCGCGAAGTTTGGCCGCAACATCGACCTGTCCCTGCTGGCATCGTGCTTCGTGTACGCGCGCATCAAGAATTGCATGGGTACCAAGGCAAGCGTCGATGGCCATGGCTGCTGCAACGATGGCTGCGTCCATCAATCGAGCAATGTCATCCATCGCAAGGCTGGCCTGTGCCGCCATCAGGTGCGTGCCATTTATCAGCGCCAGGCCTTCTTTGGCTTCGAGTGCAATGGGTTCAATGCCCCGGGACTTCAAGGCTTCATCGCCGGGGATGGATCCATTGCTCGAGCATGCCAGTCCTTCGCCAAGCAGGAGCAGGGCCGCATGGGAGAGTGGGGCCAGGTCGCCAGACGCGCCCACCGAACCTCGAGAGGGAACGTGTGGCACGATGCCTGCATTGAGCAGGGCAGCAATCTGGCTGGCTAGTTCTGGTCGAACCCCGGAATGCCCCCTGGCCAGGGAGGCTGCAAGGATGCACTGCATGGCTCGCGTCACGTCCTGTGGAAGCGGATCGCCTACCCCTGCCGCATGGGAGCGGACCAGGTTCAGTTGAAGCGACCTGTTGGACTCGGGGTCGATTCGTTCCTGCGAAAGTGAGCCGAAGCCTGTATTGATGCCATAGACCGC
>JABABM010000002.1:205330-205628 GCA_014238205.1 Phycisphaerales bacterium | reverse complement strand
TGGGCATGAGAGGAAATCGGGGGTCAATGATACCGGATGCACCACGCTGCAGGGTCGCAGGGGCAGTACCATGCGAAGCAATGCCCAAGAGCGCTTCACACGCCCCGCAAGGCACCGGTCCCCCAGCCGTTACCGAGCTGGCGAGGGATATGAAGCTGTTCGATATCACGATGGTTGGCGTTGGCGCCATGATCGGCGCTGGAATCTTCGCATTGACCGGCATCGCTGCAGGCCAGGCGGGCCCCGCGCTCATTCTCGCCTTCTGCCTCAACGGCCTCCTGACATTCTGCACGGCAAT
>JABABM010000002.1:0-205320 GCA_014238205.1 Phycisphaerales bacterium | reverse complement strand
GGCAGCGCCATTCCAGCTGCAGGTGGTGGCTATCTCTGGGCACGATTCGGACTCCCCGGTCCATGCGCCTTTCTCGCGGGCTGGCTCGACTGGCTTGCCCATGCCGTCGCTGGATCGTTGTATGCCGTCATCTTCGGCGCCTACATCATCTGGGGAGCTCAGGTCATCTTTGGCCTGGGTGAGCCGCCAACGGGAGCACACGCTGGTGAAATGGGAACACTCTTCGGCCTCCCAGCCTGGCCATTTGCAAAGGGCCTGACCGTCTTCATCTGCATGGTGTTCCTGTACATCAACTACCGGGGATCAAGTGAAACAGGCAAGGCGGGAAACATCATTACCGTCGCCAAGGTCATCGTCATCGCGATCTTCATCATCTCCGGACTCGTGGCAATGCTCCAGGGAGGCGTACAGGAGACAGGAAACGACCCGAGCGTGGGAGCTCGATTCATTCCATTCATGCCGGAGGGATTCGGGGGTGTCCTTGTCGCAATGGGCCTCACCTTCATCGCCTTCGAGGGCTACGAGATCATCGTGCAGGCGGGGGAAGAGGTTGAAAACCCGAGGGAAAACATTCCGCGAGCGGTCTTCCTTTCACTCCTGATCGTCATCCCGATCTACATACTCGTCGCGATCGTTTCCCTTGGGGCACTTACGATTCCACAAGGGGTCCTCGAACAGAACATGGAGTGGAGTTCAACGGACACCTGGCGGTACCTTGCTGGACTTGGCGAAACAGGCGTCGCTGTTGCCGCGAATGCCTTCATGCCATGGGGAATGGGTGCAATTCTTCTCGTGATCGGGGCCGTCCTTTCGACGATGAGTGCACTGAATGCCACCACCTTCAGTTCGACCCGAGTGAGTTTCGCGATGGGCCGGGATCATTACCTGCCCGAGGCCATGGCCTCGATTTCTCCCAAGACACGGACCCCCGTGTTCGCACTGCTTGCCAGCGGCGTCCTCATTACGCTTGTTGCGGTCCTGCTCCCCGTCGAGGAGGTGGCAGCAGCCACATGTGTCATGTTCCTGCTCGTATTTGCAGCAGTAAACATCGCGTCGATCACGATTCGAAGAAAGTATGGAGACAAGCTCCAGTATGGCTACATCGTCCCCGGTTTCCCGATTGTTCCAATCGTCGCTGCCGTCGGCCAACTGTGCATCGCAGGCTTCCTGTTCTGGCACGAACCACTCTCCATGGCCATTACCGGTGGCTGGGCGGGGCTGGGCCTTCTCATCTATTACCTGTACTCCAGGAGACAGGAACACGAGCATCGCGCATCAGCCGTGGTCTTCGACCAGAGTCTCCCAACAACCTCCGCTGCTCAGCAACTCCTCATTCCGGTGGCAAACCCGGCTACAACCGGCCCACTGATGAAACTGGCTTCCTGCATTGCGGAGGTGGATGAGACACAATTGACAGTGCTTCATGTCGTAGGAATTCCGGAACAACTCCCCTATGCCTCTGCAGAACCGTTCGCAATCGAGGGCCGGCGGGTAGTCGACAAGGCGCTTGAACAGGCCAGGGGCATGGGCATGCAGGCCTCCGGACTTGTACGCTTGAGCAGGAGCCCGGGCCAGTCAATCGTTGAAACCATCAGTGAGAGGAAGATCACGACGCTCGTTCTGGGTTGGCGTGGAACCCCGCGACACCGACGCTCGGTCAGATCCATCGTGCTCGGGACGGAAATCGATCACGTCCTGAGCAAGGCTGATGCAAACACAATCGTGCTTCGTGGAGACCTGCCCGACGAACCCCGGGAAATACTTGTTCCCGTGGCCAATCCCCGGCAGGCTCTCTACGCACTTGCCGTAGCCGAAGCGGTTGCTGCGAAAGGTACGGTCATAGAACTGCTCCATGTCGTTCAAAACCAGGCGAAAGCCGAGGAGTCTGCAACAGCACTCATGGGAGCCATGTTTGGAGAAGACATGGCGGATCTTCGCAGTATCTATACACCTCGCCGACGAATAGAGGTTCGCCTGCGAACCGAGGTAAGCAGCCACGTCATCCCATGCATCGTCGAGGCTGCGAGCCTTGCGGATCTCGTGATCCTCGGGGCGGCAAGAGAAACATGGCTGCAGCGGCGTTCCTTTACAGCCCTGCATGCAGCAGTTGCCAAACGATGTGAAGGTGCCTTGTTGCTGGTGAAACTCAGGTCGGGAAGGGCGAGGTTCGCAACCCAGCAGGTAATCGAATTCTTCCTTTCCAAGGAGCCGGAAGCATGAGCGTCTCTGATCTCCAGAAACTTGGCCTCCTGAAGCCTGAAAAAGAATGGAACGGAAAGGGGGTTGGCAGGAGCGCTTCCCCACTGAAGTCCCTGGCCCTCGGAGCGATTTCGATCGCCGGTTGCACAGCCATGGTTCTCGGCGATGGATCGATCCTGACATGGATCGGACTGATCGCCTTCTGCGTGGCTCTCGCCTGCTTCGTCATCGTTCATGTCAGGGAGGTTGGATCGCCGAATGAAGACAGGGAAGCAGATTCCCCGGACCCCCCTCCCAAAGGGAGTTGATGCACAATGGGCATGGATGCCGATCCCAGGAACCGCACCCCCTTTCGTCGCAAGTTGCGTAAATGGCGACACCGTCTTCGAAACCAGAAACGCATCAGGTCCGCTACGAAGAACACCGCGACCATCATTCTTCTCCACCAGATGGGGAAAGTCGGGTCAAGCAGCATCAAGGCTTCGCTGGAGGGCTTGTGTACATGCCATGTCTTCCATACGCACTGGTGCAACCCGAAGAATCTTGCGTATCACGCAGGAGTGCTTGACGAAAGCCAGAGAGTTTCGAATCGATATGGAGACAGGGATCATTTCGGGGAGATGGTCAATGCCCAGATCATCCAACCCGGCCTGGCGTCGAAGATGGTGACGCTGGTACGTGATCCGGTTGCCAGGAATGTTTCGTCCTACTTCCAGCACCTCGATGAGATATGGGGGATACGGCGAGCCTGGGCGCATGTACCGATATCCGACCTGGCTGAAGGATTTCTCAGGATCTTTGAACACAACGAGCCATTGGATTGGTTCGATACCGAGGTGCGGGACATGGTCGGCATCGATGTCATGAAACACCGGTTCCAGACAGACAGGAAGTTCTCGATCATGAGCAATGAGAAGTGGACGCTGCTCCTGATGCGTTCAGATCTCCCCGATGATCGGAAGCACGTGGCCCTTGAGCAACTCGTCGGAACCAATGTTCCCGAGATTCAAAGGACAAATGTCGGATCGAAGAAAGCGTATGCATCCATCTACAAACAGTTCAAGAGAGAACTTGTTCTTCCAGAAGCACATCTCGACTTGATGTACAAGGCGCCGATTTCGACACACTTCTTCTCTGCTGAGGAAATCCGGGGAATGCGAAGTCGATGGTCCATGGCGGCATAGATCCCCGCACAAGCAGCGAGGAATATCCGGATCAGAAGTTCCAGGTACAACGCAGGCCCCAGATCCACGTGTTCGAGACCCCCCCAGACTCACCCGATTGAAACCACTGTATGTCCGGGCTGACCTGCAGGGTCCTGGTGACCTGGATTCGCCAGAAGGCTTCGATGATGGTCTCCCACCCATCGCCCGGTTGCCCACCTGCAAGGCCACCACCCTCGATCCTTGAAAAGCAGAAGGCAACACCGATGCCGTCGTGTGCCCGGTCGAATACCCCGTTCAGTGTTACCCCTGTGGACCAGCACATGTCAGCTGGCGCCGACCCCTCCTGTGCAATACCCCATCGCAGGAAGGGAGTAATTCCTCCCCCGATGTCCTGGTCGAAGCTCAACCCGGCTCCCCACCCCTTCTCCTGGTAGTCGATGTCGTTGTTCGAGTACCAGATGAATCCTCTGTAATGCCCTCGTCGATCCTCCCCGTTGATGCGGAGTTTCGGCATCCAGTTGTATTGGGCGATGTTGAAGAATCGACCTTCGTCGAGATTTTCGAATCCAGTGGATACCCCGGAGGCCAGTGCATTCATCGAACCAAAACGAAGCAGGGACTCATCATCGATGTTCCACTGTCCAACCACACCAAATCCGTAGGAGGCGAAGGGTACGGCGGTGTTGTTCGTCAACTGCGCAGCAAGGTACTGCCGGGTGGGATCCTCGGCTCCTGCGTTCATGTCAAAGAAGTTGGCGTAGTAGAGTTTGCCAACATTGATCTTCAGGACGCCATCAACGAGATCCTGCTGCCACCAGAGCTTCTTGAGGCTCAGGCGACTCTGTGTCAGGACATTGTCAATGAAATACGGCGATCCCACGAATTCGTTGATGAAGGGGTACGTGCTTGCACCGACTCCACTGTTGCCCTGGATGTTGTAAAGCAGGTGGCCCGATGGATCCTTGTCCGTAGCCCACAAGGGCATGGCGCCATCGATGTTCGTATAGATGTGGGAGAACCCGTGTGGCCCATTCGATTTGTCAGCATGCTGATAGATGTAGACCATCTGGGGAACAAACGAGAAGTTCAGTTCGCTGGAGAGGGAACTGACCAGGTCGACCCCATCCTGTAGAAACGAAAACGGATCGTTGGCAGGAGGCAGGAGGTAATCATCCAGGTTGACGGGAGCAACTGTCCCATCAGCAGAATCGCCCATGCCAGCATCTGAAACAGGCTGGAGCCTGTGGAGGGCGATCGGGCCACGCGAACCGGAACCCCGTCCAATCGAATCAGTACGAAACTCACCCGGTTTCAATGATGCAGCCGCGTGATCATTCCCCGGCGGAGACGCGTCTTCGGCCGCATTCACGGATGCCCAGCTCGCGAACAGAAGGGGGAGTAAAGCTATGGGTAAGAGCTGCACATCGCCTCCAGTTGCCCATCAGTCGATGTGGTCACGCAATTCGATCTGGCAATCCAAGAGGGAAAGCAGGCCTGGTGCATCCAGTTCCGACATGCCATTGCACCGGTCAATGATGGAACCCGGGTCCTCCATTGCAATCCTGCCGAGGAGATTGGCCTTGTGGGCCAGGATATCCTTGAGATCACAGGTGGTGTTCCGTGCATGACCCGATGGATACATGACGAAACCACTGTCAAGTTCCCGTCCATCGGCAAGATTGATCCGCATCGACGTGGGAATCCCATCCGGGTAGCGTTCGTCGTACTCGCTTCCGCCATGTTTGAACTCGATGCCATCCATGAGTCTCCGGGTCATCTCGTTGTGAAGAGCATCTCTTCCATAGTCGGCGGGCTCAAGCATCAACTTCTTCCACCACGCGTCGTTGCCATCGGCAATGGCTCCAGTACCTGCTTCAGCTGCGAAGTCGAACGCCTTCCGCAGCATTGTTGAAACGATGTAGACCATCGAATGGTCCGCAGACTGCCGCGTGTGCGGGTCTCGCTTGGCGGGATCGCCAATGATCCCGAATGCAGGTTCGTAGGCGGTGATATGAATACCCTTGAGCATCGAGGGGTTTTCAAGGAGATCCGGGTTCGCTGACAGCAGGTCGATGAGGCCCTGGAGTGCACCTGCCGACTGGTGTTCATACAGGCCGAGCTTGAAATGCATTCCCATGACGGCGAAATCATCACCACTGTGCGAAAGGACAAGATCGAAGGGGCAGTCGCCGCTGGTCGGCTCGAACTGTCTCCAGAGAGCCTCCGGGTTCCGGAAGATGTCACCTGGTCCGACAAACCCACGCATTGCCCGCTGCATCGAGAGAACAGCTGCCTCTGTACTGAGCGCGGCGGATGCACCCTTGGAATCACTCAACTGGTGCCCCGCGCGAATGGCTCGCCAGGGAACATAGTGAGCGACGGTCATGCCGATCGCGGATTCGATCTGTTCCGGTGTTGCCCCAAGCATCGCCCCGTAGACAGCCGCGGATCCGATTGCGCCATGCACTACATGGTCGATCTTGTAACTCTTCAGAGAGAACACCTCGGCAAGGCGACCCCTGATTTCATCAAGACAGATCATGCCCCGAAGTGCCGCGGCTCCATCAAGCCCGGCAACCTGGGCCGCTGCAATCGGTACGGCGTAGAAATCATTGTGGCCGAACTCTCCTGCCACATGCCCCAATTCCGGGTTGTATCCGAAGTTGGTTCCATTGCTGTCCCATTCCCGGACCGCGGAAGCATTGGCAGCGATTGCTTTTTCAGGAGACACCCTTGCAGTCGATCCAAGGCAGCAGGCCCCGTTGTCACGAGGATATTCATGGGCTTCATCCCGCAGAATCGTTGGCGCATTCGTCCGGCAGGCCAGGGCGGACAGGCCGCAAAGCACGCTGTCGGTGAAGAACATGGTCGTTCTTGCAGCGACGACATCGCCCGGGCTGCCAATCCTCCCAGACATGAAATCACATGCGTATCGACCGATTCCGAGCGACTGGTTGCTGTCTCGTGGAAGCGATATCGAGGACGTCGTACTGGTTGTTGTCATGGCTGGGTAAATCGTTCAACATTCGCCACTTCTTCAGGAGACCCGAGCATGACGGGCGTTCTCTGGTGGAGGCTTTCGGGCTTGATGTCAAGAATCCGCTGTTTGCCTGTTGTGGCAAGGCCGCCAGCAGCCTCGATGATCATGGACATGGGGTTTGCTTCGTAGAGCAGTCGCAACTTGCCATCCGGATGATCATCCGTCTGTGGATAGAGAAACACACCGCCTCGAAGCAGTGTCCTGTGGACATCTGCAACCATCGAGCCGATGTACCTGCTTGAATACTGCTCCTCGTGAGCCCATGCGAGGTATTCACGATACGCCTCCGGGAAACGAGGGGTATACGCTTCGTTGACCGAGTAGACCTTCTGGCACTCTGGTATCCGAAGATTTGATTCGACAAGTACGTATGAACCTATCGACTGATCGAGAACGAACATGTCGACACCGTTCCCCGTGGTGAGAACGAACACCGTGGATGAACCATACAGCACGTATCCAGCAGCAACCTGCCTGGTTCCCGGGTGCAGGACGGCCTCGACGCCACGTGCGGCGTGACCAGCCTCAAGCCGGTGAATGCTGAAGATCGTTCCGACTCCGACCGAGAAGTCGAGATTGGAAGAACCGTCGAGGGGGTCGAACAGGACCGCATAGCGTCCACCCTCTGCATGCGTTCGAAGCACCATTGGCTCTTCATCTTCCTCGGAAACAAGAACCCCGATATTGGCCCTGTTGCCGAGGCAAGCCTTGATGATCTCGTTGGCAACCACGTCCATCTTCTTCTGTTGTTCGTCATGGACATTCTGTTGATCGCCAAAGTCCCCGAGAACATCCTCGATTCTGGCTCGGCGGACCTTGTTTCCAATGGTCTTGGTCGCCAGCGCGATTGCTGAGAGGATCCACGAGAAGTCACCGGAAGCCCCCGGATGCTGCTGTTCCTCGGCCAGAATGTGACTCTGCAGTGACATCAGGTTGTCACTGGCGAGGTCCCGGGATGGCGTCGTATCAGGCATGGCACTCCAGCGTCAGGGGGCGTGCGGACAGGATATTCGACATCGGCTAGGATGCTCCGCCGCTTCGGCCCCCATTCCGGGTGCTGATTGTAGCGAAACATGCCAGATCATTACCGGCGATCTGATCGCCGCATATGGAGCAATGTTCATGTCCGGCACCGTCATTCTCTCTGCCAAACGAACACCAATCGGCCGCTTCTTCGGGGGTTTGAGTCGAGTTCCAAGTCCCCAACTCGGGGCATGGGCCATCGAGGCGGCGCTTGAAGCCTCCCCGGGCGCATCCGGTCACGTTGATGAATGCATCATGGGATGCGTCCTCCAGGCGGGACTTGGCCAGAATCCAGCCAGGCAGGCAGGGCTCAAGGCTGGCTTGCCCGATTCACTCAACGCGCAGACGATCAACAAGGTCTGCGGAAGCGGGCTGCAGGCAGTGATGCTTGCCGACCAGTCCATCCGGGCAGGAGACAACAGCCTTGTCGTTGCCGGTGGATTTGAGAACATGACCCTTGCTCCCCACCTTTCCTCGATACGTGGCGGGGTCAAGTTCGGTGACACGAACATGGTTGACCACATGGCCCACGATGGCTTGACATGTGCCTTCGAGGAATGGGGCATGGGGTTCGCCGCGGAGCATATTGCTACAAAGCACTCCCTGGATCGAAACGAGCTGGACAGGTTTTCCGCCCAGTCTCACCAGCGCGCGGCAGCAGCAACGGAAGCAGGCTGGTTTGAAGATGAACTCATTCCGCTCGAAGCCTCCCAGGTGAAGCAGAAGGCCGATGTCACCGCCGATGAGGGGATCAGGTCGGATACGACGGCCGAGAGTCTCTCGAAACTCCGCCCGGCATTCACGAAGGAGGGTGTTGTCACGGCCGGCAACGCATCCCAGATCAGTGATGGTGCAGCGGCAGTCGTTGTCGCTTCAGAAGAAAAGGCGGGCGAACTGGGCCTTGATCCGATCGCGAGGATCGTTGGACACTGCACATCCGGCGTCGCTCCCAAGGAGATCTTCGATGCCCCGGCAAAGGGCATCGCCCTCCTGCTGGCCAATCACGGCTTGTCCGTGGATGACATTGATCTCTTTGAACTCAACGAGGCCTTCGCCGCCCAGGCTCTTGCGAACATCGGCGAACTGTCGATTCCGGAGGACAGGCTCAACATCTGCGGCGGTGGAATCGCACTGGGCCATCCCATCGGGGCTTCAGGGGCACGAGTCTTGACAACCCTCGTGCACCAGATGCGTCGAACTGATGCCAAGCGAGGGATCGTCAGTCTCTGCCTCGGCGGCGGCAACTCGGTATCAATGCTCATTGAACGCTGAATCCCGTTTGCTCTTGTGCTATTCAGGCTTCTGCCGGCGGTGGTGTCCACTGCGCCGAGCCGAAGCCAGGAATGCACAGGGTCTACTGGCCGATGTCCTCGGCCCACAGGTCGGGTTTTTCCCTCTGCAAGCGTTCCATCAGTTCAATGCACCGGGAATCGTCCAGGACCGTCAACTCGATGCCGTTCTCTCGCATCCAGCCTTCGGCACCGGTGAAGGTCTTGTTCTCACCGATGATCACGCGAGGTATTCGATAGAGCACGGCAGCACCGCTGCACATCGGGCATGGACTCAGGGTCGAGACCAGCGTGCAGGACGACCAGTCTCGCCTGCGGCCTGCGTTTCGAAGACAAGCCATCTCCGCGTGGAGGATGGGATCACCAGACTGCACTCGTTCGTTGTGGCCCCGGGCAACAATATCGCCCCGCCCATCAACAAGAACGGCGCCGATCGGAATTCCGCCATCGGACCAGGACAACTCGGCCTGTTCGACTGCAGCCGTGATCCAGGACTCGGGTCCAGTGGATCCGGTCATTCCTGGTTTGCGTTTGCGAGGTCGTCGCCTTCTCCGGCCGGGCGTTCGTGGCGTACATCCGCCATGTCATCCTCAGAGAATCGCCAACGACGTTCGGCAACGACTCGCCATGACTCAAACGGCTTGGACTTGAGGGTGAGGGTGTAGAGCATGGGGGGCCGTCCATCACGGGGAACCGTGACATCGACGGTGGCATCAAATCCACGTACGCGAACGGATCGAATACCAATCGATGGTTCGCCTGGGTTGCCAGGGGTTGATCCATCCATGCGTTCCTGGATCTGCTCGTATGCCTCGGCACTCGATCCAACAGGCAACGTGAAGCGAATCGGCTCCGTTGCGACATCCCCGGTTTCCTTGTCACGTGCCCACTCGATCGAGGCTGTGACAATGGTCGGGGCTGGTTCGAAAGTCAGGCGTGTAACAGAAGCGGTTTCCTCGACGGGTGGGTAACTCCCGTAGGGAGCACATCCTGCAAGGATTGCACAGACTGTCGTTGTAAGGACGAGGCGCATAGGCGAGTCTCCTGGTGGGTGCCTACAGTCTAGCAGCGGTCATGGATGTTTGGAGAAATCTCACCATTCCACCTGGTTGCAAGCTCATGTTCCACCTCGAGCAGATCCAGCAGCTTGCCGACCATGAAGTCCACGAGATCGTCGATCGATTTCGGTGCAAGATAGAACCCGGGTGACAGGGGCGCTATCGTGGCACCTGCTTCAGCCAGCCGCTCCATGTTGCCAAGATCGATCCTGCCAAGAGGCGACTCGCGGTGGGCAAGAATCAGCGGCCGCCCCTCCTTGAGTGTCACGGATGCGGCACGATGCACAAGGTTGAGCGTAAGTCCAGAGGCAATGGCGCCCAGTGTGTTGCTGGAACACGGGACGATCACCATCCCATCATGGAGAAACGAACCCGAGGCGACCTGTGCACCAAGATCATTGTTGTCGTAGATCTTGACGAAGCGGGAGAGTTCATCGCCGACAAGTGCTTCCGGGGAAAGGCTGCGAATATCACTTTCCTCGAAGAGAAGCCGCCTCCCGAGTTTCGATACGGCTACGTGGCATTTGATTCCCTGCTCTGCGAGCACTTGCAGCAGTCGTAATGCATAGGGTGCCCCCGAGGCACCGGTTATTCCAATGACAACAATCCCATGCTTCATTTGACTGGATTCCCACCCTGGTTCAATTGTCGTTATTCGTGTCACCCAGTCGACGAACGATCGTGCCGGGCAGAGGTTCTCGCAGGAGCACCAGGTCACCTTCCTGGAGGCCTTCCTCGATGACGACGAACAGCTCCGAAGAATCGCCGATGACGACTTCCCGCTGTTCGTAGCCCTTGTCTGTTGCAACCCAGAGGAATGGTGTCATTCCTTCTCGTCCGACTGCATGAACCGGGACGAACAGAGAGGCCTTGATCTGGTCTATGTAGATCCGCCCCTTGCACCGCATCGAAGGCTTCAGAGGCAGTCCCTCTTCATCGTGAAGCTCGATCTTCACCTGGTAGTCTCGCCGGTTTGGATCCCGCCATCCCCCGTCTTCTGCAAGCACACCTACCGAGATGACTTCTCCCTCGAGAACGACATCGGGGATGGCATCGGTCACGACCGTTGCCCGTTGCCCGATTTCGACGTAACCACTCAGGGCTTCGTTGACGGACAGTTCAGCAGCCATCTTCGTGTTGTCTGGAAGGATGAAGAGAAGTTCATTCCGACTGACCTTCGTCCCGACCCTGAGGGCATTGTCCTCTCTCCACTCCTCGACACTCGTGCCGAAGACGACAAGGCCCGGTGAAGGAGCGTGGACTTCACAGAAGGTTTCCTGCAAACGGTATTTCTCAAGTCGGTCGGTCCTGTTCTTGAAACCTTCCTCATGTGCCTCAAGGCTGCTCTCGGCACTTCGCACGCCGGCATCTTCCCGGCGCACTATCCGCTTGTACTCCTCGCGAGCCATGGTCAACTCGGAGTTGTTCAGCTGCTCGTCCTTCTTGTGCGTGTAGTTTTCGTAGACTTCCTTCGCGAGGACCGCCTGCTCCCAGCTCGATTTCGCCCTGATCATCGAGATCTCGTCCTGGTCCAGTTCATTCTGGCTGATGAAGTTCCGTTCCTTCAGCTCAAGCGATTTCTCGTAGCTTTCCTTCAGTCGGTCGTAATCCTTCTCAGCGGTCAACAGGTCAAGCTCGAGCTTCTTTCGCTTGCTCACGACTTCGCCCATTTCCCATGCTTCAAGCGCCAGTTCAGCAAGATCGATTCTCAACTGGGCCTGGGCGATGTTCGTGTCACGTCGCTTCTGCGTGATCTCGAGATTCGACTCGGCCGTTTCAAGCTGGTTCTTTGCGGTCGTGAGAGCCTCCTCGGCGCCCTCGATGTTCTTCTTCACCGTCTCGTCATCGAGTTTCAGGAGCAGGTCACCTTCCTGGACGAAGGAACCCTCGGGAATGAGTTCCATGATGGTCGAGGTACCTTCGAGCTGGTTTCTCATTGAAACGATTTCAAGAGAGGCCAGGTCGCCGGAGGCGGGAATCGAAATGTCGAAACCACCGGATTCAACAATATAGATGTCGGAGTCATCGAGGAGTTCAACGGGATTTCCACCGCCAGCAACAAGCCACGCGATCGTGCCGACCATGGCTCCACCGGCCGCAAGGGCAACCATGGTCGTGGAACTGAGTCCGTGGCGTCGGGTTGAGTGATTCTGGTACATGGCTTGAAGGCCCAAGTTTAGGCAGAAGGCTCCTGGATAGCCAGATCATCATATGGAACAAGTTCCATGCCAGGAAGGAGTTGCAGTGTTCCGTCGCTGTTCACTCGTAGTTGACCGGAGCGGTCAAGGTATTCAAGAATCGAGACCTGCACGTCCCTGAAGGAGGAATCCCTCGAATCCTGGGCGGATACGAGTTGTCGAATCGCCTGGAGGGAGTTGAGTACCGAAACCCGATCTGCTTTCGCCTTTATCGACTCTATGCCCAGCTGCGCAATATCAACATTTCTCCTCTGGAGATCCAGGGCGAAGAGATTTGCATCTATGTCGCGAATGGCTGAGCGAACATCGATGACAATGGTGTCTCGGAACAGGATGAACGTCCGTTGTGATCGCTCCAGGTTGATCTGGGCCTGCCGCACCTGCAGCCGTTCGATTTCCCTGTCCAGTGGAATACCGAAACTCAGCCCGGCCGAGTAGTCGACATCCTGGAAGTCCGGATTCAACCCGTTCCATCCCTGCCCTGCGTCAGGAAGCCGGGAATCACTGGGTATCGATGCTGAAAGCGCAAGGTCCAGATCCGGAAGAAGAGCATTCCGTGCATTTCGAATTGCACGCTGACGATCCACGAGCTTGTTTCGTTCATTCTGGAGATCAAGGCGATTCAAGAGAGCAAGGCCAACCGCTCCATCCATGCTGGTGGACGGAGGTGGAATGGCGAGTGCATCTTCACTGATCACGATCGGGTCTTCAATCGGGTACCCGATGAGACGCTTGAACTGGTCGACGGCAAGTCGATACTCTTCCCACTGCTTGCTGAGGTCCGCCTTGGCCTGGAGCGCGCTGTTCTCGGCATCCGCCGACTCGAAGAGCTGGGTTCGACCAGCTTCGTAGAGCGCCTCTTGCCTGGCTGCAAGTGCGTCGTAGTACTCGATGCTCTCCTCGGCGTGACGAAGCCGACTCCGCTGAACCTGCAGACCAAGAAACTCGGTTGTAATGCGAACCAGGAAGGTTCTTCGAAACCGCTCGAAGCTTCTTGCTGCATAGATGATGTTCCGTTCAGCCTGAATCAGGTTTTCGCGAGCAACAGGACCGGCCCCTCGCAGGAAAGGAATGGATGCGCGGACATTGATGTCGCTTACAAGGGTGCTCGAATTATCCTGCTCGTGCGTCCCCGAGACATCCCGATGGAGATCCTTCGCAAAGGTGGCGACCCACCCGGCAGACACCTCGCCGCCATAGGGGAGTTTCTGCGTCACGTTCCAATCGTTCACGAGATTCAGTGCCGTTTCATAGAAACCCCGATCAGTCGGGTCGTTTGCGTCGGCAGTGATCCGTGGACTGATGGTGTCACTGACTCGAGGCACCCATCGGTGCTCCTCAATCAAGAGTGCAAGGCAGGAAAGGATGTAATCCTCCTGCGCATATTTGAACTCCTGGGCATTGGCGAATGCCCACTGCAGTGAATCCTGCAATCCAATCCTTGGAGCATCGTCGTAGGTGCCCTGGTATCCCTTGAGCCGTGCAAGGACGGCCTCGGCGTCGGTTTTCTCTATGGCTGCAAAGGAAAGTTCGTCTGCAGCAGGATTCCATGTCGTGGGACTGGTGTCATCCATGACGTCTTCCGAGACCGTGACTGCAGCCCATCCCTCCGCAACCGGGGGAGGAGCCCCCTCGCCAAGTTTTCCACTGGCGTCCTTGAGCATGGAGCCCACTTCCTCATCAATCGTACTGAACCCCGAATAGCAGCCGGCCAGGTAGATCGGCGCAGCGACAAGGAAACCGGCAATCGCCGGCCCGGAAAGATGATTGAATGTCCTGGTCGATCTGGACGGCATGAACTCACTCCACGTATCGGCAAGCAGGTGGCTGTTCCAACAAATGCTCGCCCGGTCGGACTGTGTATTGTAGAGGACAAGGCGGGGTGATCTTGATGTGATCAATGAATGCAGCCCCAAACGCCCAAACGAATCCGCTTTCAGGGGTTTTCAGGTGAGGCTGGTACACTCGACCCATGCCATCCAACCCCGCAGCACACGCAAACCTGACCGTTCTTGATCACCCCGTGATACAGGATCGACTGTCACGACTGAGGGATGCCTCGACTCCTCCGGAGACCTTTCGCCGGCTGTTGGACCAGGTTGCCGGCCTCATGACTTTCAGGATCAGCCGGGATCTGCAGGTCCGGATGATGAAGGTCACTACGCCCTTGAAGGAGGCGGATGGTGTACAGCTGAAACTCCCACTGACGCTTGTGCCAATCCTCCGCGCCGGGATCGGCATGATCGACGGCATTCTCGCACTGCTTCCTGAAGCCCGGGTCGGGCATATCGGCGTCTACAGGGACGAGTCGACGATGGAGCCGGTGCCCTACTACGAAAAGGTTCCCCCCGACATTTCCGAAGGCCCCGTGTTCATCGTCGATCCGATGCTTGCCACGGGCGGCTCGGCGAGTTTCGCGGTATCGAGGCTCAAGGAACATGGATGCAGCGATCTCAGGCTGATCTGTCTGGTCTGTGCTCCCGAAGGAATTCGCAGGATGGAGCAGGAGCACCCCGACGTCTCGATCTACACGGCATCTCTCGACGATGGGCTCGATGAAAATGGCTACATCATGCCCGGGCTTGGTGATGCCGGGGATCGTATCTTCGGTACCCAGTGATGGGACGTATCATGGACTGAGCAATGACCGGTTCCCCCTCATCAACCCTTTTCGAGAACACTTCCCCGCTCGAACCTTCCCATGAAGCCACTGGTCCGGATACCAGGCTGTATACCGGAGACTGTCGCCAGGTACTTCGAGCCCTGCCCGATGCCGGCTCGATCGATCTGATCTTCGCCGACCCCCCGTTCAACTGGGACGTGAAGTACGGCGACTGGAATGACGATCTTCCCCGGGAGGAATACGAGTCGTTCACCAGGGAATGGCTCGACGCCTGCATCGATGCGCTTTCCCCCCACGGGAGCATGTGGGTGAACATTCCCGATGACAGTGCCGCCGAAATCGTCATGCACCTGAAGAATCGTGGCATGACCATGGTCAACTGGTGCATCTGGCATTTTCGTTTCGGTCAATGCCGGCAGGGTGCCTTCATCACCAGCAAGGTCCATGCATTGTATTTCTGCAAGGACCCGTCCAACCGAACCTGGAACCCGGACCCCGTGCTTGAACAGTCGGACCGGGCGAGCATTTACGGGGATCCGCGGACGATGGCCAAGGAAACGAACAAGGGAATGCGTGTTCCAATGGATGTCTGGTATGGAAAGTACTGGGGCAGAATCCAGGGAAACAACAAGGAACGAAGGCACTCCCACAAGAACCAGCTTCCAGAGGTCTACCTGGAACGTGTCATTCTTTCCTGCTCCAACGAGGGCGACCTCGTCCTCGATCCCTTCACGGGCTCCGGAACGACGTGCACGGTTTCGAGGGCAATCGGTCGGCGATCCATTGGAATCGAGTTTTCAAATGCAATCGCGGACAGCGCATGGGATCGGATCTCCAACATAGGCATGGTTCGAAAGGATGCCGCCCGCGGAGGTTCCTCGGCGATCGCCGCTCCCCGCCGTCGAAGCAGGCGCTCTGAGCAGGCTGCGAGTGACACGTGAACGATCTCCCCGGTGGCCGGCAGTTGGACTACAACAACGCTGATGCCGTTTCGGCGCTCATGCGGAATGCAGCCGAGGTGCTCATGTCCGAACCGGGTCGCGAAGGGGCTTCCGTCACGCTTCCCGCCGACGGGCGATTGTTGATCACGGGAGACCTGCATGACCACCTGGACAACTGGAATCGAATCCTTCACCTTGCTTCCCTTGAAGGCAACCCGGGGAACCATGTTCTTCTGCAGGAACTCATACACGGTGACAGGCTTGTAAATGGTCTCGATTTCAGTTGGCGAATGCTCGTGCGTGTTGCTGAAGCCGTTCTTGCTCACCCAGGGCAGGTGCACGTGATTCTCGGGAACCACGAACTCGCACAGCTGACACGACGTCCGGTCAGCAAGGGGGCTGGAAACAGCGTCGTACTCTTCGAGGATGCAATCGCCTGGACGTTCAGCGACAAGGCCGATGAAGTCACATCGAGCATTGATGTATTTCTTGCATCGCTTCCGCTGGGCGTCAGAACAACGAATGGCCTGCTCTGCACCCACTCGTTGCCGGACACATCACGCATGAGTCAGTTCGATCATTGCATTCTTGATCGTCGCATCGAGTCGACCGACTATGAGGGCATGACTGGTTCTGCATGGATGCTGACATGGGGCCGGAACCATGAAGATGGCCAGCTCGAGGAGCTTGCAGAGCTCTGGAACGTGTCGACCTTCTGTATCGGCCACCAATTCGTTCCAGACGGAATCAACCAGCTTGGACATCGCCTGGTCGCAGTCAACTCGGACCACGCTCGCGGAGTCGCCGTTCCATGGGATCTGGAGAGAGCGCCCTCGCCTGAATCGTTGTTGAAATCCGCAATCCCATTGCAGACGGTGCCGATTCCCCGGGCGGGTGAAACATGAGTTCTCCAGTGCTCCTTGCCATTGAATGTTCGCAGCGACACGGAGGCGTTGCGTTGCAGGATCGGAGTGGTGGGGTCCACACCGTCGATCTCGAACCCGGCATCCGCCGGGATGATGTTCTCCAGCCAGCCATCGAGTCACTGTTTGATCAAGCTGGACTCAACCCTCCGGATCTTGAGGGGTGCGGCTGCTCGCTCGGGCCAGGCGGGTTTACCGGGCTCAGGATCACCATCGCAACGGCGCGGGCGATGGCGATAGCGCTTCGGATTCCTCTCTATGGAATTCCATCTGCTGCTGTTGCCGCTCTCTCCACTTCAACTCCTCCAGGGAGGGTCATCGTGGCACTGGCATCGAAGGGAGAATCAGCATGGCTGACTCGCATCGAGCACCCACGTGAAGGCCAATGGATCGGGCCTGGCCAGTTGGTCACCGAGCCTGAACTTGGGCCATGGCTGGAAGGAGTTGTTTCAATCATTGCCGATGAACACCTCCCCAGCTCCTTCCAAAGGAATGCAGAAGCAGCATCAATCGAGATCATCAAACCCCGTTACAGCGCAACATGTTGTCTTCAAATGACTTCGATTCGCCATGAGCAGGGACTCCATGACGATCCCATGGCCATGCTCCCCCTGTATCCACGCCCTCCAGAGGCAGTATCCCTCTGGGAGGCCCGGGAAGGCACCTGAACGTTCGGCCTGTTCCGTCTGTGCGGTCTGTTCCATCGAGGGAATATCGGCTGCCAATGCATGTCGGTAAATCCACGTTGCAGGTGTGTCGATGAGTTCTCCATGGAACCACAATCGCATGACCATGACAGCGACCCGGGAACACAGGACAGCCTGTGGCCACTGGGAGAACCGGCGGAAACACGAATCCAGGGTCCGGCGGTTGTGCTGGTTGCCACCGCGGATGTTGGAGCGGCAGGCCGCATCAAGGACATCCTGGCCGAGGCAGGCCACCGTGTCATCGAGGCAGCTACGGAAGAATCGGCACGTGAACAACTGACTCCGGATGTCGATCTGCTTCTTGTTGATGCAGGCCTTTCCCCGGGAGTGCTGGAACTGGTTGAAGATGCCCGTTCGCCATCCACCTGGCGACAGGTCATTGTCTGGTCCCCTTCCGTTAACTCAGAAACAACCATTTCCGCCGTCCGTTCAGGTGCATGCGACTACCTTCACCTTCCCAAGCATCTCAAGGAACTCCCGGAACGTGTTGATCGAGCAGTTGCAGCGAGCCGAGCGGACAAATGCAGAGAGGAACGTCTTGCCCGGCTTGCCGACGCCTGCGAGCAGCTTCGTGAAACAAAGGACGCGATGTCAAACCAGGTGGACGTGCTGTGCGGAGATCTCGCTTCCGCCTATACGAATATCAAGGACCAGCTCTCCCTGGTCGAAATGATGACGGAGTTCCGCACACTCATCGGCCAGGAGCTTGATGTCGAGCAGATGCTTCGAACATCACTGGAATACATGCTTGAGAAGATCGGGCCGACGAATGGGGTGGTCTACCTGCGTGAATCGGAGGGTGACTACGGAATCGGAGCCTATGTCAACTACGAGTGGCAGGACAGGAACATCCTCCAGTCACTGGAGGAACTCGGCTCGGCCGTCTGCCACCAGATGACGGGAAACGTAGGCCTGCTCAAGTTCGATGATGCCGGCGAGTTCGCCATGTGCGATGGTGTGGAAGCGGAACTGTTCGACTCATCCGAAGTTGTCGCCTGCACGTGCATGTTCGGCAGTGAACCACTGGCGGTTCTCGTATTCTTTCGAAAGGACACGTCTCCATTCACGGATGAAATGGCGGGCGTGCTCGACGCGCTCCGTTCGGTCCTGGCCGAGCAGCTTGCAAGAATACTTCGGGTGCACAAGCGATCAGAGCTTGAATGGCCGGATGATTCCTTTGACGAATCGGATTGGGATATCGCAGCCTGAACAGGCTCGGTGAATCAAGTGGAACTCTTTCGCTTCTTCCACGACTTCCTCGGGGGAGCGGATGGCGGTCTTCGTCCGCGAATGCGGACCGCGCCACTTCTTCCAAGAACCTGTCGCAGGTCCGCCATCATGCCTTCGTCCAGAACGACACGGAAGTCCGATTGAAGTTGGATTACGTGCCCGTCAACCGGGAGGCGGAGAGACACCCCGGCTTTGCGACCGGCATGTGCTGGATCGGTATTGCTCCTGAGTATTCCCTTGATTTCCTCAAGGGTTGCTGCTTCCACGCCCCCACCCTCGGGGTTCACGGCAGCAGTGAGATCAATCTCGATGGACCCGGTCAGTCCCCTGGCAGCTTCTTCTGTTGAATACAGCTTTGCCAGGATTACCTGCGGTTCGCCTCTCTTGTGGTCCACGTGACCTTCGGCGAAGACCAGGGTGTTTGTCTGGACAAGCCCACCGAACTCCCGATATGCATCAGCGAACAGGACACATTCGATGCTTCCAACCCTGTCCTGCAGTGTCAGGACGGCCATCTTCTGGCCGGCATTCCGGCCATTGGTCAACAGGATCGTCCTGGTATCCGTGATGAGCCCAGCCAGGATCACACCTTCATCCTGCGTGAGATCCTTTACTCCAGCAGGTCCCGTGGTGCAGTAGGCCATGACTTCCTGCTCGAGGGTATCCAGTGGGTGACCGGAAACATGGAAACCGAGGCAGGCACGCTCACGCGTGAGCATTTCAGCCTGGTCCCAGGGGGGGATGTCGTGGAGTCGAACCTCTGGAGCTGCCTGGTTCTCCTGGAACATGTCGAACATCGTGTTCTGCCCGGCAGCATGGTCGGCGGCGGCAGATTGCCCGATGGAAACCGCATCTTCAACCGACGCGATCATTGAGGCACGTTTTCCATCCCCATGAAGTGAATCAAGGGCACCTGCTTCAATGAGGGCTTCAAGCGTTGCTCGGTTCACGGCTCGGGATGAAACCCTTGCACAGAGATCATGCAGGCTCGTGAAGGGATCGCCCTTGTCACGTTCGGCAAGGACGGCATCGATTGCGGCCCGGCCGACACCCTTGATGGCCCCGAGCCCGAACCTGATATGCCCACAGCAGTTCGTCCGAGGCTGGGAGTCATCCCAGGCAACCGTGAAGTCGGCCTGGGAGACATTGATGTCCGGCGGATGGATGTCAATACCGATGTTCGGCGCCTCGTCGACGTGATCCGGGAACCTCGTACGCCTGCAGTCTTCCAGGTATGGAGCCCAGTCCTCCGTCTTCTTCGCACCACTTTCAAGTGTCAGGACGGCGGCCATGTACTGGACTGGGAACCAGGTCTTCAGGTATGCCGTCTGGTACGCGACGATCGAATAACTCGTCGAATGGGATTTGTTGAAGCCATAGCCTGCAAACTTGAGAATGAGATCGTACAGATCATTGGCCCTGGCCTGCTCCATGCCCTTCGCGCCAGCTCCAGCGAGGAAGACCACCCGCTGCGCCTCGATGACCTTCTTCTTCTTCTTGCTGATCGCCTTGATGAGGGAATAGGCATCCCGCAATGGAACATCGCCGAGGCCATGCAGGATCTGCATGACCTGCTCCTGGTAGATCATGATCCCATAGGTTTCCTTCGTGAACTCATCGACGACGGGATGGATCGATTCCGGTTTCTTGGAGCCATGTTTTCTCTCGCAGTACTCCGACATGAGCGCCATGGGACCGGGCCTGTAGAGAGCGTTGGCGGCAATCAGGTCGAGGAGACGATCAGGGACCATGTCACGGAGCAACCGCCTCATTCCCGAAGATTCAAACTGGAAGATCCCGGAAGTGTCACCTCGACGGAAGATGTCGAGAACTTTCTGATCGTCGTACGTCAGTCGATCGAGATCAAGTGGGTGCGCACCAACCCCAGCCTCCCTTCCAACCGCCATCCATATTTCCTCATCCGAGAATTGTTCACGGACATGCTTCCTCGCAAGTTCGATCGTGGAGAGTGTTCTCAGCCCGAGAAAATCCATCTTCAGGAGGCCCACGGATTCACAGGTCGGCCCATCCCACTGTGTCATGACATCCTCGCTGCCGGTTGCGCGGCAGAGGGGAACTATCGTGTCGAGAGGCTGGGTGGCGATGACGACACCCGCCGCATGAACTCCCGCATGTCGCGCATGGTTCTCAAGCGACTGGGCCTGGTCGATGATTCCCCGCACAACCGGGTTCTGCTGGCATTCCGTCACGAGATCCGGCTCTCGGCTGAGCGCATCATCAATCGTGATGTTCAACTCGCTTGGGATGAGATTTGCAAGACGCTGCCCCTCCTGTGCACTGAGTCCATGAACTCGTGCGACATCCTTGATGGCGGCTCTGGCCTTGAGTCGTCCGAAGGTGATGATCTGGGCCACGTGACCATACTTGTCTCGAACGTAGTTGATGACATCCGCTCGTCCATCCTGGCAGATGTCGATGTCGATGTCGGGGTATTCACTTCGATCGGGATCCGTGAATCGTTCGAACAGCAATCCATATTCAACAGGGCAGGCATTTGAAAGGCCCAGGACATACCCGACCATGGTTCCCACCCCGCTTCCCCTGGCGTTGGCCGGTATTCCACGTTGCCTGGCCCAGGTGACAAAGTCCCAGCAGATGAGGAAGTAGGCGCTGATCTGCTTGCTCTCGAGGATGTTGAGTTCCCGATCGCAACGTTCACGGATGGCATCTGTGATGCCGTCGGAACCATATCGCCAGAGAAGACCTGCTTCGCAGAGCTTTCGAAGGGCGGCGTCGCATTCACTCTGAACTTCGCTTTTGCTTACACCCGGATCCGTCGATGCGTCGTAAGGAAGCAGTTCAAAGAGCCTGCAACAGGAAGAAAACCACTCGGTCAGACCCCCGCCCTCGTAGGGAGGGATCTTCTCCGGCCCATTAGCTCGGACAAGGGGGACGTGCGAGGCATTGAAATCGAGTTCTACGCAGCATCGTTCCGCGATCCCGGCAGTGGATTCAATGGCCTCGGGCAGGTCTTCAAAAAGTGATGCCATCTGCTCATGATTCTTGAGGTAGAGGTCGGCGGGATACCTGAACCTCTGTTCATCATCCTTCATCTTCTGCATCGAAATACAGCAGAGGGTGTCATGGACGTCATGGTCCTCCCCCTCGAGGAAGTGCACGTCATTGTCACAGACGAGCGGAAGATCAAGTTCCCTGGCAAGTTTCACGAGCAGAGGATTGATGTTCTCCTGCGCCTTGACACCGTTTCGCTGCAACTCGATGAAGAAGCAGGATTCACCATCCGCGTTGGTCCCGAAGGCATGGGCGTGCCACGACGCCTCTTCGACAGCTTCGTCCCAGTACTGATCAAGGCCTGTTTCATGGAACTTGGTCAAGGCGTCTGCAAGTGAACTGCCAAGATGCCCGTTGATGGCGATGAGACCTTCGCCCCATTGCTCAAGGGTCTCCCGGTCCATCCTGGGCTTGTAGTAGAAGCCTTCAAGGTAAGCATCGCTGCTGAGTTTCAGCAGGTTCGACCACCCGGTATTGTTCTCTGCAAGCAGAACAAGGTGGTGCCCCCCGGCCATGCGCGGGTTCGAGTTGCCTCCGCCCCGCTCATGTCGACTTCCATGTGCGACGTAGGCTTCGATGCCGAGAATCGGCTTCAGGTTTCTCTTCTTCGCAGCGTGGTAGAACTCGATGCAGCCAAACAGGTTCCCGTGATCTGTGATCGCGACGGAAGTCATGCCCAGCTGGGCAACACGGTCCATGAGCCGGTCAATGCGATTTCCACCGTCAAGCAGTGAATATTCGGTATGCAGGTGCAGGTGGGCGAATTGCATCCCTACAGGGTACATCGCTCCACGCCGGGCCGGGGACAACTCAGTCCCTGTTGATGACTCGTACATTCTTCCGCTTCGCCTCGGGAGTTCGGCCGCCCTTGAACAAGCCCGAGAGGGCGTTCAAGAGGCCGAGGATTCCGAAGACCACGGTTGCCGCGATCGTCGCCACCACGATGAGCAGGAGTACCGGAATCCCGATGACCAGGAGAAATACGAGGGCGGCCGTTTTCGTCACCCAGCTGGGCTGCTGGTTGATTCTTCGAAAGGCCTCAGCCGCCCGGGCGCTGCCAGGCGTCACGAACCGGAATTGGGGGGGGGTTCCCATGTTGCCTATTGTAGCCCTCGATACGACCCGGAACTCATTCTTCAGGATGATGTCTCGCGGTCAATCAGGGCCAGGAGGGCGGTTCTCAGGTCGCTTGTGACCGGGCCTACACATCCATCCTCCCCAACCGGTCGCTGCTCCAGGCTGAAGGAATCCTTGCCTCCATCCTCTCCCTCCTTCTTCGTACGAAGAAGAAGAGATGTCACTGGAAGAATCTGCCAACTCGAGTTGGTCAGGAAGATCTCGTCTGCAGCAACAAGATCATCAAGGGAGATGTTCCGACGCTCGATGTTTCTTCCTGCAGACAGTTCAAGAACAGCACCACGAGTTACACCCGGCAGAACAGGTGATGGCGATTCCACTGGTGCTTCCGTTCGAGTCGGCGGCGTCAACAAGGCGTCATCCCGTACAAGGAAGATGTTGCTTACAGATCCACACGCCACGTTCGCTTCCGGCGTCAGCCAGAGTGATTCACCGGCCCGACAGGCAGCTGCCTCCTGGAGCGCAAGAATACGACTCCAGTAATCCAGCGTCTTGTGACCCGCGCTTGGAAGCCAGGGCGACAGTCGTCCGGGAGCAATCGTGACCCCGATGCCCTTTTCGAAGAATGCATCCGGGTACGGTGTTGGAGGTTGGGCGACAACCAGCACAGTCGGATCATGCTCATTGGTGGCTCCCGACTGCAGCATGTTCAGGTTGCCCCCGGTAATGGTCAGTCGAATCCGGGCCTGGTCGAGTTTGTTGTGGGCAACGGTTGTTTCGAGTGCCTCGATGAGAGGATCGACCTGGATCTTCTCACTCAGGCGAAGATGCTTTGCCGAGGCAACAAGTCTCTGGACATGTTCCATGGGGCGGAAGAGTCGACCGTTGTACACGCACAGTGTTTCAAACAGTCCGACACCATGCTGAAAGCCGGCATCGAAGACGGCGACACTCGCCTGGTCGGAAGGTACAAGTTGTCCGTTGAGCCATACGTCCATGAACCACACAGGATACCCTCGTCAGGGTATTGACCACCCGATGACGGTGACGTGGTCCTCATCGAGGACTACAAGCCGAAGCCGGAGGAGGGATTGCCCGGCAAGCAGCACCAGGGCCTGGTGGGTGGCATGCCCATCGAAATCCCCATGATCTCCGCGAGTGACATGTACATCCAGTCCCCCAGGAGTGATCCCTGCTTGTTCACAGCTGGGCTGGATCGATGAGATGAAGCTCCTCTTCAAGTCTGGCGTCGGCCAGGAGAGGGCCCCGGGCATGGCTTGCTGGTTGCATACAGCTTCAGCGGCATGTTGAATCACCGCAGCGACGGATGCATCAACCTGCTCATTCTCGCGGGCACTCCACAGCCATATTCCGACAGCCAGTCCCATGATGGCCAGTGGAAACAGGTTTCTTCGACTGGGTTTCCTACTGGACAGGATCGGCATAGAGCACATAGGAGGAGTGGGTTGAGAATGGTCGGTTCAAGGCCATCTTGATTTCTGAAGTGAAGGGATAGGGGACATTTGATCTTGCATTTTCCACCTGGATGATCTCAGCCCCGACTTGATTTCCATGTTCATCGAAGAACGTGATGGCGATCCCGACATTGCGGGTTTCCGCCGATGCATTGAGGAAGCTGCCTGAAATCGTCATTTCACTGTAGTTGATCTCCATTTCAGTGGAGGCTTGTCCGCTGGATGGAATGGAAGGGTTGTAGATGACCTGGGACTGGGACACATCCACGGGTGCGTAGAAGTACGAGGAGCGACCAAGGTAGATGTCCAATCCGATGGGGCCGAATCCCACCTTGGCGTAGTGCTTGTCCCGCTCCGCCTCGAGTCGCACGGCCTCCTCGAGATCCCGACGACGCTCGGTTTCCGACAACCGTAGTTTTCGCTGGGCATCAAGCTTCGCCCGTCGTTCCCTTGCCGAACGGAGCCGGGATTCTCGCTCTGCTATGGAACGGATCTTCTCGTATTCCTCGTAGTCAGGCCCGAACTCCTCGTGGTCAAGGATGAACTGTCGCAGGGCATCCAGTTCCCGCTCGATTTGAGCAGTCTTCATCCGGGCCCTTGAGAGTTCCTGTCGGAGTTCCGAGGCAGCAATGGCGGTCTTGACCAGTTCATTCCAGAGATCCGCACGACTTGAGTGTTCGTCGATATCAGGATCAATGTGAAGCAGGGTTCGTTCTTCCCGAGCCTGGCCCGCGGGCTCAGCAGCGACTTCACTCGCAGGCCCGTCTGTTTCCGGCGGACCACCCACGGCGAATGTTGCCAGGAACAGGCAGAGCCCGACAAGAACAGGATTGGTTGATCTGTGCATGGTTCACCTCCAACTCGCCACCCCACCGGGTGAGAATGCTGCATTATCAGCTTGGTTTCCGTCGTCGTCGAGAAATTCAGAGAGAGTCCGGATTTTGATCCACTGCCCCGGGGTCATTCTGGCCCTGCTCGCCCTCAGGCAGTCCATCTCGACCAACGGTCACGTTCTGCATGGTTCCCTCGGGATGGACTCTTGAACGAAGCTCCCTTGCTCTCTCAACCAGTGCATCGAGGTCACCATCTCTCTCCTCAAGGTCAAAATGCCACTCAACCTTGCTGTGTGACTGGAATGGGGCCACATCAAACACAAAATCGAGCCCGATGATGTCCCAGGCCGGAGGCGAAGCGTCAGCAGATGTCAGGATGGGTTCGTGCCCTTCGCGAGCCAACTGCACGTCGTAGGTGCCGTAGTAGGTGAAGTCGATTTCAAGGGGCGTTCTGCCAACTTCTCGATGGTTGACCCAGACCAGTGCGCCGGGAGGTTCACTGGTGATCTGGAGTGTTCGACGCACGCAACCAGCGGGAGCCAGAAGCAGGAGAACAAGGAACAGGAATCGCGTCTGCATGCACACACCCTAGCACTTCTTCAATCGAACTCGTCACCCCGGAACGTCGAGGCGAGATATGCCTCCTTGACGATCGGATCATTGATGATTGAGCGGGGGTCCCCCTCACGGAGATTCTTGCCCGAATGGAGGATGTAGGCCCGGTCGCATATGCGGAGAGTCTGTTGCACATTGTGGTCAGTAACGAGCACGGCAATACCCTGCTTCGTCAGTTCCTTCACCTCTGTCTGCAGTTCCTCGACGGTGTGTGGGTCCACGGCGGCAAACGGCTCATCCAGGAGCAGAAGGCGAGGTCTTGAAACCATGGCCCGCGCAATTTCCAGTCGACGACGTTCTCCACCAGAACACGTCCTGGCCTGCTCACCACTTTTGTGTTCAAGACCGAACTGCTCAAGGAGTTCGTTGCATCTCCCCCGCTGTGCGGTCTTGTCGAGGTCGGTTGTTTCGAGAACAGCCATGAGATTGTCCGAGACACTCAATCTCTGGAAGACGCTCGGCTCCTGGCTCAGGTACCCGATGCCTCGCCTTGCGTGTTGGTACATGGGAAGTCCGGTGACATTCTCATCATCGAAGACCACGTTTCCGGCTTCAGGCGAGATCATTCCAATCACCATTCGGAATGAGGTGGTCTTTCCGGCTCCATTACGACCAAGAAGTCCGACTATTTCTCCCTCGTCGACTTTGAACGAGACGTCATCCACGACCCGCCTGCCGGAGTAGCTCTTGACCAGATTGTTGGCTTGAAGAAGCGACATGTATGTTCCAGCGCTGTCCGGCTCCTCTATTGATTCTGTTCTTCACTGCCGCCTGTCGTCGAATCTGCTTCCTCCGGATCTTTTACGATCTTTGCATCAGGCGCCCATTTGTCGGGATGGAGCCTGTGCGCTATCGCACCGATGATCAGGTGCAGATCCTTGTAGATGTAGGCATCGAGCTTTGTCCGTTGCCCCTTGGAATCAACAAGCTGGGCGACGGACTTCTTCATCCACCGGCTCATGTCGATATCAGCGATCTCGTCAGCTTGAACGGTTCCATGCGGCCCATGAAAATTACCGCCCTGGTCCAGGGTGTAGGTCTTTCCACAATGAAGCATGAGTTGCCGGAGGTAGTACGGAACAAAGACCAACGAGACGATGAACATCCATTGAATCGGTCGGTCGTAGGCGGACGGAGCCTGGATGTCGCCATATGCGGTATTGGATCGTTCCACTTCGACAATGGCATCCGGGATGAGGTCCCGGCTTCTTGAAGAAGTCCGGCTTCCGGGATCCTGCAATGCTTCCAGGGTTGATTTCCAAAGTACAAGTGCGGTCTGCCAGCCAGCATCACTGGTGATGGAGGCCGTTGTGTCCATTACGGGGGAGACCGGGGCCGCGTGCTTCGAAAGGCTGGCGTTGATGCCTTCCATTGCAGTTTCATATGTCTCCGGGTTTGCCGCCTGATCATCGATGACCACTTTCACAGCCTGGGCGAGTTCCCTTCGCTGGGCGGCCTCCTCCCGTTGAGGTATCGCGTAGATGTAGTCATAGAGTCCCCAGAGGCCCAGAACCAGGCACACCAGCCCGATGAGCAGGGCTCGGATCCAGTATCCGGGCGCAAGTTGAGCTTGAATGGTTCCATCATGTTCCGTCGGAGCCGGGTCGCTGTTGGAAACGGTCATTTCGCGATCCTCTGCTGACCGTCTGGCTGACGGCATTGCTGATCATACACCCTTGACTGCTGCGACCCTTCTCGAGTCGCTGCGGAGGTGTTCAATCGCCCTGGCTGGCGGCTTCATTGCATGCTTGAAGAAGGGCATCATGCAGGCCGTCATGATCTGGAATGGCATCAAGAGCCCCGAGCAACGCATCAATACGCCGGTCAACGACAAGGCCGGGGTCAACAGTGTCAATGGCGGCCTGGCCAAGAGCATTCAGTGCCGACTGGAACCACGTTGCAGTCGGCTTCTTCTCGTTGGCTGGTGGTTTCACCTGGGTTCGTATCGTTGTACCTGGAGCAATTGCGACAAGTGGAATCAGGTCGGCCCGTGTCGTTGGTTCACGGCAGAGGACCAGGACCGGCACGTCGGCTTCGAGTGTTGCAACTCTCAGTCGCCTTGCATCAGCACCAACCAGCGGCGGCTGAAGAAGCCATCGACCTGGTTCAAGAACAGCGCCCTCTTCGTAGGGTTCGTCGAATATGTTCACGGGCCCCTTCACCAGAGCAGGGTCACGCCGTCCGAGCCTGGCAGCCTGGATGATGTCGATGATTTCACCCATTCCAGCCCAGTCTTCCCGCGTCCTTGCAGCCTGGAGGGCTTCCTCTGCGAGGCGTTCCGCCTCGAACCAGTTTCCGGCATCGAGCGCGCACCCGGCATGCTGTATCAGCGACGCCAGCGACTTCGTTCTGACAGGTTCATCTTGGCTCATGTCAATGGAGCATGCCGAGGGGGGCGTTCGTGTTCAGGATGAGAACGCTTCGGCTACCTCCTCCGCTACGGCCCCGTTTCCAAAGCTCATTCGAACGCCTCCGGCGGACACTATTTCAATAACAACTGGAACGCCGGCAGTGATCATCATGAGTCCATGGTCTGGAGTTTCCGCATCGCGGATGATTGCGCCAACGAGATCACAAAGCAGGTGGAGATCTCCTGCATCGGCAAGCAGCGGGTCTCGCGTATTGAGTTCGACCGTTGCAGCGGCATCAACCGCTTGCCATTCCTCGTTCCCGGCAAGACTGAAGGCAACAGCATCGAAGACGCTTCTCCATTTGCCGACAGGAATGAGAATGAACTGGTTGTGGTGCAACTTGTGAAGAATGTGGTTCAGCACACTCTCCATCCGGTCAGCTTCGATATCGTAGACCTGGGCGCCTTCCCTCGCTTCGGCGTCTGTACCAGGAACACACAGGTGCACATGATGCGATGCCGCCTCGTCGCCCATGCGGCAGTAGACGTGATCTTCGTCCTCTGAAACCTTGGCAATTCCATGGCTCTGCAGGAGCTCGGCCACTTCGCCCTCGGATATGAATTCCACCTTGTTGACTCCAACTGGGTGGGACTCCACCCGATATCTTCCTGTACCAAGGCTCATTCAACAGGAAGCACGCCTTCATTGCAACCCTGAAGGGATCCATCCTCGTCATCAAGTATGATCAGGCCGGTTCAGAGGACAGGGGCACATGAAAACAATTCTCTTCATCTGTACGGGGAATACGTGTCGCAGCCCCATGGCAGAAGCCATATGCAGGCATGTCATGGCAGGCAAGGATGACCTTTTCATAGCTTCTGCCGGCGTTGCTGCGTTCGAAGGGGCCATGCCATCCATGGAGACCATCGAGACACTGGAGCGCATGGGCATATCACATGAAGGCCTTTCTTCCTGCCTGACGGCCGAGATGATCAGGAAGGCCTCGTTGGTCCTGGGAATGACGAATTCGCATGTGAGAGCGGCAAGGGCACTCGTGGAAGACGACCCGGATGCAATCGAACGGATTCAGCCACTTGACCCCAAGGGTGAACTGCCCGACCCGATCGGGATGGGGCAGTCGACCTATGATTCACTCGGCGATCGCCTGATGACCCTGATCCCGGAAAGACTCGAAGCCTTGATGAACGAAGAGGATTAGTGACTGTGAATATTCGAACACTTGCAATTGCATCCGATCACCGTGGCCATGGGGTGGTTGATTCCATCAAGGAGCACCTTGTCGCCTCCGGGCACCAGGTCGACATCGTCGGCCGTCCAGAGGATCTGGAGCAACCAGTCGACTATCCCGATGCGGCAGGCGAGGTCACGACCGCGATACTCCATGGGAATGCCGACGCCGGCGTTCTTGTCTGCGGAAGTGGAATAGGCATGTCGATGGCGGCCAATCGCGTTCGCGGTATTCGGGCTGCACTTGTTTCAGATGCGAATGCCGCAGAAATGAGCCGGAGACACAACGATGCAAATGTTCTCTGCATGGGCGCCTCCTGCCTGGATGTTTCGATGATGTGTTCGATACTCGATACATGGCTGTCGACCGAGTTCGAGGGCGGAAGACATGAAGCCAGGGTTCGAAAGATCGACTCGATCGGCACATGCGGCGAAACCACGGGTGGGGCTGCCCACTAGGCGTCCGCGGTCGCCGACTCCGCGCCGGCCTGGATGCAATCACGCATGGACCGCACTATCTCACCTGGATCAGGGCTTCCACATATTGCATCGCATGCAGCAACTCCCCTGCACCCCACCTCTGCCAGGACCCGTGTTTGATCAGGTGTTATTCCGCCAATGGCCAGGTGTGCCGCATCGGGATGATGATCCAGGAATTCAACGAGTCGTTGCGGCCCGGCCGGTTCAAGTTCCGGCCGAGTATTTCCCGTGAACATGGGTCCGACTCCACAGTAGTCCGCACCTGACTGGACGGCTGCATTGGCTTCTTCAAGTCCATGGGTACTGATCCCGATGAGCAGGTTGTTTCCGGCACATCGCCGTGCATCGGCAAGGGACAGATCATCCTGCCCCAGGTGCACGCCATCGGCATCAGCGGCAAGTGCTACATCGATCCGGTCATTGACGATGACACTGCACCCTTGCGGGCGAGCCATGTCGACCACCCTGCGGGTTCGGTCGATGAGCACTCGATCGGGAAGATCCTTCTCGCGAAGCTGGATGCACTCCGCGCCGGCTCGCACAACCTCGCATGCCGTCGTCCACCAGTCGAGTTGGCAGGCTGCTTCGGTGAGCAGTACGCAGACGGCCCACTGCCGAGGCTGTCCCGGGGAAAGGAAGCGTCGAAGCTGCGCATCAAGGTCGTAGAGTCGATATCTCATCGCCTCGCATTCGCGTGCAAGATCGCCATCGATCGTCTTGGCGCATTCCTCGATGCTGCGAAGCGCCTCTGCTGCCCGATTCCCTGCGGCAACCGCAATATCCCACGAGCCGCTTCGTGCCTGTTCCGAGGGGGTGCTGGTAGCGGTTCCAACATCATTCCCGGCATCCCGGTGAGCGGTGAGCCACCCCACCGGAAAGCGGTCGGCCCAGGACCTGCATTCGTGCCGCATCAGCTTGAATGCCGCGGACAACTCTCGATCATTGAGCATGAAGCGGGAAAGATCCTCCATGACTCGAAGAGCTTCGGCCAGCCGGTTGCAGTTGGAATCAATGACGCGTGGAATGCTCATGCGTCGATACAGTACCACGACCCTTTCCCACTCCTTCATCCCCGTGTATCGGAGCCTCGCGTGTTTCGCACCATCCGCACCGGATCCCCCCGCCGTTCGACCCTGGTTGTCGCCATCTTCCAATCCACTCAACGCCGTCCTGCCGCTTTCAAGGAACTTGATGAGGCCATGGGCGGTGCAGTCACCACGGCCATGAAGTCGCCTGGATTTTCCGGCCAATCCGGCACGGTTTCAGCATCCGGCTCGGTACTCGTCGTCGGACTCGGCGACAAGTCGTCGGCCACGCTGGAGTCCATTCGATCGGCCGGCGCCCATGTCCGAGCTGAACTGGAACGTCGTGGGGATACTGCGGCGGCCATCGAGGTTGATCTCATCGTGCCGGCCAGCGTCGGTTCGCCAGAAGAGGTCGGCCAGGCGTTCGCCGAAGGCGTGGGGTTGTCCAACTGGGAGTACACGAGATACCGAGGCGCCGCCGCCGATTCATCGTCCGATGCCGGCCGCCTTGTATTGACCTCCAACTGTTCCGAAGTCCGTGGGGGCCTTCGCCGCGGGCTCATGCTCGCTGAAGCCGTGAATGCCGCCAGGGAACTGGCCGCCACGCCGCCGAACATCTGTCACCCAGGTTGGGTTGCGTCCCAGGCCAGGAAACTCGCCCGTTCCACCGGCCTGCATTGTCGAGTCATTGGAGTTGCGGAAGCCAGGAAACTCGGCATGGGCGGCCTCTTGACGGTTGGCCATGGCTCGGCGCAGAAACCATGCCTGGTCATCCTCGAACATCGTCCGTCGAAGCCCAGGTCCGATGAACGCCTGGTCCTCGTCGGCAAGACCATCACCTACGACACCGGCGGGTATTCATTGAAGACCGGCAACGGCATGAAGGGCATGAAGTACGACATGTGCGGTGGCGCGGCCGTCTTCGGCGCCATGCAGGCCATCGCCACCTTGAAGCTGCCGGTTCGCGTCTTCGGCGTGCTGCCGTGTGCCGAGAACATGGTCAGTGATGTGGCCTACCGCCCCGACGACATCATCACCATGACCAACGGTGTGACGGTCGAGGTCACCAATACGGATGCAGAAGGTCGCCTTGTACTGGCTGACGCCCTTGCGTATTCATGCGCCAAGCTGAAGCCGACGCGAATCGTGGATCTCGCCACGTTGACCGGCGGTGTCGTCGTGGGTCTCGGCCATTTCTGTGCCGGCATGTGGTGCAACGACCGCACTCTTCGTCGAAGCATCGAAGCCGCTTCCGATGCATCCGGCGAGCGGGTCTGGCGAATGCCGTTGTGGGAATCGCATCGACGATTCATGCGATCACGTCATGCGGATCTCTGGAACTCGGCCCCGAGTCGGAATGCACATCCCATCCAGGGGGCGGCGTTCCTGAGTCATTTCGTCGATGAAGATGTCCCATGGTGTCACCTCGACATCGCCGGGACCGCCACGACCGACAAGGACACGGACCTGTTCACCGTGGGACCCACCGGGTTCGGGGTTCGTCTCTGTGCTGAACTGGTCGCAGGGCTGGCCGCGTCCTGATATCCGCTGAAACGCGAGCATTCGCGTATCCTCTCGCTCATGGTTCCTGGCTTGATTCCGACCCTGCTTGCCTTTGCCGACCAGGCAAAGGCGGACCCGCCGGTGAATCCTCATACCGTTTCTGGTTCGATCATCCTCTTCACGCTTCTCCTGACACTGGCCGTCTGTGTCGGGGTCGTCAGCAAGAAGCTGAAGATGCCCTACACAGTGGCCCTTGTGGTTGCAGGGCTCGTCGTCGCCTTCTTCAAGGCCGCTCCAGAAGGAGCAGCCCTTGGACCCTATCTCGTCTTCTACATCGTTCTCCCACCGATCCTGTTCCACGCAGGGCTGAGGATCAACCTGAAATCTCTTGGCAGGAACTGGCTTGCCGTCGTCATCGTGACTGCACTTGGAACTCTGGTGACAACAGTCGTCGTCGGCATCGTGATCCGCTACTTCCTGACAACTGACATGATCTCGGCGAACCTGATCTGGGTGGCGGCTTTCATGTTCGGCGCGATGATGTCACCGACCGACCCGGTTTCTGTCATCGCCGTGATCAAGAACATCGGTATCCCGGCACGAGTCCGAACGGTCATCGAGGGAGAAAGCCTCTTCAACGACGGCATTGCCGTCACGCTCTTCTTTCTCCTGTGGGGGTCGATCTTCACCGGGATGAGCTATATGCACGGGAAGGAGGTGACTCCCCCTTCTCAGCATCAGGAAACACCTGCCGAGACGATCGAAAACGCCGTCGACTCCATCTTCACCACCGAGGTCGTCAATGATACGGCAGGTCTCATGGAGGCTATCTGGAGTGGGGCCTTGACCTTCGTGACATACAGTTCACTTGGACTGTTGATCGGCGGACTGCTGGGTTGGGCGGCCGTACTGCTCATGCGATGGTCGCGTGACCCGGTTCTGGAGAATGCGATCACGGTGGTCCTGGCCTATGGGGCCTTCATAATTGCTTCAGCCGAAAGTGTCTCGGGGGTGGCTGCTGTCATCGTCGCGGGCATCATCGTCGGCGCAACGCGATGGCACGATGAGAATGCCGATGACTCCATTCAGACCATTTCGACGTTCTGGGAGTCCATCGACTACATCATCAACTCCCTGATCTTCCTCCTGGTAGGCATCGAACTGCAGTTCATCGGCGTCGACAAACTCTTCGACGGCACCGTGATGATGGCAATCGGGTTCGTCTATCTGGCCATGCTGGCTTCACGAGCGATCGTCGTCTACCCCGCAGGCATCTCGTACGGGAAGAACTGGCCCCGTGGGGCGTCACACGTCGTCTTCTGGTCCGGCTTGAGAGGATGTGTCACGTTGGCGCTTGTCTTGACTTTGCCGGCAAGCTACATCGGTGTCACCCCTGAACTGAAGAACTTCATGTTGCCGGTCATATTCGGTGCCGTCCTTCTTACCCTGCTGCTGCAGGGAACGACGATACGAACCATCATCAGGCTCTCCGGCTGCATGGACAAACAGGCCCCATGAATGAGCCTGCATTCGAGTTCATCGTGCTCGGATCCGGCACCTCGGCCGGTATCCCGGCAATAGCTTGCGACTGTGCAACCTGCCGCTCCGAGGATCCTCGCGATACGCGAACCCGTACAAGCGCGGCGGCCAGGTTCACGGATCCCGCTGGCGTGGAGCGGGTACTTCTGATCGACACATCGCCCGATCTCAGGCAGCAGGTTCTCCGGGAGAACATCACCCGGTGCGACGGCATCTTCCATACGCACCACCACGTCGACCATCTCTTCGGTCTTGACGAGGTACGCAGGTTCAATGCAGTCATGAAGGAGCCGATACCAATCCATGCGGAGGCTCGAAGCATGGAACATGTGCAGCGTGTCCACCCACACATCTTCAAGTCGGAACGGAATGCAAATCCATCGTTCGTCGCCACGCTTCTTCCCCATGTCCTTGAACCGGGTGAGCCCATCGAGTTCCACGGCTTGCGGATCACGCCGCTTCGAATACTCCATGGCCGACTGCCCATTCTCGGATTTCGCCTTGATCACCTGGACCCGCCTCCGGGGAGGAGCATTCTGCCGTTGGCCTGGTGCACGGATGCCTCGAGCATTCCGCCTGAGACCCTGTGTCTGCTCGATGGTGTCCAGACCCTGTTTCTCGACATGCTCCGTCATCGCCATCATCCAACCCACATGACCGTTGACCAGGCTGTTGCAATGGCGACGCACATCGGGGCCCGGGAAACATGGTTCATTCACATGGCTCACGAGATATCCCATGCGGAAGTCGATGCCACTCTTCCGGAGGGAATGAAGCTGGCTTGGGACGGGCTTCACCTTGGTGCGGGGGTCGGGGCCCCGGTATGACCACTCGGGGCTTGTTTTTGATACCATTTCGCCCCCATGGCCCAGTTGCGAGTCATCAAGAAGCGAATGTCAGCGGTCAAGACGATCGGTCGCATCACCAAGACGATGCAGATGATCGCTACTGCTAAATTCACCTCGGCAGCAAATCGCGCCGCTTCGACCAAGCCTTATACGGAGCGTATTCGTGAGCTGGTGCACGAGGTATCCTCGTCGGCATCCGATTACAACTCTCCCTTGATCAGCGGACCGACCGAGACCAGGAATCGGGAGTTGCTGCTCGTGATTTCCTCGGATCGCGGTCTGTGCGGAGCGTACAACGGCAATGTGCTCAAGACAGCTCTCGGCCATGTACGGGACTGCAGGGAGCGTGGGGTCGAGTTGGACATCGAGGTTGCCGGCAAGAAAGCCGTGAACTTCTTTCGATTCCAGAAGATCGATGTGACGGCCAAGCATTTCCTTGGAGATGTTCCAGCTTACGAGGAGGTCGAGAAGATCGCCTCATCCTTCATCCGCCACTTCATGTCGGGAGAATACGACGCGGTTCGAATAGCCTCCATGCACTTCATCTCCAATGCACGGCAGAGCGCGGAACTCATGCAGCTGTTTCCGATGACACGCCCCGAGATGACTTCTGAATCACAGGAGAAGACCGAGGGAACCACGCTTGTCTATGATTTTGAACCTTCGATCGACGAACTCCTCGACGACCTTCTTCCCCTCATGGCCAAGACCGTGCTGTTCCAGGCGTTCAATGATGCCGTGGTGAGCGAGCAGATCATGCGGATGATCGCCATGAAGGCGGCAACGGAGAATGCGAAGGATTTCGCTCGCCTGCTCAAGCAGAAGTTCAACAGGGCTCGCCAGAGCCAGATCACGACGGAGTTGACGGAGATCATCTCCGGCGTAGCCGCCCTGGAATAGGTTCCCGTGCCCTTCTTGGTACGCTCTTGACATGTTCCGCCTCTATACCAAGACAGGTGATGATGGAACGACCGGCCTCTTCGGAGGACCACGCGTCTCCAAGGATGATGCGCGTGTCCAGGCCTACGGTGCTGCTGATGAAACGAATGCAACCCTCGGGATGGCCGTGGCCGCGTGCGGCGACGCCGATGCACGTCTTGCGGAGATTCTCGTCGACCTGCAGTCCCGTCTGTTCGATCTCGGGGCGGACCTGGCAACACCGCCTGGAACCGATCATGAGTCGAAGATTCACCGGATGACGGCTGATGATGTGTCACAGGCGGAATCCTGGATCGACGAGATCGACGGCGACAACACGGAATTGAAGCAGTTCATACTGCCCGGGGGATGCGACCTGGCTGCTCGGCTGCATGTTGCACGAAACGCGGCCCGCCGTTGTGAGCGGGCAATGGTCACGCTCGACAACGTTGAAAAAGTGAATGAACATGCAATGAAGTGGGTCAACCGGCTCAGTGATCTCCTGTTTGCAATGGCTCGTGCAGCAAATCGTCTGCACGATGTCGAAGATACTCCCTGGCGAGGCGCCTAGACTGCCTCTCTTCTTTGAAGTCCCCCTCCTACTCAAGGACAACTGGCATGGCGATTCGCATTGGCATCAACGGGTTCGGGCGTATTGGGCGTCTTGTCTATCGAGAGGCCCTGCGTCGTGGCGACATCGAGGTCGTTGCGATCAATGACCTCGTGCCCGCCGAGAACCTTGCATACCTGGTCAACTACGACACGATGCACGGTCGCTTTGATCACGTCGTACGGGGCGAAGGGAATGCCCTGGTCTGCGAGGCTCATTCCACGAAGTGCCTGAGCGAACGCGACCCCGCAAAACTGGGCTGGGGCGATCTTGGCGTGGACTATGTACTGGAATCAACCGGGCTCTTCACGACACACGAAACCGCGTCCAAGCACCTCGAGGCCGGTGCCAAACGGGTACTGCTGTCCGCCCCGACGAAGACTCCCGACGAAATCCCCACCTTCGTGCACAAGGTCAACTGCGGTCAATATGACCCGGCCTCGCACACCATCCTTTCCAATGCTTCGTGCACGACCAACTGCCTTGCTCCCATCACGAAGGTGATCCTGGATTCCTTCGGACTGGCCGAGGGCCTGATGACGACGATCCATGCGGTGACCGCGACGCAGCCGACGCAGGATGGCCCGACCAAGAAGGACATGCGGGGTGGGCGCAATGCCTACATGAACATCATTCCCTCCAGCACGGGCGCAGCCAAGGCAGTCGCCCTGTGCCTGCCTGCAGTCAAGGGGAAGCTCACGGGCATGGCCTTCCGTGTTCCCACGGCGGATGTCTCGGTCGTGGACCTGACCTTCAAGACCGAGCAGGCAACGAGCCTCGCGGACATCAATGCCGCGATGAAGGCCGCCTCGGAAGGCCCGATGTCCGGCGTGCTCGGGTATACGGAAGACCCGGTGGTCTCCAGCGACTTCATCAGTGACCCGCACAGCAGCATCTACGATGCGACGGCGGGCATCGAGCTCAATGACCACTTCTTCAAGATCGTCAGTTGGTACGACAACGAGTCGGGCTATGCCACCCGCTGCGTCGACATGCTCGAGATGATCGCCTCGAAGGACTGAGGTCAGCCGACCATGTCACCTGGGCGAATCATGCCGTCCGTGACGATGCGGCAGTTGAGCCCCGCCCGCCCGACCATTGCAGGAAGCACGTCCAGGCCCGTCTTCTCCTGCAGGTAGGAGCAGGGCTCGCAGAGTCGCAGCCCCTCCACCTCCACTTCACCGACGTGAAAGCGTACGCCGACGAGTTCATTGAGGGCGACGCCCTTCGTGATGAGGTTGCGTCGACACTCCGAGGAGGCAAGCACCTGGCCGGTGTTCTCTTCAAACCAGGCCAGTTGCTCGGATTCGATGAGTGTCATTTCACGCTCAGCCGGATCACCGCTTGTCCAGGATCCACTTCCGCTGAAATAGCGGTCACCTTCCAGTCCCTTGCCGGCGACTGCGAGGACTTCTTCGCGGGATTCCATTGGTTTGCCGGCGGCAGGAGACGTCCAGATTTCAAGAAGACGACCGGCCATGCTGCTCAGACCAGTTCCGGGAATGTTTCCTGAACGACGCCGACGAGATCCTTCACGTGCGAGACGGATTCGTCCATGAGCGCCTGTTCATCGGTATCGAGATCGATCTGGATGATCTGCTCGACGCCGTTGGCGCCGAGAATGCAGGGAACGCCGACGAAGTAGCCACCGACGCCGTACTCGGCATCGCAGTAGGCGGCGCAGGGAAGGATTCGCTTCTTGTCCTTGATGATGGCCTCGGCCATCTGCACGCTTCCCGAGGCCGGGGCGTAGTACGCGCTGCTTCCCATGAGCTTGACGATCTCACCGCCACCGGCCTTGGCTCGATCGACACAGGCGTTGATCGTCTTGTCGTCGAGCAGTTGGTGGACGGGAATGCCGTGCACGCTCGTGTAGCGGGGCAGTGGAACCATGTCGTCACCATGTCCTCCAAGCAGCAGTGCCTGGACATCTTCTATGGAGACGCCGATGGCATCGGCGATGAAGTGACGGAACCGTGCCACGTCGAGGCAGCCGGCCTGGCCGACGATGCGGTTGGTCGGGAAGCCTGTGGTCTTCCATGCCGTGTAGACCATGGCATCAAGCGGGTTGGCCACGACGATCACGATGGAATCGGGCGCGTGCGTTGCGATCTGTTCGGAGACGGACTTGACGATCTTGACATTGGTTGCGATCAGGTCATCGCGGCTCATGCCCGGCTTGCGGGGTATGCCTGCGGTGACGATGACGACATCACTGCCCTCGGTGTCCTTGTAGTCGGCCGTGCCGATGATCTCCGAATCGAATCGCTCGATTGGTGCCGAGCAGGAGAGGTCGAGGGCCTTGCCCTGTGCGACGCCGACCTTGTCGGGGATATCGACGAGGACGATGTCACCCAGTTCCTTGGCGGCGGCCCAGTGGGCGCAGGTGGCGCCGACATTGCCGGCTCCGATGATGCTGATCTTGGCACGTGGCATGGGTACTGGTTCCTTCCGGGAAATGGGCCAGAGTGGACTCGAACCACCGACCTCACCCTTATCAGGGGTGCGCTCTAGCCAGCTGAGCTACTGGCCCGGAACGGCGAAGTATAGCAGCCCCTCGCCCCCGCAATTGCCCCCGGAACGAACCCGGCCCGCCATGAAGGCGGGCCGGGAGAACGCATTTGGATAGTTCCCGATGGCTCAACCCCAGTTGGCAATCACCAACAGGAGGTCTGAGACGTCGACGGTGCCGTTTCCATCGAGGTCCTCGAGGCAGCCATTGCAGGACTGGCCCCAGGCTGCGATGACCGCGAGGATGTCATTGACATCTACGATTCCATCGCCGGTTGCATCGCCAGGCGTGCCGACATCGTCGCAGTCGGTTGCACTGACCACGATTCCGTCAACACCGGCTTCGACGACCGACTGGGTAGTTGAACCGATGTCGGATGCGGTGAACCGCAACTGCATCTGTTCTGCGCCACCGATGATGTCGTCGAGATTCCACTCCACCCTGACCCATCCACCATCTACGTCGGGGCCATTGGGGCCGACCGTTTCGAGGTTTGACCAGGTCGAACCATTGGTCGAGTATTCGATGACGAGCGTGTCTGTATTCGGTGCAGCGCCATACGTATTGCTGAACCAGCGTGCATAGGACAGGACAGGACTGTCGATTCCCGCCAGATCGATGACACCGGAGGTGAGAACGGTTGAGCCCTCGTCGACATCACTGTTGCATCCATCGCCAGAGGAGTTGTCCGTGAGCCAGCAGGAACCGGATCCATCTTCGTCCGACGGTGGGTCGCCTCGGTCACAGTTGACCGGAACACCCCTGTTCCACTGGCCGTCCATGGCATCACCTGTGACGACCCAATCGCCGTTGGTTTCGCCATTGTCTTCCAGGGCGATCAACAGAGATCCGACGAGCCAGTTGTAGGCATTGTTCGCTCCACCCGAGGGGTGTTCGACAAGGCCGGAAACCGCACCTTCGCAACTGACATAGAACTCGGGAGAGTTACCACATTCCATTGCCGGTACATATGCAACCCATACGCCGCCAGGCCCATCGGACTCCATGTCGGCCATCGACCAGACGCCGCTGCCGCTGCTTCGATATCGAAGCTTCACCGATCCATCGACCAGGTCGTCTTCACGAGGATCTACGAGCACCCTGACCTGGAGTTGGATTCCAGGATCAAGTTCAGCGGGCACGCTTGAGCTCATGGTGATCTGTGGCCCGAGGAAGGTTGCTCCAAGCGCGTCGAATACATTCAGCACGCCACCGGTGACACACCTGCCATCAAGGGCGGGAATGGGACGGGTCGTGGAAAGAATGATGTCCTTGACCTCGACCGCGGACGCGTTGCCCATGACCGAGTAGATCAGGGCGACTCCGCCAGCCACATGTGGCGTGGCCATCGAGGTGCCGCTGTAGTAACTGTAGTTGTTTCCGGGCGTGGAACTGAGAACATCGACGCCGGGTGCACCGAGGTCGACCTCGGTGATGTGGTACTGGCTGAAGCTTGCGAGGTTCTCGTTGCTGTCCGTGGCGGCAACGCAGATGACGTTGTCGCAGGAGAGTGCGCCGGGGTAGGAGGCTCCGTTGGAACCGCTGTTGCCGGCTGCGGCACAGAAGATGTGCCCGAAGTTGTCACCCGCGGACTGGATGGCGTCGAACATGGCCTGGGAGAAGCCGCCGCCACCCCAGGAGTTGTTGGACACCTTGAACTCATTGGCGGCGCAATACTCGATGGCGTTGATGGCGCCCTCGATCGTTCCGCTGCCGCCGGAGCCCAGGAACTGGGCTGCAACGATACGGCACTGCCAGTTCACCCCGGCCACACCGATGCCATTGTTGCCGACACCGCCGATGGTTCCACTGCAGTGGGTTCCGTGGCCGTTGCCGTCCATCGGGTCGGAGTTGTTGTCGTAGAAGTCGTATCCGTGAACATCATCGACGTACCCGTTGCCGTCATCGTCCTGGCCGTTGCCCGGAATTTCGCCCGGGTTGGTCCAGATGTTGTCAACGAGATCGGGATGGTTGTAGTCAACACCCGTATCGATCACGGCGACGATGAACTCCTGGTCGCCGGTATGCTCATCCCAGGCCTGGGGAGCACGGATCTGGTCCATGCCGTAGAGGTCTCCCCACAGGGGATCATTCGGAATCGTATCCAGGGCGTGCACGATGTAGACCGGCTCGACGTACCGGAGCACGTCACCCCGAAACTCAAGTCGCTTGAGGGCCTCTTCCGTTGAAAGTTCGGTTTCGATGCAGAACAGCCCGGGAACAAGCTTTGATGTCATGGTGATTTCGCCACCGACATCCGCAAGGATGGCGTGGCGGGATGCGACATTTTCAACCTCGCGAAACCGCACGAACAGACGATTTGGTGCGTGTTCGTGTTCCAGCGCATCCTTGTCGGGAACGATGGAGGTGGCTGAGGGGTCGGCAATGGCCAGGGTGGCCAGCACGAATGCGGCACAAGCAGCGCCGAGAATCTTCAGGTGTGTTGCAGGGGACAAGGGGTTCTCTCCTTCAGGTTGGAAGTACAGGCCTGCCCCCCCAGGCGGACCATCAAAGTGCTACAGGTTTATCTAAGGGTACTCGTATTACTCGCAGACAATGTTCCACTGGGCTATGACCTGCAGCAGATCATTGACATCGATCTGGCCATCTCCAGTCGGATCACAGCCGGTGCTGCCGCCCCACCCTGCGATGATCGCAAGGAGGTCGTTGACATTGGTCACTCCATCCGAGTCGCAGTCGGTCGGGCAATCCGGTTGCAGGCACAGGTCCGGCGTGTTGAGGCAGTCCTCGTCCGAATGCCAGTCTCCATTCACCGTGTTGCACAGGGCCTCGGTTGCGTTGACGCAGGTGGTGTTGTCCGTTCCGAAACAGCATGCCGCCTCAGCTGCGGGTGGTTCGGTCGGGATGATCTTGAAGACCTCACCGCCAAGGTCGCACACGTAGAGTTCTCCACGGGCATCCTCCCCGTAGGAGGTGATGGAGCCGATGTTGTAGCCATCAACGCTGGGTGAAAGTTGATTCGTGATTTCCTCGTAGTCGACCACGTTTCCACCAACGAGCCTGAAGATCCAGGTCTCGCCGGAGCAGTAGTCTCCGAAGAAGTAGAAACTGTCCATCCAGGGAATGTCCTGGCCACGATAGACATAGCCGCCGGTGATCGAGCAGCGACCACTGCTGTGGTTGTACTCGAAGACGGGGAACTCCATTGTTGATGCGGAGTCGCATCCGCTCGTGTTGTAGGCGTGGTCACCTTCATAGCACCGCCAGCCGTAGTTCTCGCCGCCAGCGCTGCTTGCCGGCTGGAAGGAAACCTCTTCCCAGTTGTACTGACCGACATCACCCATCCAGAGGTCGCCGGTGTCCTTGTCGAAACTGCAACGCCATGCATTTCGAAGCCCGTAGGACCAGATTTCATCATCACCGGTGATTCCGACGAAGGGGTTGTCGGCGGGATTGGAGTATGGAGAACCGCTGTCGACATCGATCCGGAGCATCTTGCCGAGCCGTTCGTTCGTGATGTCCTGCCCGTTGTTTCCGGGGTCGCCCGCGCTGCCACCATCACCCGTCGAGATGTAGAGGTACCCGTCCGGCCCGAACCCGATCCAGCCGCCGTTGTGATTCGTGTACGACTGGGAGAAATTCATGATCGTGGTTCCGCTGCTCGCGTTGACCGTGTTCGAGTTCGGATCGTTGCTCGTCGCCGTGAACCGCTTGATGTAGGTCGATGAGCCGGACGTGTAGTTGATGTAGACGTACGGGGAGCCGTTGTAGTAATCGGGATGGAAGGCCAATCCAAGAAGCCCCTGCTCGCTGGACGTGTTCACGCTCTGCGTCAGGAAGTAGCCTGAAAGCATTTCTTCGCTGTCGAGGTCGTAGATCCGGACTCGCCCCGTTGAACCCGATCGCTGCTCGACTATGAATAGTCGAGATTCATCGCCTGGCGCATGAGTAACAAACACGGGCCTTGAAAGTCCATTCGCAATGCGAATGCTTGCAAGTCCACTGTTCCCACGCGATTCGCCGTTTCTCATGAGAGTCGTGATGTCATCGGAGGCGGCGGGGTGCTGTTTCTCAACCGAAAATTCAGATGCCGCGACCAGGCACAGGCCTGCAACAAGGCAACCAGCAGCTACACGTGTAAACATCGATTTCTCTCCTCTGAAGCCTGGTCATCCTTGGAGACCAAGCCATGTGCAATGACAGGGTTCGTAAGACCTTTGAGCAATGGAAATTAGGTCGAAAAGGGGCCTTGAGCAAGTGGAAACCCCCCTCTCGGGCTGAAATGAGGCTCCAGAGCCTGCAGGAGGGGTCTCAGGCCGCATCTTCGGACTGAAGCTGCAAGTATCGATCAACACCCGAGATGTTCATTCCCAGCAGGCTGGTGGTGACGAAGTCGTCGAACTGGGATGCACTTGCTCCCAGCGAGGTCGCCTCATCACGGAGCGAGTCCCTGTAGCGGCCAAGCAGTTCCTCGTTTCCGAGTCCTTCCGCAAGGCCTTCCTTGATGCACTTGACCTGCCTGTTCATCGATTCAACAAGCTGGTCGAGATGCCGATCGATCTCTTCAATGATTCCTCCGTGCGTCAGCATCAATCTCGACCAGGGCCCCGATCGCAGCAAATCAATCGTGGACATCCATGTGGGCAGATCGAATTCCGGAGGCGGCATCGGGACCGATACGTACCCGGTGCCCGGGATGAGCATGGCGGCTGCATCGCCCGTAAAGCAGGCCACGTCACTGCCGGCGTTGAACTGGAATACGAGATGATGCCGCGCATGGCCCGGGGTTTCGATGGCAATGAGTTCGATATCACCCACCTTCACGACATCTCCGTCATCAAGTCCATGGACCATCGATGCTGCGGACGGGATGACTTCTCCCCAGAGTGTGTCCATCTGGTCGCCGTAGATGCGACCGGCGCTGGCAAGCAGTTTCGATGGGTCGATGATGTGCTTCGCACCGAATGAATGGACGTGTATCGGTACGCCTCGTCGTGCAAGGTGTCCTGCCGCCCCGGCGTGATCGAGATGGATATGAGTGAGGCAGCAGGCGTGGAGATCTTCGATCCGCAGTCCATGCTCGCCAAGCGCTCGTTCAAGGGCTGGAACCGTATTGCCCGGCCCCGCCTCGATGAGCATGTTCGATGTTCCATCCGAAACGAGGTATGCACCAATGGCTCCCCGAACACCCATGTAATCCAGGTCGAGGTAGTGAATCGATTCGGTCATTGCACAGCCCTGGACAGGTTGCCTCAGGGACGACGTCCCTTCGTGACGGGGTTGCCGGCATTCGTCCATGCCTGGAGACCACCTCGAAGCGTGCGCACCTCGGTCAGCCCCATTTCCATGAGCGTCTTGCTCATGGCATCTGCCAGCGGATCGTTGTAAGCGTTTCCATAGACCACGATGAATCCATAGGCTTTCAACTCCTCCCACTTCTCGGCAACATTCCTGTAGGGCATGTTGATGGCACCGGGGATGTGGCCGGTCGAATACTTCTCCACTGAGCGTGGATCAAGCCAGGTGTTTTCCCTTGGCTTCGTGAAGAGCGAGACTTCCCGATTCTCCACCAGGACCTGGGCCTGTTCGACATCGAGAAAGACGATGTCTCGGTCGCTGTATTCCTTTGCGCAACCCTGTAAGGATGCGAGGGAAGCTACAAGCAGGAGAAATGCAATGGATTGATGACGCATGGTCGGACTCATCTGTTCTTTCGAGTACTACAGTAGTGTACGAGGTTCATCTCCATGCAGTACATCCTTGCAACACTTGCCGCCGGTTTCCTGATGCTGACTCGACCCAGCTTTGTTCAGCCAGTCCCCAGCAGCGTTCCGGATGTTCGAATGACCTGCCAGGCAGGGCAGGCGGCTGCACGACCCGGGGAAACGCTCATGGTTCTCTGCACGCTGGAAATACCAGAGGGATTCCATATCTATTGGAAGAGCCCCGGGGCCGGCGGCACTCCAACCGAAATCCACGTTGAGGAAACTCACGGCCTGATCATCGGTGACACTCTCTATCCTCGACCCAGTACCTTCGATGACCCTGCCGGCAGGTCCTATGGGTACAAAGGGAGGGCGCATTTCCTCGTACCGGTCACCGTGCCGGATGAGTGCCCAGAGGGAGCACTGGCCATCACCATGAGAGCCCAGTGGCTTGCATGCAGGAAGGCCTGTTGGCGAGGAGAGACGGCACGTGGAATCGAGCTGAAGGTGTCCAAGGACACAAGTGAGTCCCCGATATCACTGCTTTCATATGCCACTCGCTGCATCCCTCTCCCCTTGGCGGATCGACCCGGCACCTCGATATCCCTTGCGGCCACGGAAGTCGTGATCAAGGGCCCATTGGGGGACATGGGACTTCCCAGTTTCATTCCAGTGGAGGTTCCCGGGGTAATTCTCGATGAAGCACGCATTTCAGGGGATACGAGTGAATTCCTTGTTCGTATCCCCTACAGGCTTGAACCAGGCAACAGCCTTGGGGGTAAACCTCGAATAGAGGGCCTGCTGCTCTTTGGCGATGAGCGGCATGATCCCTCCTTTGCATTTAGCATGCCTGTTCCGCCTGCGGAACAAGGAGCAGGAAGAGAAGGCCCAGTCAACAGGAGGAGTGCACCATGAACGTACTGAACCCGACTATGCGACTGCTGGTGGCAACAATGCTGCTTGCGATCGGCGCACCGGCAATGCTGGCCCCCGCCCAGGTCACACCACTTCCTGCGAAGCCGTCCCCGCCCGCTCAGGAAGAAGAGAAGGCGGACAAGGAAGAGAAGCCGGTGGTTGCAAAGGTTGGCAAGCAAGCCCCGAATTTTGCACTCAAGGACACCAAGGGCAAGGCCCACCAGTTGTCGGGTTACGTTGGCAGCTACGTTGTGATCGAGTGGTTCAATCCCGGGTGCCCGTATTGTCGTGGAATCTATGACGAGGGCGTCGTCGAGGATATTCAGAAGAAGGTCAGGCAGATTGACCCGGAGTTCGTCTACCTGGCGATCAACTCCACATCGAATCAGCCCAAGGAGTTCATCATCACGCAGAGCGATGAGTTTCTCGAGAAGCAGGAAATGAGCGAGATTCCGGTTCTGCTTGATTACGATGGAGCGGTCGGCCGTATCTACGAAGCTCGCACCACGCCGCACATGTTCGTAATCGATCCCGAGGGCAAGCTCATCTACGCGGGCGCGATCACGGATGACAGGAATTTCGACAAGAACGACAAGGCGACCAACTACGTCATCAATGCCGTTCGAAGTTCCGTTTCCGGTACGGACGTCGCACCTGATACCGTTCGCCCATGGGGCTGCTCGGTGAAGTACCAGGATGGCGGCAAGGGACGAAAGCCACGCGGTCGTGGTCCGGGACGCAAGCCCTGACAGATCTCCAGCAAGGTAAATGAACACGAGGGCTGCCTGATGGCAGCCCTCGTTCGTATTCAGTGCTGGTTGCAGCAGCTCGCGATCAGGACAGGTTTACCGGCATGAGGACATAGGTGAACTCCTTGCCAGTTCGTATGACTCCCGGCTTGTTCGATGCCTTCATTTCGAAGACGACTTCCTTCTGGTCGATGACCTTCAGCGCATCGGAAAGATAGTTTGGATTGAATCCAATCTCGATCTCCTCACCGTCGTACTCCGGGAGGTCCAGGTGAACCTCTGCTTCGCCCATTTCAGGTGCGTGGCTCGTGAGAACCAGTTGCTTGTTGCTGAAGTGCATTCGGACGCTCCTGGAATCCTCATTGGTGAGAAGAGCAGCTTGCCTGACGGCAGCGCGGAGCGTATCCCGATCAAAGACGACTCTCTTGTCCTGGTCCTTCGGGATGACATCCTCAAAGGGCGGGAACCGTCCTTCCACGAGTGTGCTTGAAAGGGAGGCTTGCCCTCCCCCATCATCGACATGGACATGAATCTGGTTCTCATCTATCGCGAGTCGTACCGTGGCATCGTTATTTTTGAGCAGTCGTCGCATGATGCCAAGCGCCTTGCTGGGGACGATGCAGCTGGAATCACCACTGCCCGAAGAGGCGCTGCCGGAGGCTACGGCAAGCCGCCGCCCATCCGTTGCGATCATGTTGATGTTCTTCCCTTTTCGCTCGAGAAGTACGCCGTTGATCGCATACCTGGAATGTTCGTCTGCGGCGGCAAACAGGCTGCGTGTGATCAGGAGAAGGAGCTCTCCGGCGCCGATTTCGCAATCAATCTTGCCTTCATCGAACACCTTGACCGGGGGCGCCTCTGCAGGATCAAATCCATAGATCTTGAAGGTGGATTCTCCTGAACGAATGAATAGAGCCTGCTTTTCACTTTCAAGGGTAACCGTCGGCTCCTGGCATTCCCGGATGATCTGGATGAGCTTATCTGCAGGAATCAGGGATTCACCCGGCTGATCGACCTCGACCTGGTCCATGACCAGCCGAAGGCCTACTTCCTTGTCTGTTGCGGTAAGTGTCAGTCGACCATCATCGGCATGCATCTTGATGCATGTAAGGACAGGGGTTGGGGTTCGAGTTGCAACAACTCCACCAACAATACCCAGAGCTTCAGCCAGGGCGGATTGATCACATATCACCTTCATTTGCAGCATTCCCTTCTTCTTCGAGTCACATCACGGTGAGTGTACCACCCCAACCCTGATTCCTCCCGCAAAACTGGTTGCCGTGCCGAGGCTCCCATGCGATACTTCCCTCCTCCCCAGGGCCAAAGGACCCCAACAACGAAGCTTTCACGCTCCATGGAGCGCAGGAAACGCATCGCACGGGCTTACAGAGGTCCGGCGAAGCCGAGTTTGTGACTATCCCCCCCCATGCCAGCCATGGATAGAACGAGGAGTTCCGCATGTCCTTTGAAGCAGCCGTCCACGCCAAGGCGATTCGACTCGATTCCTTGGCGCTTGAGATGTGCAGTGCCGCTGGAAGTGGTCACCCGACGACGGCCATGAGCCTGGGCCAGATCGTCACGGTACTCATGTACCACAGCATGCGATGGGTTCCAGAGGATCCTGGCTACTCGACCTCCGACCGACTCGTGCTTTCAGAAGGACATGCCGTGCCGTCCGTCTACGCAGCGTTCATCGATCTGGGTGCGACCGTCGGTACAGGTGATGCATTACGCCCAGCGACACTGAGTGACGTCGAAGGTTTCCGAAGCAGCGACTCGCCGCTGGATGGACACCCCAATCCAAGGGAAGGATTTCATTTCTTCGACGCTGCAACAGGCTCGCTCGGCCAGGGGCTTTCCGTTGCTGCCGGGCTTGCGCAGGCTGCACGACTCGACGGTCTTGATCAACGAATCTACTGCATCATCGGAGACGGCGAATCCCGGGAAGGCCAGATCACCGAAGCACTTGACTACATCATGGATCATCGCCTGGAGAACCTCCTTCCGATCTTCAACTGCAATGCCTATGGACAGGCCGGCTCGGTCAGTGACCAGCAGTCCCCGGACAAGATCAAGGCACGGCTTGAAGCCACCGGGTTCCATGTACTGGATATAGATGGCCACGATCCGGAAGCCATCAGGTCGACATTCGACCAGTTCATCGAGGGGGGCCATGGGCCGATGGCGGTCGTAGCAAGGACAACCAAGGGCTGGGGTTCGCCATCGATGCAGGGCGATGGCTGGCACGGAAAGCCGGCAAGCGGTGATGGCCTCGCCACGGCCCTCGATGAGCTTCAAGAGACAGGAGCATCGCTCATTGGTTCCCTGGAGGGCGGCGATCTCATGATCTATCCCCCGACCATCGAGTCAAAACCCGAGCCGACCTGTCGCCCCCTGTCGAACTTCACCGATGCCCTTCGTTCCTTCGGAATGGAAGGTGTTCTCGAGTCCGGCAGTTATGCAACACGACGAGCCTATGGTGTCGCTCTCAGGGAACTGGGTCATGCGAACACGAACATCGTCACCCTGGATGCCGATGTCTGCAACTCGACATTCGCGCAATGGTTCCGCGACGACGAACAGATCGCGGATCGGTTCAACGAGTGCAAGATCGCGGAACAAAACATGATCAGTGCCGGCCTCGGCTTTGCCGCAGCAGGGAAGATTCCGTTCTGCTCATCCTTCGCCAAATTCCTGACTCGCGCGTACGACCAGATTGAAATGGCAATGAACTCCGGCGCCAACATCAAACTGGTTGGGTCACACTCCGGGATATCACTTGCCGCTGACGGGCCCAGCCAGATGTCCCTGCCGGATGTTGCCTGGTTCCGCAGTCTTGGCAGCGTACGGAATCACAATGGTGACCCGGGCTGCTGGACCCTGCAGCCCGCCGACGCCTACGCGGCCTACGGCTTGACCATGGCAATGGCCGAGCATGATGGCATGTGCTACATGCGTACCCATCGCCCCGACGTGGAGTTTCTCTACGACGATAAAACCGAGTTCACGCTTGGCGGCATGGAAGTACTTACGCAGGGCCGCGATCTCCTCATAGCCAGCGCGGGGTACATGCTGCACGAGTGCAACAAGTCCCTCGATGCTCTCGACAAGCTGGGCATCGATGCTTCCCTCGTGGACCTCTACTCCCTTCCATTCGAGGAGGAGGAGTTTCTGGACCTTGCCAACGACAATGGCGGAATGGTGTTGGTCATCGAGGACAACTATGGCGGGGGCCTCTTCTCGGCTGTAGCCGAAGCCTGTGCCCGATCCGGTGACGCGTTTACGGTCGAGCAGATGTGCGTGACCCGTATTCCAAAGTCGGCCAAGGGTGAGCGTGAAATCCTCAAGCAGTGCGGGCTCAATCACGAATCCATTACGAAGCATGCCGCATCTATCCTCGGCCTCGTGACCGCCTGATCAGTCGGCTGTTGCTGCAGAGGCTTCTTCGATCGGGCCGATGAGGCACGGTGGCTGTTCGTTTACATGGAGCACAAGAAGCGTGTCGCCTCGTTCCTTCATCCTAGTCCTGGCAGCGACTCTGCCCGCTGGCTGCACCCAGTTGGGCATCGGTTCACCGGAGGTTCGCCAGCCGATAGGAACGATTCCGGAAACCGTCGACCAGGAAGCCATCAGTGCGGTGATTTCCAAGGCCGGCGAGCAGGCCGCAGAGGGCAATTACGACTCCGCCCTGGCCCTCTTCCACGATGTTCTTGAAGACGACCCGACCTCGGCTCCTGCGTACATCGGCATCGGTGAGGTCTACATAGAACAGGGATCGTATTCAAAGGCTGAACCCGCCTTCGCACGAGCAGCGAAACTGGAACCTCGAAACTTCAACGCCCAGTTTGGCCATGCCGTAGCTCTGCAGATGCTGGAGCGGTTCATTGAGGCGGTTCGCGCCTACCACCGCTCGCTGACCATCGATCCCGATTCTCCCAAGGCGAATCTGAATCTTGCAACAACCTACCTGCAGATGAACGAGCCGAACCACGCCATCGTCTTCGCAGAGAAGGCGGTTGAAGTCGACCCAGGCAATGGACCCGCCTGGGTCAACCTTGGCGTTGCCTATGAGCGAGTTGATCGCTGGGCAGATGCCGCAGAGGCCTATGTCGCGGCATCCGAGCGAATGCAGCCGACCCCGGAGTTGATGGTCAATCTTCTGAACATGCTTGTACGCCAGAAGCGATACAGGGAGGTGATCAACGTTGCCGACACCATTCAGAAGCTGCGGGCGGATGGCTCTTCCCTGGAACGAAAGGGCTGGGCGCTCTTCCGCCTTGGTGAGTACGAGGAAGCAGAGGAAGCCTATCGTGCCTCCATTGCAATAGATGAAGATGAATGGCGTGCATACAACGGACTTGGCTGCAGTGCCTTGAACAGGTGGCTTCTGAGTGACAGGACGGATGAAAAAGCTCGCCTGGAAGCGCGAGACGCATTCCGGTCATCACTTCAGTTGAACATTGAGCAGGCCAAGGTCATCAGCTTGATGTTGAAGTACGAAATGCGGCGGTAGAGACCCCAGCCAGCAGCTGGATCCAGCTATGCGATATCCTGTCGCACATGCCGGATACATCACTGCTTGACACCTTCCCGACTCCAACCGAAACCCCGCTGCTCATCGAGCATGTCAACGAGGAGTTCACCTCGGTCTGCCCGGTGACGGGTCATCCTGATTTCGGAACAGTGACGATTCGATTTGAACCGGGACCATCCTGCGTGGAACTCAAGAGCCTGAAACTCTACTTCCAGTCATTCAGGAACGAGGGAATCTACTACGAAGCAGTCACTGATCGGATCCGTGATGATCTCGTCGAGTGCATGAAACCACATTGGCTCCAGGTCGTGACGCAATGGCGGGGCCGAGGCGGCATTCGGAGCAGGATTGTTGCAGGCCACGGCAAGGTGCCCTCGGACTGGGCCCGCGGCTGAGCCCGATGTCACGCTCGAACCAAATTCTCCTTGCCACGTCGAACTCCCACAAATTATCCGAGGTTCGCCAGGTGCTTGAGCCACTGGGGTTCGAGGTTGTTGGACTTGATTCTCTCCCGGGTACGTATCCAGAACCTGCAGAGGATGAAGACACCTTCGAGGGGAATGCCCGGTTGAAGGCGGTGGGCTATGCACAATCCACGGGAATACGTTGCCTCGCAGACGACTCGGGCCTGGTCGTCGATGCACTTGGAGGCCAACCTGGAGTTCACTCCGCTCGCTGGGCCGGTGTCGATGGAACCCGGGCCGAGCGTGATGCAGCCAACAATGTGAAGTTGCTTGATGCCATGACTGACATCCCCGAGTCCGATCGTGGAGCGAGATTCGTCTGCATGATGTGCCTCGCCGACCCGGATGGGTCCATTCTCGCTGAGACAGGAGGTTCATTCGAGGGAGTCATCACGGATGATCCAGCAGGAGAGAACGGCTTTGGATATGACCCACTGCTGTATCTTCCAGACGAAGGATGCACGAGCGCGGAGCTGGCGTCTGATGACAAGAATGCCCGATCGCATCGTGGGTCGGCAGCCAGGGCGATGGCTCTTGAACTCAACCGGCTTCGAGACGGTGAATCCTGAGAAGCACGATTTCCGCCGGGCAGTTCATTCGCAGGGGAAACAGGTCGCCGGCTCCAACCGTGACGAAGAGTCGGCTGTCACCTTTCTCATACAGGCCTGCATTTCTTCGATGCGTCATGGCGAGCGCGAGATTCGCATTCGGTCGATTTTTCCGTGCGATCTGCCCGCCGTGCGTGTGCCCGGAGAGTGTCAGGGGTATGCCAAGTTCCGCAGCACGATCAAACGCCTTTGGGTTGTGGGAAAGGAGCAGGTCGATATTCCCCGCCCCTGCTGCATTGACTTGATCCCGGCATGCAGACGATGACCGTGCCCAATCGATCCCACCGACACGGAGGGTTCGCTCGCCGTCACTGGCCGTGGCAACGGTGTTCCTGAGAACGCTGATGCCGGCTTCCTCGGCCTGCGAAGCCACGGAAGCAGGGTCATCAAGTTCATCGTGGTTTCCAAGAACGAGGTAATTGCCCAGGGACGGTTGCAATGCAGCCGTTGCCTGGAAGAAGGAGGAAAGGTTCAAGCAGTCCAGGTCGACTACATCACCCGTGTTGCAGACTACGTCTGGATTCATGTCTCCAAGGGATTCGATGATCCGTACGGCGTCATTGACTGACATCAGGTCACCGATGTGAAGGTCGCTGACATGGGCAATACTCAACCCGTCAAGTTCAACGGGCCACCCTGGAATGTCGACCCGGAGTTCCCTCAACTGGACGCCATCGGAACGGCGTCGCTGCCGAAGACGATCGCCGCTGATCCTGTTCAGGCCTCGTGTGAGGAAAAAGTGCCTGAGTCGGGCGCGGCGGTAATGACTGCTTCGAGAAGTTCGCCTCTTTGCCATGGCCGGACCTCAGAACTCGATTGATGCGCCTACAAAAAGTCCCTGGAGACTGGGCGAGGGCTTCCAGTCACCCTTTTCAACATTGAGTTCAAGGAGTCGATAGCCGAAGAGCACCGCAAAGTTCTTCATGAAATAGAATCGCATGTCGGCACGGGCGTGGAACATTGTTCCCCCGTCATGCCCAAGAGCTGCCCCGAATCCCCCACCTGCACGGAATTCGATCTTCTGCAACCACGGCAGTCGGTCCATCGTGTCCATTCGGATGATCGCCTGTCCGCCCGCGTAGAGGGAAGTGAACTCGCCCTGCTCCTCTGATGCCGTGTTGTTGAAGGAGAGGTGTTGCTTGATGTCGCTGTAGAGGATTCCAAGGTGCGGGCCGACAGTGAGGAACATGGGTATGTGCGTGTTTGCTTCACCGATCAGGTCGAGTGGATTCCATTGCCCCTCGACGGCAATGTTCATCATGTCGAAACTCGATCGGAACGGATCGCCCACGGAAAATGCAGCACCATCCCAGGATCCCGCGGTATCGAAGGAACCCGAGGATGAGGTGTCGAAGTCGGCCCCCATGATCCAGACACCCCAATCGTCTCGCCCTACCCGGAACTCTCCACGGAACGTGGTTTCCCTGTCATCCATGCCCAATTGGTCGTCGAGGGAAAGTTCCTGCGAGCCGCCGAAGGAGGAGTTTCCACGGAGTCGTATGAGCCAGGCCCCTGTTGCGACATTGAAACCAAGCGGAGCCTTTGCCTGTGCGATGACCTCCTGCGCCGTGGGCCCGTCTTCGGCAACCACGCCTGGTGCAACGAGTGTCAGGGCAAGTAATGCTTCAATCATCGAGTGGCTCCAGGGAGATCCGTCCGGCAGGGGCTCAGGCCCACCGCAGCCGGCCCTGGCCCTTTTCTATGCTGCCGATGACCATTGCTTCTTCACCATCCTTGGTCAACTGCTTGATGATCGAATCGACGAATGCGGGTCGTACGGCAAGGACATATCCGATTCCCATGTTGAATACGCGATCCATCTCGTCAGGTTCAACATTCCCGTGCCGGGCCAGGAAGTCGAATATGGGCGGGATGGTCCAACTGTCCCGCTTGATGACGGCATCGATATCGTCCAGCAGGACACGTGGAAGGTTCCCCGGGAGTCCCCCGCCAGTGATGTGAGCCATCATCGAGATGATCTTCTTCACCTTGTAGTGCCTGAGCAGGTGGGTAATCGACCGGGCGTAGATTCTCGTGGGTTCCAGGAGCACTTCACCCAGGGTTCGTGTTTCACCAGAACGATTCTGCCCATCTTCATGAACCGACTTCAGGTCGAGCCCTGCGGAATCGATGATCGCACGGACAAGCGTATACCCGTTTGAATGAATGCCGCTGCTGGCAAGGCCGATCAGGACATCACCGGGCTGCACGCGACTGGGATCAATGGCACGTTCCAACTCAACGACGCCGACAGAGAATCCAACCAGATCGAATTCTCCGGGTCCGTAGATGTCAGGCATCTCGGCACACTCACCTCCGATGAGAGCACAGTCTGCAAGTTCGCATCCACGAGCCACCCCTTCGATGATCTTTGCTGTTTCCCTCGGATCCTGGGAATGAAGACCGATGTAATCAAGGAAGAAGAGGGGCTCTGCACCCTGGACAATCAGGTCATTGACATTCATCGCCACGCAGTCAAGTCCGACAGTGTCGACAATCCCAAGCGTCGTCGCGATCTTCAGCTTCGTTCCAACGCCATCGGTGCATGAGACGAGGACGGGCTCCTTGTAGTTCCGCTTGAAGATCTTCTCATTGAAGTCCAGGCGGAACATCCCTGCAAAAGCACCGTGGGGCCCGAGTACACGCGGACTGTGGGTCCTGGTAACGATGCTCCGGATATGCTCGACAAGCTCATCGCCTGCCTGGATGTTGACGCCGGACTGCTCGTAGGTCAGGCCGGTGTCAGGTTGTTCGACGGCCGTCATGGTCCACGCAGTGTAGCCCATTCAGCCCTTGAAACCTCGAGAGAGAAGCAGGCATGGTCAAGAAGTTCAATGGCATGTACAGTCCGGGAATGGAAACTCTGAATCGCATCTTCAAGGTTGAATCCACGACCCAGCTGGTGATTGTCTTCATCGTCTTCGGTATCACGGGATCACTTTCCATGCTGCTTTCGAGGCCACTGCTGGTCCTGCTGGGAGTCTCACCCGACATGATGCATGGAGTGGTCTACTGGCCGATTCGTATTCTTGGAATGTTGCTTGTCTACCAGGTGATCCTCGTCGCCATAGGAGCACTCTTCGGGCAGTTTGCATACTTCTGGAGGATCGAGAAGCGAATACTCAGCCGAATCGGAATCAACCTCGAAAGCCCGGTGAATCAGGCGGACGGGTGATTTGGAAGAGGGACTGCTGCATGCGGTCTTCTATCGACTACACTTTCCGCCCTCACGAGGAGCACCGCGTTCATGTCTATTCTTGTTGATGGTTCTACACGTGTACTTTGCCAGGGAATCACCGGTGCATCTGGCGCGTTTCACACGAAGGGTTGCCTTGACTACGGCACGCAGCTTGTAGGTGGAGTGACTCCAGGCAAGGGTGGCCAGCAGGACGCGAACGGCCTGCCGGTATTTGACACGGTTGCCGAGGCAGTCGAAGCAACAGGTGCAACTGCCTCGATGATCTTCGTTCCACCTCGATTTGCAGCCGCGTCGATTCTCGAAGCAGCCGAAGCCGGGGTTCAGGTCGTGTGCGCGATTACCGAGGGGATCCCAGTCCAGGACATGATTCGAACCAGGGAACAGATGACCGAGCACCCGGCGACCCACCTCATCGGTCCCAACTGCCCGGGAATCATCACGCCAGGCCGGCACGTCGGAGGCGATGGTCCCGCCTCGACCTTCGAAGGCGGCTGCAAGATCGGAATCATGCCCGGCTATATCAACACGGCGAAGCAAGACGCCTCTTCAGGCAAGGCCGTCGGAATCATCAGCAGAAGCGGGACCCTGACATACGAGGCCGTGTGGCAGACCAGCATGCTTGGCATCGGTCAGACGACCTGCATCGGGATTGGTGGCGACCCTGTCAAGGGACTGAACTTCATCGAGTTGTTGTCGATGTTCAATGACGATCCCGAGACGGACGGCGTCGTCATGATCGGCGAAATCGGTGGCTCGGATGAGACGCTTGCCGGCGAATGGATTCGTGACAACATGAACAAGCCTGTCGCGGCCTTCATTGCTGGTCGCACTGCTCCTGCAGGGAAGAGGATGGGACATGCAGGTGCGATCATCGGTGGAGCAGATGACACGGCCAGCGCCAAGATGGAGGCGCTTGATTCATGTGGCGTTCTCGTCAGCGAGAGTCCCGCGCGGCTTGGTTCATCCATGGCGGAGGCGTTGGGCCTGGATGTACTCAGTGCCTGAGGGGTGCTCTACTTTCTCCGAGCCGACGACATCGTGAACTGAATACGCCGTTCAGTCTCCTCGCCGCTCCTCTCATCGCGAACACGCAGCCTGAGGTGGTAGTTCCCAGCAGAGAGTGCAGGGGGAAGTTCCACGATCTGGGTGGTGAAGTAATTCTTCCGTCGTACCTGGCTTCGATCGGACGCGGTCTGCCACTGTTCTTCCCAGAGGGGTATTCCGTCCCGGTCACTGTAGATGACCAGGTGCTGGCTCGTGATTGTTTCCCAGAGACGTTGCTCGTCAAGCCTGCTGGAGACGCCTTCCATTTCCGCGTAGATGATCACGGGTTGTCCAGCATGCGCAATGAATGTGTACGTTTCATTCCCGGTTCTGTTTCCCCATTCGTCGTAATCACCAAATACTCCAACCCGGGTACAGAGTGCAACGGAGGGAAGTTTCAGTTCCGGGTTTCTCTTCAACTGCTTCTGCAGTGAATCCGAAGCTGCCTCCATGACCACCCAGGGGTCTTGGCCATTGCCGAGGTCCTCCCCGACATCGGCAAACCAGGTCTGCATCGTTTCAAGGAGCTGGCGGTCCTCGGAACTGAGACTCGCAATCTCCTCCCCGGTCATGTCATGATCCGGGTGAAGAATCGATCCGGAAGCGGCTGCAAGCAGTTGGCGCATCGGGAGTCGTTCGACACTTTCTCTGTCGGCGGCAGGAGGTGTCTCGTGGCCAACTTCAGGCACGGAGGCCGCATCGATGACTGCAACGGAATCCTGTCGAGGTTCATCCAGCGTTACAGCCCGGGGGCCACAGCCTGACGCCGTCGCAGCGGCAAGAAAGCACATCGTCACGTGGTGTCCAGCGCTCATGAATACGTCCTGTATCGATGAAGGCCATCCTGGCCATCGACCCCGGTGGGTCGATCATCCTGCCGCGAGCGTATTCAACGTATCGGCAATTCGAACGGTGATTCCTTCAAGAGTTCGTTCGTTCCGCCCATATCCACTCCGAATTCCATGTTGGCGACGAAGCGTTTCTCGAAGCATCGAAGACCACCTGGCAGGTTCTCCGGCACGAGCGAGTTGGAGTACACGGTCCCGGCTGGAGCCAAAGAGACGCTGCCGACGAACAATATCACCGGATTCGTGCCCTGCACGAAGCAGAGCCGAGGTTCCGTGCAACTTCCGAAGAAGATCAACCAGGGACCAGAGAATGAGTTCCGCAGGTTGTCTTGAAACCTCATGCAGTTCACGAAGTGTCCGTATCGCTCGTTCAGGTTTACCAGACAGCACTGCGTCCTGGATCGCCCAGGCCTGCTCTTCCCTGCTGATTCCGGTCATCTCGATCACGTGCTGCCGGGTAATGACTCCATCCTCACCCACGAGAGCAGCCAGTTTCGCCAACTCGGAATCCAGGCGTGCGAAGTCAAGCCCGATTCTCTTCAGGAGCAGCGCAGCTGCATCATCCTCGATGGAGGCACCATGCGCCTTTTTGGTTCGACCATGGCACCACTTCATTGCAAAGGGAAGGTCCGCTCGATCATCAAGATCGATCTTGTGCATCAAGCCGATCTCGGCGATCCGCTTGTCTATCTTCCCGGCCTTCCAGGTCTCGGCACGAAGCAGCAGCGTGGCGGATTCAACCGGGGACTCGAGGTATCGTTCAAGCAATCGCCGTGTACCGGTTTTTCCGGTTGATCCCTGGGCAGCGAGAAATTGATCGGCGTGGTCGACGATGACGACCTTGTGTTCCTGGAGCAGGCCATAGCTGCGGAGTTCATCAAGAACATCAGCCGGCTGAACACTGTCGCCGTCGAACTCGAAACGCTCCACAACCCCATGGGCTTCTTCGACAGTCGCAATGAAGCGTCGCGTGTATTCCTGTACAAGGAACGCATCCTTGCCACGCAGGACGACGACACGCATCGAGGCGTCGAATCGCGGGGGTGCATATGGGCTTCGGCGGGCCATCCAGCCATGGTATCTTCGCCACGGACTCCCGTCAGAGCCGAACCCCGTACCATTTCGACCATGCTCATGTTGCAGGTCATCGAGGGGCCGGATCGCGGTCGGGTCTTTCCTCTTCCGGTGGATGAGCCCCAACTCATCGGCCGTTCGACGGAGGCGTTGCCCTCGACGGATACGTCCATCAGCCGCCGTCATGCGGAACTGACTCCCGATGGCGACTCGTGGTATGTCAGGGATCTCGACTCATCAAATGGTACGTTCGTGAATGATGAACGCATCGACGGTCGTACCCCCATCAAGCCGGGTGATGCACTGCAGTGTGGTTCATCCAGGTACCAGTTCATAGATGCTTCAAGAGACATCGGTGGCCCGGTCGGTTCACTTGAGCAGGAACGACTGGCTTCAGTCGGACAGACTGTCGCGTCGATCAGTCATGCCATCAAGAATATTCTCCAGGGCCTGCGTGGTGGAGCCAGTGCGATCGAGTTGGCAATAGACCGTGGCGACCTTGAGCTTGCACGTGAGGGCTGGCCGATCCTCAGTCGGAATCTCGATCGAATCTATGACCTGACATACAACATGCTTGCCTACGCTCGCACCCGAGGCCTTGAGCCGGTGCGTCAATTGCTGACCCCTGTCCTCGAGGAAGCTGTTGAACTTGTCCACCCCCTTGCCGTCAGAAAGCGTGTCACGATCGACCTGGTCATCGAAGAGGACATGCCACCGGTCCCATACGATTCGAATGCTCTTCACCAGGCAATTCTCAACCTGCTCCTGAATGCAGTCGAGGCGGCTCCCTCCAAGGAAGGCAGTGTGCTTCTGTCGGCGGGCTGGAGTGAGGAGGAAGAGGAGGCCTGGATCGTTGTTGAGGACAATGGACCGGGTATCGAACCCAGCCGCCGCGAGGAGGTGTTTCGTCCATTTGCCTCGACGAAGGGGCAGCGTGGGACAGGCCTTGGACTGCCCGTGACTCGGCAGCTTGTCGAAGACCACGGTGGCCGGGTTGAACTGGAAGCCTCAGATCCCGGGGGGGCACTGTTCAGGATCATTCTTCCTGGCAGCGGGCCCGAAGATCCAGGTGAGACCACTGGACCTCAGCCAAACCACCCTTCGCGCGACTACGAATCGGAGTTCGATCTGTAGCATGATCATCATCGACCGGACCGGCTATCATGCCCCCCCACCGACGAGATGCCCACCCAAGGAACGACATACATGATGGAACGCACGGGACCCACCCTCGAAATGCCAGCAATGCTGCCGATGCTCCAGAGGCCGGCAGGCGTTGATCCCATTGCAGCTGGTTCCTACCAGCGAACCAGGGAAATGACCCTGGATGAACTTCTCCTGGAAAACCGGGTCATCTTCATCGCCGGGGAGATCAACCAGGCCAGCGCTCTTCGAGTCATGATGCAGATGCTCTACCTCGAAGACCAGAAGCGGGGCCAGTTGATCAACCTCTATATCAACAGCCCGGGCGGATCCGTCGATGACACGCTTGCCTTGTATGACACGATGCGATTCATTTCGTCCGATGTGGCGACCTACTGCATCGGCCGGGCGTATTCGGGTGCGGCTGTTCTGCTTGCGGCAGGGGCCGAGGGGAAGAGGCATATCCTTCCTCACGGCAAGGTGATGATCCATCAGCCGTATGGAGGTGTCTACGGTCAGACGAGTGATGTCAAGATCCAGGCGGACCAGATCATCAAGGCCAAGGAAACACTTAATCGTATTCTTGCCCAGCACACCGGGCAGCCGTACGAGACTGTTGCAGCTGATGGAGAGCGAGACAAGTATTTCACTTCAGAGGAAGCAAAGGCATACGGTCTTGTTGATGAAGTATTCGAGCACACACCTGATACGAAGAAGGACGCGTCCTGACGACCAGGTCGGCGCGAGCATCATTCATGTCCAGTTTGATTCCAATCGTCATCGAGAAGGAGGGCCGCGGAGAGCGGGCCTATGACATCTTCTCCCGGCTTCTGAAGGACCGGATCATCTTCTGTTCCGGACCCGTTCACGACGAGATGTCCAACCTCATCGTGGCCCAGATGTTGTTCCTTTCAAACGAGGATCCTGATACGGATATCAGCCTCTATGTCAACAGTCCAGGGGGGAGTGTGACAGCTGGCCTTGGGATAATCGACACGATCAACTTCATTCCCTGTGACGTAGCTACTTTCATCATTGGGCAGGCAGCCTCGATGGGCTCCCTGATTTCATGCTCCGGCACGAAGGGGAAGCGTTGCTGTCTCCCTCACTCGAAGAATCTCATGCACCAGCCACTGCTCGGAGGCGTCCTGGAAGGGCAGGCGACCGACCTAGAAATAGAGGCGAGGGAGATGCTTCGCCTGCGTGATCAGCTCTACGGCATCTACGCCAACCAGACCGGCAAGTCGGGTGACACCATTGCCTCCGACTGCGAGCGGAACAATTGGCTCAGTGCCGAGGACATGGCTGAGTACGGGCTGGTTGATCAAATCATCGAAAAGCTTCCGGGTAAAGACGACGCGTGATTCGCTGCGTCATGAGCATGCCTTGCCGGTGCATGGCCCCACTGCTGGTACTTGTCATCGTGATTCTTGCATCAGGCTGTGATGGCAGGAGCCGAAAGGCAAGCGCACGCCTTCGTGAAGAGGTGCATCAACTCAAGGAAGAGTTGGAAATGTCCAGGCACCAGGTTTCGGAGCTGGAAGCAAAACTTTCTGAGGTTGCACACGAATCCGGCGGGAATACCGTCACGCTTCTCAATGTTCCACGTGTTGCTGAAATCGAACTTTCCAGGTTGAGCAGCGTGCGAAGGGAATCTGCAGCCGATGGCCTCATCACGCTTGATCTGCATGTCACCGCTATTGATGGCAGGGGTCGACCGATCCAACTCACCGGCAGTCTCGAGGCGGTTGCGCGTTTCATGCCGGTTGACGCGGAGTCGATCGAACTGGGTCGCGTGTCACTTTCCCCGGCAGAGATCCGCGATGCCTGGAGAGCAGGAGTACTCGGTGCGTCCTACCAGGTCGAGATCCCGCTTCGGCCTGCCCCGCTTTCGGGTGAGTACAGTGGAATTCACGTGTCTGCGAGATTTACCGATGCCCATACCGGCGTAGATCATGATGCGACGGTTGAAGTCCGTGTTCCCAGTCAGCTGGAGGAGTAGAATCAACCCGATGATTCGCATTGCTTTCCTGCTGCTGTTCCTTGCTTCAATCCTGCTCATGGCGGGTTGCTACCGACCACTGTTCGAAGAGAAGTTGCCGCGTCACCAGTACTCGGAATACGACGAAGCTCGGCATGGACCACAGCCGACAGAGGATCCGGATGTGTTCGGAAACCCGACCCCGGCACTTCAGCGTCGTCTCGATCCCTGACGAACCGACGAAATTCGTACAACTCCCGTCGATATCGGACCTTGTGACCCTGTTCACGGCGTTTCTGCTCAAGGAACTTCAACCAGGCGCACGATATATAAGGTTCAGGAGCAACAAAGACACGCCGGTGGCAACTTTCCCTTCGACATCCCGAGCGAAGCCAGCGATCGCTCGCCGGACCCAAGTGGTCTGGGCGAGTTTCATTGCGGCTATGAGCATCGCGATCGGCCTGCTGAGTCTCGACAGCCGATCGATGACGACGCGTGGCTTTCCACTGACGAATCTCAGGGACCTTGATGAGGTCAACGCGGCAGGCCATGATTCACTGTTCGATCTTGCAACCCCACTTGATAAGAAGCGGTGGACTGGAATCGTCATTCACCACCTGGGCGCGGCATTCGGTACTCCTGAGACTGTGCACAGGCAGCACCTTGGCTTCGGGTACCAGGGGCTGGGCTATCACTTCCTGATTGGAAATGGCAATGGCCTCGCTGATGGAGAGGTTCACGCTGGTTATCGGTGGGATTACCAGCTTCCTGGGGCTCATGTCATCGGGCCCGAGGGCGATCTTCACAACGGGCATTCAATAGGGATCTGCTTGGTGGGAAATGGCGATCGAAGGCCCTTCTCAGACCAGCAAATGGCCCAACTCATCCGACTTGTCCAGCGGCTCCAGCAGGAACTGGGCATTCCAAGTACCTCAATCCGCCTCCACGGGGACCTGGCCCCCGGCATCAACAGCCCGGGGCGGTACTTCGAGTATTCCAGGCTCGCTGAGCAGTTACTTAACGTGGCTCGTTGATCAGCATCCCGTCACGGGATACCCTAAACGGCTTCATTTCCCCCCTCCGTCTCTTCCAGTCGGCCCTGTGTCGATTTCATGCTGAGCCGGGGGTAGCCATTACCCCCTTTGTGTATCCACGTTCATGTCATCAGCTCAGCAGATTGGTAACTACAGGATTCTCGCCAAGATTGGCGAGGGTGCGGAATCACACCTTTATGCTGTCCAGGACATGAAGACCAAGCAGGTCTGGGCACTGAAGCATGTCGTTCGAGAAGAAGGCAAGGACCTTCGGTTCATCGAGCAGGTTGAAAGCGAGTATGAGGCTGGTTCGAAGTTCGACCATCCGTCCCTTCGTTCGATGATCAAGTTGATTCGGCACAGGAAGTTGTTCAAACTGCAGTCGGTATCTCTCATCATGGAACTGGTGGATGCCGTGACGCTCGACAACAGCCTTCCAACCGATTACACGGATGCTATAAAGCTGTTCAGGCAGGTGGCGGAAGGACTGCTTCACATGCATGGTCGTGGATATGTACATGCCGACATCAAGCCGACGAATGTACTCGTGACGGAAGACAAGACGGTCAAGATCATCGATCTTGGCCAGGCGTGTCTCATCGGCACCGTGAAGAAGCGAATCCAGGGTACGCCAGGGTACATGGCCCCCGAACAGGCTCACCGGCAGGCGATTACACCGAAGACCGATGTGTACAACTTTGGCGCAATGATGTACTGGGTGCTTGTCCGTGAAGTGATCCCAACGGCACTGCCTCCCAAGGGAGAGAGCGATTCGCTCTACTCGGGAACCATTGCAGCCGAGGACATCAAGCCACCCGTTCCTCCTCATGAAAAGAACCCCCGCATTCATCCGCTGCTCTCACGGCAGATCATGGACTGTGTTCAACTGGATCCGGATGATCGCCCGGCTTCCATGGAAGTCGTTGTCAACCGACTGGAACTGATCCAGGATGTCCTGGAGAATCCCTCGGAGCCAGCTCCGGAGATCGTGGGTGACGAGGATACTCGCGAGTGATATCCGCGAGCCGACCGGTTGCCAGGAGCCTGAGTCGTGCTTGAACCAGGTGGTGAAAACCAGGTAAATCTACCAGCAGAGATAGCAGGCTATCGAATAGTCAGGTTGCTTGGCGAGGGGGGAATGTCGGTTGTCTATGCCGCCATGCAGAAGCAGCCGAAGCGCCTCGTTGCTCTGAAGGTCCTGAAGGGAACAGTCTTCCCACCTTCCACTCTCCGCCGATTCAAGCAGGAGGTCGAGATACTCGGCAAACTGCGGCATCCGGGCATCGCGCAGGTCTTCGATGCAGGAACCTGGGATGACGGCAGTGGCGAGAAGCCGTACTTCGTCATGGAACATATTCCAGGCGGAAGAGAGCTTGATGTCTACCTTGATGAACGCGATGCAGACATCGAGGATCGACTGAAGATCTTCGTACGAGTCTGCGCTGCAATCGATCATGGTCATCAGAGGCAGGTGATTCACAGGGATCTGAAACCAGCGAACATACTTGTCGATGAGCAGGGAATGCCGAAGGTCATCGACTACGGCGTCGCTCGCGTATCCGAAGTGGAAATAGACGCGAAGAACATGCATACGGAAGCAGGTCGTCTCGTGGGAACCGTCCAGTACATGGCCCCGGAGCAGGTGGACATGGCGATGCAGGATATTGATGGGCGGTGTGACGTCTATGCCCTGGGTGTTCTGCTCTACCAGTTGCTTTTGGATCGCCTTCCCCATGATCTGGAGGGCCAGCCCATCTTCGAGGCGATGCGTGCCATCCGCGAAGATGTCCCCCTCACTCCACGTCGATTGAATGCATCGATCAAGCCGGATCTTGAAACAATCATGCTCACCTGTCTCGAGAAGGAACGATCTCGTCGCTATGCCACGGCAGGTGAACTTGGACGGGATATTGTCCGGTACCTGAAGCATGAGCCCATATCTGCCCGGCGACCCAGCCTTGCGTACCGCCTCCGTCTCTTCACCCGGAGGCATCGCACCCCCATATTTGCAGGGGCTGCTGTTCTCGTGGCGTTGGTCGCAGCCATCCTTGCCATGACCCTGCTTCCAGGCTGGCTTAATGCAGTTCGTGAGGCTTCATTGCAGGATCAGATCGACCAGGAGCAGTCACTGCGAATCCAGGCGGAATCCGAGCGTGACGAGGCGAGAGCAAGCAGTCCAAACGAGTTTCATCCTGTGGCACCTTTCGCATTGCGTGGGCTCGATTCACCAGCGATGTTGCTGGTCACCTCCGGTTCGGATGACATCATTGCCGCAGCGTCAAGCGATGCTGTCGCTGCATGGTCGCTGCCGGATACTCGTCGTCGACCAACAGGGGATACGGGGGAGCTGTCTCCCATGCTGATGTCCATGAGCCTGGATGGTCGAGTCCTTGCCGTTGCAGGGTCTCGGGAGATGGTCGTCATTGATCTTGCCCAGGGCCGGGATCAACGATGGAAACTGCCTCGCCGGGATCCAGTGTCATTGGCGATCAACAGTGATGGATCGATCATCGCGATCGCCTTTCCTGACTTCTCAATGAGTCTTTTTACTCCTTCCGGCCGATCCCTCGGCCGGGTTACTTCCACGACGGGGAACTTCACCTTCCTGGCATTCGGAGCAGCAACTCATCTTGCCGGGAGCACTGATTCTCGCTTGACGGTCTGGACGATCGATTCAGGGCCGAAGGAGGCTCACAGGTACGACCTGGACCTTCCTGGGGAACAACTGGATCTCTTGATCGATCCAGGCAATGGCAGCATTCTCGTGCTTGACAGTTCAGGTTCGGTCACCAGTTTCTCGACGGATGGCTCCACGGCCCCAGATCGGCGTGTGGTCGCCATGGGACAGCTCGTATCGGGCAGCTTTGATCCTGCAGGCGGCGGGATCCTGGCTATCGAGTCAAGCACGATGTACGTCGTGGATCTTGCCACGAATGAACTGCGTACTCCATCCATGCCCCTGCCCATCACAGATGTGCCCTATGCACTCGGTCCAGGAGGGGCCTTCATCGCCCATGGGACGCTTGCCGGGGAAGTGACCCTGATTCCACTGGAGCCACCTCATCCTGGCCGATAGGGAGGGTTGGAGCCTGATCTCAATGCAACCAGATGACCATGTATGCCTCTGCCACCGGGTTCCGTTGCGCAAGCTCGTTCATTTCATGAATCGTGAAAAGCCCGGTGTTGCTTCGCAGTTGAGCGAATGCCTTGGTGCAGGCACGGGGTGCCAATGGTGTGTCCCCTTTCTCAAGCAACTACATGCTCAATGGGAAAGAGGAGAAGAACCAATGTTGCCGATTGCCCCCGCGGACTACGCCACACGCCGCAGTACATACCGAAAGAAGAAGGAATCATAGGAGCGTCTGCTCAAACCCAGACCTGGCAGATGATGACTTCCTGGGGACCTTGCTTCCCACGCATCGTTCCGATGCTCGTATTGACGAACTTCACCTCGTACTCAGGATGTTCATCAAGCCATTCATTGATGGATTGATCCATGTATGTCATGGAATCCTGTGTCAGTTTCGAAAAGAAGGTCTGGACATGAATTGCCCCTTCGCCCGTGGCATTCGGAGTTCTTGACCAGTTGTCTTCGTGCCGGGCGCCTTTTCCGAATGTCTTTATCTTCTTCCTCAGGCCTCCCGGGCTGTCATGAACAACCTCGATGACCTCATCTTCCACAGGAGCTTCTCCCTCCTTGGGGAGATCGTCCGGGGGGAGGTCCGGATTCCTGAAATGTTTTTCTGCATCCTCGATGGGTATGTCAGTCATGGTTCGAGCCTCTTGCATCGGATCTGATGCTCAATTGATACCCGACCGATCAAATGCATGCAGAAGAATTCACTGTTCAGCCATTCTTCCATGCCCCACAACGGACCTGGCATCCATTCCCGCTCTCCTGAACGAGGGAAAGCACCTGCCGTTGTCCGGAGGCAGGTCCGGTGTGCCATGCTATTTCGAGCCAGGTTCCCCCAGGTGCGACCTCCTTGATCCGCATGCTGCCCGTGGCAATTCTCCGTATTTGCCCCCTGCCTTGACCAAGGGGCCCGTCACACCTCAGGTAGCGAGGACGGTGGTCCTGGATCCTGTGGGCTTGGGTCGTAGAACGTGTTGCGAGGGTATCGAGCCTTTCAGGAAGCCGGTATGTCAGCAGGGGGCCGTGCCCTGAGGCATTCCTGGCAATCATCCAGTCCACATGTGGTGGCGATTGACCAGCCTCATGCCAGAGCAGAACAACGGGACGCGGTGGGGCAGACGGTTCCAGATCTTCCAAGCAGTGTTCCATGAAAGCATGCTACTCGCTGGCCTGCCATCGATCTGTTCCGTATGATGGGTTAACGCAACGCAGCAAGGGAGTGCAGCGAAATGGCGAACTCAAGAAATCACATCGTGATGATGGCCCTGCTTGCGGGGACATTGTTTGGATGCGAAACAGCAACAACAACGATGACCATGCGAGACCAGGCGAACGATGCCGTATGGCAGGGTCGTTGGTCCGAGGCAGAACAACTGTATGGTCAGCTCGTAGCCAAATCTCCCGGGAGTTGGCGAGACCAGTATGGGTATGGCCTGAGTGCCATGCATACAGGGGACTTGTCGGAGGCAAGGCAGGCGCTTGAGGTAGCGCATACCTTGAAGCCATCCAACCGACAGATCGCCCTCGATCTTGCCGAGACCATGTACCAGCAGAAGGACTACAACTCGCTCTTCAGATTCCTTGGGGATCGGGCGGAGGCGAGAAAGGATTCGAGCGACTGGCTTCTTCTTGGCGAGTATGCGTTGATGACAAATGATCCTGATTCTGCACGTGAATTCGTTGCAAGGGCAATGGTTGTAGACGACGCCTCTTCTGTCGATCCATACCTCAGGGCTGCGACCATGTCTGAACAGATGGGTGATCTTGATGCCGCGAAGCGATACCTTCGCACGGGGTGGGAAGTTGATCCATCAAATGCGACAGTTCAGGAACGGCTGCGTTCCTATGGAGTTATTCCCGGCCCGACTCTGGCGATGCCCTCGAGTGATACTCGGTGAGTGATGTTGTCAGTGGCCGTACCCTCCTGCAGTGGCTCGATCCGCTCACTGATGCCGCACGTCTGCGACTCCTGTATCTTCTTGATGGCCGGGAACTGAGTGTTGGCGAGTTGTCCAGTGCACTCCAACTTCCACAATCAACCGTTTCACGTCACCTGAAGCGATTGCTCGACTCTGGCTGGGTCGTTCGACGCAGCGAGGGAACGGCCAGCCTCTATCGCCGTTCCTCCTCGTCACTGGACGAGAAAGCCAGGGAGATCTGGTCCTTGGCAGAAGATGAATGTCGAGTGGATCCTCAGTGTGAAGAAGACGCCCGCCGCGCGACGGAAGTCATTTCACGCCGCAGTGTCGACAGTCGAAATTTCTTCGGGGCTCTTGGGGGAGAATGGGCAGAGTTACGAAGCGACCTGTTCGGGTCGGCCATACAGTTCGAGCCGATGCTATCACTGCTTGATCCCAGCTGGGTCGTGGCGGATCTCGGCTGCGGCACGGGCGCTTCGGCGGCAGAACTTGCTCCATGGGTTTCTGGTATCGAGGCCATCGATCGTGAACAAGGCATGCTTGAGGCGGCTTCCAGCCGCCTGGAGTCGTATGAACACATCAGGTACCACAAGGCTGAGTTGACGGATCTGCCGCTGGAGGATGCCTCTGTCAATGCCGCCTTGATTTCACTTGTTCTGCATCACATCGAGGATCCTCCCGCAGTCATCAAGGAGGCTCTTCGGATCGTCGAGCCGGGAGGACCGGTGATCATCGTCGACATGGTCGAACATGATCGTTCCTTGTATCGAGATTCAATGGGGCACGTGCACCTGGGTTTCTCAAGAGATGAAATCGAGTCCTGGGCTTCCAAGTGTGGATGTGAAGGTGTTCGAATCCATCAACTTCGCACTGACATGGGAGCAAGTGGGCCGGGCCTCTTCGTGGCAAGATTCACAGCACCTGCAGAGTGAGTTCAGGGAGTGCCTTGCTCGACATCTTCCGAACTGGGAAGAGTGTCCTCGATGGAATCTTCCTTTGCGCCCACCCCGGTGTCCGGTCCGGAAACAGGTTCCAGGGGGAGCAGTTCAGGAGCTTCATCGCCGAGGTCAATATCCTCTGGTTGTGGAATCCAGATGGCCTCCAGGAGATCTACAAAAGCCTTGTCGTCCTGGATTGACCGCATTATGTTCAGGCCCCGTTCAATCATCATCGGGTTGTCCAGCTGGTGACCGATATAGGCCAGGAGAAATGCATAGCGATCCCTGTCGGTGTCACCCTTCACTCGATTGTTGAGTTCAAGGATGATCCGGTCCATGTCTTCGGATGAAGGAAGCAGCGACTCGCTGTAGACGACATCGATCATTTCGGGTTGGAAGCCCATCAGGCTCTGCAGCGTCAATGCTGCAGAAAGGTAGAGTCCTCCGCCCAGTTGCGAGTGAGCCAGACCTGCGGTTGCAAGTGGGTGGCCCGGTGTGAGTCGCAGGGCCCGGTTGAACCGCCTTTCGGCCCAGAGATATTCTCCATCAGCCAGTTTTTCCTGGGCAGCAAGAATCAGTTCCGAACGCCGGCTGCCATCTTCTTCAGACAGATTGCCGACTTGTTGACCATGTCGAAGGATGAGGCCAAACTTGTCAAGTGGCATCGGGGCCTGTTCCGGCGGCGTCAGTTCGCCAGTCTCAAGTACCGGCGGCGTGTCCAGTGTTGGTGGAGTCGGCGGCTCGGATGGCAGGTCGAGTTCTTCATTGAAACCGATTTGCGTGGCAGGATCAGGAATACCGGCGATGCTGGATGGCTCCCGTCCAAGGCCAGCTTCGCTTTCCCCGTATCCGCCGGCGACCATGTTGAGTACATTTCGATACTCATTCTCAAGCATGGTGGCGCTCGATGGAGTACTGCTTCCAAGTGCCTCCTGGTACCGGTTCGCCACGACGCCAAGGAGGTCATCGATGGTCGTGTCAGTCCTGTTTTCCAGCCGTGAACCATTGGATTCATTCGTGATACGAGACGTGTATGCCAGTGATCCTTCTATATCGGGACGATAGGACTTCCCAATGGGTTCATAGTCCCTGCCAAGTCGGAAGTCCTCTTGAATCCGGGCAGTGTCCAAGGGAGAGAGTCCCATGTCCGCGTATGAAGTTCCGTATGATGCCGGAGTCACGCCGCTCAATGGTGATGCGGCATACCGAACTGGGATGTCGCCTGAACTTACTCCAACTCCGATGTAATCAGTATCCGTATTCAGATCACGAAGGCTGTACATGCTTCGAAGAACGCTGCTGCGTCGATCATCACGCAGAAACCTGTTTGGTTGTCCAATGCCGTAGACAACTGGTCGAGTCATCTGCGTGTCCATGAGGTTGTCTACGCCTCCTGGAGCGGCTTCCCTGTGCATGCCCTCCCCGGCTTCAAAGTGACCAAAGTCTCCGATCCGCTTCCCGACTTCAACTCGTGACGAGGAAGGGTTGGATGCGCTGGCATTGAAGAAGAAGGGGTTGTAGTACCCGCCTCCGGAGTTTGCCGCCGTCCTTCCCAGCCCGCCACTGCCGCCACTTGTGGCCAGGCTCGTCGAAAGGCTGCCGATATGCTCCCAGTACCAGGGATTGTTGTAGAGCGAATCGGCATACATGGCCATCTCGTTGTTGGCTCTCTGGAAGTCACTGTTGGAGTGGTATCCGACGGCATTCTGGTATCCACGACCGGACAGGGGGTTCTGCCCCATTGTGAACCGGCCCTGTTCAGAGCGACTCCGGGTGGTCATGGAGTTCCGGGAACCTCTTGTGCTGAGGTTCCCATCGAGCGCGTGTCCATCTCCGAGGGCATCCTGCCCATGAGCAGGTGATGCGAAAAGGACCGGCATCGAGAGACAGGCAAGGATCAGTTTCGTATGCATCAACAGCATCTCCAAGCGTTCGGCATGCGCCCATGGTAGCTCTCTCAAAGAGACGGAATCGGCTTGATTTCGTGATTTTGTGCAGTCATGGCATCAAGCTCTGCTTCTGGGAAGTTTGTTGCTGACGGCTATACTGCCGCTCTGTGACCAAAACCCGCTCCATTACGACTCCAATCTACTACGTCAACGCACATCCGCACATCGGGCATGTCTATACCAGCACTGTCTGCGACGTTTACGCCCGGTTCGAACGGTTTCTCGGCCGGGACGTATTCTTTCTCACTGGAACGGATGAGCATGGGCAGAAGGTGGAAACATCAGCACTTGAACAGGGCATCGAACCACGGGAACTGGCGGACAGGAACTCTGCAGTCTTCCGGGAGGTCCTGGACCTCTTTTCAATCTCGAATGACGATTTCATTCGAACAACGGATGCCCACCATGAGGAGCAGGTGCAGTCCTTCGTACAGCAACTCATCGATCGTGATGCGATCTACCTCGGCGAGTTCGAGGGCTGGTACGACAAGGGGCAGGAGGAGTATTACACGGAGACCAAGGCTCGTGAACTCGAGTTCAAGTCCCCCATCAGTGGCCAGGATCTCATTCGAGCCACGGAACAGAACTACTATTTCCGACTCAGTTCCTTCCAGGATCGAATCGAGCAGTTGTACAGGGATGAGCCCGGCTTCGTGCGGCCCGAGGCACGTCGGAATGAAATGCTTGGCAGGCTCAAGGAAGGGCTCAACGATGTTCCCATCAGTCGAACGAATTTCACATGGGGTATTCCTGTTCCAGGCAATGAAGAGCATGTCATCTATGTCTGGATCGATGCCCTCTTCAACTACGTGACTGCGCTCGGCCTTGCTTCAGACAAGGAGACTGGTGAAGACAGGAGTCGATTCTGGCCAGCTGATTACCACATCGTCGGCAAGGAGATTCTCTGGTTTCATTCGGTCATCTGGCCGGCCATTCTCATGGCACTTGATCTTCCATTGCCTCGTTGTGTCTATGCGCATTCCTTCTGGATCAGCGAAGGGCAGAAGATGTCCAAGTCGCTTGGCAACTTCATCGACCTGGAGTCGCTCCAGGGGTATTGCAGCACGTATGGGCAGGACGCTCTTCGATGGTACCTGGTCACACAGGGCCCCCTTGGCTCCACTGACGCGGATTTCTCCCGCCAACACTTCCACGATGTCTATACGACGGATCTTGTGAACACGATCGGCAACTGCACGAGCCGTGTTTCAGCGATGATTGGAAAGTATTTCGAAGGACTCGTGCCTGCAGATCCCGACCCATCTTTCGATGGATGGGCGGATGCCGTGTCTGTTCTTGTCGAGTCCAGCATCGCATCCATGGAAGACTTTGACCTTGTCGGTTCATGCAACCAGGCAATGGCCATCATCCGCAGAGTCGATGGGTACATAAACGAAACGGAGCCGTTCAAGCTGGCAAAGGATCCGGAGTCGATGCCGGATGTCGGGGGCATTCTCTACCGGTGCGCAGAAGCGCTTCGAATTGCTTCCTGTCTTCTTGCAGCAGCCATACCGGAACGCATGGAGGCCCTCTGGTCTGCCTGGAATCTCGACATCGAACCACAGCGAGGCGATCTTGTCACGAGGGCCGCCTGGGGAGGACTTGCCGCCGGGACGAAGGTCGAGAAGGTTGCCTTGTTCCCACGGCTTGAACAAGCTGCTTCCACGGACTGAGTCAGGCTGTCAGGTCGACCCGCCTCAGTGCAGGCGTTTCCACCTGCGGGTCTTCACTTCCACACTGTCTCGATGCTTTGCTGGAGTTGCCGATCAACTTCTGGCCAGCTTCTGCAAGGTCAACATGGTCGATGCCGCCCTGGGCGTATTCGACTTCTCGATCGGATTTTCCAGCCCCATGCCCCGCCGGAGACTTCTTGCGAAAGGAGAAGATCCTGGCGTGTGCTGCCTGGATGAACGATGTGGTCATGGACGCTGGAAGCAGGCTCATGTGAGTTGTATCGACAATCCGGCTCCATGAAGTCGAACTGAATAGGGGATCAGCTCACCTCTTCTCAGGCAGCAGGGCAATAAGCGTCTTGCCGCCCTTCACCTTGTCTCCGACCTCAATGCCCACCTGCACATCATCGGGCCTTGGAAGGATGAGTTCAGTTGTCGAACCAAACTTGATCATTCCCCACTTGCGTCCCTGGATGAGCTGGTCACCCTTGGCCAGTGGGCAGACGATGCAACGGGCGATCATTCCTGAAACCTGTCGCATGCCGAAGGATTCGCCACCGGGAAACTCGAGAAGGATGACATTCGATTCGTTGACCTTGGCGGATTCCGGTGTCTGTGCATTGAGAAACATGCCCTTCCTGTAGATCGTGCCCATCACGGTTGCATCGCACGGTGCGCGATTGATGTGGACATTCAGCACGCTGAGGAAGATACGGAGAATCACGGCCGCATTTCCATCCGTCGCTTCATGGCTGTCTACGTATTCGATGGCGGAGATGACACCATCCGCAGGAGACAACATGCTGCCCGGAGCAAGGTTCTTCGGTATCCGGCGAATTGGATCCCGGAAAAAGGCTGCGACGACAAACCAGCCCAGCGCGATCGGTCCAGCAAGGATCCAGCCGGAAAAGGGGAGCCAGTCGCCAGCGATGAACAGCAGCATCAAGGGCAACGCCACGATCGTGGCGATTCCCCATTCACGTATTCCATATTTCGTCAGAGGCATGCTGCCCTCGCCTGCGGTTCTATTCGGAGGCGCGGCCGATGAACATGCCCGCAAGGATGGCAAGGATGGCGACACCAGCAAGGCCACCAGTCCACATCCAGAGTCCTTCGGCAATTGTTATTGCCAGGGCTGAGGTTGTTCCACTGACCTGAACGGTGAGGATGATCAACAGCACCACGAGTGCGACGATGCCGCCGATGGCGGCTCCAACGCCGAGTCCTGACCCAGCCCCGTCATAGGATTCCTGCATCATGAAGGACCCGGCTGCAGTCGGCATTGCCCGCCCAGGCGACGGAGCTGATGCACTTGCAACAGCGGTATCGTCCGGAGCAGAGGCTTCAAAGAGCCCGGATGCGTTTGCTGGAATGTCGAACTGATCGTCGTCGCTTGTATAGACCTCTTCAAGAAGCTCAGCTCCGAGGGAGGTGTCATCGGATTCCCTGGTCAAATCGAGGAGGCCAGATCCTGAACCGACAGTCTCAAGTGTCAGATCATCGTCGACACCATCACCAACGCGAGTTTCGGCAGCATCATCCTCTCCGCCAGCTATGTCTGCTCCCGTATCGAAAGCCGACAGTCCGGCAGCGGTGCCCGTATCACCAAGGTCCATGCCGCTTTCACCAGTCAAACCAAGTTCACTGGAGGCGGCCCCAGGTTCCGGTTCACTTGAAGCATGTGGCGGGGAAGGGGTGGGTACGGGTGTCCCGGCATTGCCATCACTTGTATTGGACAGGTCTATTTCACTATCCATGTCACCAGTGAGGTCGAGGCCACTGCCGTCAAATCCAGACGAACCGGAGAGGTCGACAATGACATCTCCCGACTCCTCATCGACACCTGTAAGCAGGTTGATCTGTTCCACACGGAATACGAGTTCGTCTTTATCACGGAACTCCTGGAGTTGCCCGCTGCTGACCATCTCCCGGACTTCATCCTCGGTCTTGCCGAGTTTTGTACAGACTTCCTGGAGGGTGTAGAACATCTTGTCCATGGGGGGCTCCGTTGTTCGTTGCGTGTGGCGAAGGGAAGTTCAGCCGCCTTGTTCAGTCGCTCGCACGATGTGGTGTGGAACACTTCACGGTACCCAATTCAAGCAGGCCGGGCAAGCAAACCGGCCGCATTTGCCCATGGAAAGCCCCATCCAGCCTCTCAGGCAATCTCTCATGACCTGGCACGCCTTTGCATGGCGGCAACTGGAAGTCGTCTCGCGGCCTTCTATGGGGTCAGGGGCCTCTCTGTGCCGCCCTCCTCAATCCGGGTCGGAACTGGCTGGACGAACCAGGAAGTACGTACCGGCTCCGAGCAGCCCCATGGGAAGGAGTATGCCCAGTCCGAAGGCCAGCCATGGTGCCTGTTCAAGCCATGGGGCCGCGTAGAGACCGGTGGCCTGGGTTCTTCTTTCAACATCAGAAGTCGAAATCGTCATGACTGGGGATGCAGATCGTTCCGTACCCCAGCGTGTAGTGAGCAGGTTCATGCCAACTGCACATGTGATGGCTCCAAGCAGGATGGCGTGTCGTTTCATGGAAAGAAGGGTACGTCCGGCGCAAAAATATTGCGATCCGGAGATTCAAAATAGCCTTGAAGCCGGTGTTAACCAGCCAGCTCCATTGCGACCATGTCCTGAGTGAATCTTGCACGCATCCTCTGGAGGATCGAATCCAGTCGCTGGGAAACTCTGGATTCACTGCATCCGATTGCCTTCCCGATTTCACGCATGGTCATGGCTTCGTAGTAGTAGAGGATGATGATCATGCGATCGCGACTGTCCAGATCCCTTGTCACCCATCGCTGAATGTCCTTTCGCTGGATCTTCTGAAGGGGCGTTTCATCAGCGTGGTCCCTCAATGCATCAATCGCACTTCCATCATCCTCACTGCCTCCACTGCCTCCATTGTTCAGGCTTCCAATCGTTACGACCATTGGAGCCGAGCGATCCGCAAAGCACTGTTCAAAGGCGTCATTGTCCAGACCGAGAACATCCTGGAGTTCTGTCATATCGGGTTCACGACCATGCATTACCCGGAATCGTTCCAGACCATTTGCTATCTGTCTTGATCGGGTTCGCATGAGTCGGGGGAGATGATCCTGGGCCCGGAGCCAGTCACGCATCGATCCCCGTATTCGAAGTGAGCTGAATGTTTCGAATTTGAATCCACGATCAAGCTCGAACCGTTCGATCGACTCGACCAGTCCAAGGAAGCCCTGTTGCATGAGGTCGTCAACATCGACGTGGCTCGGAAGAGAAGCTCGAACTCGCTCAGCGATGCGGCGAACGTGCTCCTTCATGTAGAACACGATCAGGCGTTCTCGAAGCTCAAGTTGAGGCTTCTTCTTGTATTGCTTCCAGGTTTCCTGAACCCAGTTGTGGTCTTCGCGGGTTGTTCTCTGGGCACGGTCTCGAGCATGCAGTGACTCTGCAGGGCTGGATCGCCGGGGAGGCAAGGAAGTGTTCCTGGTGCCCGATTCCCGTTGATCAGCCGTGTTTCGTCGCGCTGCTTCTCTCCGTGCCCGCTGCGTCGTGGCAGTCGGCATCGGTTTCCATCCTTGGCTGTATTTTTCCGGTCCGCCGCTCCATGGCAGACCCAACCTATTCAATTCGGCCAAGTCGGTCCGGGAACTTGAATTGAGTGGATCCAGATGTGTTCAGGCCATTGGGATGATGTATCGCACGAACAGGATGAGTACTATCGCAAGGCCGGCAATGGCAAGTACGACCTGAAGTGTCATGGAGCCGACCTGCTTCCAGTATGTATGGATCTCGGTGACTCGCATCGCCTTGTAGATCATGGAGATACCAAGGGCCAGTGGTATGAGGAGGAGATACCAGAGGCTCTGGATCCAGTTCATTGGACTGATGAAGGGTATCCACGCCAAGTAGATCATCCATCCGTCCTCCGTCGTGCCGGGGAGTCGTTCAACCGATCTGGACCGGCCAACGCATCAATCATGACAACGACATTCATCAACCCAGCCAGGGCGATATAGAGCGTGCCGGTGGAGTTCAGATTCCCAAGGCCTGTAAATCGAGCCTGTGCTTCAATGCTTGCAGACTTGAGAACGGCCTGGTTCAGGAAGTCCAGGATGAAGGCAATTGGACCTGTTCCTGCCTGGGCGATGAACCAAAGGCGGTCACGCTGCATGTCTACGACATCTATTCCACCAATCAATACTCCGCAGGCAACAAGGAAGCAGGTCCCGATCAGGATCATTCGACCCCTGAAACGTTGTCCGAGATACATGTGTCCGAGCCCCGGCAAGAGCCAGGCCAGAAGGGCTGCAAGAGGGCGATGTCGTCCCCCTCGTGAGGAGTCCTGCTCATGCCTTCTGGTACGTGTCGGAGTTCCGTTCATTCCGTCTGGTACACCTGTATGGCCTCTGGCGGCCCTTTGAAGCATGCAGCGGCACTGAATACTGAACCAGGGTCCAGTCCCCGCTCAAGTAGGCCGAGAACCATCGTAGCGATCCCTTGAAACAGGGGCGAGGAAACCAGGAGTAATCGATGAGCCAATCAGCAGAATCCAGACCGGGGCGTGGACTGGTTCCACCAAATCCATTGAGCGTTGTTGATCGCCGAAGCGGCATTGACCGACGTGATCTTGCAGAGGATGAGGGGACGAACCTTGAACGTCGTCGGGGTCCTGGCCGTCGAAGGACAGACTTCCTTCGCACAGCGGAAGAGGGTGAAATGAACCCTGAGCAGTTCCTGTTCATCCAGGCGATCGATACATTCAAGCGGGTCAATGGAAAGACATTTCCAACCTGGACCGATGTCCTGGAGGTTGTACGCAAGCTTGGGTATCGCAAGACGATGCCAAGTGAGCTGGCCATCGGGCAACAGGCGGAAGACTGGACAGAGCCGCAGGATGCACCGTCGAATGTCGATACGATTTCAGATGATGCGGCAGCTTGAGGGTGCGATCAATCAACGATACTCGGTGATCAGACCTCGTTGTCGTTGAACCAGTCTGCATTGATCTTGATGTAACTCTGCCATTCTTCGGGAAGATCTTCCTCTGGAAAGATTGCCTGGACGGGGCATTCATCTACACAGAGGCCACAGTCGATGCACGTGTCCGGATCGATGTAGAGCATCTCGAACTCTTTGAACTTGCTTGAGTCCGATGTGGGGTGGATGCAGTCCACCGGGCACACATCCACACAGGAAGTGTCCTTTGTTCCAATGCACGGTTCAGCAATAATGTGCGTCATGCCTGTGGTTCCTTCCTGGAATACGTTCGTAAATCCTAGTAGTGATTCAGCATCCTTGCACACTCTCATCGGAAAGATCATTCCAGAAGTATTGGAAAAGAACACGAGGCCGATCGAAATCGGCCCCGTGTCTTGTGCTTGTGCATGCTCTGAGTGGAGGTACGTTCCTCCAGCAACCAGGGCGGTTTAACGTCGACGCCTTCTCGCTTTCTTGCGAGTTGCTTTCTTGCGAGTGGTTTTTCGACGGGCTTTCTTGCGAGTGGCCTTCTTACGTGTGGCCTTCTTGCGTCGAGCCTTCTTGCGAGTGGCCTTCTTGCGAGTGGCCTTCTTACGTGTGGCCTTCTTGCGTCGAGCCTTCTTACGAGTGGCCTTCTTGCGAGTGGCCTTCTTACGTGTGGCCTTCTTACGTGTGGCCTTCTTACGTGTAGCCTTCTTACGAGTCGCTTTTTTACGAGTCGCTTTTTTTCTTCGTTTCTTGGCCATGAGTTTGACCTCCTGTATCCGCTAGCGTTTCCGGGAAGCGGGGGTGCACAAACCCCCCTTAAAGAACGCTTCCTTGGAGTTTGTACACGATCGGTCAGACTAAGACCTGTTCTTGACCATAAAAAATGCGCGAAATAATTACAGTATGCGTCGATGATTGCAAACGGAAGTTATGCGGACTTCGTTGATTCATGTACACAAATCAATGGGCAACAGTGCTTTGAACAAGAAGAAGAAACGTGCAAAGGTGCAGTACGTCGATAAAGTGTGCCTTGCAGTAGTAAAAAACAAGCATTTGCTGTGTTGCGCATCAGTTTGTGCAGCCTGTTGCGCAGAGATGGAACGATGACATTCCAGGCAATCACTCACGCGTGATTCGTTATCGTGCCGTTTCATCTAGTTATTCGATCAAAGGATGATCAGTGAAAAAAGTTATCCACACTCACAAACTTTCCTGCGGCGCGGTGCTTTTGATGGAGCCAGACGATGCGGTTTCATCATGTTCAATACGGTGGTTGCTGCCGGCTGGATCTTCGAATGACCCAGGTGATCGACTCGGCGTATCCGCCATTCTGGAAGAGATGATCTTTCGCGGGGCTGGAAATCTCGACAGTCGAGGATTGAGTGAATCCCTCGATCGACATGGCCTTCAACGACATTCCGATGTGGGGGTGCATCATCTTGAGATCGCATCAACATGCACGGGCAAGGAGCTTTTTGCATCCATCACGCTCCTCGCATCGATCGTACGAAGCCCCGCCCTGCCTGAAGAAGCCTTGGATTCGACACGGAGCCTGTGCCTCCAGGCCCTTGAATCATTGAAGGACGATCCGAGGCAGGAAGCAATGATTCGACTGATGGAACTGCATCGTCCCGCTCCCATGAACAGGTCGGGTTATGGAGAGCAGTCGATGCTTGAAAGGATGATTCAGCAGGATGTAAAAGAGGCCTGGCAGGCAGGATTTGTTCCTCGAGGCTGCATCATCTCGCTTGCAGGCAGCTTTGATCCATTGGCGACTCTGGACTTCTTTGAAGAGACGCTTTCTGGATGGTCCGGCAATGCCGATCCATCCAAAGCCTTGAGTACGGCTGCGGGGGGCACTCTCCATGAGATGCGTGATTCGAACCAGGTGCACATCGGCGTTGCCTGGAATGCTCCACCCAGATCCCACCCGGATGCTCCGATTGAACGAATGGCGATGCGTATCCTGAGTGGAACATCCAGTGGCCGCCTCTTTACCGAGGTCCGACAGAAGAGGTCACTGTGCTACAGCGTAGGGGCTCGATATAGCCCAGGTCGTGATCAGGGAACCATCAGTCTCTATGCGGGCACGACACCGGAACGTGCGCAGGAAACACTGGACGTATGCCTGCAGGAGTTTGATCGAATGGCAGCTGGAGTCACGCTGGAGGAGTTCAATCGCGCACGGATCGGCCTGGAGAGTGCAATCGTGCTTGGCGGAGAATCAACCCAGGCTCGATCCGCAGCCTTGGCCGGTGATTATTTCACAATGGGTCGGTCACGAAGCATGGAGGAAGTGCTTGGGGAAGTTGAGGATACAACCCTGGAGCAGTTGAATGAATACCTGGAGAAGCGCTCAGTCCCCTCTCCGACGATCGTGACATTCGGTCCGGCTTCGTTGGACGCGCCCATTTCATGACAGGCTTCCCCCCTGCTAGGATGCGAGAATGATGGCTCACCAAGCGGAAGGATTCAATGCGGGAACCCGGGTACGGGTCATCCAACAGACTCCACTGCGTGATCGAACATGGACACAGGACATTGAGGGTGTTGTCATTCGCTGTCGTCAGGCGAAGACAGGATCCTGGTTTGCCCATGCAAAGGATGACCAGTACTGGCTGGATCGACTTGAGCTTCGCCTCGATGACGGCGAGATTGCGATCCTGAACCTGGATCAGTATTCAGTCATCCAGGTCCTCTGATGGCGGCTTCAACCTGCTTACATGGATGACCGCTTCATCTGACAGGATGCGTCCATCCGGCAGGGTAAGAACAACATGAAGACTCGGTTCCAAGGGAACATCATCAGCTTTGTCGAGTGACAGGCTGTACTGGTACGTGCGTGTGACTTCGTCGTAGTACTGGCTGTTCGTCTCAAGATTGTTGAGGTCGCACTCCCAGCGGGATTCTGCATGAGATCCACTTTCGGAGGAGCCAGCCAGGATGATCTTGAGCGTACCGACTCCTCGTGTGGAGAATCCATCCTGATCCAGGAACTCAACTCTGCCCTGGACCTGGGGATTCCTGTCCCCGGGCTCGAACTTGATACGAGACAGTGGATGTACTCGGATCGATTCAGGGGCGAAAGGCCATTGAGCAACCTTGTCGACCGTTCCCGATCGCTTGCTGCTCGTATTGGCCGGCTGGCAAGCTGGCAGGGCTACGAGAGCAACGCACGCTGATAAGAGGATCGACCTTGATCGCATGGATGAAGGATACCCGTCCGGGCATGCCCCGACCTGTTCAGGTCTTCAAAGTGGGTTTCTCAGCCACGCACATCCTGGAGGAGGCCTTCTACGGCGACGTCGATCTTCTCCGGCGTCACGTAGGCATCTTCCTGGATGGCCTTCTGTATGGCTTCCACACGATCCTGCCGTATGTCCGGCATTTCACGTAGTGCCTGGAACCACTCCGCATGTCGTGATACTTCCACACGATCCTGTCGCCCAAGGCGGTCAACCGGAGTTTCCAGGGAAGCGGGTCGCTCGATTCCCTCCCTTCCTACACCCGGAGTCGAGTGCAGTGGGCCCACCGAATTACTTACTGATGCGATATCTGGCATCTTGATAGAACTCCTCACCGACCCCGGATCACGGGGTCGTGACAGTCTCATCCATCGTCTGATTCGCAGATTCTTCCCTGAATCCGAAAGGAGGCGGGGCACCTGGGAAAGCCCGTCTCCAAGACCTACATCGTCCCGCCACGTCCACGGGCTTGAATGTGCAACTTGCTGATTCCAGGAACCCCTGTTTTTTGTCTTCCAGGAGGCATTTGGCAACTCTCTGCCCACGGCACCAGGTGCCCATCGGCCAAAGGAAGGATACGATTCCTTCCCTAGGAGAATCCAACTTGGTGCCAAGACAATTCACATCCATGCTCCTGCTCATTACGGCCTCCCTTTCCATGGGGTGCCAGTCGAACGAACCTGTGAGACCTGTTGCTCATTCTCGATTTGATACGCCTGCGCAGCCCGAGCGGATGCATCCCAGCAAGGAAAAGAATCCAGAACGTGATCTTGGCCATGACTGGGATTCGATTGAGGACCGGCTTGGAGTTGCTTCGGCATCACAGCGAAAGCAGCGAGCCAGTTCATCGCCTGTCGATCTGCCTGAAGGAGGTTCGAATACAGGGAATCTGTCATCAGGCTTCGGCATCGTTCTTGCCACGTTCACATCCACGGGCCATGTGGACCAGGCCGTTGAATATCGCAGGAGATTGGGGACATTGCTCCCATCACTCGATTCCAGTCTTCGAACACATCCAGATGCCAGAGGCTCCCTCGTAGTCTTCGGCAGTTACGTGGACTGGACGGATCCTGAGGCACGTGCTGATGTCCAGAGACTTCGAAACCTGACAGTGAACAATCGCCAGATATTTCCACAGGCGATGATTGCAGAGTTGAAGGTCCCACGTGATCCAAGCACCGTTCCCGACAACGAGTTGGTTTCGCTTCGCATCAAGTATCCGGATGTCCGTACCCTGTACACCCTGGAGATCGCTGTCTGGGGAGACTTTGAAAGCGGAGAGTACCCCCCGTCTCGACGGCGAAGTGCGGCGGAGGGATACGCGAGAGCCTTGAGGCAGCAGGGTATGCCCGCATTCTTCCACCATGATGATGCGCGGCAGATGAGCATGGTCACCGTTGGAGTCTTTGATCACAGGGCCATGGATGCATCAACCGGGATAAAGAGCCCGGAAGTCGAACGTTTCGTGATGCAGTTCCCCCAGCGGCTTGTCAATGGCGAGCCGCTCATTGATCTCTATGATCCGCAGGATCCCTCCAAGGGCGGTCGTCCACAGTCGCCGCGACTGGTCGAGGTTCCTCTTCTCTGATCCGGGAACCGAAGGTCAAGTTGCCGAAGGATGCCAGATCGTCTTGGTATCGAGGTAGGGATCGATTTCCCAGGGCGAAGCTGCAGCATCATCATCAAGCCACGATGAATCTGAATGCTCGAGCAGGTGTATGCGCTTGAGCCCATCAGCAGCTGCAGTCTGAATCAACTCACGCTGCGCAGGCTTCAGATTGGCTGCCGCAATGACCTGTACTTCCCGGTGTTCAGCCATGGGCTCAATGAGTTCAGCCCGGTTCCCGGTGAGGATGTTGACAACACCGCCTGGAATATCGGAGGTTGCGCAGACTTCACCAAGCAGAACCGCTGGCAGTGGGGTTGAATCCGAGGCAACTGCAACGACAGGGCATCCGGTACACAACGGCGCGGAAATCATTGTTACCAGGCCAAGAAGCGATGGGGCATCCGGTGACAGGATGCCGGTGATGCCGCTTGGCTGTGGAACAGAGAAGTTGTAATAGGGACCGGCAACCGGATTCTGGCATCCGAGCACCTGCTGGAACTTGTCAGTCCAGCCTGCGAACCGGACAAGGCGATCAACACTTGCATCAACTTCACGTCGCGCCTTTGCAGGCGTAAGCGGCGTGGTCGTGCTGATGGCCGATGCGAACTCCTCCCGCCGGCTTTCCAGCATCTCCGCCATCCGGTAGAGAATCTGTCCCCGGAGATAGGCGGAGGCATCGGCCCAGCTGTCAGACACTCGACGAGCCGACTCGACTGCTTCCCGAAGATCCTTCCTGGAAGCGATGCAGACGTGGGCTATCACGCGACCACGTCCATCATGGACGGGCGCGGACCGACCGGACTCGGTTCGAGGGAAGGATCCCCCGATGAAGAGCTTGCAGGTCTTGATGATGTCCAGACGTTCGGGCATGTACAGCTCCAGCCTACAGTTGATCAGCCTTCCAGAAGGTTCCTGAGTTGTACTCGATACCGCATGAAGCACACGATGCAGAGGCAGCCGAAGACCAGTCCCCAGGCGCCTCCACGGACCGCCGAGTCCTTGACCAGGAAGAGGTGCTCCCAGAACTCCCCGATGCCATTCTGCACCATGTATTCCCACATGCTGTGGTCCCGCTCCCCTGAAGTAAGCACCAGGTCTGCGGCAAACCACACGATCCAGGCCAGCACGAATGCCTCGATGCATCGCATGCCGGCATGTCCAAGGACACGCAGCAGGAGGGTTCGTTCGTGTGGAATGGGTTCACTCATGATCAGAACTTCACATAGGCCCTCAGGCCGTGGCGACCACCCTCACGACCGAATCCGGATTCCTTGAATCCACCAAAGGGAGAACTTGCGTCGAACTTGTTGTAGGTGTTGCACCAGACCACACCTGCATCGAGTTTCCTGGCGATCTCGAAGATCTTCGATCCCGTATTCGTCCAGACACCCGCGGCCAATCCATAGGGCGTGTTGTTCGCCCGGGCCAGCGCCTCCTCGGGCGTACGGAAGGTCATGACCGAAAGAACCGGTCCGAAGATCTCTTCCCGGGCGATGACATGGGAAGGCTGGACCCCCGTGAAGAAGCATGGACGGCACCAGTACCCCTTGTCTGGAAGAGGCTGTTCATTGACCTCGTGCAGAACGGCACCCTCATCTCCACCTGCGTCGATGTATCGCTCGATGGTCTTCAGCTGTGTACTGGAGTTGATCGCACCCACGTCGGTATTCTTGTCGAGCGGATCCCCTATTCGAAGCGATCGCATTCGATGGGCCAGCTTGTCGATGACCTCGTCGGCGATCGATTCCTGGACGAACAGTCGTGAACCTGCACAGCAGACATGTCCCTGGTTGAACCAGATGGAAGCGACGATTCCCTCTATGGCCTGGTCGATTGCGGCATCGGCAAAGATGATGTTCGGGCTCTTTCCACCCAGTTCAAGTGTCAGTTTCTTGCCGGTACCGGCGACGGACCGGGCAAGATGCTTGCCAACCTCCGTCGATCCGGTAAACGCGACCTTCTTGACATCCGGATGTTCCACGATCGCAGCACCTGTCTCCCCGGCGCCCGTGATGATGTTGACAACGCCGGGAGGAAGTTCGATTTCCTGGAAGATCTCCGCAAGGTGAAGCGCTGTCAGGGAAGTCGTTTCAGCGGGCTTGAGAACACACGTATTCCCACAGGCCAGTGCCGGAGCGAGTTTCCATGCAGCCATGAGCAGGGGGAAGTTCCACGGAATGATCTGACCACACACGCCGACGGGCCTTGGTGTTCGACCCGGGAACGCGTAGGCGAGCTTGTCTGCCCAGCCTGCGTGGTAGAAGAAATGCTGTGCCACGAGCGGCAGGTCGATATCCCGGGACTCCTTGATCGGCTTGCCACCATCCATGGTTTCAAGCACCGCCAGTTCACGTGAGCGTTCCTGTATCCGACGGGCAATTCGAAAGAGGAACTTTGCACGCTCGGAGGGCTTCAATCGTGCCCAGCCCGGGCCTGCAGCCTTTGCAGCCTCGACGGCGGCATTGACATCCGCTGGTCCCGCCTCGGCCACACGCGAGAGCGTTTCCTCGGTAGCAGGGTTGATCGTGTCGAATCGCCGGCGAGATTTCGGGGCGCAAAAGGAGCCATTGATGAAGAGACCGTATTCATCCTTGATCGCGACACGTGTTCGCTCGGGGGCGGGACTGTATTCCCAGCCGGTGGTTCCTGCGGTATGTGAATCAACGCCTGTCATGGGTGGTTCAAGCCTCGGAAAAATCGTGCATGGCCATGTAGTGTCCCGTCAATCCCTTCAGCAGCTGTCTCAGGAGGTCGTTTGCCAGACTTGAAGCTCCGAACCGGAAGAGTCCGGGGGTCAACCAATCCTCCCCAAGCGTCTCTTTGACCATGACAAGGTAATGGAGAGCCTGCTTGGCGGTCTTGATTCCTCCCGCCGGCTTCATGCCGATCCGGATTCCAGTCGAAATGAAGTGGTCTCGAATGGCTTCCAGCATGACAAGGGTGACTGGCATTGTCGCTGCAGGCGAGATCTTGCCGGTTGAGGTCTTGATGAATACCTCGCCATCACGAAGCACCCCTGTTGATGCGACGGCTTCGATTACCAGGTCACTGGCCTTCCTGATGTTCTGGTAGGTCTCGAGCTCACCGGTTTCAAGGATGATCTTCAGATGGGCACCATCACATGCCTGCCAGACCTGACGGATTTCTTCGGCAACCTCGGTCTCTCTTCCTGACAGGAACGCGCCGCGGTTGATGACCATGTCGATCTCATCCGCTCCCGCATCGATGGCAGCGCTGACATCTTTCAGGCGTACATCCAGGGGATACTGGCCGCTTGGAAAGCCCGTGGCAACCGAAGCGACCTTGACACCTGATCCTGCAAGCATGCGGGCGGCAGTCTGTACATGTGATGGGTAGACGCAGATTGCTGCTACTGCGGGCACGGGCAGATCCAGTTCCCCGGCATAGGGCCTCATGGCTTTTCGGCAAAGAGAACGAACCTTGTCGGGGGAGTCTTTCCCTTCGAGTGTCGTCAGGTCCAGCATTGAGATGGCCAGTCGAAGGCCTGCAGCCTTTGAATCCGTCTTGATGGATCTCCGGGAGAATGCCCCGGCTCTCTGGTCCACCATGACGGTATCAACTCTGCGTTCGACTGGCATGGTCCCATCGTACTCCACGGGAACCAATCGGGATGTCGAACCTAATTCCGTACCGTGGCAAAGAGGTCATCGACGAACCCACCATCCACGAGAACGATTCGCTCTACTCCACCCTGCATCTGCGCCCTGTAGACCAGGAGGATCCCGTTGTGGTTGTCGACGATGTAGAGAGCATCCTCATCCGTGACAGTTCCGTCCGTTCGAGCAGCCGCTGTCATGAGGGTGAACGTTTCGCCGGAGACGATCATGCCTGCTTCGACCGCTGGTGCTGGTGCCTGGAGCAGCAGGAACCCCAGGAAGCCCGCCATGATGACTGCTCCAAGACCGAGGATTCGATCAGTTGAAGAAGAGAACCAGCTTGATGTTGTAGGTTGATTCATTGTTCATCGTGTCCGGAGGATGTTCTCGATATCGCGATGGATATTCCGGTGTGCCGTAGAACGGATTCCCTTGCCCGGGTCCTTCCATTGAAGCGTGATGAGTTCCGCTCCCCGTGTATCAAAAACCCAGACCCGGTCTGATCGTTCCGATTCACCGGCGCCGGAAACAAGGAGATAGTGTCCGCGGAGTCCGAGTTGAGCCTGGACGGTTGGAGACCATGTCACGAGAGCAACAAGCAGCAGCAGCATCGCATTCAGGCCCAGCAGGAACCGGGACGCGGGCCTGTTTCCGGCAACATGTCTGCGTGGCATCGGTTTCATGTGTATTCAGTCCTGGTGGCCACGCTTCGAGGGCATCATGCTGACGCTCACGATGATCGCAACGACGACGAACATGAGGAGCATCCCCATCCATACGGCAGGAGCATTCTGATTCTGGCTCGGGTTCGGCGGAGGAAGTGGCCCGCTGGGAGTCTCGGCGGCAGCGGCAATCGCGCAGCAGAACCCCGGTACGGAAAACATTCCAAGAATGGTTCGCAATCTGGACATGAACAAATGAGGGTAGATGGAACGACCTTGGAAGGCAAATTGCACTTCAACGCAGGCCGGAAGCATCCTTGGCGCCCAGGGAGCGGAAGATCTGCATGGTCGCATCGGAGTTGTTCAACGTGTAGAAATGGATCCCGGCTGCTTCCTGTTCGAGAAGATCCCTGCACTGCTGAGTCGCCCACTCGATCCCAACTTGCTCAACAGCCTTCGGATCATCCTGGTGCCGGTAGATTTCCCGCTGAAGCCTGGCTGGGAAGTTGGTTCCGGCAGCGAGTTCCGCCATCCTGTGGAGCCCCTTCATGCTGGTGAGGGGCATGATGCCCGCAACGAGCGGAACATTGATTCCGATCAGGTCACACCGTTCTCGCCAGTCGTAGAAAGCAGCATTGTCAAAGAACAACTGGGTGGTGACCCAGTGTGCGCCAGCATCCACCTTCTCCTTGAGAAAGCCCAGTTGCTTGAGCCGATTGGGAGTCTCAGGATGACCTTCAGGGAAACCGGCGACGCCAATGCCAAATCCACGTGGGTCAGGGTGCAGCCCTGATTCATTGAACCTGCATACATGTTTGACGAGATCTATCGCAAATGTGTACTCATCATCCCCACGCTCATACTCGTCATCATCTGCCGGCGCATCGCCTCGGAGGGCCAGCAGGTTGCTTACCTTGGAGGATGCATATCGTTCCAGAATGACTTGAACTTCATCCCGTGTCTGATTTACACAGGTCAAATGGGGAATCGGATCAACCTTGCCTGATCCCTGGAGTTCAACGACCAGGTCATGGGTTCTCTCCCTTGTCGATCCACCTGCGCCGTAGGTGATTGAAACAAAGGAAGGGTCGAGGGAGATGAAATCAGCCAGTCTCTCCCGCAGCGCTTCAAGAGCCTTGCTCGAAGCCGGAGGAAAGAACTCGAAACTGATGGTTCGAGCGTCTCGTTGTCGGATGTCCTCAAAATGCATCTGTGAACATCCTACACCGTGGGACGCCTGCAGCGCTGAATGGAGCGACCGGCCGTGAGCATCGGGTGATACACTGCGATTGCGTGCCGGATCCGACGAACATACCCCGCCCTACCATCAAGCGACTGAGCCTCTACCTGCGGGAGCTGGAGAGGCATGAATCCGATGGGAAGCCAACCGTAAACTCTCGCCAATTGGGTGCTTCAGTCGGCATTACCGATGCACAGGTCCGGAAGGATCTCAGTTGTTTCGGCCAGTTCGGGCAACCTGGAATCGGCTACCGGGTCGCAGGCCTGGCTGTTGAAATCCGTCACATCCTGAAGGTGGATCGCGAATGGAATGCGATCGTCGTTGGTGCTGGAAACATTGGCCGAGCCATCATGAGTTATCCAAGATTCGGCGACAAGGGATTCAGGATCATTGCGGCGTTCGACGCTGCTCCCGACCGGGTGGGAATGGAGGCCGGGGGGTGCAGGGTCCTTTCAATGGAGATGTTGCATGAATACATCAGGGAACACCAGGTACAGATCGCGATCCTGTCGGTACCGGAACATGCGGCACAGGACGTAGCGAATACGCTCGTCGAGGCCGGGATCCGAGGAATATTGAACTTTGCCCCTGTGCGGTTGAACATCGGGGCCGGCGTGGAGGTGACGAGTGTCGATGTATCTCGGTCCCTGGAGCAGCTGACCTACCAGATTGCCGCCGCTGAGGCCTGACGTATCGGCACGATTTCCCGCCATGTCTTGCTCGACTGCATTTGCTCGCGTATCCTCGACCATCAATGCCCACCAACAGTGCCACAATCCGCAGGTATGAAGAGGTTCGTGAACGAGTTGCCGAGGCTGCTGTAAAGGGTGGCACGGATCCTGAGCGGGTCATTCTTGTTGCTGTAACGAAGAATGCATCGATATCACAGGTCCGCGAGTTGATCGAGCATGGACACGTGGACTTCGGCGAGAGCCGTATGCAGCATTTCATCCAGTTCGAAGCACAGGTTGCGGATTTCCTCGAACGCCACCGCGAACTTGGCGGTCGGGGTGGCACGATACCGGAGGAGGTTCGCTGGCATTTCATCGGGCATCTGCAGAGGAACAAGGTCCGCAAGATTCTCTCGTTGACCACGCTCATCCACTCCGTCGACTCTCTTCGCCTTGCAGAGGAAATACAGAGTTGTCCTGGTCGCGAGGAAGGGAAGAAGACACAGGTTCTCATTCAGGTAAATACCGCCAGTGAGCGGGGAAAGCATGGGATCGCTCCGCCTGCAACATCCCATCTCATCGATCAGATTGCGGATCTGCCGGATATCAGGGTGCGTGGACTCATGTGCATGGCCCCGAACATCGAGGATCCGGAGGCATTGCGTCCAATCTTCGTGCGCACCCGTGAGTTGTTCAATGAAATCGCCGAATCTGGAGCAGCGGGCAGCCAGTTCAACATCCTGTCAATGGGCATGAGCGGTGATTTCGAGCTTGCACTTGAATGCGGTGCGAATGTCGTTCGAATCGGTTCTGCGATCTTCGGAACCTCATCCGAGGAGTCCGGCGAACCAGTACCTGCAGGCGACCTTCTTTCGAGTTGAACGTCGACTCAGGATCCCAGTGTGGCACTGAGTTGCGATGATGTCATCCCACTCGGCCCAGTGCTGCTTTCCATGATCCGTTGAATCGTTCTGTTTCGGGCGTAGTTGAACTCCCCACTGCTGAGCCCGCTCCTGTTGAGGTCGCTGAAGACCTCCTGCAGGTCGCGGATGTACTGCCGGGTTTCCACCTGCCCTGCATTCGACTCCACCCAATCCCCGAAGCCGGCGCCAGTGGCCTGGCCCTCCCGGGACTCGGAATACTCGGCCCAGGCGGAGTTGATTGAATCTGCAATGTGAGTCGTGTTGTTGTTCTCGAGGTTGGCCTCGACGTCACCTGGCTGCATCGCAAGCAGCTCCTGGTACTTCCCAAGGCTCTTGCGAAGCATGGTGCGATTCAACCGTCGTTGCTTGACCCGGATGTTTCCAGTGGTCGGGTTGACGCTGTTCACAGGATAGTTGGCGAGAATATCCGACCGGGTAAGGGACCCCTGTTGATCATCAGGATTCTCCGAAAGGACTTCCACCTCGATTGAAAGGTCGGTAGCCGTGACGATGAGACCCTCGGAATCGGCAAGAACGCCTTCTTCTGGATCCTCGATTACCAGTGGACCGTCTTCAGTCGCACCGACCTGTTCAGCGGAAGCAAGCAGGGAACTGATGTTCAATCCCGGCAGATCACCTTGTGTCGTTCCTCCGGGGGAAGAGTCATCGTTACCGTTTGCCGGATCATCTCCGCCTCCATCGTCTGCTGGAACGGGATGAAGATTGAGGACCACGTCCCCGAAGGTGAAGTCGCTTATGTCCAGAGGTTCAATCTGCATGGTCTCGAAACCACTGAGGGTTGAGACGAATGAACTTGATTCCTCGGCCGAAGCAAATACCGGATCGGCACCAAGAGACCCAAGTATGGTCGGCGTGCTTGAGAAGAAGATGGAGCCACCGGCGATGCATGCAACACCAGGGGAGAATGCATAGGTGCCATCAGACTGGAGTATGTCACCGCCTTCACGACTCATGATCTCGATGTCGGGCGCAGTTACGCTGAAATCGCCAAGGGTATTGATGTCGCCGATCCTGACCAGTCCAGCGGATTCCATGGAGAGATCGCCCAGTTGGGTAAAGACCTCGTTCTGCCCGAGCAGGATGTCGCCCAGGAAAGAGGTGATTGAAAGAGAATCCGCGAGCCCGACGATGGTTGCAACATCACCGAACTCGGCATGACCGTCCGCATTCAGGAGGATGTCACCGAAGGCGTTGATTTCAGTTCCACCGAGCGTGATCAGGTCTGCTGACAGGTCGATCGCACCAAGGGTCCCGTTTGCACCGATCGAACCGAGAATCTGCAGTTCACCATCGACATCGATGCTCAGTTCGGAAGCATGCATTGGACCGTCCGAATCAATCGTGCCGGTGAATTCAGCTGATTCCGCGGTTACGGAAAGGTCTGTTTCCTGCAGAACGACATCGCCATCCCAGGTCTGCCAACCACCTGTCTCGATGGAGACGGGGGAAGAAGCGTTGATCCTGATCTCGGTCGCGGTGAATGCGGCGTTACCGGCAATATCCGTGAAACTGTCACCGAACTCGATCGTGTTGCCTGCAGTAAGCGTGAAATCATTCAATCCTGTGACTTCGTTGAAGAGATTGATGTTGCTTCCTGCATTGATGTCCAGGTCATGTCCATTCAGATCAAACCCGTCAATGACGGAGACGTTCTCCGAGGAGTCGATCGAGACATCTCCATCGAACATGTGCAGGACATTGGTTCCGATCTGGCTGGTGACATTGATTGCGGAAGTCAGGTCCAGGCCGGAAGGATCTCCCACCGGGTCCCCGACGGATGCGTCGGTCGTGACAATGCTTTCGTCAACGGTGACGGAGAGTGAGCCGTCAGCGCCATTGATTGCCCCGACCTTTGTCGTGGCTCTGTGGTAAACCTGGCCTCCGGTGATCGAGACGGAGCCGCCGTCTCCACCAAGGAGGCCGCCCTTGACATCGAGCGTTCCACCTTCGGCAAGGTAGACGGTTCCATTTGTTGCCTCGATGTTTATTTCACCACCGCTCCCGGCAATGTTGCCACGGGCTTCGACATTGCTGGTCTCCGTGAAGATGGCGTTCGTATGCGCCCGGACGTCGATCGTTCCGGCTTCGCCGCCGACAGCATCCGTATTTGCGGCAATGAGACCGCGGTTGACGATGACGGGCCCCTGGATAAGGACGTTGCCACCATCACCAGTGCTGTTGGAAGCGTCGATGACGCCTGTCACGTCATTGTGTATCGCTCCGCCTCGAGCTGTGAGCTGGATGGTTCCTCCGGACGCCTGGATCGTGCCGGTATTCAGCAGTGCAAGACCATGCAGGTCACCGGCCGCGAGATGTATCGCGCCTCCGGGATCGGCGATGATGGAGCCGTGATTCTCGATGCCTCCGGCACCGTCAAGTGATGCGTTGACTGTCCCTTCCTGCGGATCTCCAAGGTCCTGTCCATCGATTCGGATGGAGATACCGTCTCCAACGCGTTGAATCCATACCTCGTTTCCCGTGCTGAAGCTGATCAATCCGCCCTGGACGACGCCGGTCGTGTCATTCACGACACGATGTCCGACGAAATGGACCTCGTTCGCTGTGACCGAGCCCTGGTTGATGATTTCTCCCTGGAGGTTCGTGAAGCGGTCGATGCCGGTAAGGAAATCATCGGAACTCATGTCACCCGCCGCTGCGTAGATGCGGTTTGCATTCAGGATCGAGTTGGCCCCGAAGGTGATGCCTGCTGGATTCACCAGGTAGACCTGCCCATTCGATGCAAGCACTCCATTGATGAAGGAGATGCCGTTTGCTGCATTGATGCGATTGAGTACTCGCGACGAGGAGCCGGGGAGGTTGAAGAAGACGCTCTCCCCATTGGCGATATTGAAGCGAAGCCAGTTGATGATGCTGCTGTTGGAAGAAGCATTGATCGTGAGGGTTGTTCCACCACCGCTGTAGGTGATGGTTCCATTTCCATATTCCCACGTTCCACCGTCGGGTATGGCGAATGCAACCGTCCCAAGCCACCCTGCGGCGACTGCTGCAAGCAGCCTGCTCCAGCGGCGTAGCGGAATGCACACCATATTCATGATGGACGTAAGCATCTCTTTCACTGGTTCATGTCCCTGAAAGCGGGCATTGAGTCCCACTGCACCCGGAATCCCCTGAAGAGGACCATGGAAAACATACCACGCCTTTTAAGTGTGGTCTCAAGGAGTTGACGTATTTAGGGTCCGATATCCCTCGCGACCCCTCCAGACGGAACCTGGAAGGGGTTCGAGCGTGTCGCAATGTAGTTTTACATCCGGGAGATGTTTGTATTTCGGGGTCGATCTAGAACACGATCGAACCGGAGACATAGACACGCTCGTCTCCGACTTTGACACCCGCTGCAGGAAGATCCTTCAGAGGGAAGCCCCAGTCGAGCCTGAAGCGGATGTTCTGCTTGTACAGGATTTCGAAACCAACACCCGTTCCGATCAGCGTGTTATCCGTTTCGAAAAATGCACGGTGTGACTGCATCGTCGTGCCGGCATCGATGAATGCGCAGAGCATCAGATCCCAATCGGGTCGTCCATAGACATGCTGGGGGGATGCACGGAAGGGATCCCCGAGAAATTCAATGGGAACTGGATCGATCGCGAAGACCCTAGGTACGTGAAACCGGTACTCCGCCTTCCCCAGCAGCGTCGAATCACCAGCCGCAACAGACTGGGGATAGCCTCGAACCGAGTACATGCCACCAAGGACACCCTGGAACTGGGGAATCAGGCGACTGTTGAAGGCATACTGGCCACTGAATGACAACATCACCTCGTGGGCAAGCGTGGATGACTCCGGAGTGGATGGATCGGCCCATGCGACCGGGTTCAGGAGGGGCTCGAGAAACACCCAGTTCGTAAGGCTCCAGTTCATCCTTGCCCAGTTCTCCGATGGATCGAACCGTCCCATCAGCACCAGGTCTTCCTCGCTGTTTCCCAGGGTGTTGAACTCGAGTCCCACGGTGCCCGTGAAGTTCGACCAATCCCCGAGATGGTCCGCTTCAAGCATGATGATGGGCAGAAGGCATTCGACACTGCTTTCGATTTGGAACAAGTTGTTCCGAACGAAGAGGTGCTGGTATCGAAGTCCCGCAACGACATCGAGGAAGAATGATCCGTTCTGTGCAATGTTCGCTGTCACATCTCCCGTGACGGACCAGGAATTACCTTCGAATGCATCGGTCAGGATGCCAAACTCATCGGCAACAAACTGGCTCCAGTCACCCGCAACACTCCATCGCATCCGATCCGTGCCAGGCAACCTTGCATCGTACTTTCCAAAGAATGCATTCGATCGATCGAAGTCGGAGGTGAGGTACGTCAACGACAGGGTGTCATCATTTCCCGTCAGTTGCGAGTGGAACAGGCCATATCGCTGTCGGAAGTAGCCTTCCTGCGATGTACCTGTATTCGACATTTCAACAAAGAGAGTAAGCGGCTTGTTCTCCCGTACCAGAAAGTCCAGTGATACCCCGCCTGGTTGTGTGGAAGCTGCAACGGACGCCTCAACCGTACGGCCGGGATGTCGACTCAGGTACAGGAAATACTCCTCAAGTTGTTTGCGCCAAAGAAGATCTCCCGGCGATCCATCAGAGTTCCCTTGTAGCGGTGAATCCTTGATGATCTGCTGGTGGATGGGGTTGTTGATTCCAACTTCCGAATCCAGTCGGTCGCCAGCAGCGACTGTCCTGACCTCGGAAATCTGGCCGACCGTCATGATGTAGGCGAGTTCAAGATCCCACCCCTCCCGAAGATCCTGTCCAAGAGAAGCCGCGGAAGCACTGATTTGTGACTGGTCGACCGTAACGAAGACGCCCATGAGCCCGTCCTGGATCAACTTTGCAGACAGGCTGGTCGAAATGGTTCCCAGCGCCGACGACCAGAAGGTTCCTCCGCCGGCGGCATTGATCTCATTGAGCGACGTGAGGACTACATGATCAGCCCTGGGCCCGATCCACCCTTCACTCGTCTTCGTCAATGCAAGCGGCATTGACAGGAGAGATTCCATCGAGGGCAGATCTGGGTGCTCGTGATTCCATTTCAAGTTGAAGTCGGAAACACCATAGACGTATCCATCCTGGGACTCGGTCGGGGTGATGTCGACAGCCATCGACTGGGAGGCGCATGCGACCACCACGCAGGCAATGCTTGCATACATACATTTCACGAATTCCATGGTCGCGTTCCCAGGAGAAATACTCTTCAGTCCCTACAGACTACATCGACACGCTCAATCGCTGTGATCGTCCTGATCGCTTTGAATTGCCAATTCAAGACCATCCAGCGGGGGTTGATTATCGGTCAGGACATGCTGGAGACCGATTCCGGGTCTATTTCCACCTCCCGCTTCAGGAGCCCCTGGAACCTGCCGACGACTTGGTAGACCTGGGAAATCGAGCCGTTTCAAGCCCGGTTTCCACATCCGAGGGGCAGGAATGAACACACGAACGATCAAGGCAATCCTGGCATGTTCAGCACTTGGAGTCGTACAAGGTTGTACGGCAACGACTGCAACGGTCATGCATGAACATCAACCCGTACTCGTGTCACTTTCCGTCATGGAAGACGAGGGCTCATGTACGCCCATGGTTGTTGAACAGTCGATGAACCCGCTGTGCGTCAGTGCAGGTGATGGTCTTGGCCAGTCGATCTGGGCATGGCACCTGTTCGCATCCGCTGAACCGGTTGAATACCTGGCAATTGCCGGGGCCGACTGATCGACCTCAACGGTACCTGGAACCAAGTTCATCGAGGGCCTTCTGTTCCCGCTGGTTTGATGCGCCTGCCCCGAGTTCATTAATTCGCTGTCGCACATATGCACTGCCATGAACTCGTTGAAGTGCCGGGGCAAGCCGCTGCATGTCTCCAGAAGGGAACCGGGTCCGGACATTGTCGTCCAGTAGATCAACGAACACAGGATCTCCGGGTTGGGAAAGAGTGTTGCCAAGAAGCGACCAGAGCATGTCACGGTCCATCGAAGTCTTGTGTTCAAGCCGTTCAAACGCACCCGCAAATCCCATGGCCTTGCCTTCCCGGAAGAGCGAGCCAATGGCGGCTTTCGCCGAGGAGGGCCCATCGGCTCCAGCTCCAGCGGCCCTGTTCCAGAGATCAACAGCTACCAGGTCTGCGCCGAGCAGGACCTGGAGCCTGATGGCTTCGGCATAGCGTTCGTCATCAGTTGATTCAAGGGCACGTTCTGCAGCACTGACAGCGGCTTCAGCAATATCCGTCATGCCGGCACCGTCTCCTGTCAGGGCGGTCTGCCTAATCATCTCGCCAGGGCGAACACACCGCATGAACGGGTCGCCAAGCACGTTGATGCGCCAGGGGATGGACAACGCCCCTTCACCGGGCCAGTATCGAACCGCTGCACCAAGCGGTATTCCGCCAATGAATCGTTTTGACACGACGATCGGTGGAACAAAGCCGCTGAGGAGTGGTTCATGTGAAGATCCCACAACCGCGTACGCTCCATTCCGCATCCATCGTCCTCCGACGCTCAGTGGATCCCCAGGTGTCTTCAGCGACCAGCTGTGCAGCAGGTAGAGAGCTGTAGGAGTATTGAGAACGGGGACTTCGAATGGTGAGGCGCGATCTGTTCCAAGATCGAAGAAATCAGCATTCCCTTTGGATGTCATCATCGCCAGGTCGCTCGTAATGCCGGTTGCACTGATGGCTCGTAGCTCGGGAAGAGACAACATGTCATGATTCTGTACGGCGAACCCGAACTGGTCATCAAGTGCCGCTGTTTCATCAAGCCGGTAGGCAGCCCACTGCTCTTCGTTCGGGTAGGTGTTTCCGAGCCAGACATTCGTCCGGAACAGGAAGTAACTGCACATGGCGGCGTAGACCGAGGCCCGCTGCCCCCCGGTGATCATCCCGGCAAATCCCCACCTTGAACCGTCCATGTTTCGACCGATGCAATCCGTGATTGCCCGGGGGCCATTCAGGATCTGTGGAGGCATGCCTTCTGGAAGTTCCCCGGCATCGAAGAAACATCGTGCAGGAAGTGTGCGACACACGGTCACGAGTTCGATGGCATCACCGATCTCATCCCAGCTCTGGCCTGTTGAATCAACAAGACTGTTCGCTTCCTTGAGGAGTGCTCGTGTCTTTGCCAGGTCGAGGATCTCGTTCAACCCACCCCATTCGCCGTCAAGCCAGCGGATGTACTGCCCATGAGCGGCTGCAAGGGTTACAGCAGCGGTCCATGCGGGATCTTCCAGCGAAGAGAGAACGACCCCGACGGGCATGAAACCACGTTCATCGAATGCCTTGGTACTCGTTGTCGCTTCTGACCCATCGAGGCGCCAGGCTCGTGCGACGATTTCCTCGATCATCCTCTTGCGTTCATCGTGATCAGGGGGAAGTGCCCCGATCGATTCACGTCGGTAGATCACTTCGGGCTGGTAGGCCCTCATGAACATCGGTGCGTAGAAGTCATCTTCAAGGAGCACAGGCCATCGATTGTGCTTCGTCCACTTTCCAAGTTCATCAAGGTAGGTCGCCGCATCGGGGACGAGCACGACCTGGCTCGAAATCGGGAAGGCTCCCCGGATCATTGACGTCCGCATCGCCAACCTGGAGGGCCAGCTAACATCGTCTCGCAATCCTCCAGGAACCTTCGCTGGTGCGGGTGGCCCTGCTTGTATCGGGGCTTTCTGGGTTGCCATCGACCACGATGAAAGGCAGAGAATTGATATCAGGACGGTGCGCAGGAACATGAGGTAAGTCTATGCGGGAGGCACCATGATGTGCCAGTTGAGCATCGGAGACCTTCCATGTTGATGTTCAACCAGCCAGGTTTCCTGCACTGGATTACACTCTCCATCTTCCAATGTCGACGTCATTCAGGATCATCTCTCTCGGGACACTTGCCTCCCACCCACTCTGGACCGAAACCTCCGATCCACGGACGCCACATGCAACCACGACGCTGATCACTTCAGGGGACCGGGAGGTCCTCGTCAACCCCTCGTTGCCACCGCCCATGCTGGATGTGCGTCTCAAGGAACGTTCGGGTATCGGCCTCTCTGGTGTGACAGATGTTTTCCTTACGAGCTTCTACCCTGACCACCGCCGAGGCCTGACTGGACTTGAACATGCATCATGGATCATGGCGGAGACAGAGCGTGATGCCATGGAGTCATTCCTGGTACAGGAACGTGCAGAGGCCGAGTCACACCAGGACACGGAGCGCCTTGTCCTCATCAATGACGAGCATCAACTCCTTGAACGCGTGAAGATTGCTCCTGATTCAATCGCGGAGGGCGTTGATCTCTTCCCGCTTCATGGAGTTTCCCCAGGTTGCTGTGGACTGCTCCTGCCGCAGCCGAGAAACACGATTCTGGTCTGCGGAGACGCGGTGGCCACGACCGAGCACTACGAACGCGGAATGGTCCTGGAAGACTGCTGGGACAGGAACAGGGCAATTGAATCATTCAAGGAAGCGGTTGAAATCGCCGACCTGCTTGTTCCCGGGCGGGACAACCTCATACACACCTGAGTTCTTCATGGGGAACAGGCGACCGCAATTGCCACGGCCCTGCAGATGCAGGGCCGTGGAGTGCACACGGAAGCGTGGTCCCATGGGGAAAGGAAGGGTGGGATTGCGTGGGTTGCAATCCATCGAGAGAGAGAAGGGAGATTGTCCGGGACCCGGTATGTCCTGGTCCGACAATCGGTTCAGGGGGCTGGGGCCTGCTTCCTCATGTGTTCATTGGCACAGTCCAATTCACATTGCTCCACGCCAAGCGGACATCGTGATTTTTGGCCTGCGGAAGGTCGTTTCCTGCGCATTGCGCAGGTTGGTTGACCTGCCCGGGGTACCATGTCCCCCGGAGGCCCTTTCTTGACGGAACATCTTGCCATCTATGCCGGCTCATTCGACCCCATCACGAAGGGGCACCTCGATGTACTGCAACGTGCGCGGGGGATGTTCGACAGGATGATCCTGGGGATCGGTCACAATCCAGACAAGCCGACGCTCTTCTCCTTCGAGGAACGAGAGACCATGGCCAGGACTCTTGTGAATGAACTGGGTGATGGTGCCGGGAAGGCCCCGGTGAGTGTCCATGCCTACGACGGACTGACTGTTGATTTTGCCAAGGTCATGGGTGCAACGGCCTTGGTCAGGGGCATAAGAAATGTCACGGACCTGGCCAGCGAGTGTCAACTTGCCATCACCAATCGACAGGTTGCAGATATCGAGACGGTCTTCATTGTCACGGGAGAGGAGTTTGCATTCACCTCCTCCGGCCTCATTCGCCAGATTGCCGGGCTTGGTGGAGACCTTGAACGCTTGAGGAACATGGTTCCCGACCTGGTCATAGATCGACTGCGTGAACTCCAGGTGTCACCGGATTCTCCCCTGCACCAGATGGCCAGGGACGTTCACGTAGAGTGATCGATCGTACGACTGCAGGCTCAGCGGACCAGGTGTTCGAGTCCTGCGCTGTGCAGGATCATCTTGAAGTTGTCCGAGAAGACGAAATTGTGCTCTGGGAATTCGACACCGGCCATGTTCTGATCAATGTGACTGAACATCAGGTCAATGCAGCCGATTGGTTCCCAGCCTTCATCCTTGCTCCCGTTTGATCGTCGTTCAATGATCCCCGTCGTTGCTGCACCCCCTGCATCGATTCGTTCGATGGTCGCATCGAATCGAATGGTCTGTCCCGGGAACACGTCTGCATCGATCCTGGCCCGTTTTATCTTGGCAAGAATCACCTTTTCGGTGAACCCATTGACGGACCCTACGAGGATGCCGGCGGTCTGAGCCATGCCCTCGATGATCAGGGTCGCTGGCATCAGCGGCTGTGCATCCAGCGAGTCGGTTGCCGGGAAGTGATCGTGGAGGTGATCTTCGGACAGCGAGATGCTCTTGACAGCAACCATCCGTTTTTCGGTTTCGAACTCAATGATTCGATCGATCCACATCCAACGCATGTCATGCCTCGCTGCATCGGGGGCCCTGCCCGGGTGAAAAAACTCAGGCTGCGGCACTTTCGAGCTTGTTGGAAACGAATGTTACGAGCGAGGACACCGTGATGAGGTCGGCGACCTTCCCGAGATCCGGGTCGGCGCTGAACTCGGTGAAATCGATGTGCGGCATTCGTTCCTTGAGCATGGCGAGGCCTGATTCAGTGAACTTTCCATCACTTACCCAGTCATCATTCTCCATGAGGTTCTCTGGAAAGAGTTCCCCCTGCGAAATCTTGAAGGGAGCATCATCAGTTGAGAATGACTTCTCAAGGCGGAAGACGATGTCGAGGAAATCAATGGACTCTGCGCCAAGATCGGCAGTCAGGCTGGCGTTCTCGGTAATCTCATCCTCGTCGGCGCCCAGGGCTTCCACAAGCACCATCTGAACATTGGTGAAGATCTCGTCCTTGCTCATGGACATCGTTGGATACTCCAAGTGAGGTGAACTGGCACGCGGGCCATGTCCACGAGGTGTAGATCATGCCGTCGGCGTATCGCGGACGGGCCGCATTGTAAATCGTCCAGAGAGAACTGTCTCCCCGTCATTTTCGCCCCCGCCGAGAGTTCCCTTCCCCCGGAAATTCCATCCACCCGACTCCCCTTCTCCGAGCAGTTCAACATCGACTTCAAGGGTTTCACCAGGCTTGACCATGGACCCGTATTTGAGGGCCTTGACCTCCCCAAGCACGAACCGTTCAAGCCCCCTGGCTTCCAGGAGCCGCCTTGCTGCCTGGACAAGCACCTCGATCATCAGAACACCGGGAAGAATAGGGAAGCTCGGGAAGTGATCTGCGAGGTATTCCTCCTCGGCCCGAACCAGCTTGGAAGCTCGGATCCTGTCTTCGGACTGTTCTGTCACGTTGTCCAGAAAGGTGAACTGCATGAAATGCCTCTGCCTGCTGAGATGATCGTGGGCGGGCATGGTACCGAGCACCGGGCCGGTCATGAGCACCATGCTGGACATTGGCGGAGATCGTCTTTGAAGGCTATCCTACGCGGCTTGCGAGGGAGTCCCAGAAGGGCTCCAGGATCTGTTTCAAACCCTTGATATTCCACAGGATTACGCCATGGGCAGCACCGGCACCATCGTTCAGGTCATTGGATCGACCTTCGACGCGAAATTCCCAGAGGATGCACTTCCCGACCTGTACAACGCTGTCACCATCGAGCTGGATTTCGGTGGTGAACAGTCCACGCTCGTTGGTGAAGTAAGCAAGCACCTTGGTGGTGGTGATGTCAGGTGTGTTGCTCTTGGCTCCACTGATGGCATGAAACGTGGCCAGGAGTGCATTGATACCGGCAGCTCGGTCTCGGTTCCTGTCGGCGAGGAAGTTCTTGGCCGGGTCTTCAACCTGCTCGGTGAACCGATTGACAACCGTGGCCCTGTTGCAGCCACGAGGCGTCGCCCGATTCACTCCGCCCCTCCGAGCCTGGACTCATTGAATCCCAGGACCGAAATTCTCGAGACTGGCATCAAGGTCGTCGACCTGCTCTGCCCGTTTGTTCGTGGTGGCAAGATCGGCCTGTTCGGGGGAGCTGGCGTGGGCAAGACCGTGATCATCCAGGAGATGATCGCCCGTGTCGCGCGTGAGTTCGGTGGCTACTCCGTGTTCTGCGGTGTCGGCGAACGCACCCGCGAGGGCAATGACCTCTGGCGCGAGATGCAGGAAGCCGAGTACACCGATGAAACAGGCACTACTGCTCACGTCATCGACAAGGTGGCCATGGTCTTCGGCCAGATGAATGAACCCCCCGGCGCCCGCCTTCGCGTTGCACTCTCTGGACTGGCCATGGCGGAAGATTTCCGCGATACATCCGGGAAGGAGACCCTGGTCTTCGTTGACAACATCTTCCGATTCACACAGGCGGGTTCCGAGGTGTCGGCACTGCTCGGGCGAATGCCTTCAGCCGTGGGATACCAGCCAACTCTTTCAACGGAGATGGGCGAACTGCAGGAACGCATCACCTCGACGAGTTCCGGTGCAATCACCTCGGTCCAGGCAATCTATGTTCCGGCTGATGACCTGACTGACCCCGCCCCGGCAACGGCATTCACCCACCTTGATGCATTCGTTGTTCTGGAGCGTGGCATTGCCGAGAAGGGCATCTATCCAGCCGTCGATCCGTTGTCTTCGTCCTCGAGCATTCTCGATCCGCAGATCCTTGGAGAGCGGCACTACAACTGTGCTCGCCGAGTCCAGCAGATCCTTCAGCGATATCGCGATCTCCAGGACATCATTGCCATTCTCGGAGTCGATGAACTGGCCGAAGAGGACAAGCTCGTCGTGAATCGTGCTCGCCGCATCGAGCGATTCCTCAGCCAGCCCTGCTACGTGGCTGAACAGTTCACGGGATTCCCGGGAATCACGACGCCGCTTGAGGAAACCATCGATTCGTTCGAACGATTGTGCGAGGGCGAAGGAGACGATCTTCCGGAATCGGCCTTCATGTACGTCGGCAACCTTGCTGACGCGAAGAGAAAGGCCGAGGAAATGGCAGCCGCAGTCGCCTGACCGGCGTATAAATGAACATGCAGCCGCCCCCCGGGAACCGGGGGGCGTTCATTTTTGAGTACCCTGTTACGCAGCCTTCCCCTCCAGTTGTTCCCACCCATGGAAAGGGGCATCAAGATGAACCTGTTCACTGCCGTACTGGTACCTGCCACCATTGCCTTCGCTGCATCATTGTCTGGATGTGATGTTCAATCCTCCGATGCCTCGGCTGGCAACGTGTCGACGGTCACCTCTCCAGCCGAAGCTGCCCCTGCTCCTGCCCCCGAACCAAAACCGGAACCCAAGCCGGAACCTGAGCCGGAGCCAAAGCCGGAACCCAAGCCGGAGCCTGCATCAAGCGGTCCGGTGGTTGCTGATCTGCCTGGTGGCGCCATCATCGGCGACGGCACGATGAAAGAACTTGCCAGTGGGCTGTGGATCGGAACCGTCAAGGAGTCCAAGAGTGAAGATGCTCCGGTTCTGGCGGATGACGCCAGGGGGGTTTCAATCCAGATGGAGGCATGGAACATGCATGGTGATCATGCACATGGAATAATCCCTGCCCGTGAAATGGTCATGCCGTTCGATGACAAGATGGTCTTCGCCGGCTGGACGGGCGCTCTTGGTGGCATGAAACTCGGGTCAACCAGGAAGATCTGGGCTCCCCCCGGATCCGAGATCAGCAAGCAGCTCAGTAATCCGGGCAGCCCCATCGTGCTTGAAATCACGCTTAACGGGATCGATGAGTTCATCACACTTCCCGAGACGTTGCCTGGGGCCGACATCGGTGAAAGCAAGATGCAGTCCAGTGAGACCGGGCTGAGCTGGTATGACGTCGTCGTAGGGGACGGGCCTTCGCCGAGTCCCACTGACAGTGTGAAGGTGCATTACACAGGCTGGCTGGTCAATGACCTGAAGTTCGATTCCTCTGTTGATCGGGGAGTTCCCTATACCGTCAACATGCAGGGGGGCGTCATTGCCGGTTGGCTTGAAGGCCTGAAGACGATGCGTGTCGGGGGCACTCGTAAATTGATCATTCCCGCGGAACTCGCCTACGGGTGGAAACCATCCTCGGGCCCGATTCCAGCGGGGGCAACGCTTATCTTCGACGTGGAGATGATCGAGATCGTAGGTCCGGACGTGCCAGCCGGAGATGGAGGGAAGTAATCAACCTGGCTTCCCACATCCTGATCGTGCTTGCTCTTTCGTTGCAGGCCTGTACGCAACCAGCATCCAGCAGTCCTGGGCAGGCAAGTCCACTGTTCAATGGGAAGGATCTCGAGGGCTGGAAAGGCCTGTTCGGGAACCCCATCTCGCGAGCAGCGATGACTCCCGCTGAACGTGCCGAGGCGCAGGCTGCGGCTGATGTTCGCATGCAAGAGCACTGGTCGGTTGTCGATGGAGTGCTCGTGTTCGATGGCGGGGGCGACAGCCTTGTGACGGTCGACGACTACGAGGATTTCGAACTCCTCGTGGATTGGAAGATCAAGGCCGAGGGTGACAGCGGCATCTACCTCCGCGGCAGTCCGCAAGTGCAGATATGGGACAACCCCATTGGTTCAGGCGGTCTCTACAACAACCAGGCGAATCCCTCGGAACCCCTGGTCGTGGCAGACAATCCTGTTGGAGAGTGGAACACGTTCCGCATACGGATGATCGGCGAACGAGTGAGTATCTGGCTCAACGGGCAACTGGTCGCGGATGATGTCGTCCTGGAGAACTACTGGGACCGATCGCAGCCGATCTTTCCCAGCGGACCCATCGAGTTGCAGAATCATGGCAACACGCTGTATTTCCGCAACATATCTGTTCGAGAACTTTGAAAGCCAGAGTCCCCATCAAGTACAGGGGATTTCCGGGGCCGTTCATTCCCTATCGTCCCATTGCAGCGCAGGTGAACCACCCGTTGGTCTTCTGCCTGATGTTCCTGCTGGCGGTGCCCGTCATTGTCCTTTCGCTCTTCTTCTTCTCAAATGTGACCATGGGCCCTCAGTTCCTCATCATGGGTTCGGTCTTGGCGATAGGGGCGCATTTCTGGCGAACCCGCTGGAAGCGACGACTTGCTCACCACCAGTGGCTGCTGTGCCTCCAATGTGCCTACCCGTTGGACACGCTGCCTCCTGAGGGTCGGTGTCCCGAGTGCGGCAGGCCCTACAACCGGGCATCTACTTCATGGGGATGGCGCGTGTTCTGCAACCAGTGGACCGTGGACATGGACCCACCTCCGCCCCTCCCTCCGAAGTCGACTGAAGGTTAGAGCTCAGGGCAACGTCTTGATCGAGATGTTCCTGAAGGCGACCAGGTCGCCGTGTCCGAGAAATCCGATATGGCCAGTTGTACGGGCAAGCCCGGGATGGTCGTGGCCGTCGATGGTGCCATCACGACTTGCCTCGTCGAGATCGACATCGAGGATCACGTGTCCATTGAGCGTCACCTTGACATGGCGTCCGTCAACGAGCACTTCCTGCCAGTTCCACTCTCCGACTGGTTCCTGGAATCCACGTTCCGCAGCAGCAACTCCATAGACCGATCCGTGGTACTGCCACGGTTTCAGGTTGGCCCACTTCTCGTGCGTGTTTTCCAGGATCTGCAGTTCAATGCCGGCGTACGCGGCATCTCCGGTGAGGGGTGAACGAATCCCAAGTCCATTGTTGGCTCCCGGGGTCAACTTGAACTGGAAGCGGAGAATGAAGTTCGCATATTCATCCTGCGTGTACAGGTTGCCAAGGTGTTCTCCCGGCTCGGGAATACGGGACTTGATCTGGCTATCCACGACGACGTACCCATTCGTATCACCAGTCCAACCTTCAAAGTTCCTGCCGTTGAAGAGTGAAACAAAGCCATCGTCCGCCTGATGACTGTTGCAGCCGACCAGGAGGGCAGTGAGAAGCAGGAGCAGCGTGGTTCGCGTCATCCGGGCATCCTAGCGGACACTCCTGCTAGCCTGTCGGCATGGAGTCCTTTGACATCATCGTGGTCGGAGTCGGGGCCATGGGCTCGTCGGCCTGCTGCCATCTTGCTCGGCGAGGCGTGAAGGTGCTCGGTCTTGAGCAGCATTCAATCCCACATGATCTTGGCTCATCCCACGGCCAGTCCCGCATGATCCGTTGCGCCTACTACGAGCACCCGGACTATGTTCCCCTGCTCCTTCGATCCTGGGCGCTGTGGGAGGAACTCCAGGACGAAGCAGGTCGCGACCTGCTCTTTCCAACAGGCGGTCTCTACATGGGTCCGGCCGGGTGCGAGTTCGTCGAGGCCAGTCGACAGGCGGCCTCGGAGCATGGTCTTGAGCACGAGTCTCTGGATCATGCCCAGCTCGGTGATCGATTTCCGCAGTTCAATCTGCCGGAGAACTTCATCGGGATGCATGAGACACAGGCGGGCTTCCTCGTTCCGGAATGGTGCATCGAGGATCACGTTCGACTGGCCAGGGAGCATGGCGCGGACATCCGGGAAGGCGAACCTGTCGTCGACTGGTCGACGGGAGCCAACTCTGTTCAAGTTCAGACACGGAGTGGAACATATGAAGCAGAACACCTTGTTCTGAGTGCAGGCGCGTGGATGCCCTCGGTATCGCGTGCCGACCTCCCACTGCAGGTGACTCGCCAGGTGCTGGGGTGGATGCATCCAGATGATCCAGGTGCACTTGCGCTGGGTTCACTGCCCGTGTGGGCCATTGACACGGTCGGCGTGGGTCAACTCTACGGCTTCCCTGTTGCAACGGGCGCAGGCCTGCCGGGACCGGCCGGGTTCAAGGTCGCAATGCATGCAGCCGGGGAGCGGGATGATCCAGACACGATCAATCGCGATGCTGGGCCTGGTGACGAAGCGTCCTTCCTGGAGCATGTCACGAACTGGATTCCGGCTGCAGGCAGCCGTATCGATACCATGCGTACCTGCATGTATACGAACTCTCCGGATGAGCATTTCATCATCGACCGTCATCCCGAGCACGAACGGGTCACCGTTGCCACGGGCTTCTCGGGCCATGGGTTCAAGATGTCGAGCGTGATTGGGGAGATTCTTGCCGACCTTTCAACGGATGGTCGCACCGATCACCCCGTCGACTTCCTCCGCGTGCGTTGAAGTAAACCAGTTCCAGGGGACCGGGGTTGATTGGAGCCATGAGGCACCCTGCGGGTCTCCCTGTGCCAAACAATATTCTCAAGCGGATACCATCGAGCCATGGGAACTGATCCAGTAGACGACAACCAGTCCAATAGTGTCAATGCCACGCCCTCGACGGACTTGCCAGCCTTGTCTCCAAAGCCCAGGGCCACCAATGTAAAACTCCTGCTGGGAGTTCTCCTGCTCGGAGTGGGCGGAGCATTCCTGTTCTGCCTGATCCTGACATTTCTTCGCCCAGGTTGGTACGACCCCCCCGCGCCCAACGACCCCGATGCGGTTCAACTGGCGGAACAGGCTGAGTTCAGGCTGGTAGAGGAGTTGCAGAAGATTCGTGCAACGGGGGAACCCTGGCGACTTCGAATACCTGACAAGGCAGTCAATGCCTGGTTGGCCCTGCGACTCGAGGATTGGTTGGCACATGATGATCATCCCCCGTGGCCGGATTTCATCACGGTGCCCCAGGTACATGCGACCCCGACGGGCATCATTGTTGCTGTCGGGTTGGTCAAGCACGGTCGTGTCACAAGCATTCTCGGGATGAAGGTTCTGCCAACCATCATCGAAGGAAATATCGTTCTCTCAATCAACGGCGGCCTGCTCGGCCGGCTTCCTGTTCCAACTCCTCCCTCGACTCTCCTTGAACCTCTCCGCACGGCAGCGGGCGAAGGAGATGATGCTTCGTCTTTCGTCGTGGACTACCTGCTGGAGGGGCGGGGTTTTCCCGCCTTGCTGGAACTGGTTGATGACCGCATCGTGGAGATTGACGGGGTGTTGCTTGGGGATGGAGATATAACCATCACTGCTCGGACGCTTCCGCCCCCCGGTTCCTGACTCGACTCTGTTACCATTTGCGTTCTTCCCCGGGTGCCGAGGAACTTCCAACCATGCCGCAACTTACCATCAATGGCCAGGAAATCGGCTTCGAGGACGGACAGTCGATCCTCGAAGTGGCCTTGTCGAGTGAGCTGGAGATTCCTCATTACTGCTGGCATCCGGGCCTGTCGGTCGTCGCCAGTTGCAGGATCTGCCTCGTGGAAGTGTGGGCGCCAAACCCCCGAAACGACAACAAGCTTGAAGCCATTCCCAAGTTGCTCCCGGCCTGCCAGACGCCAGCCGCGGACGGGCAGGTGGTCCATACCGATTCGCCCAAGGCTACGGCAAACCAGCGGGCCGTCATGGAGTACCTCCTCATCAACCACCCGGTGGACTGCCCCGTATGTGACCAGGCCGGCGAGTGCACCTTGCAGGACTATGCCTACAGGTATGGCCGATCCGCAAGTCGATTCGAGGAAACGAAGATCAAGCAGCCCAAGAAGGACCTTGGGCCTGACATCCTGCTGTACAGCGACCGATGCATCATGTGTTCCAGGTGTGTCCGCTTTACGCGCGAGGTCACCGGTACTTGCGAACTCATGGTCGAAGGAAGGGGCGCGCAGGAATCGATTGACGTCTTCCCGGGACGTGCTCTCGACAACGAGCTCAGTGGAAACGTCATCGATCTCTGCCCGGTGGGCGCACTGCTCGACAAGGACTTCCTCTTCCAGCAGCGAGTGTGGTATCTGACGCGGACTCCATCAATCGACGGCCTGACCAGCGGTGGCGACAACATCAGTGTTGAGCACAACCACGGCATCGTCTATCGGATCAAGCCTCGGACGAACCTGGAGGTCAACACCTGGTGGATTTCAGACGAGATCCGCTGGGGATGGAAGTTCATACATGATGAATCACGCAGGCGCATGCCCCGCGTTCGTGGACTTGACCCTCATGACCCGCAGCAGGCCGACCTGGCCTGGAAGAGCGCAACCGATGCGGCATTGTCGGGCATGCAGGGCACGCACATCGCCGCGCTCATCAGTCCGATGCTCGGCTGCGAAGATGCCTGGCACCTGGCAAGGCTGGTGAAATCGATCGACCCGGATGCAGTGCTTGCTCTCGGTCCAGTCCCGATTGATGGCGAGGACAAGACCTTCCCTGGCGGATATACCTTGCGAGCGGAGAAGGCGCCCAATGCCAGGGGTGTCCGTCGCGTGCTTGAATCCTTCGGTGATGAGATTCTCGATGCAACTGCCTTCGAAGAACTTCTGGCCTCCGGCGGAGGCCCTGCTTCGGTGCTTCTTACAGGAAACTATCCCAGTGCCTGGGTGACGGAGTCCCTTGAAGGTGCCTTGGGAGATCGCTTCGTTGTCCTGCTGGACACCATGCCCAATCGTCTTGAAGAACGTGCCGATGTCTTTCTTCCAGCGGCGACGTGGATGGAGAAGAGCGGGACATTCGAGAACGTCGACGGTCGTCTCCAGGCATTCGAGCGGGCCATCGAACCAGTGGACTACTGCAAGAGCGAGGCCCAGATTGCCCTCGACCTGCTTGCCGGTCTCGACGGCTCGAAGCCGGAATGGTTCAACGCGGTCATGACACGACAACAGATGGCGATTGAACCGGCGCTGAAGATGTTCCTTGATGAAGTTCATCTCCCCGAGGTGACGGCCCCGGTCGAATCGGACATGGAAATGATCGAGCTGTGAGGAGTCACCCGGACCTATCCTGGTCCAAGAAACGCCTCATCTGCTATTACGTTGCCCTCCTCATCGGCTTCATGGCTACGTTCTTCGCGCCCGTGATCGGCAATCCAGACACAACAATGGGACGCAAGGACGTCGTATACGGCTATGAAGCAGCTGCGATGTCCTGGCAGCTTTTTTTCAACTCGTATGACGATGTGTACAAGGCGATCGCGCCTTCACAAGCAGCCAGGGAGTCCGTTTCTGACAAGACGATGATCGCCGCTGTCCTGCTGTATGGCAGCAGGGTGGATGGGCATGGTGTCCAGAAGGGCTTCAGGGCCAGAGATCCATGGTGGTCGAAACTGCTCGTGCACGCCTATTCAATCTGCCTGCAGTTTGCCTGGCTGTGCAATGCGATCCCGATTCTGCTGCTGCTTCAGATGGCACTCAGGTTGCCGGAGCCGGTGCGGCAGCTTCTTGGCTACTCTTCGTTCTTCCTCTTCATTCTTTCGAGCTCATTCCTGGTACTGCAGCTGTTGGCATGGTCCTGGCCAGCAGGGGGTGCAAGTTCCATAGGATATTTTTTCTGGTGGTTGATGATTTCCTACATGGCACCGCTATCCAAAGAGCAGCGAAAGGCATGGCCATACTCCTGTGGGTAGGAAACGAGTGAGTCCGCTGGATCAGTTTGATGCGTCGTCGGTCAGAACCACCATGCAGCCGGCCGGCATGGCGATCAGCACTCCGTAGAGCACCGAGAAAGCCGCCAGGGAGAGACCGGTGGTCATCGTGTGGAATGAGCCATCGCCAAGAAACAGGATGCACAGTCCGATCGTTGCGCCGCAGAGTCCAGCCAGAGCGCTGCAGCGGGCCAGTTGCCAAAGCCAGTCATCGATCGTCTCCAGTGGCGCCAGGAATCTGGAACAATGAAGCAATGCGAGTGCTATACCTCCCACGAGGAGGAGGCTGGATGTTGCGATGAGGTTCTGGCCATGGAGGGCATCCATCAGGGTTGCAATGCAGATGGCCGAATAGGCCCCGATCAATGCCATCGGTATTACACGGATTCGCATGATGGAATCGTGCATGGACTGGCCGGGGGAGTCGAGCGTGTCCTGGGGCGTGGTCATGCAGTTCAGTGCCTTGAAGGGGGAAGGTTCTCTTCTCAATACGCTTTGTTCATGAAGGAAGATCCCGAAACGGGCCAGGGTTATTCAAAAACACACGAAATCGGCCCACAGGCATGCCCAGTATCGTTTCGTTCGACTTCGATGCTCATCGAGCAGGGTGTCATTCCCCGATGGGCACAGGTATCCTGTGTCGCATGTCGACCGCGACGTGGACATCTTCCGGTCACCTGCTGGGCCTCGAGGGACTTACCCGGGAACAGCTTCATTCGATTCTTGATGATGCCGAATCCTTTCTCCCGGCCGTGCAGGGAATCACGGATATGGGTGATGTGCTCTCGGGCAGGGTTGTTGCCAACCTCTTCCTGGAGAATTCGACGAGAACCCGCGTGAGTTTCTCCGTGGCCGCCAGGAGGCTTGGAGCGGATGTCGTAGATCTTCTTGGGAGCACTTCCAGTGCATCAAAGGGCGAAAGCCTCGTCGACACGGCAACGAACATCGCGGCCATGGGTGTGGATGGACTGGTGGTCCGCTGCAGTGAGTCAGGGGGCGCTGCGCTCATTGCAGAGCATGTGAACATCCCCGTGCTCAATGCAGGGGATGGCCGACACGAACACCCGACACAGGGTCTGCTTGACCTGCTCACCGTGACTCGTCATCTCGACCGAAGGGATCTGGATGATGTCACGGTTGCGATCGTCGGGGATATCGCCAGCAGCCGGGTTGCACGATCAAACATCCATTCCCTGACCACCTGTGGAGCGAATGTGCTCCTGGTCGGTCCCGAGTCACTTGTTCCCACGGAGTTTGAATCGATGGTGTCTCCTGGACCAGGCAGCGGTACGGTTCGGATCAGTCATGACCTTGATGCAGTGCTCGACCAGATCGACATCATCATGATGCTGCGAGTCCAGTACGAGCGACATGACGGTGAAGGCATGCCAGACGATTACCGGGAGCGTTTCGGCCTGGATGTTCAACGAGCCGATCGTCTTGGCCCCGGCGTTCCGGTCCTGCATCCAGGACCGATCAATCGTGGCTTCGAGTTGGCGCACGAAGTTGCTGATGGCGAACGCAGCCTGATCCTCGAGCAGGTCACGAATGGCGTTGCAGTTCGAATGGCGGCCTTGGCCGGGCTGCTGGGTTGAACTCGATCAGAGTCCCCAGTTGGCAATGACGGCCAGCAGGTCTGTGACGTTCACGCTGCCGTCCCCATCTATGTCGGCCGTGCAACTGCTCGTACAGCCCCAGTCACCGATGACAAGCAGCAGGTCATTGACGTCGACTTCGCCATCCTGGTTCACATCGGCGGGGTTGAACGTCGGGTTGATCTCGATCACCTGGCTGTCCATGATGATGGGGGTACTCATGTCCCTGGCGACCCAGGCGTCGTAGGCGACATGTCCCGGGTTCACCCCTTCTTCATCGGTGGGAGCCGTATCTCGGAGGAACTCCATGTACTCCTTCGTGGACGCCTGGTACATGAGCGTCACGAGGGCTTCCTCCGTGTCCGCTGGAATGGTGTAGTAGGTTTCGTCCCAGTGCTGGTAGTCCGCGTATGTAGCTCCCACAGGTGATGCCTTGATCTCCTCGAACGCCGCATTGGTGAATCCCGCGGGCGGGATGCGATTGTCCTTCAGAATCGTGTTGGCGAGTGTCACATGGAATGTTTCACCCTCGGGCATTCCCGTTGCCGTCGCCATCTCGGTATCCAGGCCGATCTTCATCTCGTAGACCTTGGTGCCGATCAGGTCCGTATCAGCCGTGGCGTAGTCGTATCCACCGTATTCCTCGATGATCGCTCCGCCGGCATCCTGGAACTGGATGTTGATCCACATGCGCCGACCCTCGGGGAACCCCGTTGGCAACTTGTGCCCGGACCAGTTCGTGATCGTGACACGCAGTTCATCGTTGATGACATCCAGGTCCATGTCCGAGGCTGCAGCCATGAATGCCTCGGTCTGGGAAATCTGTCGTTCAACGGATTCATCCGTAAGACCGGTGTAGGCATTTCCATCAATGTCATAGATGTCATGCACGGCACCGATGACCCAGTTGTTGGCACCTACGAATGCATGATCGGGGATGTCCGGGCTTGTTCCGACTTCCTCGATGTACCAGAAGATGCAGGATCCCCCGTAGTGCTTGGGCATGTGGCAGTCCTGGCATGAGGACATCGAGGTGCCGGGATCGATGTCACCACCGAACCGTCCATCCGGAAAGTACACGCCGCCATTGGCGAAATCACTTCGTTCCCACTCGCTGAAGGTTCGCTGCTCGGGGAACATGTCGTGAACGCCCTGTGTCGGGTGGGCGGCGTCAACGGCATTCAGGTCATAGCTTCCATCAGGCTGCAGGTCGAAGACGGGGTTGCTCAGGTCGTGGCAGGATGCGCAGAACGAACCTTCATCGTGATGCGGTGAAACGAGGATGTCGGCGCCATGCATGTTTACGCCCCAGTCCGCCTCGGGACCACGGCGTGTATCCGTCGGGTCGAAGATGAAACGACCATTGCCCGGTTCGTCCGGGTAGGTTCCAGCGTTGACAAGTGCCTGGAGGATGTCGTAATCCTGGGATGGATTTTCGAAACTGGTGATTGGATCAACCACCCTGTGGCAGAAGTGGCAACTGACCGCATCCAGATCGTCTGGCAGGATGAACTCTGACATGTCACCTGTTGAGGATCGGCCACTGCCCCAGGCCATGGGCGCATGGCACCGGATGCAGTACTCCCCCGAGCCGGTGGCATCCTGGTTCGAGATTGCCAGCGCAGCATGCCAGACGGGATCCCGTGCAGACTGCGCCATCAGGCTCGTTGCCCAGGTGTCATAGGGTCCCGTCACTTCAAGGGGGTTGTCATCACTCTGACCAAGTGCATGACAGTTGAGGCAGTTGAAGAAGCTGATCTGGAACTCGTGAAATGGAGCTTCATCAGGTGTGTCTGGTCGCGGCTGGGTGCCGGGTTGGAAGAAATCGTTTGCCGTTGTCGGCAATGGGAGCAATCCACGATGGGGAGTCGAGGGATGTTCCTGGGCCCCTGTCTGCGCAGGCCGACCCACTCCATCTGCACCGGCAGAGAGGGTTACAGCCGTGATCGCCAGGGCGATCCAGGTAGCAGACCGGTTTCTTCTCATCTAGGCGTGCCCTTCCCCGACCCTTCCAGGCCGTCTGAAGCCTATGAAATGTACTCCAGGAGTCCTCCTGGTCAATGCATTCTTTCTCCCAATGCAGGTCTTGAAATGCCCTGTTGCCCTCACAAACCGCACTGGAGCCTAGGAAGCACAATGGATAGACTTCTCGTGTGCTGAAACGTTGGTGTATTTTCGGACCCTTCTCCCTGTGCCTTTACCTGTTTTTGGCGGGTTGTGCAGGTTCTGCGGGCCCAGATACGCTGACTATTCCCGCAGGGCAGTATACGGATGCATTCAATGCTGCCTTGGAAGTGGCCCGGGTGAACGGGATGGATCCGATTCTTCGCGATAGACGCAATGGGATCATCGAAACCGATCCCGTCATCGCCGGAACAGTTCTCGAACCCTGGTATCCCAACACCGCCAATGTAACCCAGGGGATTGAAAACACGCTGTCGCAGTACAGGATGAAGGCGAGATTCGAGTTCATTCCAGTTGGGATTCTGCCGGACACAGGCAAGTCAACTGCGCCGGACCTTCTTGCACTGGGTACCGAGCCGGTCGACCTGACCATGTCGAAGGAACCTCTCGAGTTGAGAGTGCAGGTATTTCGCGAGCGTCGTCACACGGTCGGGCAGCGGCTGCACACATGGTCACGCCAGTTGCACAGCAAGACCACCCATGCCTTCGATGACGAGGACTGGGAAGAATCTTCGAACGTATTCTGGACACCCGAAGCACGAGATCCTGCTGCAGAGCATCGTTTCCTCGCGCAGGTTGCCAGGGATCTTTCCCTTCCCCAGGAAGATCAGCATATGGCTTCCGAATCCCCCTCCCCATCCCGCTGAACCATCCATCGCCTGTTGAGGGCCCAGGCTGTCTCATGTCCTCCTCGAGGAGTTGAGTCGTTGAAGTCGCTTATCATGGCGGTCGATGCAACGACGGAGCCTGGTTCCACATCTGCTGCTCGCTGGACTGTTCGCTTTCTTCGCGGCCTTCCTGCTCTATCCAATCTGGTTGACCATCGCCTCCGGCTTCGAGTCCAGTGATGGAGGCTTCACCCTCTACCACGTGTTTGATGTCTTTCGCGACGAGGCCAGCAGGCGAGGACTGTTCAATGCACTGGGCATCGCTGTTGCAACGACGACCCTGAGTCTCGTCATCGGGCTGCCCCTGGCGGTCCTCGCCGCGAGATTCGACTTTCGTGGCAAGGGCGTGATGAGTGCACTCATCCTGGTTCCCCTCATTCTTCCGCCATTCGTCGGAGCCATCGGTCTGCATCACCTGCTTGGCCGAACAGGCGCGATCAACACGCTCCTGATCAACATGGGGTTCATCGAGCAGGGCGTGGACTTCATCGGGCAAGGCGGTTTCTGGGCGATCGTCTTTGTCGAGGCGCTGCACCTCTATCCAATCCTCTACCTGAATGCGACGGCAGCACTGGCGAACCTCGACCCGGCTCTCGAGGAGGCTGCTGAGAATCTCGGCGCATCTCCATGGCGACGTTTCAAGGACGTAGTACTTCCCCTGATCCGACCCGGACTCTTCGCCGGGGCGACGATTGTCTTCATCTGGTCGTTCACGGAACTGGGAACACCCTTGATGTTCAACTACCAGGACGTCACCCCGGTCCAGATCTTCAACGGGATCAAGGAGATGGCGGCCTCCAAGCAGCCCTATGCGCTGACAGCGGTACTCCTGCTGTGCGCCGTGGGCTTCTATGTACTGGGCAAACTCGTCTTCGGCGGGAAGGCCTATGCCATGTACGCCAAGGCGTCGATTCAATCCAAGCCGACGCGGCTTGTCGGGGTCAAGGGCCTTGGGGCACTCCTGGCATTTTCCGTTGTGATCGGGTTGGCCGTCCTTCCACACATCAGCGTGGTTCTGACAAGCCTTTCCGGAGAGGCCTCCTGGTACAACTCGGTCTTCCCGCAGCAATGGACCATGCGGCATTTCGACCAGGCACTGACGCACCCACTTGCGGTGGGCTCCATCCAGAACAGTCTGCTCTACTCGAGCCTGGCGGTGGTCCTCGACCTGATCCTTGGCCTGTGCATCGCCTACATCGTGGTCCGGACGCGCATCCGTGGGCGCAGCTTGCTGGATGCGCTCTCCATGATGCCTCTTGCCGTGCCTGGACTCGTGATGGCCTTCGGCTACGTGGCAATGACATTGCGATGGCCCTTCGGGAAGGGAGATCCACTTGAGGGATTCATCAGTGTCATCGGCGCCGATCCCAACCCGATGTTCCTGCTGGTCATCGCCTACGGAGTCCGCCGCCTCCCGTACATCGTGCGTGCTGCTGTTGCGGGCCTGGAACAGACCTCGGGCGAACTGGAGGAAGCCGCGATGAATCTCGGTGCCGGTCGCGTCCGCGCTGTGCGCACCATCATCGTCCCCCTGATCATGGCGAACCTGATCGCCGGTGGCCTGCTGGCCTTTTCCTTTGCCATGCTCGAGGTGTCCGATTCACTGATCCTTGCCCAGCGCGAGTCGGATTACCCGATCACGAAGGCGATCTATACGCTCTTTGAGCGCCTTGGAGATGGCCCCTACATCGCCAGTGCGATGGGCGTCTGGGCCATGGTGCTGCTGGCCGTGACGCTCATCGGCGCATCGATCCTCATGGGTAAGAAGATGGGTGCCATCTTCCGGGTCTGAAATGGCCATGAAGCCCTCCCCGCTATACTGGGCCTTTCAGAGCTTTCAACCACCCCTGGATCACCCGCATACCCGCCAGTCGTCCCACCATGCCATACCAACTGCATCCAGCCGAGACATGGGACATCGACGTCGATCGACTCGATTACCTGAAGGATCGCCCTCCGGCAGGTGACCGGTGGATTCTCAACTTCGGCCCGCAGCACCCGGCAACCCATACGACTCTTCGGATAATCCTCGAGCTCGATGGCGAACGCGTTGTCCGGGCTACGCCCCACATCGGCTATCTCCACAGCGGGTTCGAGAAGCTCGGCGAGCACCACGACTACAACCAGTACGTCTGCACCATCTCGAGGATGGACTACGTCAGCCCGATCGTCAATGACATTGCCTGGCACCAGGCCTGCGAGCAACTCTTCGACATCGACCTGACTCCTCGATGCAAGGTCGTGCGGACCATTCTCATGGAGCTGGGGCGGATCCAGAACCACCTGCTCTGCGTCGGCGCCGCGGCTCTGGACCTGGGCGCCTTCACCGGCTTCCTCTACGGCTTCAATGAGCGGGAACGAATCTACGACATCCTCGACTACATCTCCGGTCAGCGATTTCATCCTGACTACACCCGCCTTGGCGGCGTGATGAGGGATATCCCGGACGACGAGGTTTTCAAGCGAATGGTGCGGAACTTCATCGATGTCCGGCTGCCCGGAGCCATGAAGGACATGGAGACGCTCCTGAATCGAAACCGTATCTTCATCGACCGCGTCAAGGGCGTGGGCATCGTGTCCGGTGAAGAAGCGACTGCCTGGTCATTGACCGGTCCCCTTGCCCGTGCTTCGGGCGTCAAGCGGGATCTCCGGAAGGATTCTCCCTACCTCTGCTATGCGGACAACTGGGATGGCCAGGGCGCCGAGGCGGTGAAGTTCAGTGTTCCGATCGCCACCGACGGTGACTGCTACAGCCGGTACCTGGTTCGACTTGAGGAACTGCGACAGAGCGCAGGCATCATCGACCAGCTCATCGATGACCTGCCCGATGGACCGATCAATGCCGACCCGGATGGCAAGATCCATATTCCCGAGAAGGGCGATGTCTACGGCTCGATCGAGGCGACCATCCAGCACTTCGAGATCTTCATGACCAACCGTGGCTGGCCCGCTCCGGTCGGTGAGATCTACTCGGCTGTTGAATCTCCCAACGGGGAACTTGGGTACTTCATCGTTGCAGATGGAACCAAGTGCCCATGGCGTGTCGCGGTTCGTCCGCCTTCCTTCATCAACTTCGGGGCATTCTCGAAGATGCTCGAAGGCCATCAACTGGCCGACCTCGTGGCTGTCCTGGGATCCATCAATGTCATTGCCGCGGAGCTTGATCGCTGATGGCCTGGAAGGCGAAACCATCTGGAAGCATGGAGATCCCCAGTCGCGACGAGCCCTGGCTGACGCCGGCGATCGAGCAGGAGATCCGTGAAACGATCATGCCCCGCTACGAGAAGCCCATGGGCGCCATCATGCACTCCCTGCATGCAATCCAGCACGAACATGGATACATCGCCTACCAGGCGATGATCGAGCTGGCGACCGTCCTGGGTCTCAATCCCGCCGACATTCTCGACACTGCTTCCTTCTACGAGGAATACCATCTCGAGCCGGTCGGTCGCTGCGTCATCGGCATCTGCCAGTCGGTTGCGTGCGAGATGTGTGGACACCAGGCGCTGGTCGATCATGTCCGGAACGAACTGCAGATCGAACCACACGAGACGACCAATGACGGGATCTTCACGCTCCTGACGCTCGAGTGTCTCGGTTCATGTGACACGGCACCATGTGCCCTTGTCAATGACGAGCGTTTCGACAACCTGACTCTCGAGGGTCTTGACCGTCTCATCGAGCAGGAGCGTGCACGATGACCGTTTCAGAACCAAGGAAGCCCCTGATGCGATGTCTTGGCGAGTTCTTCGGGAATATCGCCAAGGGCGTCAGGGCCAAACCAGGCGAGGATTCGGAGCGTGTCGAGGTGAATCGCACGGTCGAGGAGACGACCAATGAGCAGGGCGTGACCCTGCGCCGAACGACCATCGACGAGGTCGAGGTGCATTCCTCCACGATCCAGGATGGTGACTCCAATGGATGAGCCGGTTCTCTGCAGGCGCATTCCGACTCCCCCCTGGGGCGACGTCGCCGATCGACACATCGTCACCATCGACGAGTACATCAAGACGGGTGGCTATGCAGCTCTCGAGCAGGCATTGTCGATGGATCCTGCCGATGTCATCTCCGTCGTTCGTGATTCGGAACTGCGTGGACGTGGCGGAGCCGGCTTCCCTTGTGGAGTGAAGTGGGGTTTTCTTCCAGACCCGGATGGTGGCCAGAGATACCTGGCGGTGAATTGCGACGAGGCCGAGCCTGGAACATTCAAGGATCGACTGCTCATCGACTACGACCCGCACCTGGTGCTCGAGGGCATTGCGATTGCATGCTGGGCCTGTCGACTCGATACCGCCTACTTCTTCATCCGCGGTGAGTACCGAAGCCAGGCAGGCGTGGTCGAAGCCGCAATCCAGGAAGCCTATGACCATGGGATCTTCGGACCCCAGGGCCTGTTGAAGGGCAAGGTCGACCTCAAGGTTGATTGCTTCCTGCATCGAAGCGCAGGCGCGTACATCTGTGGTGAGGAAACGGGACTCATCGAGGCAATCGAAGGCAAGCGGGCATGGCCACGCGTCAAGCCCCCCTTCCCCGCGGTCGAAGGGATATTTCGTAGGCCGACGATCGTGAACAACGTTGAAACCCTCGCAGCCGTTCCGGACATCGTTACGCGAGGCGCGGACTGGTACAAGACCATGGGGTGTGCATCGAGCATCGGCAAGCCTGGTTCCTATGGATCGAAACTCATGGGAGTCTCCGGGCACGTGACACGACCGGGCGTATATGAATGCGACCTGGGAATCTCCGTGCGTGACCTCGTCGAGCAGTATTGCGGGGGAATGCGTGGCGGCAAGGCATACAAGGCCTGCATTCCCGGAGGAGTGAGCATGGGGGTGCTTGGCCCGGACCAGTACGAGGCGGAACTCGATTTCGATATCGGCGCACGCTATGACCTGATGGGACTTGGCACAGCCTGCCCGATCATCTGTGACGAGGACACCGACATGGTGTCTGTTGCACGGAACATCGCCCGTTTCTTCCGGAACGAATCCTGTGGCCAGTGCACTCCATGCAGGGAAGGTTCTGAATGGCTCTACCAGTTGCTCAGGCGCATCGAGGTGGGGGACGGCCGAAGTCGCGACCTGGACATGACCCTTGAGATTGCAGGCTCGATGGGAGTCATACCCGGTACGACCATCTGCGGTCTTGCCGATGGCAACAACTGGGCGGTTCGAACAATCGTGAACAAGTTCCGTGATGAGTTCGAAGCCAGGGTCAAGCCTTCGATCGTGCCTGTCACGGTCGGCGCAACGAAGTGAGCTGGATCAAGGCAGGGCCGATAATCCCCCTCCCATGCCTCTGAAACGTCACTCTTGTTTTTCGACTGGATTACAACCCTGTTTGGCCCTACCTTTTGCGCGTTGCCTCCCATTCCGGGGTTGGGCAACTGGGAAGATGAGGAACGTAAGAAGACGATGAATACACCCGAACCGGCTATCGCCGACTGCGACGAACCTGGCTGTACAAACGAGCCGGACGTCCCTCCAGAACCGACCGTCACCTGTGTCTGTGAAGTCGAGGCTCCGAACCTCGATCCGTCCTGGCTGCGTGAACAGGTCGAGTTGCTCCTTCCACTTCTTCCTCGCCTTGTTGAGCGACTGGCAGTTCAAGTCATCGATGATGAAGCCATGACCGCCCTTCATGCGAAGTTCCATGATGACTCGACGACGACCGACGTGTTGACCTTCCCATCTACGCCCGACCCGGAAGCCCCGCTTGAAGTGGACATCGCGATCTGCCTCGATGAAGCTCGCAGGCAGGTGGAATCTCGTGGTCATGGCGTCGCGGAGGAGCTGCTGCTCTACGTCATTCACGGGCTGCTGCATTGCTGCGGTCATGACGACAAGAAGCCTGAAGACAGCGATCGCATGCACGCCGAGGAGGATCGACTTCTTGAAGCGATCGGGATCGGGCGAATCTACGACCGTGGTGATGGAGGTGACGCGTGATGGCCTGGAGCGCAACCTGGTGGATCTTGATCACCATTGCCGCTGTCTACTCGACCCTGTGCATGGCACTCTCGCTCATCCTGCGGAATGGTGGTCGTTCGGCCATTGAACGTCGGCTTGCTGCAAAGGGTTGCCATGCCGCTTGGCAGAAGATGGAACCACGCCGTTCGTTTATTGCGCATGCTGCCGCCTTGAAGTCGATCGTTGTCGCGGTCGCCTGGTTGGCGTTGTGGGTGCTTGATTTCAGTGGACTGCCCGGGGAGGGGTTCTCGACCGCGGGATTCTTCGTTGGTATCTGCACGGGAACATTCCTGTGTTGGATAGCACTCGATCTTGTTGCCTCCGGCATCGCACGCCATGCAGGACCAGCTACCGTTTCGTTGTTCTTCCCGGTCCTTCGACTGTTCGATTGCACGGCGTTCTGCGTATCCTGGATGGCACGCTTCATTGATGAGGTCATCCGGCGACTCAGTGGCGCAGGAGCTGAGATGAATGGTGAACAGGCGGAGGCTGAGGCGGAACTCCTGCGAAGCATCGAGCAATCTCACCGCGAGGGTGGTATTGATGAAAGCGCCGTCGCCTTGATCGAGAATGTCGTGGAGTTCAGCAGTACGGATGTCGGAGAGGTCATGACACCTCGCACCGACATCGACGGCCTGGAATACACCGATGATCTCTCGGAGATCCGACGGTTGATCGGGGAAGTGGGTCACTCACGCATACCCGTCTACGAGGAGGACCTGGATCACATTGCCGGGATCCTCTATGCCAAGGACCTGGTGAGGTGGTTGGGCGAAGAAGCCGCGGACTTCACATTGAGGCCGCTGCTCCGGAGGCCCATCGTTGTTCCCGAGACGAAGCAGGTTGCGGATCTGCTTGCAGACTTCCAGCGATCAGAGGTCCACATGGCCATGGTCGTCGACGAATATGGCGGCACGGCCGGGCTTGTCACGATCGAGGATGTCCTCGAGGAGATTGTCGGGGAGATCGTGGACGAACATGAACCGGATGATGAAGAGCACCCAACCCTCAGGCCGCTCGCCGAGGGGCAGTACGAGGTCGATGGGAACTACCACATCGATGACCTCAATGAGGCCCTTGACCTTGGTCTTCCCGAGGACGAGGAATACGACACGGTCGGTGGCTGGCTGATGGCGTGCATCGGGCATGTGCCCGTGACAGGTGAATCATTTGACGAGAATGGACATCGTTTCACTGCAACGGCGACAACCCCGACACAGGTGGAACGGATCTCGATCGAGGCCCGCGTTGTTGGATCAGGGAACTGAGCCTGCTCCAAGCTTCCGTAATCCATGCGACGAACCGACTTCAGACGCCATGGGTGCATCTCTATAAGATGGTATCCCACGCATATACCCCCTTCCTTGGAGTTGACCATGAAGACCCCCATGCTGTTTGCAACCGCCGTCCTCGCTTTCTCGACCCTGCCCGCCATGTCGGCCGAGACACAGGACAGTGAAAATGCCCAGAAGATCAAGGCCCTGGAAGCAGAGATCGAAGCGCTTCGAGCCCAGTTGCGCGCCGAAGGACGTATTCGTGGCGAAGACAGGAATCGGCAAGAGGATCGTGCTCGAGACAGGCGACCGGATCATGGTGGGGATCGTGGCCATGATGGCCCCGGACCACGGGGCATGAACGATGAGCAGCACCGTGTGATGCGTTTCGACCTTGGCGACATGTCCGAGGGCGAGATGGAGGGTGAAATCCACATCGAAATCATGGGTGACATGGGTGACATGGAGGGTGTTCCCCACTTTGTCCGTGAGATGGTCATGGAGCGAATGGGACATGGCGAGGGAGAGATGCACGAGAGGTTCATGCACATGGACGAAGATGAGATGCACGAGATGTTCATGTCCAGGGATGATGGCAGGCATGAATTCCTCATCGACATGGACCCCCGGCACATGGACCCCCGGCACATGGACCCGCGGCACATGGATCCGCGGCACATGGAACCCCCCCACATGGATCGAGGTGAAGAGGATCCATTCTTCCAGGAGGGCGGCGAGTTCGTTGGCAAGCTGGAGATGTCCGGCATGATTGCTGATGCCTTGTCCGATCCGATCAAGGTCGCGCTCTTTGGCGTCTGGGAAGCCAGGCAACACCTTGAGCCCGAAGGACGCCTCGAGATTCTCTTTCCCCTCATCGGCGATGACGCCATTGCCCTGCCCGTGCGCAATGCAGCAGCCATGGTTGTTCGTGAATCACTTGTCGAACTGGGAGACTTTGACCAGGCTCGAGCGGTCCTGGGCATGCAGATCCGAATCAACGGATCCATGAACTGATTGGTTCAAGCATGAACTGGATCAGTTTCGATCGGTGTCTTCAACATCGATGGGAACGTGTTCGACGATTTCAAGCCCGTAGCCATGCAGGCCCGGATAGGGTCGCGGGCTGTTGGTCAACAGTCGAAGTTTCCGTACACCAAGATCCCGCAGAATCTGACTCCCGGTGCCCAGTTCACGTTCTTCGATGGGACGTGATGAGCCTATGCCGTCGGCACGAGTGAGGTCTGGGCGATCCGGATCGTCCCGGTCGGGTCGCTGGATGCTCTGCAGTTGGTCAAGCAGTCCGTCGCCCATGTGTTCAGGTCGCAGGTAGACGAGAACGCCACGTCCTGCTTCCTGGAGTTGCCGCAGGCAGGCTCGCAGTTGCCGCCCTGTCGGCCGGTCGGTCGCGTCGAAGATGTCGCCCAGCAGGTCTCGTCGCTGCACTCGGACAAGAGTTGGTTCATCAGTATCAAGATCGCCGACGACCAGTGCGATGTGTGGCTGGGGATCGATGGCACTGCGATAGGCATGCAGTGTGAAGGTGCCATGCGGCGTCTCAATCGGGGTTCCCTCGAGGGGTTCGACGCGTTCAACGAGTGATTCACGTGCCAGCCGGTATGCAATGACCTGCTCGACGCTGCACATCTTCAGTTCGTGCTCTTGGCAGATGGCTTCCAGGTCCGGCATGCGTGCCATTTCACCATCGGGTCGAACGACCTCGATGATGACTGCGGCGGGTTTCAGCCCGGCCAGTCGCATCAGGTCGACGCTTCCCTCGGTCTGACCTGTCCGTACGAGGGTCCCCCCGTCGCGGGCCCGAAGCGGATTGATGTGTCCGGGGCGAACGAAGTCATCGGGTCGTGATTCTGGATCAGCCAGCAGCTTGATGGTCGTGACTCGATCACCTGCCGAGATGCCTGTGCCGACACCATGCCTTGGATGGCCGTCGACACTGACGGTAAAAGGCGTCGTACGCAACGAGGTGTTTACGGCGGTCTGTGGCGAAAGATCGAGCCGATCACAGTCTTCACCGGCAAGGGCTACGCACAGGTATCCACCACCGATTCGGGTCATGAAGTTGATCATGTCCACGTCCACGTGCTCGGCCGCGCAGACGAAATCACCCTCGTTCTCACGATTCTCATCATCAACGAGAACGACCATGCGTCCCGCCTTGAGTTCTTCGAGAATGTCCTCGATGGGCGAAAGGGCCATGCTGGTCTCTCTTGATGACTGGAGGGTCGTCACGGTCAATTCCTGCTGGAAGCGAGTCTCGCCACCAGTTGCATCGCCTGGAAGTAGATCCATGCCAGCGTTACGAGCAGGATGAATCCGCAGAACCACTCCATGCGCTTGGGTGATCCGTTCTTGACCAGGCGTTCGATGATGCCGAAGTCGATGATGAGCATCAAGGAGGCGATCAACAGGATGAAGAGGTTTACGCCGATGCCGATCAACATTCCGCTGCCGGAAGTGGGCGTGGTGAAGACCGAGATGAAGGGCACCTCGACACCAAAGAGCATCAGGGGGAGGGAGATGAGGTACACGAGGAAGATGCCCATCGTGCATGTGCCGACGACTGCCTGGAACTTCTTCGTGGGCTGGATGATGCGCAACGAGTACAGAATCAACATGGCTGCAAGGATGGCGATGGTGATGATGAAGGCTTGCAATGCAACGCCTCCTGCCACGGTTGTCTCGTTCAAGGCAAGCCACTTGTCAATGACTCCCGTGAGAATTCCAAGGAAGCAACCCTCGACGATGGCATAGATCGGCGCAAGTACTACGGCCATCATGGGCCGTGCGATGGCAGCAAAGTAGAGTCCGAGGGTTACGATCGCGGTGACGATGCTGATTGCGATCCCGGCTCCCTGTGGGAGTTTCGGAGTGATTGCAACACCGATCATGCCACCGATGATGGCGATGACGGTCAGCATGGCGGTCTTGTTGACCACGCCCTGGATGCTGGCTGTCTCCGTTCCACTGACGGGGGCGAAGAGTTCCTGGTGCTTGAGGGCGGGATTCGTAGATTCGTTCAGGCTGAACCTGCGCATGGATGGGCTCCTTGGACTGGAAGGAGGACGATTATAGCGGGCCTGTTCAATCAGCAGCTGCATGTGGTACAACGCCCTCCTGGAGGAGTACCGTGCCACACGTCGTTCAGGACCTTGTTGACACCTGGGAGTCGATTGCGCCCATCGGCCATGCCGCGGAATGGGACAATGTCGGCCTGCTCGTGGGCTCGGGCAACTGGACCCTGCACACCGTCTTCCTGGCCATCGACCTGGACATGGACGTATTGATCGAGGCCGAGCAGGCTGATGCCGACGCCATCATTGCCTACCACCCCCCCATCTTCTCCGGGCTGAAGCGATTCATCGCCTCCGACCCGGCTTCTGCGGTAGTGCTCCAGGCTGCGGCCTCGCGCATCGCGGTCTTCAGTCCGCACACGGCGCTGGACGCTGCTCCCGGCGGCATGACCGACTGGCTGGCCGATGGCATCGGCGCAGGCGAGGCCAGTCCGTTGCAGGCAGCGACCGAACTGGGTTCACATGAGCAGTGCAAGGTCGTGACGTACGTGCCGCTTGAAGCAATGGACGCGGTTCGCAGCGCGATGGGTGATGCCGGCGCGGGCACGATCGGCGACTACACGCATTGCTCAACGAGCATCGAAAACGAGGGCACCTACATCGGTGGACCCTCGACGAAGCCTGCGTCGGGGAAGGCTGGCCAGTTGGAGCGTGTCACAGAGCGTCGCCTGATGATGGTCAGTTCCATTCGCGGGTTGGCTGCAGTCCTGGCCGCCTTGCGAACAGCGCATCCCTACGAGGAACCGCCGGTGCACGTGATTCCATTGGCCGACCGCCCGATGCACGACACGGGCATCGGTCGATGCCTGGCACTTGCCGAGCCGAAATCAACGGCTGACGTGATCGCCTCGCTGAAGGCGCACCTCGGCGTGTCGACATTGCGCGTCGCCGAGGGTCGCGGAGGGCCGGCATCCCATGAGCATGTCGGGCTTTGCCCGGGCGCGGGCGGCTCATTGCTGGATGAGGCGGCGGCGCGGGGGTGCACGTTGTTCGTCACGGGCGAGATGCGTCATCACGACGTGTTGGCGGCGCGGGATCGTGGGATCACGGTGATGCTCGCCGGACACACGAATACCGAGCGTGGCTACCTTCCGCTGCTGCGTGATCGACTGGCTGCGGTAATGCCCGGCTGCGCCTTCACGGTGTCGAGTCGCGACCGCACGCCCTGGACGGAAGCCTGAGTTCTACGGAGCTGCTGGTTCGCCTGCTTTGGCCTAGGTTGTACCATGACCGAAACGCAGGCAGCAAGGCAGGCTTGATGACCCAGGACAAGGACACAACCCTGAAGTTCACGTCCGTGGCGGGACCCGATCCGCGATCGATCATGCTCGTGCCACCAGGCCCTTGCAGCATCGGCCGACGATCCAAGTGTGACCTGCAGTTGGAGTCCTACAACACCGTTTCACGTGATCACGCCCAACTTGATTTTCGATTGGGGCCCGATGGTGGCCAGTGGACGATTACCGACCAGGGCAGCAAGGCGGGTACGTGGCTCAATGGAACCCGGATCGACCCGGACCACGCAGTCCTGCTCCGGCACCGTGACCTGGTCGTCATCGAACCCTGGACCTTCCAGGTGCTCGATCCTGCATTCGACGGTGAACAGACCGAGCAACTTGCCCCTGTGACCTCCTCATCACCCGAGGACACAAGCGAGGATCCTCGACTGACTCGGATGCCCGATGTTCGCGGTACCCAGATGGCCAAGGAGCGCTTGGAACTGCTGCTTGACTGTGCAAGTTCGATTCATGGCGCAACGAACGAGCAGGAACTGGCCGAGGCTGTTGTCGAGGCCGCCATCAATGGCACGGGCTTCGAGAATGCGGCCATGCTTCGCCCGCTTGGGCAGGATGACGTGGTTGACGTCATTACGTGTACGGGCGACCTGGGGAAGGAGTCGGCCATCTTCAGTCGCACGTTGCTGCGAGCTGCAAGCGAAGGCGAACTGGTGCACTTCACCCAGGAATGGGCTGAGGAACACAATCCCACGGAGAGCATCCGGCAACTTCGGATCCAGGAGGCGCTCTGCATCCCGATCAAGGTCGGACCCGCTGTCGTGTCCTGCCTGTACCTGGACAATCGTGGAAAGAGCGCCCGCCCCTTCGACCGAAACGACATGGAGTACTGCGCAGGACTTGGTCGGATCACGGCCATGGCCAACGCCAGCCTCGCGCGGATCGACCTTGAACAACGGCTTGCCCAGGAGCGGCGCGAACTCTTCCTCGGGACCGTGCGAGCCCTCGTAGCCGCCATCGACGCCAAGGACACCTACACCCGGGGCCACTCGGAACGGGTTGCCTGGCTGGGCAGGGAACTGGGACGCGTTGCCGGCCTTGGCGAGGACGCACTTGATCGATTGCATGTCAGTGGCCTGGTCCACGATGTCGGCAAGATCGGAATACCGGAGTCGATCCTTCGGAAACCAGATCGCCTGACCGACGAGGAGTTCGATCGGATCAAGGAACACCCCGTGACAGGGTGTCGCATCCTCAAGGATGTTCCGCAACTGCAGGCAATGATGGATGGCGTGCGTTCACACCATGAACGATGGGATGGAAAGGGATACCCGGATGGTCTCGCTGGAGAGGAGATTCCCTACTTCGGCCGGATACTGGCAGTGGCCGATGCCTTCGATGCCATGAGTTCAGCCAGGGCTTACCGGGGTGCGCTTGACAAGGAACATGCACTGGGTGAAGTTCGTGACAATGCCGGCAGCCAGTTCGACCCTGAACTTGCGATGCTCTTCATGAAGGTTGATCTTGCCGACTACGAGCGCATGCTTCAGAAGCATGTCGCCCAGGATCAGGGCGAATAGGCCTCAGCGAGTCTTGAACAGCCAGATCCGGTACGAGGCTCCTGCCTTCGGTGAGAAGATCTCGGCTTCCAGGCGGGTTTTGCCCGAAGCATCGAAGGCGATGCAGGGATACCAGTCATCGGCATCATCTTCCGCGATGACTTCCTGCGGATCTCCGCGAAGGAGTCGCATGTCCAGTTCGCCCTTGTCATCCGAGATGGCTGCAAGGAGATAGGGACCCGCCTCCTCGAGCTCGATCAACTGCTGTGCAGCATGAACCTGGAGTGTCGCATGGGGTGTGTCGATCGAACCACTCCAGTGACCGACCTCGATGATCTCCGGCGCAACGCCATCGGGCGTCTCCAGGCCCTTGAGCCATTCATCCTTCACCCAGTTCAGTGCGATCTCGGGCGTCACTCTCGCAACCTTCGCTTCGTGCAGTGAATAGGCCATGTGGCCTGCCTCGGTTCCTACAAGGATCCTCCCGCGGACGGTACCTTGTTGCTTCGTACTGAAGGAGATCGCCTTCAGACCCGGTCGTACCTCGATGAATTCGTTGATGACGACGGATTCGGCCAGAGAACCATCCTCGTTGAGCAGTTCCAGTTCAACCGGACCGTCGGATTCAGCGGCCAGGAGGTAGTGACTGTTGCCTTCGAGGCTCAACTCGATCTCCCTTGCATACATGTCGATTCCCAGGTCGTCACCGGAGCCAAGGACAAGTGGATTGGCATGCAGCGTCTCGGTAGAGAAGAAGCCGTCCTCGATGGAGGTCGAACTGACAAGCGTGTCTTCTCCCTCCTGGCTGCTGATCATCGATTCCCAGCCTGCGACGAGCACCTCCAGATCCACATCCTTCTGAGCGACGCGGCCTGATGCGTACAGGTCGTCGATCTCCTCGCTCCAGTAGGTGGATCGGGTCGCGTGCATGCCGGTCTGCCCATCAAGGACTTCGCCGACAAGGTTTGATCGTTGGGCGAAGTTCACGCCCACGCCGGTTGGAATACGTTTCTTGCCGAGCATGGCGAAGTTGACGGCGCTGAGTATGCCGACAACCTGCCCCTTCGAGTTGATGAGCGGGCTGCCACTTGCGCCACCAGTTGCAGGAAGTGAATGCTGCAGCAACGTATTGAGTTCGCCCGGGTACGACTCCTTCTCGGAGATGTTGAAGTCACTGGTGATTGCAGTAATGCGACCAACCTGGACCTGCGGAGTAGGCCGTTGCAGGTTCACTCCTTCGACGGCCATGCCCTCCATCGGGTAACCGACATAACCGACAGGCTCACCGGCGCTGAGTGCAGCGTGGGTATCCATGTCGGCCAGTGGCAGCGGTGGGGCGAGTTGTTCTGCATTACCCACACGGAGGATGGCGACATCACATCCGGATCCCGCGGACCTGACATGCTCCATGTTCTTCAGCGCATTGAATCGGACCGGCACGTATCCCTTCCAGAGCTCGGCAAACTCACCGTACCCCGGGTGAATGCTGGTGGATTCAACCAGGTGATCCACCGGGATGGTTCCTGCCCGGCTGGAGGAGCGGACGACGATGCGGCCAGCGTCACCGATCTGCTCAAGTTTTTCGGCGACATGGGCATTCGTTGCAAGAGAGCCGGGGCCGACCACCCAGGCAGTTCCGAATCCAAGTTCATTGCCCTCTTCCCCCTGGTAGACCACCAGGTAGGTCGATTCGGCTGCACCTGCAAGAACATCCTGGAGCCCGGCTCCACTTGAAGCCATGGCATCGGACATCACTTCGTACTTTTGTTCGAGGCGATCAAGGCCGGCAACCTTGCGGTCGACTTCGCCGACCCGTCCCTGGAGCACGAAGTAGATGACAGGAACCAGGAAGAGGAGGAGGAGGACGACCATTCCCACGAGGGAGGTGACACGCCTCGTACTGCCTGCAGAGGATGCCAGTGCATCCAGTTCGGTTCCTCGAACGGCCCTGGATTCACGTCGTTCCAGTTCCTCGTGGTCGATTTCCTGGGGAGTGGTGGCCTCGAGGCGGCTTGATTTCTCCCAGAGGACGCGAAGCCGCGGGCCCCGGGGGCCCAGTTGAAGTTCAGAAGCCATCGGGAGGGCTCGGCCACCTTCAACCAGTTCATCGTTTACCCGTACGGCTCGATCCGCCCCAAGTTCAAGGAAGTAACGTCCACTGCTCCGGATGATCGAGCAGTGCTCGCGACCCACCATGGTCTGATCCGGGGGGAGGACGATCTGGCATCGTTCCGGATCCCGACCGAGGAGTACCTGTTCGACGTCGTCGCCGATTTCGATCGAGGTATCCTGCATTGGGCCATCGAGATACGTGATAGTCAATGGCATGAACGCGCTCCTTGGTGCAGGGATCGATTATAGGGGCATGCCTCGGCCTGAATGAGTACGCTGTGATCTCGATGCGTCCTCACGTGACATGTACCTGCCCTGCTAAGTTGAACCTTGCGCTTGCTGTTGATGCTGCGGGATCCGAGGGTTTGCATCCCATTGCCTCCTGGATGGTGACAGTCGACTTCGCGGATGACCTTGCCGTGACAATGCTCGAGGAGGGGTATTTATCTCGTTATGCCGTGATTTGGCACGAAGATGCCCCCCAGACATCTGAAATCGACTGGTCGATTACAGATGACCTTGCGGTTCGTGCCCACATGGCGCTTGAAGCCCATGTCGGGCGTGCATTGCCTGTCCAGGTGAAACTCCAGAAGAGAATCCCTGTTGGAGGTGGTCTTGGTGGCGGATCAGCCGATGCCGCCGGGATGCTCCGTGCCTTGAACAGACTCTTCGACCTGGACCTGGATCCCGGAGAGATGGTGTCAATCGCGATGGGTCTTGGGAGTGATGTGCCTTTCATGCTTCATGGAGGCAGCGCGATGGTCAGTGGTGTCGGGGAGACCCTCGAGTACCACGAGCAGGTTCCGGAGTTCCATGCAGTGCTGGTCCTGCCCGCATTCTCCTGCTCTACTGGGGCCGTGTACAAGGCCTTTGATGAGGGTGAACAGGGAACGTTCAAGGCGGATGTCGTGGCAGGAGCCATCTCATCCCCGCCAGATCCCACCCTGTTCTTCAATGACCTCGCTGAACCAGCAACCAGGGTTGCGCCTCCCCTTGGTGAACTCATGGCCCAGGTGCAGACCATTGCAGAACTTCCTGTCCATGTCAGTGGCAGTGGATCAACGCTCTTCGTACCCTGCACGGATGCGCTGCATGCCGGTGCCCTCGGGGCCAGTGTGCGTGAACAGTTGGGCGTTGCTACCGTTCCGGTTGCCGCCCGGGCAACAGAGACTGAACTCATGGAGTCAACCTGATGACCTACCCACCCCCCAATGATCACGTTCCGGTCGATATCGATGGAGCCAGCTGGTCTCAACTTGAACCACTGTATCAGTCGCTCATCGACCGGGAGTTGAAATGTGCCGGTTGTCTCGAGCAGCTCCTCATCGACCGAAGTGAACTCGATGCAGCTGCGAGCGAAGCGCAGGCCGAACTCTACATTCGCATGACCTGCCACACCGATGACGAACAGGCGACGAAGGCATACCTCGAGTACGTCGAGCATGTCCAGCCGAAGCTCAAGGACATCTCGTTCAAGCTCGATCGTCACATCATTCAGTGCCCCCACCTCGACGATCTCGATACCGATCGATACGGCGTGTACGCCCGAAACCTCGAGGCGAACATCGAGCTCTTCCGCGAGGAGAACATCCCCCTTCAGACCGAGGACACGAAGCTCGGACAGCAGTACGACGAAATCAACGGGTCCATGACCATCGACTTCCAGGGGGAAGAACGGACCATGCCCCAGATGGGTCGGTTCATCCAGGAGACGGATCGATCGGTTCGTGAATCGGCGTGGACTGCGATGGTGATGCGACGCTACGAGGAACATGACCGGATCGATTCGATCTTTGACGAGATGGTCAGCCTCCGCCACCAGGTTGCGATCAATGCCGGCCACGAGAACTTCATGGAGTACGCCTTTGCCGCAATGCATCGTTTCGACTACAGGCCTGAGGATTGCCGGCAGTTCCACGAAGCGGCACGATCGATCTGCGTACCGGTCTATCACCAACTCAATGCGGATCGCTCAACCGCACTTGAACTGGATGCACTCCGGCCCTGGGACCTGGAGGTCGATATCAAGGGACGGGCACCACTGCGTCCCTTCGAGACGTCGGATGAACTCGTCGATCGTTCGTCCCGGCTCTTTCACCGAATGGATTCCTCCCTCGGTTCGATGTTCGATACGCTTCGCGGAGGTGATTGCCTTGACCTGGAGTCGAGGAAGGGCAAGGCGCCCGGAGGCTACCAGTACGATCGCTCTCGGAAGCGTGTGCCATTCATATTCATGAATGCAGCTGGGCTGCAGCGTGATCTGGAGACGATGGTGCACGAGGCCGGGCACGCGTTTCACGCGATGCTTTCACGCGACGAGCCACTGGTGGCCTATCGAAGCGAGTTCCTTCCGATCGAGTTCGCCGAAGTGGCGTCGATGAGCATGGAGCTGATGGCCCATCCCTACCTCGATGAGTTCTATGATCCCGAGGCGGCGGCCCGTTCGAAGCGGGCGCACCTGGAGGGTATCGTCCGTTCGCTTTCGTGGATCGCGACCATTGATGCGTTCCAGCACTGGATCTACACGCATCCGGATCACACGAGGGAACAGCGGGACATCTACTGGCTCGAACTTGATGGTCTCTATGGTCCGAACGTCGACTGGGAAGGGTTCGAAGCACAGCGAGCCAAGCAGTGGCATCGTCAACTGCATCTCTTCTGCGTGCCTTTCTACTACATCGAATATGGGATTGCCCAATTGGGGGCCCTGCAACTCTGGCTGCAGTATCAGGATGACCCGGATAAAGCCATTGCCAACTACCGGAGGGCGTTGTCGCTGGGTGGCTCCAGAGCATTGCCGGAATTGTTCGAGGCCGCAGAACTCGAGTTCAACTTCGGTCCGTCGACGATGAAACGGCTCATCGGAGAAGTCGATTCGCAACTCCAGCAACTCCCGGCATGACACATGAGTTCGCTTGATGCCGCCATGACCCCGGAGGAGTTCAGGCGTGATGGGCATGCCCTCATCGACTGGATCGCCTCGTATCGGGCTGGCGTAGAACAGTACCCGGTACTGTCCAAGTCCAGCCCGGGATCCATCCTGGAAGCGCTGCCGGCATCAGCACCGGAACTTCCAGGGGATGTCACCGCGATCCTCGAGGATGTCGAGACACATCTTCTTCCAGGGATTGCACACTGGCAATCACCCAACTGGTTCGGGTACTTCCCGAGCAACTCCAGCGAGCCGTCCGTACTCGGGGACCTGCTTTCAAGCGGCCTGGGCGTACAGGGCATGCTCTGGTCAACAAGCCCCGCGTGTACCGAACTTGAGATGCGCATGCTGGACTGGACGGCGGAAGCACTTGGTCTTCCAGCTCATTTCCGATTCGATGCACCTGGGCCGGGGGGCGGTGTGATCCAGGACACGGCATCCAGTGCCGTCCTGGCATGCATGGTTGCAGCACGAGAACAGGCGACAGGGGGAGTTGGTAACAGCCAGGGGCTTTCCCAGGGCTCGTCCCCACTGGTCGCCTATGCCTCGGCCCAGTCTCACTCGAGCATCGAGAAGTCCGCCCGCATCTGCGGTATCGGTTCGAGAAACCTTCGCCTTATCGAGACGGATGAACACCTTGCCATGGATCCCCTCGCCCTGGCTTCCGTGATGAACAAGGACATTGCCGACGGCTGCAGGCCCTTCTTCATCTCTGCGACTCTCGGCACCACCGGAACCGGTGCGTTCGACCCGCTGGATTCCATCGCCCCGCTGGCGAAGGAGCACGGTTGCTGGCTCCATGTCGACGCTGCGATGTTTGGAACAGCGGCACTCTGCGAGGAACACAGGTGGATGCATGCAGGCGTTGACCAGGCGGACAGCTGGTCATTCAACCCGCACAAGTGGATGGGTGTGACCTTCGACTGTTCCTGCCTCTGGCTGAAGGATGCATCGCTGCTGGTGGACTCGATGTCCATCATGCCTGAGTACCTTCGTAACAAGGCGACGGATTCGGGCGGTGTCGTGGATTACCGTGACTGGCATGTCCAGCTCGGTCGCAGGTTCCGCTCGTTGAAACTCTGGTTCCTCTACAGGGTCGTCGGGCTGGAAGGACTGCGGGCAATGGTGAGGAAGCACGTCGAGATCACCAGGGAACTTGCCTCCTGGATAGAGGAGACGGATGGCTTTGCCCTTGCAGCCCCTGCCTCCCTGACCCTGGCCTGTTTCAGGCATGAAGCCGGGGATGAGGCGACCCGTGCAATCATGGAGGCGGTGAATGCATCCGGTTCAATGAGTCTGACGCACTGTGAAGTCGGTGGCCGATTCGTTCTCCGCCTTGCCATAGGACAGTGGGGCACGACCCGGGATCATGTGCGAAGGGGCTGGGATCAGATTTCAAGCGTGGCGAAGGAAGTCACTTCTTCTTGATCGCCTTGGAGAATTCCTGCTCGGTGCGGCAGAGCGTGAGCACCCTCTCGAGCTTGACGAGCCGAAGCAGTTCGTCGAGCTTCTCGCCGACATTTGAAAGCACCGTCTTCATCTTCTTCGCCTTGGCGCGGGACTGCAGATCGATCAGCAGTCCGATGCCCATGCTGCTCAGGAACTCGACATCCTCCATGTCCAGCACGAGATACTTGCAGAGCGTGTCAGCTGATTCGATTTCCGGGGCAACAACCTGCGTGATGAGTTCGGATTCTCGCTGGGCGATGGACGGCCCTCGAAGCCGTGCTACGAGCGTCCGGCCTTCAACATGGACCTGTGCGAAGATCGATTCGATGGTTGTTTCATTCTCATCTTGCATGTTCATTCAATCCTGGACAAGGATCGCATGGTACCACGCTGCAGCAGGGAGGAGAGTTCTCTTTCCGGTATCAATCAACGCGACGTGCAAGTTCACGCAGCCACGTGAGATCCTGGAGCATTTCAACCGCACTGGCGTATCGGTCATCCGGATTCTTCGCCATTGATGTCCGAACGATTGCGGTGCATTCAGCAGGAAGGTCCGCATCGATCGCACGTGGATCAGGTACGGGATCATCGCAATGCGAGGTCAGCAGGTCGTGGACACTTGCCCGTTCCGGGTAGGGAGGTTCCCCGGTAAGCATGTGGTAGAAGGTCCCCCCCATCGAGTAGATGTCGCTGCGATGGTCGACATCATCTCCCCGGCACTGTTCAGGGCTCATGTAATGGGGAGTGCCGACGATGCGACCGGATCCTGCGATGTCCTCTGCATTCGGAGCCAGTGCAAGACCGAAGTCGGTGAGCTTGGCCGTGCCGTCTGAAATCAGCAGGATGTTGTCCGGCTTGATGTCACGGTGGATCATTCCCCGTCGATGTGCGGCATCGAGTCCATTGCAGGCATCACTGACGATGTCGACGACTCGATGCCAGGGAACCCGCTCTTTGTCCTTCATGAGTTTCCACGCGGTACCTCCATCCCCCTTTTCCATGACGATGAACAGCGCATCGTCGTATTCGCCGACATCATGGATTGCAACCGTGTTCGGGTGATTGATCTGTCCCATGCTGCGAACTTCGTTCATGAACCGCTCACGGGTCAGGGGATTCTTGGTGTAGTCGATGTTGACCATCTTCAACGCAACGGCACGCCCGATGAGTTCATCCTCTGCATCGAGGACGAACCCCTGCCCTCCGATGCCGAGCACTTGTGTGACCCGATACCTTCCAATCGTCTTGCCGACCAGCGAATGGGGATTCTTGACTTCGGGCCGGGCGGTTGCCTGGAGTCGCGTGTCGTCGGCGATGCCGGGAATCGCTGGAAGAATGGTGTCGGCGAGGGAGTCGATTCCGGGAACGGCTTCAATGGTCTTGGCCAGTTCCAGTTCCGAGTCAGCTTCGAAGAAAGCCAGGGACAATGCGCCTGCACATCGAGGTGCAAGCTGTTCGATCATCCGGACATGTTCTTCGCTGAAGGGGCCATCACGATGATTGAGCACCTGCGCAACCCCGATGAGTTCACCTTCGTATGCGTGCAGGGGGAACGAGATGACGGATCGAGTCCGGAACCCGGTCTTCTGGTCGAATGACTGGTTGAAGCGGTCGTCTTCATAGGCGTCGGGGACATTCTGCAGTTCATCAGCACACAGGGCGGCTCCAGCCAGTCCCTCCTCGGCCGACATGCGGATCAGGAGTGACTCGTTGCTTCCTGATGTCTCGTCCGAATGGGCCACGACCGTGAGCAGTTCGTTGCGTGCCTTGTCGTACCTGTAGACCGATGCACGCTCCGCATCAAGTACATCCCGAAGGATGTCGCAGATGGATCGCAGCTTTCTTGCCCCACCCTCTGCTCGCTGCAGTCGCTGGTCGATGGCGGGCAGGTCCACCTCCGTTGCCGCAAAGGGAAAGGAATCCGAGGTCTCGTCGGTGACGGGCATCGCCCGGACTGCCAGGAGTGCCTGGATCCGCGCCCGAAGCACCGGCAGGTTGATCGGCTTCGTGACGTAGTCGTTCGCTCCAAGAGCAAATGCCTCGACGATCGCATCCGAATGCTCGCGAGCGGAGGAGACGATGACGGGAAGGACCGCTGGAATGTAGGTGGATCTGATCTGCTTGAGCAGGTCGAAGCCCAGTCGATCGGCAAGGTCCAGGTCGAGGAGCACGATGTCGAACGTCTCATCTTCGAGTTGCTGGGCACCTTCCTGGGCTGATTCAGCAACCCAGACCTTGTGACCATCGGCGAGGAGATGCTCGCTGAGCAGCGCAGAACTCATCGGGTCGGGTTGGATGACCAGGACGCGACCGCCCCGTGACGCTTTCGATCCCATGCGGCAATGGTACCCCCTCGTGAGGAGTACCATTGCCGCATGCGATTTCCGAAAGCAGCTGGAGGATGGCCGGCCATCCGGTATGTACTGAAGCAGTCCCACGCTGCTGGTGGATTCCTTCGCATGTGGGCCGCCCTGCGATCCCGGAACGCCTGCAAGACATGTGCACTGGGCATGGGGGGCCAGAAGGGTGGCATGGTCAATGAACAGGGCCGATTCCCCGAGGTCTGCAAGAAGTCGGTCCAGGCGATGGCTGCCGACATGCAGGGAGGTCTGCCCCGGCATTTCTTCGATGATGTCCCGGTCGAGCGACTTGCCGCGATGACTCCTCGTGAACTTGAAGCCTCCGGCAGACTGTTGCACCCGGTTGCATGTGGTCCGCTGGATTCCCACTATCGATCCATCACCTGGGACGAGGCGCTTGATCGCGTGGCCTCCCGCGTGAAGTTGACGAAGCCCGAGGAGTCCTTCTTCTACTTTTCAGGGCGGTCGTCGAACGAAGCAGGTTTCCTGTTGCAGCTTCTTGCCAGGCTTCACGGGACGAATCATGTCAACAACTGCTCCTACTACTGTCACCAGGCTTCAGGCGTTGGCTTGTCCTCCGTTACGGGCTCGGGAACGGCAACCGTCGTGCTCGAGGATCTCGACCACTGCGACCTGGTGCTCGTGATTGGAGCAAATCCTTCTTCCAATCACCCTCGTTTCATGAGGACACTTGTCGAAGTCCGGCGACGAGGCGGGGTCGTCATCATCATCAACCCACTCCGTGAACTCGGACTTGATCGATTCAAGGTCCCATCGGACTGGCGCAGCATGTTGAGAGCGTCACGAATCAACGACCTGTACGTGCAGGGACACATTGGCGGAGACGAGTGGGTTCTGCTTGGTGTCGTCAAGGCGCTCGTGGAACGAGACTCGATCGATCGCTCCTTCGTCTCCGAGCATGTGATCGGCTGGCCCGAGTTCGAAGCTCGTGCAAGTGGAACCACGTGGGAGCAGATCATCGAGCACGGCGGAGTTTCCAGGGGTGTCATCGAACAGGTTGCCGGTCATTGTGCCGCCTCGAACCGGATGATCTGCTGCTGGGCGATGGGCATCACACACCATGCACATGGTGTCGACAACGTCCGGATGATCGCGAACCTTGCGATAGCAACCGGCCAACTGGGCAGACCAGGATGCGGCCTTCTTCCACTGCGTGGACATTCAAATGTCCAGGGAATAGGTTCCATGGGAGTGGTGCCGAAGCTCAAGGATGCCTTCTTCAGATCCCTGGAGCATGCGCTTGATGTCCCCATGCCGACAATGCCCGGGAAGGATACGCTTGCCTGCCTTGAATCAGCACGCGAAGGTGGAATGCGTACGGCGATCTGTCTTGGAGGAAATCTCTATGGCTCGAACCCGGATTCAGCCTTTGCAAGCGAGGCTTTCAGTTGTATCGACCAGGTCGTCTACCTCAGCACGACCTTGAACACGGGGCATGCACATGGTCGGGGTCGAGAAACGATCATTCTTCCCGTCCTTCCTCGCGACGAGGAGCAGCAGTCGACGACACAGGAGTCGATGTTCAACTTCGTTCGACTCAGTGATGGCGGAAAGGCGAGACACGAGGGTCCTCGAAGCGAGGTCGATGTGATCGCGTCGCTTGGCCGCCGCCTGCTGGGAGACGATGGCCCGGTGGATTGGGAACGACTCAATGACCACTCGGCCATCAGGGAGTTGATTTCGCGTGTTGTCCCCGGTTACGAGTCGATCACGCGGGTTGGTGACCCTGATGGTGGTGAGTTCCAGATCTCGGGAAGGACCTTTCATGAACCGAGTTTTGCAACTCCCACCGGCAAGGCTGTCGTCCATGATGTCGAGCCGAAGGAACGTCCAGTTCCAGCGGAAGATGAACTCCGTCTCATGACGGTTCGAAGCGAGGGTCAGTTCAATACCGTTGTCTACGAGGAGGAGGATCTCTACCGTGGACAGGACCGCCGCGATGTAATTCTCATGCACGCAGACGACATGGCTCGCCTCGGGTTCGAAGAAAGCCAGCTCGTGGAGGTTGCGACGGCAACCGGCTCACTGAGAGTCCATCCTCGTCCGATCGACATCAGGAAGGGAAATGCAGTCATGTATTACCCGGAGGCGAACACACTGGTTCCCCGCCACGTCGATGAAGCTTCGAGAACACCGGCATTCAAGGGCATCATGGTCCGGGTTTCGAAGGTTACTTCAGCATGACTCCAGGTACGCAGCCCATTCTTCCGGTGTATTGACGTTCAGCAGGCGTTCCTGACTTGAAATGGGTACCCGGACGTGTGCGCGGTCCTCGATGAACCTGTGAATGGCCCTTCCCCCCGCATCCATGAATTGCTCGAGGTCCCCAAGCTGGTTTGCATTGATGAGCATTGGGAGACCCTGCAGCGGTGAACCAGGCGGATCTTCGAAGAGGACGATGTCACCCTCGGTTGTCGCCAGCTTTGACAGGTCTTCAACTTCCAGGGCAGGCATGTCACAAGGCACGACCAGGCACCGTCCTGAACCGGCTTCTCTGAGAACTGCCTCGATTCCAGCCAACGGCCCCGCTCCCTGGATTCGATCCGGGACGGCGTTTCGATCAAATCCAGGAACTCCATCACCGCAGAGCAGAGTCCGGCCAGCTATTGCATCACACAGATCGAGCATGTGCTCAAGGAGCAGGCGTCCATCGGGGAGTTGCAACTCGTGTTTCGGGTTCCCCATTCGGCGGCTTGTACCTCCCAGGAGGAGTCCGGCGACCGGTATGGGGTGCTTTCCAGACATGTTGACGGCCCATCACGTGAAAACCCGGAAAGCCCCGGGCCACGACTTGTCGATGAGTGTACTGTTCAGAAGGGAAATTGATCCATGCCTGGTTTGAAGAGTTCCATCCTGCTGCTGTTGCTGACAGCCCCTGCCTTCGGCCAGGCCGGAGGGAATGCTGAAGTCCAGGATCTTCGCCCCATCGACCTTCGAACAGCCGACCTGCAGCCTGTTGACGCATTCGTGGCGGACACGACCGCCCTGTCCACGAGCTTGAGGGCTGTTCAGTTCAGCCTGCAGCAGTCATACAACTTTGAACAACTGATGCAGTCGGATTTGCTTGGCGGCCAGTACGTGCGTCGAGCGGGTGGTCTGTGGGCAGTGTCACCAACCTCGACCTACATGCCGACTCGAACAGGATACGTACCGACCATAGCTCCAGGAACCGTATTCCATATCGGGAACCTGCCTCTGGAACCGGCGGTCGGTGAACGAAACGACGAAACCCAGCGACACGATCCTGTCCTTGCCGCACCGGCCATCGATGCCGCCCGCTACCAGGCTCGTGATACCCAGGGAGTCCGTTCCCTGTCACCTGATCAAACTCCACCCGTCGTTGCACCCGATGAGATGGACAAGGATGGAAATGTCAGGTTTCTCCTGGACGAAGACTATCGCCGACAAGTAATGCTCTTACTGGTCTGGCGGGCAACTGGTGATGAGGAAGAACGCGAGGATCAGGCTGCGCGTGGCCCGTCTTCGCCGGATTCGAAATGACCCAGGCATCCCAAGGTTCTGGCCAGTTGCTTCATGCGGCGATCGGCCAAGCCGATTGCCAGCAGGGCATATTGGACTGAATCACGCTGCCGAGGCAGCAGGGATTCCCGTACTTCCTTGCCGGGAAATGGAATCGGTCCGGTACCGGGCCAGTGCATGTCATCGTGTGCATGGAATATGGACATCATTCTTGCTCCATGAAGAGGATCGACGAGCCACCCTGTTCACTTCGCTTGGAAGAGAAAAAGCCTGTAAATGTGTGCTGTGGAGTTCGTTGTGGTGGGGTGGGTCCGATAGTGAGGAGCCTCGCAGTGGCCCGGGACCGCTACAATCATCGACCCATGACGACCCTGGCCCACTCATCAATCGACTCAGATGGCGAACGCATCCATTCGGCCCTCACCGATACGTCGCTTCGCCCGGTGATCGACCGAGTCATTGCCGGTGATCGATTGACCGTCGACGACGGATTACAGTTGTTCCAGACCCCCGATATCTGGACGGTCGGCTCGCTGGCGCACATCGTCCGGAGGCGTCTCAATGGAGACGTTGCCTGGTACAACATCAACAGGCATCTGAACTACTCGAACATCTGTGCGCTCAGTTGCTCCTTCTGTTCATTTCAGCGGAAGAAGGATGACGAGGGAGCGTACGAGTATTCACTGGACGAGATCCATGAACAGGTGCTTGAAGCCCTGAATGCCGGTGCGACCGAAATGCATATCGTCGGCGGGCTTCACCCCTGGCTTCCGTTCCAGTACTACCTCGACATGCTGTCATTGATCCGTGATACAGCGCCTGGATTGCATATCAAGGCGTTCACTGCCGTTGAGATCGTGCACTTCGCGAGGGTTGCCGGGAAGGGCCGTGAGGGTGACGAGGGAATTCGATGGGTCATCCAGTCACTTCGTGATGCCGGCCTCGGATCGCTGCCCGGTGGCGGAGCGGAGGTCTTCGATGATCGTGTTCATGCAGAGACGCATCGAACCAAGATCAGCGGGGATCGATGGCTTGATGTGCATCGCATTGCGCACGAAGAAGGCTTGAATACGAATGCAACAATCCTCTATGGACATGTAGAAACACACGCAGATCGAATACGTCACCTGCAGCTTCTTCGACAGGAGCAGGATCGTACGCTCAAGGAATGGGCTCTTGACAACGATGTTCCGCTCGCCGACTCGATCGACCATGAAGGTCGGCCACATGGAGCGGTTGTACTTTCGCACCCCGATGTCGCCATCCGTCGGCTTCAACCGACTCCAGAGACATGCTCAACCGGCTACTACCAGACACTGATTCCCCTGCCCTTCATTCCGGATGACAGCAGGCTTGAACACCTTCCGGGTCCGATGGGCCTTGAGAATCTCAGGACACTGTCCATATCCAGGCTGATGCTCGACAACTTTCCCCATGTGAAGGCGTTCTGGATCATGCAGACCCTGGAGATGGCTCAACTCATGCTTCAGAACGGGGCGGATGACATGGACGGTACGGTCGTCTGGTACGACATCACGAAAGTGGATGGGGCCGGTACGCACCAGGAAGTCACGGTCCGTGATCTTCAGCGAGCGGCACGAGAGGCCGGGTTCCAGCCGGTCGAACGCGACACTCTCTACAGGCCAGTTCGGCGTGATGGCCGTGAATGGCATGTCGACTGATCAGCGTCGCCCCAACGCCCATTTCAACTCAGGCATTCCCAGCAGCATGGCACCGCCGCCGTAGATCACCGTGCCGACGACGACGAGGATTCCAAGTTGCAGGAGATGTTCAAGGAACGTGCTGCCGGTTTCGAGTCCGAGCATGACGAACCCAACGCCGATTCCCATGGCAATCGCCAACGCCAGTGATCGAAGAGCTGATCGGGCGACAACCACATCGAAGGGGTTTTGAACATGTGCTCTGGATGCCTTCAGGAGCAGCATGAACTGCAGGATGGCGCAGATGCCCGTTGACCATGCCAGGGCGGCGATGCCAAGTGGAGTCCAGATGAGCGTGACATTGAGAAGCAGATTCAATCCAACCATGCGTACGGCAATGCGAACAGGTGTCCGTGTATCAAGCTTTGCATAGCAGGCTCGTGTCAGGACCTGGTTGGCGGAATATGCCCAGATTGCGACGGCATAGCCCAGGAGAACAGTACTGACCTGCATCGTGTCGGCCGAGGTGAAGACGCCTCCCTGGTAGACGCAGGCAGTCAAGGGTTCACGGACGAGGATCAGGCCGATGCTCGCGGGAAGGCCTATGAAGAGAACGAGGCGTAGCCCGCGTCGAACCGTATCACTGAAACTGGATTCGTCCTCAGCCTGGAGTGCCAGCAATGGATAGATCGCAGTGGCCACCGAGATGGCGAAGACGCCGAGGGGGAACTGGTAGAGCCGCTGGGCGAAACTCAGGACGGCCATGGCTCCCGTGTCCAGCGGGTACTGCCAGCCGAGGAACTGGTCCGTGTCGAAGAAGGTGGGATAGCTGGCAATGATTCCATCCATGAAGGTATTCAACTGCAGGACGCCGATGCCCAGCAGCATCGGACCGGCAGCAAGAAGTACACGTCGCAACGGGGCAGAAGCTTCCGCCCTGTTCCAGGTCCATTGGACTTCCTTCCGAAGAGACCAGAAGAGCCATGCGGCCTGGAGCACTCCCGCAAGAACAACTGCTCCGGCAACGGAGCCGATTGTCACGATCTTTGCGTGAGGTGTCGTATTGCCGGTCGCCAGGCTTACGCCCACGGCAGCAGCGATGATGGCTCCATTGAGCAACAGTGGTGCTGCTGCAGGTGGTCCGAAACGACCATGGACCTGCAGCATGACACCAAGGATCGCAACAAGACACACCAGGGGCATGTAGGGGAGCATGAGCATCATGAGCCAGATGGCTGGATCCGAGTGGTCACGTGTTGCCGAGACGAGAAAGAGCACAAGTTCGCCCAACAGGACAATCATGCCCATGGCGGCAAGCAGCCCGGCAAGCAGCAGAGAGGCCAACTGCCCGGCCTGGTCTGGGTTCGACTTGCTCAGTTTCGTGTAGACCGGAAGATAGGAGGCCCCGATGGCTCCTTCGCCAAAGAGACGGCGGAACAGGTTGGGCACGAGAAAGGCGATCCAGAAGTCGCTCATCAACTCGGACACACCGAAAAGTCGGCTGAGAACGGCATCCCGTGCCAGCCCGGTCAGGCGGCTGCAGGCAGTCACCAGTGTGACGGTACGCGTGTTGGACTCGAGTCGATCAGGCATCATTGTGTGTTTTGGGTTCACGGCCCGCTACACCCGACTCTTCGTCTGTTCGATGCTTGAAACGCGCAAAATCAAGTCCACAATCCGGGCAGGACCCCACGCCGCGGTGATCACTTCTCGAAGAAAGATCAAGGCCACATCCAACACACCGGCTTCCAAGATCGTGATAGATCATGGCCAGGCTGTTCCGCCTCCAGGCCCAGAACATGGCGGCCAGGAGGGTGATGCCCGTACAGGCAATCACGCCAGCCAGCCCAGGTTGGCCGGCGGTCAGCAGTATTGCCGGGCCGACAATGATCGAGATGACGATGTACAGGAATAGGCAGGCGAACCCGACTACACCGTCCGAGGCAAGAATGACGGAGAGAGGTATTCGTGGCAATGCCAGCGTCCGCCATTGCGATTGATGTGCTGGTCGTCTGCACGAGGAGCATTCCATCCAACCATCGGTGCTCGGTTCACTCTGAACCATTGACACACCGCAGAAGAAGCAGGGGCAGTCGTCCTGCATCGCCGTTTGCACGGGTTCCATCAATCGTTTGAACAGGACCAGCACGGCAATGATGCCGGCAATCATGCCGAGGGCGAAGGAAATGTTCGGCAGGCTTGTATCCATCATGTTCCATGCGAAGGCATAGGTGAGTACGGCCACGAGTATGAACGGAACGATGCCGGCAAGTCCAAGAAGAAACCAGTTTTCGGTTCGGCCCAGAACACTTTCCAGGATATAGCCGCCACGCCTGTTCCGGGTCAGCGACACCTTGTCACCTGCAGGCGAGAGGGCCGTCATCCAGCCTGTTGCCGCCAGCACGCCGAGCACGCCTGCCGCAATGTCACTGCCGGAGGATTCGCGGTTGATACCGATGAAGGATTGTGTCCACTCATCGATGATGGCGAACCCGATTGCGATCACGCTCGTGATCCACCACCAGCGAAGCCATCCGGTCATCCAGAGCAGGACCGTGAATGCGCCGAAGCCCACGAAATGCATGAACTTGTCCGGCGAAGCATGCGTGTTCTGAATGTCCTCTGGTGCCGGACCTGGCAGGTGCGTACCGACGATCAGTGCGAGCGTGAAGAGAACAAATGCAATACGCCATGGTCTTGCAACCCGTTCCCGCCGAAGCGCATCAGGTTCGAGCAGCCCTGTACTGATCACGCGACGCCCTGTGTCTCGGATGCTCCGCAGGCTGCATTTTCCTCGCCAGATCCATCCGCTCTCCAGCGTTCGAGCAGCCCATCAGCAAGATTGCCATAGTCGCGTGCGCCATGACTTGTCGGTGAATACTGGAAGATGGTCTGACCGAAACTGGGTGCTTCCGCGAGCTTGATGTTTCGCCGGATGGGAGGCAGCAGCACCTTGCAATTCCGCCAGGGCAGATCGGTATTTCTTGCTTCTCCGAAGAATGCCTCGAGATCATCGACGACTTCGCGGGCAAGGTTGGTGTGCTTGTCGTGCATGCACAGGAGTATCCCAGTGACCTCGAGTCGTTCATTTGCTGATTGACAGACCAGTCCGACTGTTTCAAGGAGTTTTCCAACACCCTGGAGCGCGAGGAAATGGGCCTGCATGGGAACGAAGACTTCGTTTGCCATTGCCAGGGCATTGAGCGTGAGCACACCCAGGCTCGGGGGGCAGTCGATCATGACGATGTCGTAGCGATCGGTAATCGTGCTGAAGGCCCTTGCCAGGATGTCATGTCGCCCAGCCTGTCCGGCCAGCTCCGTCTCGGCTGCTGCCAGATCGGTTTCGGAGACGATGGCATCAAGCCGTTCGTCAACCTTCACAATCGCTTCTTCGATGTTCCGATCTGGATCGAGCAGCAGGTCGTATATCGTGCACCCTGCTTCGTCCGGATCAAGTCCGACATGCAGGCTCATGTGAGCTTGCGGGTCAAGGTCAACAAGGCAGGTGCGTTGCCCGCGACTGGCCAAGGCTGCCGCCAAGTTGACCGCTGACGTGGTCTTGCCGACACCACCCTTCTGATTCAGCATCGCAATGACCCTGGCCATGGCTTCGAGTATATCCGTGCTACAGTCAGTTCGTGGCCAGTTTGACGGACAGCGCAGTGTGTCTCAGGTGCTGGGATTTCTCCGAAACATCCCAGACCGTCAGCCTCCTGACCCGGGAGCATGGACTGCTGCGTGGGCTGGCCAAGGGAGCCAAGCGGGCCCACAGCTCGTTCTCAGGTGGATTTGACCCACTGACAAGCGGGCAGATCGTGGCCATCCTGAAGCCTGGTCGCGACCTGGCCCTCCTGACGGCCTGGCACCTGGAGCAGGTTCATCGTGCTCTTCGCCATGACCTGGCGGCAAACCGGGCATCCCTCTACATGGTCGATCTCGTGAACAGGATGCTGACGGCCTACGACCCGCACCCGGATGTCTTCGATTCGCTCGAGGCCGCCCTGACACGCTGCTCGCTGAAAGGTGAGGCGTCACGCTCTACCCTGGTCTTTCAATGGCAGCTCCTGTGTACCTGCGGCTACAGGCCGGTGATTGACCATGACATTGAAACAGGCGAGTTGCTGGACGAAACATCCGATGCTGTTGGCTTCAGTTCTCAGCGTGGCGGAACCGTGGCGGATACTGGTGCCACAGATCGCTGGCGTGTTCGCCCATCAACGATTCAACTGCTTCGTTCACTCGATGCGGAATCATCATCGACGGCGGTTGATGATGAGGTTATTGACCGTGCCAATCGCCTGCTTGCCGTGTACGCACGTGACCTGCTCGGAGAGGAACCTGCAGCAATGCGGTGGGCCTTCCCTGAACTCAGTTCATCGTCGACCGGAACCTGAGGCCCGATTCAACACGTCCCTTCACCTTGGCAACCGTTGGTTCCACCAATGGAGAAGCGTGTCGGATTCCTCATCGTTGCAGCCATAGGCAAGGCACGATGCCAGTGCCGCCTCACGGAGGTATTGCAGTCGGGAATGTGCGTCTTCTGCTTCGGATGCCTGTTGGAATGCAGCAGCGGAAGCATTCCAGGGTTCCTCGTTGCAGGGCATGGGCAGTTTGAGCACCTGCGAAGCCGACAACTTGATGGCATTCGTGCTGCGTGCAGCTCCCAGGTACCGCCCTGCTGCAACGGCCGTACAGACCGGGGAAGCAAGTGCTGCGGCCAGATGCCAGAGCATGCCTGGATCCTTGGGCTGGATCGTAATCAGTGGAGTCAGTGGAAGGCAGGAACCTTCCCTGTCGACATAGACCTCCAGCACCTTTGTCTGGGTTGCAAGCAGGAGTTTCGGAACGAGCCTTGCCCTGGCCCAGGGTTCCAGTTCCGTGCGTGTGGCCAGAGTGTCGAGGTTGACCTGAGGCCGGTTCCATCGGCGACCGTCGTATCGGGTCACCTTCTTCCCCCATCGGCATGTTGCTGGATCAACAAGACCAGTCGTGATCAGCGGGGCACAATTTGCAGAGGGTCGATCATGAAGCGCGTCCTGGACACAGCCCCGGAGTCCGTAGTACTGGTCCCGGAAATCAGCCGTTGCAGTTGCAATGCTCTCCAGGTTGTCATGCGAGGCGACATCGACACGTGGAATGCCGACAAGGTCGCTGATGAGACCTGACCAGGTGTCTTCCCCGGCGAGGACATCCATGTCGAGTTCAATGTCTTCAGCAGGTTCAAAGGATGCTCCGGAGGTTCTGTGGAGCGATCCTCTTCGAATCATCGTGCGTTCAAAGACAGGCGCACAGACATGAACGCCGGCCTCGAAGATGTGTTCAAGTGCAACCCAGAGGTCTGTCATCCGCAATCGCATGGCCAGGTCACGACGGATGCCTCCGGCATCGCGTGATGAAAGTACCGACCAGGGTTGCAGAAGCGCAATACGCCCACCGGGTCGGACAAGGTCAGCGGCCAGGCGAAGGAAGACATTGGCTACATCCGCATATCCCTTCACCATGTCACCGAAGCGGTCCCGAAGCAGGGCAGCCAGCTGCCGGTCCATGCTGGTGTCCCGTGCAAGCTGGTTCATGAACGGCGGATTCCCGATGACCAGGTCGAACCCCTGTTCTGCCAGGAGGTGCCAGTGAACGGGCCTCAGTTCATCAAGGGCCTCGTTGTCGAGTCGCTCGGCAGTCCATGCGTCACAGTCCATCAGCGTCCCGGTCCCGGGTGGTGCTCCCAGCAGTCCATGCCCCGAATGAATACGCTCATCGAAGATCGAGGGCGAAAGTTGCGAGTCGGCCGCGAGACTCCAGAGTCGCCGCTTGCATACATGTGCACTGACGGGATCCAGTTCAGCGCCGTAGAGACAGTCCTGGAAGGCGTTGACTCGAACCCAGTGAACATCGCGGGGATGGACATGCCTTGCTGCTCTCCTCGCCAATCGCTCACCTGCCCGTACGAGGAAATGACCGGCGCCACATGCTGGATCGCATATGCGAAGCTGGAGCATTGCTCGGACGGGATCATCCTGTTGTTCCGCCAGATCGAGCAGTGGATCGAGCGATCGTTCAAGCAGGGAGTCGACGATGTGGTCAGGCGTATAGAAGGCCCCCATTCGTTCACGCCTGCTGCGATCACGTTCCATGGCACCAAGGCAACCCATGTTGTCGTAGATGGGCGTGCGTTCAAGCACTGTTTCGTGCAACGCCGCGAGGCCGGACTCATCAAGTTCTTCGCAGTCGGCAGCGAAGATGGTTTCAAGGAAGGAGGTCGCAACTGGATTGGAACATGTATTTACATGCTCAAGGTGCTTGTCATGCAGATAGGCAAAGGCCAGGTCGTAGGCGGCGGTGAGCAGTTGCTCCCATGCCTGTTCCGGAACATCGGGAAGCGGGATTGTTTTCTGCAGCCCGAGAACGGCACCGACAAAGGCATGCTCATCGAGCCTGTGATTCACGTCGGCGGGCATCATGCCCCTGGTGCCTGGAGTGATCGTCATTGCCAGTCCAGAGAATAGCACGTCTGCCTGCCACCGTCGGCATGGATCAGTCGGATCCGTCGGGCCCGAGCGTACCTGTCACCATCGGCTTGAGGGGAAATGCCTCGACGAGTTCGATGAGATCGTCGAGGTTCACGTCGAGGATCCGTTTGAGATCTTCATCAAGGCTTCGGTATTCCCCCGTGGAGGTCATGATCTGTCCCAAGCGCTGCATGCGACCAGCCGGCAGTTCGCCGGCAACCGTTGCCGCAGTCGCTGCCAGACTTCGAACCCGCTCGAGATCACTTTCGGTGAGGGAGCCGACCAGTTCATCAAGGGTTTCAAGGACAATCGACTCGCAACGTGCGGCATCCCCGGGGTTGCAGGCATGCCACAGGATGAACTCACCACAGCCATCCCGGCCATCGAACTGGCATTGCGCTTCCTCGGCAAGACCTGGTTCAACAAGTGCCCAGTAGAGGCGTGACCCTTCGTGGTGCCCGAGAATATGAGCGAGCATTGCTGCCGTGTATCTCTGGTCGGACTGCAGGGAGGGGGCAGGACTCACCATGCAGGCATAGTGCCTTGCAAGTTGGGCATCCTTCTCCTCGAAACGCGAACTGGTCAGTTTCGGCTCGAGATAGGAACGATCTGCATTGGTCCGAATCCATTCACCACAATGCTCCTCGAGTCGCTGGACCATCTCAGTGAAATCCAGGCGACCCGCCATGGCGACAATGGTGTTGTCAGCGGAATACCTCTGCTCGAAGTAATCGGCCATCGCATCGCGTTTCATCGAGGCAACCGTTTCATTGGTACCCAGGACGCGGTGTCCAAGTGGATGCCCTCCGTAGAAGGTCTCAAGCGACCGCTCGTAGAGTCTCCAGAAGGGCTGGTCGGCATACATGGCGATTTCTTCGAGAATCACGCCCTTCTCGTCGTTGAAATCCTCTTCTCGAATGGCCGGTCGGAGGATGTCGGAAAGCACGTCTTCTGCATCAGGCAGGTGCCTTGGCAGGCATTGGGCATGGAAGGCGGTCATCTCGCTGCTGGTCCAGGCATTGTGCCGGGCACCGATGTCGTCAAAATGCTGGTCCACCTCGGCAGCAGATCGCCGCCGTGTCCCCTTGAACATCATGTGTTCAAGGAAATGACTGACGCCCATCAGGTCGGATGATTCATCACGAGCGCCGGTCTTCACGAAGAAGCCCATTGCCGCCGAGTAGGCGCCATCATCCACTTCAGCCACGATCCGGAGGCCGTTGTCGAGAACATGCTCATGGAAGTCCGTCATGGGAAGGCAGGCTCAGGAGTTGATGGATCTTGATTCTGTTCCAAGTGCAGCTTCGTGGATCGATTCAGCCATCGTCGGGTGCGCGTGCATCGTGGAGATGATGTCCTCTGCAGTTGCTTCGAGTCGAATGGCGAGACAGAACTCGTGGATCAATTCCGAGGCATCCTTTCCGATGATGTGGGCTCCAAGGATTTCACCATACGGTTTCGAGGCGATGATCTTGACAAACCCTTCCGTCTGGCCGACTGCGATGGCCTTGCCCAGTGCACTCAGTGGGAACGTGCCTACGGTGTACTCGACTCCAGCTTCCCTGGCTGCATGTTCGGTCATCCCGATGGAGGCGACCTGTGGGTTCGTATAGGTGCAACCGGGAATGGAGGCGTAGTCCACTCCGAGCGTATCGTGTCCAGCCATGCGTTCGACGCAGGTAACGGCTTCTTCGGAAGCGACGTGGGCGAGCCATGGGGGGCCGATTACGTCGCCAATGGCATGGATTCCGGGAACACTCGTGGCATAAGTCGGCTCCTCTGCACTGTGAGCGTCGGTCTTGATATGGCCCTTCTCGAGTTCCAGATCAAGGCCATCGCCGATGAGCCCCTCGAATCTACCACCGACTCCGATGCCCACGAGTACAACGTCGGCCTCGAGTTGCTCGGTCTTGGTCGTATCCTTTGAATCCTGGATCGTGACAGTTGCGCCGTTTTCGCTGGTTTCAACAGCAGTGGTCATGCTTCCAACGTGGAAGGTGATGCCCTGTTTCCTGAAGGCCTTCAGTGCAGCCTTCGAAACATCCTCGTCTTCCACGGGAAGGATTCGGTCCAGCATTTCAACTACGGTGACTTCCGTTCCGATCGCGTTGTAGAAGTAGGCGAACTCCATGCCGATCGCCCCGGACCCGATGACAACCAGTTTCCCCGGCTGCTTCGGCAGCACCATTGCGTCGTGTGATCCAACGATGGTTGTTCCATTGAAGGGGGCAAAGGGCAGCTCCTTCGGAGCGGCGCCGGTGGCGATGATGATCTTGTCCGCCGTGACGGTTCCATTCATCCCGCTGCCCGTCCCGTGGTAGTAGTCATCATCAGCAGTCGTCAGCTCGATCGAGCAGGGAGTCCCGTTGCCTGCTCCGGAGGTGATCCTGGCATGTCCCTCGATGTGATCGATCTTGTTCTTCTTCAGGAGAAATCCAACGCCGGCGTTGAGCTTGTCGGCCACGCCCCTGCTTCGCCCGATGGCCTTCTGGAAATCGAGGGAGGCCTTCTCGAATGAAAATCCCCACTCATCCCCATGGGTGACCGCTTCATTCCACAACTCGGCATTGTGGAGAAGAGCCTTGCTGGGAATGCAACCCCAGTTCAGGCAGACGCCACCGAGGCGATTTCGTTCGATAACGGCGGTCTTCATGCCCAGTTGGGCTGCACGAATGGCTCCAACATAGCCTCCGGGCCCACTTCCGATGACGACGAGATCGTAATGCTTTGATTCAGGCACGCTGGTACTCCACGCTCCAGGGGATTGGAAGGTCGAGCATTGTACGGTGAGGTTCCGAGGTTGGTGGTGCGGGGGACGTTGACGGTCTGGTATCCAAGGGCATAGCATCCTCGTTTCCCATTACGGGAGGAGACGCCCCGGTGCGTACCGCAATCGTCAGTGACATCCATGGCAATCTCGAGGCCCTCGAAGTGGTCCTTGCTGATATCGAGGGTCGCAATGCCGACAGGATCATCTGCCTCGGCGATATCCTCGGGTACGGTCCGGATCCCGTGGCCTGCGTGGATCGCGTTGCCGATGTCTGCGAATGGTCCCTCCTTGGAAACCATGACTACGGTGCGTTGTACGAACCTACGAATTTCAATGCCGCCGCGGAACAAGCCGCGTACTGGACACGAGCCCAGTTCGAGAAGGAACCCGATGAGGAAGCCGCTGCTCGACGGTGGGAGTTCCTCGGAGGCTTGAAGGTACGGGTGAGTTTCGGAGATTTTCTCTGCGTTCACGGGTCGCCGCGGCGACCGATCAACGAGTACATCTTTCCGGAAGACGCCATCAACTCACCGGTCAAGATGCAGCAGATCTTCGACCGGGTACAGAAGTGGTGCATGGTCGGCCATACACATGTTCCCGGCGTCTTTACCAACGAACCGGATTTCTATCCGCCTGAGGATGTCGATTCGGTGTACAAGTTGGAGGGCGATGATCTTCTCATCATCAACCCTGGTTCGGTTGGACAGCCTCGAGACATGGATCCAAGGGCCAGTTATGCGGTTCTTGATGAAACGGAATCACAGGTCGAGTTCTATCGACTCCCATACGATGTCGAATCGGTCGTCAAGAAGATCCATGCCATTCCCGAGCTGAGCAATTGGCTGGGCGATCGCCTTCTTGAGGGACGTTGACGCGGGACCCATATCCTCCAATGCCACCAGCACCCTCAAAGAAACTCAGAACATTCGTTCCGCTCGCCGTCCTGACGGTTGCGGTGCTGCTTGTCTCCATGGTGATCTTCGCTCCGGGAAGGGACCGGGCCAGCAAGCAGGAGGAGACATCCACGACAACGTCCTCGCCTGAGGCAGAACCGTCTTCCGGTACCGCCGGGTCCGGGACAACGACCACTACGGCAGAAGAACAACCTGCGTCCCCCGCCCCGGAGGCGGAACCACAGCAGCTTGAGCTCTCGTCGCTCAAGGGACTCCACCTGGAGGAGTATCCCTGGACGGCTGATGAGCCAAACTCGGTGATGGGCAGCCTTGATGATCCAGAAACATGGTCGATGCAGTTGACCTTCACTCGTGCTGGCGCTGGGATCGTTTCAATCCCCTTCGCGGACATCTGGGAGACGGCAGCTGCCAAACGCCAGGCGGACATGTACTTCTCGGCATTGAAGGCCGGCGATGCATCCGGGTACGAGTTGCCGGTTGAAGAACGGTACATGCTCCAGGAAGCACAGCCCATTTCATGGGTCGGACCCGACGGGTCGCAGCAGAATCGGACAATCGCAATCTTTTCGGCCCAGTCGATCACCATCGGTAATGAGTCGTCGCTTGATCTGACGCCACCCGGAGTCTGGAAGGAAGTTGGTCCCGGACATTTTACATCGAGGATTCTGTCTGAAAACGGTGACCCGGTTGCCACGATCGAGCGTCGTTTTGAACTTGGCAGTGGATACGACATCACCCTGCACCAGTCCGTCACCAACCACACCACCGCGGCAATTCAGTTCCGATGGGTTCAATATGGCCCCGGCAGTTTGTATCCGGATCGTGCCAGGTACATGGACCGTCGTCGTTTCCGTTTCGGATACGAGTATCCAGAAGACCAGGATCCCGGCCACGTCGCGGACGTGATTGCCGGCGGTGACATGGTCCAGGAGATGACCGATGCGACCGACCTGGAGGAGAGTCGCTTCTTCTGGCCGAACCCGCTCAGCGAGGAGGTTGGATACACCCTGTCCTGGTTCGCTTCGACGAACAGGTACTTCGGCCTGGCGGTTCATCCCATCCTCGGGCCCGAGGGAACGGGCAATCGGTCACTGGCACCCGTGGTGGAAAAGATCGCCAAGTGGATCCAGGGAGCAGGCTCGGATGATCCGGTCGTCCTGTGCAACCTGGTGAGCCCCCTGGCGACGGTCCCCGCGGGCGGAAGCCAGGACTTGAGCATGGGCCTCTTCGCCGGCCCTCTTGAACGCGAAATGCTTGATGATGAGGAGCCATACAAGGCCCTGAACATGCGGGGCCTGATCCTCTTCCAGATGTCGGCGTTCTGCGCGATCTGCACGTTCCAATGGCTTGCAGACATCCTCGTAGTGGTGCTTGCATTCCTCGATCACTATGTCCTGTTCGACTGGGGATTGGCGATCATCGGCCTTGTGATCATCGTTCGCATACTCCTGCACCCGATCACGAAGAAATCCCAGACTGGAATGCAGCGGTTTACGCGGACGATGTCCAAGTTGAAGCCGCAGATGGAGAAGATCAACAAGAAGCATGGAGATGATCCAAAGCGGAAGCAGCAGGAACAGATGAAGCTGATGCGTGAGCATGGAGTCAACCCGCTCCAGATGCTCGGTTGCCTGCCCATGTTCCTCCAGATGCCGATCTGGATCGCCCTGTACGCAGTGCTCTACTTCGCATTTGAACTGCGACAGGAACCGGCGTTCTTCGGCGTCTTCCAGTTGTTCTGGGACTGGTCATTCCTTGCGGACCTGAGCAGCCCGGATCACTTCTTCTACGAGTTCGAGACGCCTCGGTCGTTCCTCATGTGGAACATGACCGGCATCAACCTCCTGCCGATACTGCTCGGAGCCCTGTTCTTCGTTCAACAGAAGTACATGAGCCCACCGACGACGACAATGACTCCGGAGCAGGAATCGCAGCAGAAGATCATGCGCATCATGATGGTGACGCTGTTTCCGCTGATGCTCTACTCGGCACCTTCCGGTCTCACCCTGTACATCCTGACATCCAGCAGCGTGGGGATTCTCGAGGCTCGCCATATCCGCAGGCAGGTCGACCGAGAGGAGGGGGATGCACCTGTTGTGGGTCGTCCGTCTTCTCCGAAGAAGAAGCCGAAGGATCCGCAGGCACGGGCCTATGCCAAGATGCTGGAACGTCGCAAGGCCGAGGCGAAACAGAAGAAGGCGAAGACGTTCAAGAAACGAAAGTAGGGAGGTTCCCTCGTGGAGACCACCGCTGTCATCCTGGCGGTCAGTTCGCCGCCGGGTCATGCCGGTCGTGGCATCATCCGCGTCAGCGGTGACGGAGCCTTTGCACTCGCAGAGGCATGTGTTGCCGAGGCGGTTCCCCGGGCACGACGCATCGCCCCTGTGCGACTTGGACTGGACGGGCTTGACCTTCCTTCGCAGATGATGACCTTCCCGGGTCCGGCAAGTTTCACGGGTGAGGACGTGGTTGAACTGCAACTGCCAGGGCAGCCGCATCTGCTGGATCGGATCATCGATGCATTGATTGCACTCGGGAAGGAGAAGGCGGTTGAATCCCGTCGTTCGGAACCAGGCGAGTTCACCTACAGGGCATGGCTCAACGGCCGACTGTCGCTGACCGAGGCCGAGGGTGTTTCAGCTGTCATCGCGGCAAGGAGCGACGCGGAACTCAAGGCGGCATCAATGCTGCGTTCCGGAAAACTTGGAGCAGTTGCCGAGAAGATCGCGGATCAACTGGCAGGAGTACTTGCTCTCGTGGAAGCAGGAATAGATTTCACGGACGAGGAGGACGTCGTTGCCATCGAAGCCGGTGATCTGGCCGGACAACTCGAGGAGATGCTGGCGTTGCTGAAGGAGGTTCTTGATCGCGCCATCGGCATGGATGTGCTGCAGGCACTGCCGGTCGTAATGCTCTGCGGTCCACCGAATGCAGGAAAATCGACATTGTTCAACGCGCTCCTTTCGAATCGGCGTGCAGTTGTCACCGAGGTTCCAGGCACAACGCGTGACGTCATCATCGAGCCTCTGCAGGTCGACGTGGAAGGATCGGAAATACTCCTGGTTGATGCGGCTGGTTTGGAATCCTCGATATCAAATCCGATTGATCTCCAGATGCAGAGCAATGCCCTGGGCATGTTGGCCGACGCGGATCTCCTGCTCCACTGTCTTCCAGTTGATGATGACGCAGGCTGGATGGATGATCATCGTGTCGTCAAGGTGCGAACCAAGCATGACCTGGATGCTTCCCGTCGTGATGGCGACATCCAGGTTTCAACCGAAACAAGCCAGGGGATCAACGAACTCCGGGAGCTGATCAGTGATCGAACCCGCGAAGGCCTTGTTCCACTTTCTTCAGATGCGGTTGCACTGCAGCCTCGACACGAAGCATCACTGAACGAAGTCGTGGACCGCATCGAGGAAGCCTTGTCGCTCGTTCAAAGCCGGCAGGGTGTGCCTGAACTTGTCGCATCCCAGTTGCGGGAAGCCCTTGATGCAATAGGCCTGGTCGGCGGCATCATTGCCCCCGAAGACGTCCTGGGACGCATCTTTTCATCATTCTGCATCGGCAAGTAGCAGGTCAGGTCGCCGGGGCATCGCCCGCCGTCACGAGTGAGCCGGGGACTTCCCGTATGTGTCCAGAAGCATCCAGGCATGCGAGTGTTGTTTCACCTGTTGCAAGGAGTACACCGTCGCGTTGCAGACTGTAGGCGTGTTCGATCTTCGCCCGGGTCGATCGAACAAGCGATGTTTCCAGGGTAAGCACCTCGTCATACCTTGCCGGTTGTCGATATTGAACCTCGAGTTTCACGACGACAAGGAAGACGCCTGCCGCTTCCAGGTCGCGATAGCACCCCCCCATCGACCGAAGCAGTTCTGTACGCCCCATCTCGAACCACGTTGGATAGACAGTGTGGTGAACGACTCCCATCGGGTCGCATTCACGGTACCTGACGCGAAGTTCGAGTTCGTTTGTCATGCAGTTCTTGAATTCGGCGAGGATCCTGTGCGCAGTTGTCCGCTGACGCGGACCTGGACACGGGAGATCGCACCCGAGCATCTGCTGCGGAGTTCTTCGAGCAATCCTTCTCGAAGGCGTCGATCAAGTTCCCAGGCAATCGAGGCACTGCCAACTCGAACATGAACAACTCCCCCCCGCTTGGCTTCCACGCATGTCTGTGATGACAACTCCGGAGGGAGCAGTGTGTCCCACGCTTCAACGAAGGATCCAAGTTGACGATGCGACTTCTCGGCATTTCGTTGCAGGGAGGCGATGGCGTCACCCATGGATTTCGTCCTTCCGACAGGACCTCGCCATGCCTGCAGTTGCCGGAGACGCTCTGTAACAGGGGTGTTGGACATCAGGGGCATCCTACAGCAGGAACCATTGTGGGCAGACCATCATTTCCCCACTGCAACTGGTATCGTTTGTCCTGCATGACTTCGATCAGACTTTCAGGCATTCAGAAGCACTATGGGCCCACAAGGGCCGTGGACGGCATTGACCTGGTCATCGAGCCTGGGGAACTCTTCTTCCTATTGGGTCCATCGGGGTGTGGAAAAACCACCCTGCTTCGAATGATCGCCGGGTTCATCGACCCCACTGCAGGTCAGATTTATTTCAACGATCGCGATGTCACCGCGGCACCTCCGAATCGTCGGAATACCGGGATGGTGTTCCAGAGCTATGCACTCTGGCCACATATGACCGTGGCTGAAAATGTCGGCTATGGGCTGGTTCTCAGGAAGCAGCCGCAGTTGGAACGTGAAGAGAACATCAAGCAGGCCCTTGAGATGGTCCAGATGAGCGGGTATGGCGATCGGAAGCCAAATGAACTCTCTGGTGGACAGCAACAGCGTGTGGCCCTGGCCAGGGCACTTGTCGTCAAGCCCGAGGTGCTGTTGCTTGACGAGCCGCTGAGCAACCTGGATGCAAAGTTGCGATTGGATATGCGGACGGAGATTCGTCGAATCTGCAAGGCCAGTGGGATTACCACCGTCTACGTGACCCATGACCAGGATGAGGCGCTGTCAATGGCAGACAGGATTGCTGTTCTCAAGGACGGCACAGTTCGCCAGCTGGGACCTCCCCGCTCGTTGTACCGAAACCCGGAAACTCGATTCGTTGCTGAGTTCCTTGGGGAAACCAACTTCTTTTCAGCGCAAGTTGTTTCCAGCAAGGGAGATAAGGTCAAGCTGGAGACTTCAGCAGGATCCCTTACCGCGGTAAGTCCCACAAGGACATGGCCTGCTGATGCGCAGGTCACGTGTTCAATCAGGCCAGAGGCGTTCCAGCAGGTTCTCAAGCCGGGAAAGAGCAATGTCTTCTCTGGGATGATTGCTGAGCAGATCTTCCTTGGGGACCAGGCCCAGCACCTGGTTGAAATAGGCAGTGAAATGGTGCGAACGCTCCATTTGAATCCAGGTGATGAAGTAGATGAGGGAACCGTTCACCTGCATGTTGATCCAGAAGATGTCGTCATTCTTTCAGAATGATCACGTTCTCGAAAGATAAAGACATATCACGTAAATAGGCGTAAGATCGGTCATGATCGTGCAATATGACGGATCTTTGTCCATGTAGTCAGGTGTACTTTCACCGTGACCATGGGGAATCTTTGTCCAGGGGCCTCTTCCAAGGATGTTTCCCTACTGTATTTTCTTATCGGAAGCACCCAAGTGGGTCGAAATCTTGAGAGATGTTCCACGTGGAACACAACCATCTTGAATCCGTGAGTTGAAACACAAGGATCGATGTCTGATGGCCACAACCAAAAAGAAGAGCCGGCTTGGTCGAGGTCTCAAGAGCATGATCAATACGCCAGTTCGTATTGACTCTGTGCCTGGAGATGAGGAGAAGAATGTTCCACGAGGAACACAGGGGAAGGATCTCGCGGAGGGACTGCTTTCAGTGCCCGTGGGAGATATCACACCAAGTCCATGGCAGCCACGTCAGGCATTTGACATGGATGCTCTGAAAGCCTTGGCAGAGTCAATCAAGTCAGCCGGTGTCATGCAGCCAATCCTCATTCGGCCTATTGAGGATGGCTATGAGTTGGTTGCGGGCGAGAGACGCCTCAGGGCGGCAGAGATTGCTGGTTTAAGCGAAATACCGGCGGTTTTACGCGAGATTGACGATCGTACTGCTGCAGAGTGGTCCATCATTGAGAATATCCAGAGGGAGGATCTGAACCCAATTGAAAGAGCCGAAGCGTTCATTCGATTGCAGGATCAGTTCGGTCTTACTCATCAGGAAATCGCAAACCAGGTTGGACTCAACAGGTCCTCGGTGACAAACCACCTGAGGATGAATGAGCTTGATGAGGGAACCAAGGAGGCGGTTCGAAACGGACTTCTCAGCGGTGGGCACGCAAAATCACTGCTCTCAATCACTTCTATCAGTGATCGTACGCGGTTGGTCCGGATGGCCATCTCCGGGAACTGGTCCGTTCGAGAACTGGAGAGAAGGATTCGTCGAATCCAGGATGGTGGTTCAATGCCAACTACCCCTGAAAAGGTAGATACGACCCGTTCTCACCTCGATGACCTTGGTGGCCAGCTCTCTGAGCACCTGGGGACACGCGTTCATATCAAGCAGCAGGGAAAGAAGGCTGGAAAGGGGAGAATGACCATCGAGTTCTATGACATGGATCAGTTCGATGGAATTCTCTCGAAGATGGGATTCAAGCCTGCGTGACTTGCCGGAATGTTGCACGTGGAACACGGCACAACTATTCCGGTTCCAAGATCAAACCCCATGAACAAATGAACCCCGGCAAAGCCGGGGTTCATTTGTTGAGAGAAGAGAGAGAAGAGAGAGAAGGGAGAGAAGAGAGAGAAGGGAGTCAGTGTTCATCTCCCCCTATGCACCAGGCTCTTGGTTGTGTGTCGCAAAGTGCACAAAAAGTGTTTGGATGGCCCGGGAAGAATAAACATAAACCCTTGTCAGGCAAGTAGATACAGGAAAATGCAGCCCTCAGTTTCACCATTTGCGCTTGATGCGCAAGTTGGAACAAAGTCGGGTCGCTGCATCGCCGATTCCAGACTTGGAGTGGGTTTCTGGGCTTTGGCTTGGAACTTGCTTCTCTTGGAGCATGTCGATGCATGACAGCACGCAAACCAGTTCACCTTTCCAGCATGTGGTGGTGAGTTCCCAGAAAGCAGATGAGCGGGTAAAGGAAGCTCGGCAGCTCTTTCAGCGGACTCTGGCCATATGGGCGGGTGACATGCTTGTTCTCAGGAGCCAGTCGTTCCAAGAACCACGCTGGCCAGGCCAGGTTGACCATGGACTGCTTGGGAAGGTTGCTTGAAGCAGGTCAAAGATGCGCTTCGGTGTTCCGTTATCGGTAGCAGGAACACTGTTTTGTACTGCGCTGTACCCAGTGTTCTGAGCAGACCGATGACGCGTGTGTGAAGGAAGACGTACCAACTCCCCAGACAGGCCATCGTGCCCGCTCGAGTGTCTCGCCAGCCTGGTACAGGTTGATGTTGCTGGAGGGAGCGGTGACATCGCTCCGATCGCTTCGAGAAGCAATCGACACCAGTGATGAAGCTTCCGTGGCTGAATACAGTGGTCGATGCCGAGCGATCCTCATGGCACTGGGTGTCGACACGGATACGAGGGTCGAACATGTACTGGCTCGACGGCTTGCCGCCCTGCACGCATTCCTCCATGGGCTCCTGGCCCAGGCAACACGAATTGCAGACCTGGATGATGTGCTCGAGATCATCGAGTTCCAGCGGGATGCATGGAGGGAAGCCGTGGTTCTTCTGCGAAGGAATGATGCAGGGACATCATCAATCGAAATCGAAGCCTGATTCGTTGATGTCCGCTGATGGAATCCGCAGGATCTACTGGTCGTGTCCGGTGGTTGCCGGAAGTTCATGACCAGCGTCGCGCAGCGTCTTCTCTCGTGCTGCAAGTTCCAGATCATGTTCCACCATCATCTTCACGAGGTCCTCGAGACTGGTCGTTGCTTCCCAGCCGAGTTCTTCCTTGGCTTTCGTGCAGTCTCCCAGGAGTTGTTCAACTTCGGCGGGGCGGTAGTAACGGGGATCGATCTCGATGAAGTCATCCGGATCGAGGCCGACTTCGGCAAAGGCAAGTTCGGCGTACGTGCGTACTGAAATCATCTTGCCTGTTGCCAGGACAAAGTCGTCTGCCTTCTCCTGCTGAAGCATTTTCCACATGCCCTCGACATAGTCTCCTGCATATCCCCAGTCTCTCTGGGCTTCGAGGTTGCCCAGGTACACCTTCTCCTGGAGCCCATGCTTGATGCGACCGATTGCACGCGTGATCTTCCTTGTGACGAAAGTCTCTCCACGACGTGGAGATTCGTGGTTGAAGAGAATGCCGCAGCAGGCGTACATGTCGTAGGACTCGCGGTAATTCACGGTCATCCAGTGTGCACATACCTTTGCGCATCCATAGGGAGACCTCGGGTAGAAGGGGGTCTGCTCGTTCTGAGGAACTTCCCGCACGTCACCGAACATCTCGGATGAACTCGCCTGGTAGTAGCGGATCTGGTATCCGCTGTGCTCCTGGTAGTCGCGTACTGCTTCAAGAAGTTTCAATGCGCCCATGGCGACCGTATCAGCCGTGTAGACCGGGTTGTCGAAACTGACGCGGACGTGGCTCTGGGCACCGAGGTTGTACACCTCGGTGGGTTTGCTGTTCCGGATGATCGACGAGAGCGAGGCTCCATCATTCAGGTCACCGTAGTGAAGAAAGAGACGGGCAGCCTTGTCGTGTGGATCCTGGTAGATGTGATCGATTCGGTCGGTGTTGAAACTCGCAGATCGTCGAATGATGCCATGAACCTCGTAGCCCTTCTCAAGGAGAAGTTCCGCAAGGTAACTGCCATCCTGCCCCGTGATCCCCGTGATGAGTGCTCGCTTGCCGCTTGACATGGTGTTGCTCATTTCTCGAAGAGTTCTGGACCGTTTCCCGGTACTGCAAGTTGTTCAGGATAGCAGTCCCAGCCAACCGGGTGGTACGGGGAGACCTCGATTGTTCTCCCATCCTCCTCCTCGGTTGGTTCTCGGACGGGGAATGCCCCTTGCAGGTCATCTCAACGTGGTGAAGTGTCCAAGGCTGGAAGGGGAACCCGTCCCGGCCACGAAATCGACGCTATTGTGCAGGCAAGGAGCGATGTCAATGGACTTCAAGGGACAACGCGTGGTCGTAACAGGGGGCGCGGGCTTTCTCGGCAGGAAGGTCTGTGGCCTCCTGGAGTCGAGGGGGTGCAGTGAGATCATGGTCCCACGCCGGGCGGAGTATGACCTGACGAGCGAGGAGGCCGTTGCCCGCCTCTATGCTGATTGCACGCCGGATATCGTGATCCACCTTGCCGCTGAAGTCGGTGGGATCGGTGCAAACATGGATAATCCCGGGCGATATTTCTTTGCGAACATGTCGATGGCCCTCCACCTGATCGAACATGCGAGGCTCAACAACCTTTCAAAGTTCGTCCAGGTCGGAACCATCTGTGCGTATCCGAAGTTCTGTCCCGTGCCCTTCAACGAGGATGACCTCTGGAACGGGTATCCGGAAGAGACCAACGCTCCATACGGCATCGCCAAGAAGGCGGCGATGGTCATGCTCGACGCATACCGCCGCCAGTATGGTCTTGACGGGGTCTTTGTTCTCCCGGTGAACCTCTACGGCCCCCACGACAACTTCGACCTGCATACGTCACACGTCATCCCGGCCCTGATCAGGAAGTGTGTTTCTGCCAGGGAAGCGGGAAGCGATTCGATCAACTGCTGGGGGACGGGCAGCGCAAGCAGGGAGTTTCTCTACGTCGATGATGCGGCGGAAGGAATCGTGCTTGCAACCGAGCGACTGGATGAACCTGTGCCGGTCAACCTCGGGACGGGAATGGAGATCACCATTCGTGATCTTGTCGAACTCATCGTGGAACTGACTGGATTCAAAGGCGGCATCGAGTGGGACGACACGAAGCCCGATGGACAGCCTCGCCGCTGCCTTGATACCAGTCGCGCAAGGGACATGATTGGTTTCGAAGCGAAGGTTGGCTTCAAGGAGGGCTTGAAGCGGACGATCGAGTGGTGGGAACAGCAGGGCGACTCTGCGATCAAGGAGGAATCGGCGTGAAGGTGTGTGTTACGGGGGGATCCGGTTTCATCGGTTCGTGGTTCTGCAGGGAATACGCGCATCGCGGTGATGAGGTTGTCATCCTCGATCTCGTCGAGCCTGCAGCCGACCTCCCGCACGAACGATTCGTGCATGGTGACATCCGTGACCCGGATGCGGTCCGGGATGCGCTTGAGGGTTGTGAAGCCGTTCTTCATCTTGCGGCCGCTAACCACGACTTCGGTATTGCGGAAGCCACCTACTTCGATGTCAACGAACAAGGCTCCCGTGTCATCTGCAAGGGCATGGATGAGGCTGGAATCAGCTCGATCTGCTTCTATTCAACCGTTGCAGTCTATGGAAGTGCGCCACCACCCCTGGATGAAGAGACGCGTCCAGCTGCGGAGAGTCATTACGGAAGGTCGAAACATGCCGGTGAGCAGGTCTTTGAAGAATGGACGGGCCAAGGCGAAGGTCGTCATTGCCTCGTGATCAGGCCGACGGTGACATTCGGACCACATAATTTCGCCAACATGTATTCACTCATCCGGCAGATCGACTCCGGCATGTTCTTCCAGGCCGGTTCGGCAGGAAACATCAAGAGTCTCTCCTACATCGAGAACATCATGGCTGCCACCCTGCATCTCTGGGGACGTTCTGAACGAGAGGCATTCGAGGTCTTCAACTGGGTTGAAAAACCCGACATGACCAGCGCGTCCATCAGTGGCACGGTCGCCCGGGCACTTGGACGCAAGGGTGTCAGGAAACTTCCGCTTGGCCTTGCACTCCTGATGGCCAAGCCATTCGACGTAGTGATCGCCTTGACCGGCAGGAACATCCCGATCTCATCTGCCCGTGTTCGAAAACTCTTCGTTGACCAGACTCACTTCGAGGCGGACAAGGCAAGGCAGGCGGGCTTTGTTCCATCGATATCGCTTGAAGAAGGTATTGAACGAATGGTCAAGTGGTACCAGGCCGGGGGTCGTGATGAGTCAGCCCAGTGGCACCAGCCGCCCGCCGAGGTTGTTCGGCGTTCCTAGTCGGTTGTTGAAATCCACTCGTCCAGAAGATTCCGCATGGTTGTCCACCTGAAATCATCAAGCAGGCTGGTCCAGCGTCGTTCACATCGACCGAGATTCACCGTGTGTCTGAAAGCGTGTGATTTCCTGAGCCCTCGGACTCGCGGTTGTCCCGGGTCGATTTCCCAGGGGTGAATGTAGAACACGTAGGGAGACCCGTGAGACAGGATTCTTCTGACTCCGGACTTGAACACGGGGTAGGGGATCATTCGAAAGTAGCCGCCGCCGCCCCAGGGAAGGCCACGCCGTCCCATGTGCAGGCAGGAGATGCAGATCTCGTGGAAACCTGGACGTATTTCACTGACAGGTACTCCGGAGTTCATGCCTTCAAGTTTTCCGTATCGATCATGGGCAACAGTCGGGAATGCAGAGGAGTCGTATGTGAAGCCCAGTTCCTGCAGTATGTCGATGGCCCAGTCCGTTATTGAAAAGCTCGGTGCCCTGTAGCCGAGGATGGGTTGCCCGACGAGGTCTTCCAGAATGTCCCTGCTCCGCTTCACGTCCTCCCGGAATTCCTCCGGCGTCAACGAGTAGATGAGGTCATGACCTGTTCCATGCGAGGCGATTTCATGTCCAGCGGAAGCAATGCGGCGAACAAGATCGGGAAATCGCTTGGCAATCCACCCGAGGACGAAGCATGTACAGGTAATGCCTCGCTCGTCCATGAGGTCGAGCATCCTGTTCATGTTCCGTTCAACACGTGATTCACGCTCATCCCAGCTGGATCGATCAACCACCGACTTCAGGTTCTCGACCTGGAACCAGTCCTCGACGTCGATCGACATTGCTGCGGGGGGGTGTTGTTTCATGGCGTGCCTGGTGATCATGGTTCAGAGCATGCGGTGTCCACGTTTCCGGAATGCACGAACGTCCTCGGGTCCTGGAAACGAATGGTACCCACTGTCCGAGAGGTCCAGTTCACGGGGCTGGACCCGGTTGGTCCTGAGTTGTTCAAGAACCTCGAGCATCAGCCCGGCACCGGCCCGCTTCGTTCCGTTGATCACGCGATCAAGTCGATCCCGTTTCCTGAGGGGAAACTCGAGGGTGGCAAGAATACGCCCCATGTCGAGTTGCTCGACCATTTCGTGCACGGTCACGGTGGCGCAGGATTCCCCGGCGAGCAGTTGCCAGAACGTCGGCATCATGCCCCGGTATGCAGGCAGCCTTCCAGAGTGGATGTTCACACAGCCGAGTCTTGGAACAGCCAGCAGCTCCTCACGGAAGATCTCCGGTGCCGCAACCGACATGACGACGTCGGGTTCCAGTTTCCGTACCTGGTCCAGGTACGCCTGGTCATTGACCGATGGCGTTCGGAGCAGCTCGATGCCCATTCCAGAGGCGAGCTTCGCGATGGAGCGTCGCCCAAGTTTCGCCATTGCGTATCGTGCGCAAAGGCGCATGAAATCCACCAGTCCGTAGAACCGAAGCATGCGAGCAGCGGTCTTCGTGATCGGTTCGTGGAATGCCTCCGAGACGGTCATGCCGATGACCTGGATCTTGTCGGGCAGGGCTGAAAGGAACTCCTCGAAGAATCGAATGACGTACAGGGGGTCGTCCTCTGTAATGACGAGTACTCGGAGCGGGCCATCATGTTCCGGTTGCTTGCTCATGATTCCGGTGAAGCCTTGCTGAGAACTTCGGAGTATTTCGCTGCCGAAGCCTGAAGCGTGTAGTCGCGATTGAACAGTTCGCGGGCAGCCTTGCCCATGCGTGCTGTTCCATGGGGGTCCTTCATCATGCTCCTGATCGCCTTGACCAGTCCATCGGGATCACCCAACTCGATCCACCGACCGGCATCATTGTTCTCGATGATCGATTTCAGGCTGGAGTATCGTTCAGAAATCGCAAGGATCGGTTTGCCGACTGCCAGCGAGGAATAGAGCTTCGAGGGAAAGCTGATTCCCTCGATCCCCTCTGCGATGGTGACAAGAGAAGCATCACATGCATTCAGTGACTCGTTGAGCGTATCAAACGGCTGGTGGGGCAGGAGCAGCGTATTCTCCAGTTCCCGTTTCTTGATCTGCTGTTCGATGTGTGATCGAACACCTCCCGCACCGATGAACACGAGCTTGAAGTTCTCGTTGCGCAGGATCGTCGCGGCATTGAGAATGGTGTCGAACTCGTAGTACAACCCGAGATTGCCCGAGTAGAGAACGGTAAAGGGATCAAGGAGATCATGCTTGAGTGCAAATGGCGAGGAGTTCTTCTCGATCGGGGTCAGAAACTCGCCATCGGCCCAGTTGGGTATGACATGGACGAGTTCAGGATCGACACCGTAGGTGTCGCAGACAAGTTCCTTCGCGGCATCACAGAGCACGATGGTCTGCTTCGCCCTCCTGTACATGATTCCATTCATGAAGTGCCAGAACTTGTCGAAAATCCCGCCCTTGCGAATCTTTCCTACCCAGACGGCTAGTTGTGGGTACGCATCATGCAGCAGCAGCACGTAGGGATGGGGCCTGAAGAAACTGACGACGGTTCCGACGATTCCCAGGTACGGGGGGTTGGTCGTATAGAGGAAGACCTCGCCCCGCCTCTTCCGAAAGAGGACACGCAGAAACAACGGCACCAGGAAGGTGACGGAGTTGATGAGTCGTCCCACGATCCTGTCCTTGCTGAATCGCGTGCTTCGCATTCGAAAGACCCGGACGCCCATGGAGGTACGTTCATGCCTCTGGCAGGGTTGCCAGGTTTCAGGAGGTCCATAGGAAGGCCTGCACGTGATGACCTGAACATCTGCTCCATGAGTGGCAAGGTCATTCGCCAATTCGTGCAGGAGGTGACCTGTAGAGGCGACATCAGGGGCGTAGTACTGGTTCAGGATGACGACCTTCACTGCGTCTCTCCTCGAGTCAGGCAAGACAATGGTGGGCGTGAGCACCTGGGTGGGTCTGTTCTTGATCGACCAGTCACCACCCCTTCGCCCAGACGAATGGTAGGGGGTTCCCGGGTTTCTGGTACTTCAAGCACGGTCATCAGCCCAAGCGGCCGATAGACTTCAAGCGGAAATCCAGCAGGGAAAGGCCAGATGCGGATTCTTCACATCATCCCCCAGTTCCCCTACTTCGGGGGCGACACGATTATCGGTGGTTATTCGACCTCGGTTCTTGGGCTGGCCCGCGCACAGGCGGAAGCTGGGGACCAGGTGACGATCCTCGGCCAGGTCAGGGATCCAGCGGGCCGTGGGCAGGTTCGTGATGGACTCGAGGTGGTATCGATCCTTGAAACGCTTGATGCAGGCACGATCCGGTTCGGTCTGGAGTTCATTCGCCAGGCATCGAGGTGGGCTGGTGATCACAGTTCGAAATTCGATGTCGTTCACAACCACTCGGGCTTTCCGGAGTATTTCCTGGCATCATCCCGCGTACGCTCTGCGACGAAACTGCCATCACTTCACACCCTCTATTGTCCGATTCCACGAAGAGGCGGCCGTTTCAATCGCCCCATCGTGCGAGGCCTGCTTCGCCGGTCCGCCCGCTCCATGGACAGGCTGCTTGCCATGAGCCGGAACGTTGCCGACTCGATGCACAACTGGGGACTGGACGAGGTGGCAGTCATCCCCCCGCCAGTCGACCTGGAACGATTCAAGGATGGACCGGGACGAGTTGAAGCCCGAAAGGAATTGGGAATCGATTCGGACGAGTTCGTCGTCCTGTTCGTAGGCAACGCGACCGAGCAGAAGAATCTCTCGGGGGTTCTCGACGCCTTCGCCATTCTTCTTGAGCGTGTTCCTTCTTCGAGGCTCGTCATGACTACGGAACTGCCTCGCACATCCGGTAATGCCCGTCTCCAGGCATTGCGTGACCAGATGGCGCGACTTGATATCGAGGATCGAGTGATCCAGCGAGGCATCGTGGATACCATGCCGGGACTGATGAGAGCCTGTGATGTGCTTGTTGCACCTTTCAAGGATTCCTATGGACCTTCGGATTACTTCATGGTTGTTCTGGAGGCCATGGCGACGGGGCGACCAACGGTCGTATCCGATGTCGGAGGCATGTCGGAGGTGATCTCCAATGAACGCGGCTGCCTTGTTGATCCGACTTCGGTACAGTCCATCGCAGAAGGACTTCTCCGTTTTGCCGTCGAAGAAGAATTTCGCCGTTCGGTTGGTGATGCAGCGAGGACATTCACGGAGCAGACCTTTCTTCCAGGAACCATTGCGTTGAAACACCGGGCCGTCTACGAGGAGATCGCGGCATGAGCATTCGAGAAGAAGCAAATCCCGGCTTCTATGATGCCGACAGCACCATCTACGATCAGCAACGATGGATAAGCAAGGCTGGTGTGTTCACGAATGAAACCCAGCAGGGCATCGTTGCAAAGTTGACCGAGGACTGGAGTGGCGAGGGGCTGGAAATCGGCCCCGGTACCGCCCGATTCACGATCCCGCTTCTCCGGATGGGAATCAGCATGACCGTCTGCGACATTTCCAGCGGCATGCTTGATGTCGCGAGGAAGAATATCGAAGGCGCCGGATTTGGCAAGCATGTCCGGGCGTATCGAGAGGGCTCGATCTACGAACTTCCATTCGAAGATGAGAGCTATTCGCACTCCATCTGCCTCAACGTGTTCAATCATCTCGAGGATCCCGGCAAGGCACTCTCGGAAATGGCCAGGGTGATCAAGTCTGGATCAACACTCCTCTTCAACTATGCGAACCTCTGCAGCTGGTACCTCCCCGCGGCGATGCGCATCAATTCCCGTGGTTCGGCGGTGGGGCAGGAGGTCTACTCCGCATGGGAACGGCCGGGCGTGATGGAGCGATACATGAAGAATGCCGGACTCGACCTCGTGTCGAGAACCGGCCATGTACATGTTCCCAGGGAACTGGAGAAGTTCAGGCTGCTTCCAGTCGTCAAGTTGCTCGATCGCATCTCCCGACGTGGCCCATTGTCGAGCCTGGCGGCAGTTCACTTCTGTCTCTGCCGAAAACGGTGATGGAATGATGACGGCACCCAGAGATCACAACCAGGAAGCAATGGCGAACGAACCCCCGGCTCGTCGGTCTGCCTGGACGAGCAGGCAGAAGTTCATTCGCCTTCTCTGGGGAACGATCGGTCGAGTCGCGTGGTGTATTCCGGCGTTGCGTTCACCCGTTCTGAGGATGTTCGGTGGGACTGTCGGCAGGGGCTGCATCCTTCCACGCAGGGTCGAGTTGACGATTCCATGGAACATCACGCTGGGTGACAGGGTTGTCATCGAGGAGCGTGCGATCCTGTATTCGCTCGGGCCCATCACGATCGGATCGGATGTCGTCATCGAAGTTCGCGCCCACCTGTGCGCAGGTTCGCATGACATGCGTGACACTCGATTTCCGTTGACTCGCCCGCCGATTACGATTGGTGATCATTGCCACATCGGCATCGACGCCTATATTGCACCCGAAGTCGTGCTGGGAGATGGATGCAGGGTCATGCATCGAGCAAGTGTCTACTCATCGCACCCCGGCAGCGCGACCTTGTCCGGCAATCCAGCGAAGCCGATCGAGGCAGGCGAATGAACATGTTTCGACGTTGGTTCTGGAAAGTCCTCGGCCGACCGTTGTTTCGATTCAGCCCACACCCGACCTATGGCTACCGACGCTTCCTTCTGAAGATGGCCGGCATGCGACAGGGGTCGAACGTGCGATTTCGACGAAGCGTTGATATTGATCGCCCCTGGAACGTCACCATCGGTGGCCTGACCATGATCGGTGACGAGGTTCTCATGCGGGCGACTGCACCAATCCGGATCGGATCCCGGTGTGTCATCAGCCAGTACTGCACGCTTCTTTCGTCAACCCATGACACAACGCCCGCGGAGATCATGATCGAGGATGACTGCTGGGTAGCGACGGATTCTCTCGTGCTGCCCGGAGCCTGGCTCGAAGCGGGTGTCGTCGTTGGTGCCCGGGCCATGGTCGAGGGTCGCCTTCCCGGGTGGCATATTGCAACCGGGGAACCGGCCGTGGCTCGCAGGGAGCGTGTCCTGAACACGGTGTCCTGACGGGCGACGTTCTCGGACCTACCGGTTGCCTCGAACAAGCATGCGATTTGGTCGATAGTAGGGGGCTACGATCGTTCACCTTCTACTGGATTCCTGCCCTTGATTGATGTGCTTGTCATTACGAAGAATGAGGAATGCAATCTTCCCCATTGCCTTCACGCATTGGCGGGCTGGACGCGGTCGATCCATGTCGTTGACAGTGGTTCGACGGACCGGACCTGCGAAATAGCCCGCGAGCTTGGAGCGGAAGTCGTGGAACATCCCTGGGAGGGCTACGCGGCTCAGAAGAACTGGGCACTCGAGACACTTCCCATGGAGTCCGATTGGGTGCTCATCGTCGATGCGGACGAGGTCATCACGGCTCAGCTTCGAGAGCAGCTTGAAGCAATCGCGGCTCGGCCTGTCAACGAAGTTCCAGAGGCGGGGTACTACATCAATCGCCTCCTGTATTTTCTCGGTAAACCAATCAAGCACTGCGGATACCACCCGAGTTGGAACCTGAGATTCTTCAAGCGGGGGCGTGGTCGGTACGAGGATCGGGCTGTTCATGAACACCTGCTCGTCGATGGACCCACCGGCTGGATACGGACACCGATGATCCACGAGGATCGTCGTGGCCTGGAGGTGTACATGGAAAAGCACAACAGGTACTCAACGCTCGAAGCGGAGGCCATCTTCGATGAATCACGCGAAGGGGGTCTGGACGCATCGATCACCGGTCATCAACTCCAGCGGCGACGCTGGTTCAAGCGGCACGTCTATCGACACCTTCCAGCAAAGTGGCTCATGAGATTTATCTACATGTATGTACTTCGCCTGGGCGTTCTTGATGGACTCAATGGCCTGCGTTTCTGTCTCTTCATTTCTTCCTACGAGTTGCAGATCGGTCTTAAACTTCGTGAACTGCGACTCCAGGCCGAAGATGAATCTGCTTCCAGGGAGCAGCCTGCATGAACGATTCGGAACGCCATTCCAGCCCGTACGCAACTCGCGAGAAGGTCGGCCGGATACTCTGGTCGCTTGTCCAGTCGACGTTCTTCAGGTTCAGCTTTCACAACTGGTACGCCTGGCGAAGATTCCTCCTTCGGCGATTCGGCGCCGTCATCGGTGCCGACTGCGTCATTCGACGAACGGTCCGTATTGAATGCCCCTGGAACCTGCAGATGGGAGTCAACTCCTGCCTCGGAGATCGAGTCCACGCCTATTGCCTGGGCCCGGTGAAGATCGGATCCCGCGTCTCGATTTCACAGGATGCGGAGCTCTGTGCCGGCACCCATGACTATTCGAAACGTGACATGCCCCTGCTTCGACCACCCATCACGGTGCACGACGACGCATGGGTTGCCGCGGGTGCCTTCATTGGTCCGGATGTGACCATTGGGGAAGGCGTCATCCTCGGGGCCAGATCGGTTGCGATGAAGGACCTCAAGGCCTGGTCGGTCTACATCGGGAATCCCGCTGTGGCGGTGAAGGATCGGGAACGACCGCAGGACTGAGTCTGGCAGCAGGTACCATGTTCATGCCATGCCCTTTCGGCTCTACAACACGCTGACGCGGACGCAGGAGGAGTTCACCCCCCTCGATCCAGCCGGGCGACTGGTCCGCTTCTATACGTGCGGGCCGACTGTCTACGACTACGCGCACGTGGGCAACTTCCGTGCGTTCCTGAATGCAGACGTCCTTCGCAGGACGCTCGAGTATCTCGGCTACGAGGTTCGGCACGTGATGAACATCACGGACGTGGGCCACATGACCGACGACGCGAACCCGGATGGTGGCGGCGAGGACAAGATGGAACAGGCTGCAAGGCGATTGCTGGAAGCCAAGAAGTCAGGCACGCTTCCCGAGGGAGTCGATCTCGACCCGGGTGATCCATGGGCGATCGCCTCCTTCTACGCAGACGCTTTCGTCCATGATGCAAAGCAGCTCGGAATGAAAGTGGTGGAAGAAGCCGACTCGTGCCCGGAACTTCTTCCACGACCTACGCAGTACATCGAATCGATGATTGAACTGGTGCAGAAACTGGTTGACGACGGGCATGCCTACGTCGCCGCCGACGGAGTCGTCTATTTCGATGTCGCCTCCTTCCCGGACTATGGTGACCTTTCTGGAAATACCCTGGAAGAACTGCGAAGCGGTGAAGGTGGTCGTGTGGACATGGAGACACAGGCCGTCAAGAGAAATCCAGCTGACTTCATGCTCTGGAAACCCGATTCTTCCCACGTGATGAAATGGGACAGCCCATGGGGCGCCGGCTATCCAGGATGGCATCTGGAATGCTCCGTCATGGCCATGTCATTGTTGGGCGAGGGTACGGATGGTCAGGTCGACCTCCACTCTGGCGGCGAGGACAACATCTTCCCACACCATGAATGCGAGATTGCGCAGTCCAGGTGTGCCAATGGGTCGCCGAGTTTTGCTCGCTACTGGTTCCATACCCGCCACCTGATGGTGGATGGGTCCAAGATGAGCAAGAGCGAGGGGACGTTCTATACCTTCCGTGATCTGCTTGAGCGTGGCGCATCACCGGCTGCGATCCGGCTTGAACTCATCAAGACGCACTATCGCGTCAACTCGAACTTCACGCTCCAGGGAGTCAAGGATTCACAGCGACAGGTTGATCGCTGGGCCAAGGCGCAGGCCTGGCTTGCAGATCACGCGGATGAATCCAGACCGGGTCCGGGGCCCCTGGTCAGTGCACTGGATCGATTCGAGGAAGCGTTGTGCAATGACCTGAATATCGCTGGTGCGATCGGCGTACTCAGCGAAGCCGTCGGGAGTATCCCGATGCATGGGGAAGGGGGACAGGATGGCGAGGGAACATGGTCGGAGGATCTTGCCGCACTCGAACGCATGGACATGGTTCTTGGAGTGCTTGATCTGGAACGTGAAGCTTTGCAGTCAACCGATGTCGATGAAGATGCGATCCAAGCAGCCATCGAGTCGAGAAATGCCGCGCGTGATTCCCGGGACTGGGCCGAGGCGGACCGCATTCGCGACGAGTTGCTCGAGCAGGGGATTGCCATCAAGGATGATCCGGGCGGAACAACCTGGTCGAGAGTGATCCAATGAGCAGCGATCGACCCCCCACCATCGGTCTTTCAGGCGGCATCGGCTCTGGAAAGAGTCGCGTCGCCGCCATTCTCCGCGAAATGGGCTGCCTTGTTTCCGATGCCGATGCCCTGGCCAAGGCCATGCTCGATGAGGCGTCGGTCCGACAGGCCATCGCTGGTTGGTGGGGAGATGCCGTCTTCGATGATGACGGGCATGTTGACAGGGCTGCTGTGGCGGAGCGGGTCTTCGCAGATCCCGCTGAACTTCAGAAGCTGGAATCCCTTCTTCACCCACTGGTTGAGCGTGCACGTGGAGCGGAATTCGATGCTGCTCCCGATGGGACGCCGGCGCTGGTGATAGATGCACCGTTGCTGTTTGAAGCAGGTCTGGACGAGCAATGTGACATGATTCTCTTTGTCGATACTCCCCGTTCAATCCGCCTTGAACGCCTTGCAGAGGCCCGTGGATGGAATGCCGGGGAACTGGACCGACGGGAAGATCAGCAAATGCCACTTGACGAGAAGCGTGCAAGGGCGCATCATGTTCTCAAGAATCACGGCGGGGTCGATGACCTGAAAGATCAGGTTGAGCAGATCCTTGAGACACTCGTCAGACCGTGAACCCGATACAACGCGTTCCGATTGAACCCCGCTGACGCGGGACAACCCCTACGCGTTTCATCCAGTCCTGGACTGTACATCCGCTTACCACGGCATTCCGGGCATACATCTCACACGGATAACACAATGCAGTCCACCACACGGAAGAATCCAATGGCGAAGAAAAGACGTCGACGTAAGAAATCAGGAGGCAAGGGTGGCGGCGTAGCCGTCATGACCCTGCATCCTGGACAGGTCCCCACTGACGAACAGCTCGAGGAGGAGGCGAAGCAACTGGAGAAGGAACTCGATTCCAAGACCCAGAAGCGATTCGACGACGCAAAGAAGGATGGCTACGACCTGGCGTCACTCCAGTCATTGACTGGACAGGAACTTGCGAAGATCGGGGAGAAGGAAAAGGTCCAGGACTTCTCCAAGCTCTCCAAGCAGCAACTCGTCTTTGAGATTCTCAAGGCAAGGGCGGAAAAGCACGGCCTCATGGTGGGCGAGGGCACGCTCGAAATGCTCTCGGATGGCTTTGGATTTCTTCGCAGCCCCGAGTACTCGTACATGGCTTCACCTGATGACGTCTACGTCAGTCCATCTCAGATCAGGCGGTTTGGATTGCGACGCGGACAGATCATCAGGGGCATCATTCGACCACCGAAGGAATCCGAGACCTATTTCGCACTCCTTCGTGTTGATTCAGTCAATGGCGAGGCACCCAAGGTGCTCTCGACCCTCCCTGTCTTCGAGAACCTGACACCCCTCCACCCGGAGGATCGTGTCATGCTTGAAACAGGTACCGAGCCTCTTGAAACCCGGGTCATCGACCTGGTTGCCCCGTTGGGATTCGGTCAGCGTGCACTCATCGTCGCTCCTCCGAGGACGGGCAAGACCGTCCTGTTGCAGAAGATGACAGCCGCGATCGCCACGAATCATCCAGATGTCAAGGTAATCGTGCTTCTCATTGATGAACGGCCCGAGGAAGTGACTGATTTCAAGCGGAACACTCCTGATTCAGTTGAAGTGGTTGCAAGTACGTTCGATGAACATGCTTCACGCCACATCCAGGTCGCGGAAATCGTGATGGAGAAGGCAAGGAGGATCGTGGAGTTCGGTGAGAATGTCGTCGTCCTGCTCGATTCGATTACTCGCCTTGCACGTGGTTACAACAACGCCACTCCGAACTCCGGGAAGATCGGTACTGGTGGTGTTGATACCACCGCGCTGATCAAGCCCAAGAAGTTCTTCGGTTCAGCAAGGAACATCGAGGACGGGGGTTCGCTGACGATCATTGCGACAGCGCTCGTGGATACAGGCTCGAAGGCTGACGAGGTGATTTTCGAAGAGTTCAAGGGCACCGGCAATTCCGAACTGCACCTGACCCGCAAGCTCGTCGAGAAGCGGATCTGGCCAGCAATCGACATTGCCGCTTCCGGAACACGTCGCGAGGAGTTGCTGCTTGATCCCAAGGAACTCGACCTGGTCGTCCGACTCAGGAAGGTAGTTTCAGACATGAGCGTCGTTGAGGCCATGGAACTGCTGAGAAGTCGAATGGGCAAGGCCAAGTCGAATGCCGAGTTCCTCATGACGATGAACCTGTCCTGACAAGGGCTCTTTCCGGCTGCGGCGTCTTGATTTCCCGGTACTTTTGGGCGATGTCATGCGATTCAGCAGCAGGTTCCGCACGGAACTGGACTTGGTTAGGTTTGGGTATATGCTTAAATGGTCCCTTTCAAAGCGAGGGAAGGTCCACTTCATGAAGCATCCTGACCAGCACACCAGAGGATTTACCCTGACAGAAGTCATGGTGGTCATTTCGGTAATCGCGATCCTGGTTGCGATGGTGCTCTACGTCACGAGCGGATTCAGTGATTCCGATTCCTTCGTTCGTTCGAAGAACCACCTTCGCCAGATCAACCAGTGGGCGCAGGGGTATACGAACTCCCACGATGGACGAATACTGCCCAGCCAGTTCGATCGTCTCAACGAGGATGGATCCGAGGTTGGCAGCGTGGCATCGCGAAAGGCATACAGCCTTGCGCCCGTACCCGGCCAGGGTGGTGATGTCGTGCAGTGGATCGAGAACAACAATCGATACAACATGCAGGGGGATCCGGTACTTGACCTCATCGGTCGTGGTACCTGGGCAGACATCCTGTGGGTAGAAAACAACCTGAATGAGAAACTGGGCATGCCCGACATCAAGGTCGGCTCCCACATGACCGACTCTTCCTACTACAGCCAGTATCCGGATAGTTGGGCTGGAGGCGAACGGTCCTACAGGTCGTACAAGTACGCTGCGCCGGATCGGGCCTACTACGAGCAGTTCTCCTCCTGGGAGAAGAATCCGCTCCGATCCGTTGCAGACAACAGTTGGAACTACCCTCGCTGGGACAACAACGGCAACCAGGTCGATTTCGACAAGACTCGTGTCGGGCTTCCGGATTCGATGGACTTTCGACCGGCAGGCATGGCATTCCCTTCCGGCAGTGGCGCCTGGCAGCAGAACATGCCTGGCTTCTTCGCCGCAAACAACTTCTTTGACGGCCGATCCGAGCAGGATTACTCGGGTGATCTGAATAGATCTTCAACCGATCGAGAATGGGCAGAGGGGCAGATCCATGCCCCTGCACGATCGATGTACCTCGTTGATTCGTTTGCGGGAGAAACCATCGGCGGTACCCCCGCATTTCTTGGAAGTCCAAGTTACCAGTCGCAGTTGCAGGGCTACTACCAGGACACGATGGAGTCATTCTCGGTTCCGGGCGACCTGATCTACGACATCGACAAGAACATCATCAGCGATCGTCCAGACGAGGGCGTCTGCCTCCAGGAGATCGACTTCCGTTACAACGGTGGAGCATCCTGCCTGATGCTCTTCCTGGATGGACACGTCGGGCAGGAAGATGCCTGGTCCACGATCTGGGAACTGGAGGGTTCAAACCTCAATACGGGGCGGAATATCCGCATCATGGACCTTGATAAGAGGAAGGCCACGCCCTTGATTCAGCCTGGCGGGACCCCTTGAGGCCCACCAGAGGGCATTCATGCCCTCAATGGCTTGAGCCATTGCCCAACTCCCTATAGACTGCTCGATCGACCGTCCCACTCCGGGGCGGTTTTTAAACGGGTTCGGAACTCGAGCCAGGCTTGCCTGCCGCGTGCTTCGGCCCCGTCCAAGAGGATGAGTACTGACGGCAATCTCGCCACCGTAGCTCAGTGGTAGAGCACACCCTTGGTAAGGGTGAGGTCACGGGTTCGAGTCCCGTCGGTGGCTTCAGGAGTATTCCTCCTCGGCTTCGAGGGGGAACCAAGTACGTGGTCTGGTCGCTTGCGTGAGTGGCCAGGCAGGGACCGTGAGGTTCCGAACAGGTTGAAGACACATCCGCTGAGAGCATGCGCCAGACGCATGCAAGAGGCGGGCTGAACGTGAATGGAGATAGACGACATGGCCAAGGAGACCTTTGTCCGCGACAAGCCGCATGTCAACGTAGGCACGATCGGTCACATCGATCACGGTAAGACCACTTTGACAGCGGCCATCACAATGCGCCAGGCAGCCAAGGGCCTCGGAAATGCGGCAGCGTTCGATCAGATCGACAATGCCCCCGAGGAAAAGGCTCGTGGCATCACGATTGCAACAAGTCACCAGGAATACGAGTCCGAGTCACGACACTATGCCCACGTCGATTGTCCCGGTCACGCTGACTACGTGAAGAACATGATCACCGGTGCTGCCCAGATGGACGGCGCCATTCTCGTGGTCGCAGCGACTGATGGTCCGATGCCCCAGACGCGTGAGCATATCCTGCTTGCACGCCAGGTCGGTGTTCCGTACATCGTCGTCTTCATGAACAAGTGTGATGCGGTCGATGACGAGGAACTTCTGGAACTCGTCGAGATGGAAATCCGCGAGTTGCTCAGCAAGTACGATTTCCCAGGCGACGACATTCCAGTCATTCGTGGCTCCGCGCTGAAGGCGATGGAGGCCGAAGGCCAGGATGATGAATCCGGGAAGCCCATCGATGAACTCATGGAGGCGCTCGACAGTTACATTCCGACACCGGAACGTGCCGTTGACAAGGACTTCCTCATGTCCATCGAGGACGTGTTCTCGATCAAGGGTCGTGGCACGGTCGTAACCGGCAGGATCGAACGTGGCAAGATCGAGGTTGGTACCGAGGTCGAGATCGTCGGTCTCAGCCCCGAGCCTCGAAAGACGACCGTCACCGGTGTCGAGATGTTCAACAAGATCCTTGAGGACGCACAGGCTGGCGACAATGTCGGCACGCTTCTTCGAGGCATCGAGAAGGAGGACATCGAGCGTGGCCAGGTTCTGGCCAAGCCCGGGACGATTACGCCCCATACGAAGTTCGAATCCGAGGTCTACGTGTTGACCAAGGAGGAAGGTGGCCGCCATACCCCGTTCTTCTCCGGCTACAAGCCTCAGTTCTACTTCCGAACGACCGATGTCACGGGTTCACTGGAGTTGCAGGGTGCCGAGATGTGCATGCCTGGCGACAATGTCCAGATGAACATCGACCTCGGCGACAAGCCGATCGCCATGGAGGAGGGGCTGCGATTTGCAGTTCGAGAAGGTGGTCGGACCGTCGGTTCAGGTGTTGTGACCAAGGTCGTCGAGTAAGACCTTCGGTCCAGGTGTCTTCAAACGGTTCCGGGCGCCGGCTCGCATGCGAGTCGGCGCCCGAGGGCCGATCCTCGGCCGGGGATGAAACAGCAGGGAGCGCGGCATGGCCAAGAAATCAACAGATCGGGAATATGTCTGGCTGCAGTGCACTGAGTGCGGCGACCTGAATTATCGCACGAGTATCCGCGTGAAGGGTGGTATTGACGAGAAGGTGAAGTCTGGCTTCAAGAAGTTCAGTCCCCGCCTTCGGAAACACACGCTTCACAAGATCAAGCGGAAGTGATTTGATCGGTGGGGTGTCTGGCACCTCGTCGCAGGAACGCCGGTAGCTCAATTGGCAGAGCAGCGGATTCCAAATCCGCAGGTTGAGTGTTCGAGTCACTCCCGGCGTGTTCAGAATGGTTTCCACCTCATGGTGGAGTGAAGGAACGGAGCAGGAATCATGGCAGGGGCCATCTACAAGAGTGGACAGGGATACTGGGTACGACTCATGTCGGCCATCTCTTTCGGTGTCATCGTCGCCCTCGGGCTGACCTGGCTCTGGGACTGGCTGGACGCGATTTCCTTCGGCGACGTGGAAACCGCCTATGTCCAGGTTGGAGCCACTCTTGTTGTCGGGATCACCTTCGGCGGTCTTGGCTATTACCTGATCGGTTCAAAGAGGCGTACGGTTGATTTCTTCATCGCCACCGAGGGAGAGATGAAGAAGGTCAACTGGTCCAGCCGGAAGGAACTCCAGCGGAGCACATGGGCGGTGATCGCATTGACCATGCTCATCGCGTTCTACTGCTTCCTTCTTGATCGAGTTTTCTACATCCTGTTCTGGTGGATGGGCGTGCTTGACGCGTCCTCCAACGGATGATCTCCTTGGAGCACACTGCATGATCGACGAAGATCGCAGCCAATCAACACCTGAAGATTCGCCTGAAGCAGTCGATGCGACTGTTGATACGGCAGATATCAGTCCGGAGGAAGCCGTGCCTGTAATGGAACCTGCAGTCGATACTCCAGCCGAGGAGATTCATGTCGCCGAGGAGCCCGTCGAGGTGGTTGTAGAAGCACCAGTAGCCGAAGAACCCATCGCCGATGCTCCAGATTCCGAAGTCCCCGCCGTTGAACCGGCCCAGGAAGCAGCTGCACCGGCTGAGAAAGCTGCACCGGCTGAGAAAGCTGCAGTTGTGGAACCGACATCGGACGAAGCCGACGAAGAGGCCTTCGATCCGGCTGTTGACATGCCGATGTATCGCCAGGGATTCGACTGGTTCGTACTGCGAGTGGCTTCGAACAAGGAAAATTACGTTCGGGATACCCTCCAGAAGAAGGTGCAGATCGAACAGCTTGAAACATCCGTAGGCAGGATCATGGTGCCGACCGAGAAGACACGGACGCTCAAGGGTGGCAAGGCTCGCATTACCGAGACGAAACTCTACCCGGGCTACATCTTCGTCGAGATGCAACTCGACCCCGCCGGGCGAATTCCGCAGGACGTCTTCTTCCTCATCAAGGAAACAACCGGGGTGGGTGATTTCGTCGGGACCGCCGGCAGGCCGACCCCCATGTCACCGGACGAAGTCGAGAAGATGCTCTTCGACTCCCGTGTTCCTGACGAGGATCCGACAGTCAAGCTCGAATTCGAGAAGGGTGACAACGTCACGATCAATGAAGGCCCCTTCGAGAGCTACGAAGGTACTGTTGACGAGGTCATGCCCGACAAGGGACTTGTCCGCGTCCATGTCTCGATCTTCGGTCGCCAGGCGCCCGTCGAGCTGGAGTATTGGCAGATTTCCAAGTCCGACGACTAGATCCCGAGGCCTGCTGGTCGCCAAGGAGCTTGCCCAGGTGCCAACCTGGACTTCCGGCATCGCTCTTCCCTGTTGCAGGTACCATCTGACCCATGACCATCGACTCGACTTCAATCGAGCGTTTCCAGGCCGATTACCTGAAGACCAGGGAACAGATACACCGCGCCATCGTCGGTCATGAGGACGTCGTCGACGGGGTATTGACCTGCCTGTTCGCAGGAGGACATGCGCTGTTGGAGGGTGTGCCGGGCCTTGGCAAGACACTCCTGATCCGTTCGTTGTCGGAAGCATTGCAACTGCATTTCTCCAGGATCCAGTTCACCCCCGACCTCATGCCGGCAGACGTCACCGGTACGACGATCGTCGTCGAGACCGAGACAGGCCGTGATTTCAAGTTCCGCCAGGGGCCGATCTTCGCCCAGATCGTTCTTGCCGACGAGATCAATCGCGCAACTCCGAAGACGCAGTCGGCGATGCTCGAGGCGATGCAGGAGCGTTCGGTGACCGTTGGCGGAGAAACCTACTTGCTGGAACGGCCGTTCTTCGTCATGGCAACGCAGAATCCAATCGAGCAGGAAGGAACGTATCCTCTCCCGGAAGCCCAGTTGGATCGATTCTTCTTCAAGCTGCACGTGGGCTATTCAACGCGGGAGGAACTTGGCGAGATCCTCGATCGAACCACCAGCGATTCCTCCGTTGAACTTGAAAAGGTTCTCGATGCAGCCACCATTCTCGAGCACCAGAAACTGGTTCGTCGGGTGTCGGTTTCCGATGCTGTCCAGGATTACGCCGTTCGGCTTGTCATGGCGACGCATCCGGGGAGCGACCTGTCGACCCCGCAGGTCAACACCTACCTGCGATTCGGTGCATCCCCGCGAGCAGCCCAGACACTCATACTCGCTGCAAAGGTCGTTGCCCTGCGTGCTGGACGCGTGAGTGTCGAACCTGCTGATATCCAATCCGTCCTCCTGCCAGCCATGCGTCATCGATGCCTCCTGAACTTCGAAGGAGAAGCCGAGGGCCTTGCAACAGATGATGTTCTTCAGAACCTCATGGACACGGTGCCTGCCAATGCGGCGCTGACCGGATCCACCCAGGGGACGAACTGAACATGGTAGGACTTGTACCAACCATCATTCTTGCCTCCGCATTCTCAGCGGGCCCTTCCAACGGGCTGGCATCGCTTCCATCACTGGCAGCATTGCAGGAGGCTGGGGGCGTGGATGAATCCAGGAACGTAGAACCTGTTCCTGGATTCGGCCAGCTCGACGCCTTGTCACGCGGAACCACCATCACGTTCGACCCGCAGTATGCGCATGTGTTCAACAGCGAAGTAGATGACAACCAGGGCGAGTTCGACCTCGACAGGCTGCGACTTCGCTTGCAGGGACGCACGGTGCTCAATGACACGTGGGAACTTGGGTATGGATTCAAGTACCAGTTCGACGGTTTTGGATTTGCAGAAACGGGATTCTTCGGCGCGTCGCCGTCTCCCTGGACGGACATCCATACCGTCCAATTCCACGTCGGTGCCACCGTGAAGTTCACCGAGCAATGGAGAGGCTTCGGTGGCGGTCAGTTCAGGTTCGCCAGGGAAACCGGTGCGGACTGGTCTGATTCCTTCGAAGGCGGGGGAGCGTTCGGTGTCAGTTATTCGTTCAGCAGGACCCTGACCCTGGGCGGCGGTCTTGGCGTGGAGACGCAATTGGAGGACGGCCTGCTGTTCTACCCTGTCATTGTCATCGATTGGCAGATAGCCGATCGATGGTTGCTGACGACCCGCATGTCCACGGGTTGGGCTGACCAGACCGGCATACAACTGGTCTATGACTGGACTGAGACACTCGATGCTTCCGTTGGTGTGGCGTATGACTACCAGCGGTTCAGGCTCAACGACGATGGCCCCTCTCCCGGTGGAGTGGGGCTGTTCACGGCAACGCCCGTGTATGCCATGCTGACCTGGATGCCCAGCAGCCCTGTTCGTCTATCCGTGTTCGCTGGCGCAAATACGATGGGGGAACTCGAGCTCAGGAACAGCAGCGGCAACTCCATCTCGAAGAAGAACTACGGCCTCGGATTTCTCTTCGGAGCCCAGGCAAGCATCACCTTCTGATCAGCGGTCTTCCTTGCCTTCTTCGGTTGTCCGAGAGTTGAACCCATATCCCTCGCCATCCCAACCTGACAGGTCGAGACGCACCTTGTCTGGATTCATGTGCCAGGGGACGCAGGCATTTGGAGCGGACTCGAAGTCCCTGTTATCACCATGCGTTCGCAGGAGCGCCAGTTCCAGGTGCTCATCTCCGCCGGGAAGCCAACCTTCCGGGAAGACGAACCTGGCCAGCCATCGATCGGCATAGGATCGCACATGGACTTCCGGCACCTTGTCACGGGATCCGGCAATGATGATCGGATCATCCTGTTCGGGTATGCACAGGATATGGCGGGCTGGGACTCTTCTGTCTGCGGGAGCCCCGACCAGGATCGTGACTGCTTCCGTGCCACGCAGCTCATCAAGCGATTGAATTCTGCCCGTCAGTGGAAGTGCCTTTGCCGCCTCATCGGGGCGAAGGCATTCAAGGAACAGTTCCCACCTGTTCTTGAACCTGCGAAGTTGTGCATATGTGATTCGGTCATCGGGTACAGCGATCGGAGCAGGCGCTCGGCCGCCTGCAAGGGTGAGTGAAGCCTGGAATGGTCCAAGAAGAGCACCGGGGGGCTTGACGGGAATGGCGCCGGGCCCGAATGGCAGGGTCAGGACATGGTCTCGAATGACGATGTTCAAGGAGGCAATGTCATTCATGTCAAATTCGGGGTAGTAGTTGCTGATGATGTCCCGGGGCGGTCGATCGACGACGACACGCCGCGTCTTTCCCGGCTCAAGTCGTATGCCGATGGGAGTGTCGCCACGCTCATGCCAGATCAACTCTGCGAGCCTCGCTCCACCTCCCGGGGCAGCAACCGCCAGGTTGATCTTCTCGCCATAGGCCTGCTCGACCCAGACGACCTCGGTGACCTGGTAGTCGGCCCATGCAAGCGCATGTTCGTCGACCTTCTCCTCATGCTCGGGATCAAGGAGTACCTGGAGCAGTTGCGTGATTGCTCCATGCTCAGTGACCCAGATGGCGATCTCCAGCCTTCCGTCATGGGAGGTGTCCGTCAGGAGATCACGGCATCGGCCTGCAACTCCCCGGCTCTGCCCTGCAAGTCGTGTAAAGCCGATCCGCCACAGCTGCTCGACATGCCTTGCAACAAGTTCCTCGATCCGTGAGGAGGAAGGTGGGGGTGGTGGTTGCATGCCAAGCCTGTCGGCAAGCAGCGTCCATCGCCACCATGTGAATGGATCCCCGGCAACCGGACGGTTTGGGGCATCGACAAACTTCATCTGGACGTCAGGTGTCGCTCTTCGTTGACTGATCGAGAAGACCGGCAGTTCATCCGGAAGTTCAAGCCATCGTGGAGTCGTGCTGCTGCTGCCCAGTTCCAGTCGCCCGTCCGCATCCGGCGGCAGTTCCACCAGAAGGTAGGCTCCTGTTACGTGGTCCCGGGGTGAGATTCTCGCAAGGTCGTCACCAGCCATGATCGGTCGTGCGACCAGGTTGCTTCCGTTCCAACTCCAGTTGCGACTGGCGGCTTGTGGTCCGTGTTCGATCCAGCCCAGTTGCCCGACGAGATCGATGGATTCACCCGGGCCTGCCAGGGTGATGTCCACCTCAGTGGGCCAGCCCGTCGTATCGCCGGTTGAGGTGACTTTCACCATCAGGATTCCACCTCGAGGCGCAAGTGGTTCCGGATCGAGCATGACGATGTCATCGACGTCGATCGCAGCCAGCGCGGCTACGCTCCAGGAGGGAGCGATCGCCAGTCCTGCGACGACAATGACATGCAGCAGGCGGATCACTGTTGCAGAGACCCGCGACGAGCATCCACAAGTTGACACGCCTCCTCGACAGCCTGATCGAGATCGACATTCGTGACGAAGGCGTCGTAGAGATCACGCCTCATGGCCTGCTTGATTTCATGTTGTGCTTCGCCAAACCGTCGCTCGATGGCTTCGGGTTCATCACGGCCACGCGATTCGAGTCTCCGCCTCAGTTCCTCGTCACTGGGAGGAAGGATGAAGAGCATGAATGCCTCGGGCATCGTCTCGCGTACCTGCGCCGCTCCCTGGACATCGATGTCGAGAATGACAAGCTTGCCCTCGAGCAGTTGATCCTCGACAGGTTGCCGGAGCGTTCCATAGGCGTGCTTGCCGAAGACTTCCGCCGATTCGAGAAAGGCCCCCTGTTCCCGCAGTTCATCAAACCGTTGATTCGTGACGAAGAGGTAGTCTTCCCCGTCCTGTTCGTTCTGACCCCGTGGGCGGGTTGTCGCCGACACGCTGAAGACCCCCTCGAACCGATCGAGTATTCGATGGGCGATCGTCGTCTTCCCTACCCCGGATGGACCAGAGAGGACGAGGAGAAGGCCGGGATGGGGACTATTGGACATTGGGTGCCAGTGTACGGTGGAACCCGGTGATGTTCAGAACATCAACGTACAATACGCGGCTCATGTCATTGCCAACCGTTGCCATCGTGGGCCGCCCCAATGTGGGGAAATCGAGCCTGTTGAATCGACTCGCCAGGAAGCGGGTCTCCATCGTGGACCCTACCCCGGGTGTCACGCGTGATCGTGTTGCCGTGATCATTGACATCGATGTTCCCCTCGATATCGAGGATGGGGAGGGAATCGAGCCACGGATGATCGAACTCGTGGATACGGGAGGGTGGGGAATCTATACCACGGAGGCAGGTCGATTTGATGATGCAGGGCATGACCTTGCCGCCCTCCGTTCGGATATCGAGCAGCAGATCAAGGCCGCCATGGAGCAGGCGAACCTGATCCTGTTTCTCATTGATGCACAGTCTGGATTGATGCCATTGGATGAAATAGTCGCCGATCTCCTCCGGAAAAACAGTCTCGAGGAGAGGGTGCTGTGCGTCGCCAACAAGACTGATTCCGATTCATGGGAAGCACATGCGATGGAGGCGGCCAGCCTGGGCTTCGGCACCCCGACCTGCGTCTCAGCGAAGAACGGGTATGGCGGAAGCGAGTTGTCGGATCTGATCTGGACTCGTCTCGCCGATTTGCCCTCGCTTCCCGAGCGTGATGCGGAAATGAAGGTCGCCATCGTCGGCAAACGCAACGCCGGAAAGTCGACACTCATCAACTCCCTGGCTGGTGAAGAACGGTGCATAGTCTCCGAGATTGCCGGTACGACCCGCGATTCACTCGATGTTCGTTTCGAGATGAAGGATCGTGCCTTCCTGGCCATCGATACGGCGGGACTTCGAAGACGAAAGAGTTTCGATGGAAGCATCGACTACTACGCCTATCATCGAATGCTCCAGTCCATTCGTCGCGCCGATGTGGTGTGCTTCCTGGTCGATGCAACCAGGCCGATCTCGAAGGTCGATCAGAAACTCGGCCAGGAACTGCAGCGACAGTTCAAGCCGACTGTCATCGTCGTCAACAAGTGGGATCTCGTTGATGAGTCGAAGGCCAACCCGGAGGACTTTCTCGACTACCTGACCCGTGAACTTCGTGGACTGGACTTCGCCCCGATCGTCTTCGCCAGTGCCGAGGAGAACCAGGGTCTCGAAGAGATTGTCTCGATGGCATTCAACCTCTACGAGCAGGCGGGGCATCACGAGGCGACCAGCCGTATCAACTCCATCGTCGAGGCCATTCTCAAGAAGCGTGGTCCATCTTCACGACTGGGAACACAGGCAAAGCTGCTCTATGCCTCGCAGGTCGCTTCACGACCGCCGACGATTGCCCTTGTGGTGAACCAGCCCCAGCTCTTCCGTGGTCGCTACGAGCGATACCTCCTGAATCGCCTCCGCGAGGAACTGCCCTTCTCAGAGGTTCCCATCCGCCTGGTCTTTTCCAAGCGAAAACGGATGGCGTTACAGGACCTCAAGGAAGGCAAGAATCGTTCCTGAGCATTCCAAGCGTCGACTTTGGCAGGTAGGACTTGATTCCACTGCATAACCTGCTCCAATTCAGCCATGACCCTGGAGCGACGCTCCAGGGCAGGGAAGCGGAGAAGCAATGCTCACACCAGTTCTACTTGGCATCACCATCGCCGCGACACCTGTTGTCGATGACGCGATCATCGTTCCGACAACGGCCCTCCAGGAACAGGTCGAAACACGGGCTGATGACTGGGCTCTTGCGATTGAACTTCCCGATCTTGGACAGGTCCAGTGCAGGCTTGAGCGACATCGCATCACCTCCAGTTCAACACGATTCGTGCTGGGCTCAAAGCAGGGCCCTGATCGCGTGCTTCCATTCAACCCGGAATCGGTACGGATCCTGTCAGGTTCCATCGAGGGGCTTCCTGGTTCACACGTGAGCCTCGTTGCCACGGGTGAACACCTGCGTGGTCGGATTACTCTGGCCGATGGACGTGTCCATCGCCTTCGAGCACCCATTGATGTCCCCGTTGCACGTCCCGGCCAGCGGCCACCGAACGTCCCACTCTGTGGCCTGGGCGATGCCCCACGTGAGCCAGTCGAGCATCGGGGTCTCGGCGGAGGCACGTTCGTGCCCCGGCGGTACAACCTGCAACTGGCCGTCGAGACCGACTGGGAGTATCGCCAGTTGTTCGACTCGGTCGATGATGCAGCCGCATATGTAGTCTTCGCCTACGGTCTCGTTTCCGACATCTTCGAGCGTGAAACGGGGGCCGGCATCGAGCTGACCTACGTGCGAATCTGGGATACCCCGGATGATCTCTTTGACGAGGAGAGCCCGTTGCAGCCGTTCCGGCAGTACTGGAATCAGAACATGGGTTCGGTGCAGCGCAGCCTGGCCCAGTTCTTCTCCGGCCGACGGAACTTCCCCTATGGCGGAGCGGCGTATATCTCCGGTATCTGCACGAATCATGGCTATTCGGTCATTGGGTATGTACTCGGCTTCAGCGGTGACATCGAGGTTCCCGGGGTGGACAACTACGACGTCCATGTCGCGGCCCATGAGATCGGACACAACTGCGGAACCTATCACACCCACGACTACGGTCTTGATGACTGCAACGATCTGCACGCTGCACCGCTTCGTGGTCCGATCATGAGCTACTGCTCGCAGACGACCAGTGGCGGCCAGGCGGTGACCGATGTCCGCTTTCACGCCTATACGCGGAACATCATGCGGAACTACTTCATCGATGCCAATGCCGACAAACCGGAGTGCTTCCCGACGGACTGCAATGGCAACATGATCCCCGACACCGAGGACATCTTCCTTGGTGGGAGCGCCGATGTGAATCTCGACGGCACCCCGGATGAGTGCCAGGACTGCAACGGGAACGGGACACTCGACCCACAGGACATCGCCGATGGCTCCAGTGATGATGTCAACGGCAACGGGCTCCCCGATGAATGCGAGCCCGACTGCAACGGCAATGGTGTTCCAGACGCCTACGACATCGAACTCGGTACCAGCATCGATGCATGGGGCAATGAAATCCCGGATGAATGCGACACCGACTGCGATGGGGACGGCATGGCCGACTACACCCAGATCCAGGAGACGATGGAACTGGACCTGGATCGCGACCTGTCGCTTGACAGCTGCCAGGACTGTGATGGGGACGGCACAATCGATCTGGATGAACTCGATGGTGCCTGGTCCACGTGGGTCGGTTCCATCGATGGCCCAGGTGAAGTCGGTCAGTTCCACTCGATCGTCGGAACCCGGACGGGCGCCGTGACCGAGGGCTCCGTCAATGCCGCCTGGGAAGTACGGATTACACAGGACAAGCGGATCCTGGTGACGTCGACAATTGACGGTCGCGTCGTCGAGTTCGATGAACATGGCAACTGGGTCCAGGATCTGGTCCCGGCCGGTTCAGGACTGTCCTCACCGACAGGGCTTGCGATCCTGCCGCAGGGGAGTTTCCTGGTCAGTTCCACCGGGACCAACGAGGTCCTCGAGTACGACCTGGCCACAGGTGACCTGCTTGGTGTCTTCGCTTCCGGTGACCCGTGGGACTTCATTCCGCTGAACATCCTGCTCACCACCGATGGACGAGTTCTTGTCGCCATGGCGACAGGAGCCGTCGAGGCATGGGACATTTCCGGAAAGCCACTTGGAACATTCATCAACAAGGCCGAGAACGGGAACCTGGTCCACCCGCGCGGCATCGAGCAGATCGTGGGCGGGGACATTCTCATTGCGAGCATGGGCACGAACCTCGTACTCCGCTACGACGGGAAAACCGGTGAATACATCGGTGTCTTCAATGATGGTGGAACCGAGGTGGCTCTGACCATGGACGAACCATGGGGAGTCCGACTTGGCCCGGATGGAAATGTCTATATCTCGAGGCATGGTGCCTATCACGATGATGATGATGACGGCCACCATGATGAGGACAGCGGTGACATCTTCGACGAGGACGAGGACACCGAGGAACTCCACATCAATGCAACCCGGATCTACATCTTCGAGGGAAGCACCGGCATCTTCATCCGCTCCTACATCACGGGGCATGACACCGACCTGTGGGAACCCACCGGCTTCGATTTCATGCCCGGTGATGAAACCGACTGCAACCTGAATGCACGGCCTGACGCCTGCGACATCGCTTCAGGCTTCAGTGGAGATGTCGATGGAGACGGTATTCCGGATGAATGTCAGTGCGATGCCGATCTTGATGGTGATGGCACGGTCGGCGTGTCGGATCTGCTCGTGGTACTGGCGGAATGGGGTCCATGCCCCCTCTGCCAGGGAGATCTCGACGCCGATGGACACGTCGGTGTCAACGACCTGCTGGTCGTGATTTCATCCTGGGGTTCCTGCAACTGAGCACGGGCTTCAGCCCACGAGTGTGAATGCACCGCTGGCCAGATCGTAGACTCCGCCGACGACACGGCATTTCCCTGCGTCGACGGCTTCGGAGATGACGGTCGAATCCTTCGGGATGCGACCAATGCCATACTCGACATTCAACTCGACGGCCTTTGCCAATCGATCCTCGGCACCCTTGCTGTTGATGGCGGCGGGGAGCAGTTCGGTTACCAGGCCTGGAAGTTGTCCAGGCAGGGCCATGACATCGTTCTGATGCTCGATGGCTGCTTCGACGGCGCCGCAATTACTGTGACCCATGATGACGACCAGCGGGGTTTCCAGGACTGCGACGGCGTATTCGAGACTGGCGACAATTTCCGATGTCGGGATGTTGCCAGCGACACCACAGACGAAGAGTTCGCCGATGGTCTGGTCGAAGACGATCTCCGGCGCGACCCGGGAGTCGGCACAACGAATGAAGGCTGCGAAGGGACTCTGGCCACTGGCACCGCGTTTCTTTGCAGCTTCGTGGTCATGGTCATGCATGTCGCCTTCGATGAAGCGGCGATTGCCATTCATCAATGCTTCAAGAGCATCGTCTGGATTCGTGATCATGGGTGGGGGACTCCCCTGGTTGGCCATGCCATGGGCCATGCCCGTGACGGGAATGGTCAGACCCAGGGCGGCTGTGCTGCCAAGCATGGCTCGCCGTGACAGTTGATTCGTTTCATTACACATGATGGGTACTCCGTGAGGCGGACAGTTTAGGGATTCTCCTTGATGCTGTCACGCAGCACGCATGGCAAGATGAGGCCCGGGATCTTCCTGTCGATACCGTTGGGTTGTGTCATTCAAGCCGCACAGGCTTGTAGCCACCCCGGGAGCGGAAGTAGAGGATCAGCCCGATGTAGCAGGCGAACATGATGACCGGCAGGATGGCCACCTTGGCAAGGGCCGTGCTCTTTCCATGTCGCACGGCCTGATCGATGACCTCAAGTTCATCACCAGTCGCCATGCTGGCTTCCGGTGAGAGGGCGGTATAACTGCCAAACAGGCTTTCCTTCTCGTCCGTTACGTACTTCGCATGCAGGCTTTCACTATGTTCACTGACAGCCTGGACGACCGAGCGATCCTGGACATTGCCCAGCCAGGCCGCGCCCAGGACACCCACGCCAAGCATGCCGACTCCCGCGATGACGTTGATGGTCATGGCACCACCGCGTGGGAAGCGTTCTGAAACAAAGCCCAGCGTGGTCGGCCAGAAGAAGGTCTGCCCCAGCCCGTAGATGGTGGCGGCGAGGATGATCACCGTGGCGCCGACCGTGGCGCCCGGGGCGCTGAGTATCGACAGCCAGTAGATCCCGATGGCGGCAAGGGCGGCGCTGAGAGCCAGGACGCCCAGGGGTTTCAGTGTCTGGACGATGGGACCGCAGCAGAAGCGGAGCACCATCATGATCGATGCGGTGTAGACCAGGGCCCATCCGCCATCGATGCCGAGGGAATCCTTGATGGCTGGGCCAAGCAGGTCCTTGATCCACGCATCCGTTCCCAGTTCCGTCGTGGCCAGGAGCAGCATGACCAGCAGCAGGAAGACGTATATCGGCCGTCCGAAGGAACGTGCATAGGCTCCGTAGACGCCGGAGATGACAATGGCGATTCCCAGTTGCCACCAGAAGTTCTTCAGTGCCTCGATGCCGAGCACGTTTGAAGTCAACTCCATGACGATGATCAATGAGACGATGAAGGCGCCACCCCAGCCGACCTCGCCCAGCATCTCCCTGTAGCTGACGCCTGCTGTTACTCGTTCACTTGCGGGGAACACGGAAGCAAGCATCAGGATGCCGTAGGCTGCGGTCGGAATGAGGATCAACCCGATCTTCCACTGCCAGGTCATGCTGTCACTGATGCCCAGGACGACGATCCCCGTGAGCACAAGTCCCCCCGGCCACCCTGCATGCAGGATGTTCAACCAGGTCGTCTTGTTGTCACGGTAGATCGTCGCAATCAACGGATTGATGACCGCTTCGACAGTACCGGCGCCAAGGGCGCCGACGACACTTCCCCAATAGAGCATGCCGAATCCATCGGCGAAGATGGTCATGAATGCGAAGGTCACGTGGCAGGCGAAGGCAAACACCATCGCCTTCCCGTAGCCGACCTTGTCGATGATCAGGCTGAAGAGCACGATGCTCACGCCGAACGGCCAGAGGCCCGCCCCGAAGATGGTTCCAACCTGGGTCTTGTCCAGCTCGAAGGCCGCTTCCCATTCCGGCATGATCATCATCCGGAGCATGAAGGCGAAGGCCGTCGCCACGAGGGCGACGAAGCAGGCCCAGAAGAGCATGGTTCGCTGGGACGATGTCAATGTGGTCATGGAGAGGTCCTCGGGTTTGAGCGTGCCGATACTATGCAGTCATGCTTGACCTTGCCAGCGCCCGCGAACTGATGCACGAATGGGTCGAAAACCCTGCACTGCGTATCCACATGGAATGCGTCTCGATCTGCATGGGAGCTGCGGCTGGGGTCCATGCCCCTGAGCAGGAGGAGCGATGGCGAATTGCCGGGCTGCTGCACGACATGGACTACGAGAAGCATCCCACGACCGAGGAGCACCCCTTCGTGGGCATCGAGCACCTGCGTGCACGGGGCGATGTCGATGAGGAAATCCTCGATGCCATCCTCGGTCATGCCACCTACAGCGGCACGCCCCGGGAGACGGACATGGCAAAGACCCTGTTCGCGGTCGACGAGTTGTCGGGCTTCATCGTCGCCTGCTGCAAGGTGCGGCCCAACGGCATCGCCGACCTGGCTCCCAAGTCGGTCAAGAAGAAGTTGAAGATCGACAACTTCGCCGCTGGATGCGACCGGGAGGACATTCGCCTGGCCATGGAGGAACTGGGAGTGGATCCAACGGAGCACATCCAGTTCTGTATCGACGCGCTGCGTGAAGAAGCCGGCCACCTCGGGCTCGACCCCGGAGCATCGGGCTGATTCAGTTCTCGCAGGGGCCCCAGGACTGGATGACATCCAGCAGGTCGTCGACGTCGTAGGGGTCGCCCCAGCCTGCAATGACAAGCAGCAGGTAGTCAACGCCCACGACACCATCGCCGGACAGGTCGGCGGCGCATTCACAGATGTCGGGAATGCCATTGCCATTGTCGTCATCGTGGATTCCCGAAGCGATCTCGCAGGAATCAAGAACGAGGCTGCCATCGCAGTCCCCCTCGATGGGTGGAGCGAAATCGAACCCGGTTGGTGCCGGGATCAACTGCGAGAGAATGTAGAAGCGTCGCTTGAAGAGACCGGTTGTTTCCTCGTAGACCTGCACGGCGGTGTTTGCGCCATGGGTTGAAACGTAGACATCACCATCGGGACCAATTCGAAGTGCCCAGGGCTGGCCCAGACCCCAGTACCCGGTGGGAAGGCCTCCCCGGTCAAATCGACCGAGGTATTCCCCGCTCTGGCGATCATATTCAATGATGCTGTTCGTGCCGTGGCTCGTTACAAGCAGGGTCCCACTCGGACGCATCACCATGCCACGAGGATCAACAAGTTCTATGTGTCCACCCGGGATCAACGCTCGAATGAACTGGCCCCCCAGGTCGAACTCGAGCACCCGGTTGTCAAAGCTCGTTACGAGGATCGTTCCATCTCCAGGCAGGAGGATGCCTCGTGGCTGGTCCAGGCCCCCGGTGCCTGCGGCGATGGCCGAGCCCATGTGTGAACGTGATTCCAGGTCGAAGCGTTCAACGCTGCCTGTTCCACGCGAGACCACCAGCAGGTGTCCATCGCCATCAAGGGCCATGCCCTCGGGCGCATTGAGTCCACCTTCGAGCACGGTGTCGTAGACACCAGTGATGCGATCGAATATGGCCACGGCATTTCCATCACCATCAGAGACAAGCAGATCATCCTCGGTCAAGAGTACGTCTCGACCGTTGGAAGGAGTTGGATTCGAAGTAGAAGCGATCGGAACTCCGCTTGCGGGGTGGAAGGCCTTGACTTCGCCATCCCCTGTGCCGGCAATCCACAGTGACCCGCTGCCCTGCAACTGCACGTGGTCGGTCGTTCCGTCTCCATCGCAATCTTCGCAGTCGTCGAGCACGGCATTGCGATTCAGGTCCAGGGTCATGTCGGCCTGAATCTGGTTGTAGTCGCTTGTTCCGTCACCATCACAGTCTTCTTCGCACTCGTCGGGAATACCGTTGCCCCAGAGGTCCGTGCTCGTTCCCTCGAGGATGTCATGGGAATCGGGAATGCCGTTGCCATTGCAGTCCGCCTGGCATTCGTCCGGGAAACCATCGCCATCGACATCGGCGCTGGTGCCCTTGGCGACATCATCGGAGTCGTATTCACCGTTGCCGTTGCAATCCTCGCATTCATCCGGGATGTTGTTCAGGTTGTAATCAACGCTGAAGCCCAGCATGATGTCCAGTTGATCTCCCTGCCCGTTGCCATTGCAGTCCGGGAGCAGGCATGAGGAAGTTCCCAGATGCTCGTGCATGGCATCCTGGGTGATGACGTGAAATCGCAGGTCGATGTTGGAGTTGCCACCCGTTGTCGTATGGCAGTAGCTCATGATCGAGCCACGATTGATGTCTCCACCAGCGCAGTTGTCGATCCCGTAGTCATGCGTGTGATACGTGCCGCAGTTGTGGCCCAGTTCATGCGAGGACACGACGATGTCCCAATTGCCGAATCCAGGTTCAGTTGTTGAATAGAAGGATCCAAGGGTGTAGCCGGAGACGGAGTAGGCGATTTCGGAGCAGGTTGCGGACACATAGGCAACACCCCCGTAGGGGAGGTTCGTCCGTCCGGTCAGGAACTGGGCAAGATCACGATCGACCTCCTGCATGTTCGCATTCCAGTAGTTGCGGAAGGGAACGAGGGGATCATCGTCATTGAACAGGTCATCGGGCGTATCCCAGAGCCGGACGAAGGTCAGCACCATTTCAACATCGACATCGCGTTCATAGATCGCGGCGACGGCCCCGTAGAGCGCTACGACGTAGGCGGAGGCTGCATCGAGGTCGCCGGAGAAGAGTTCCAGGTATTCGTAATCCGTCTCGACAGCAAGATCCAGCCGAAGGCGACCGAGGTTGACGCCAAGTCCTCGCATGCCCGGCAGAGGTTGTTGTTGTCCCCGGGCTCCGCAGACAGGAACTCCCAGTGGAGGTTGCCCAGCGTGCAGGGCCCGTTGCCATTGAAGTCCATTTTGAACCAGGCCCTTGCGTCCATCCCGTGGCGCAAGCACCCAGGCGTCTCCATCAAGCAGTGCGGTTCCAAGTGCACCACGCGGACCGATGGCCAGGTAGACCATGTTTCCATCCTTGCCGTCGATGGTCCCCCGAAGCAGGGTGATCGAGGATGGATCGAAATGGAGATGCCGATCCCCGCCTTTACCGGAGTTGACGACGAATCGTGTTCTCTCGTCGACAAGGGCGAACCGTTCAAGTTGAAGCAGGCGATCTTGCTCTCCCATCCGCATCTGGAGCGAGACGGGGGCACCGGTCAACTCGTCGAGTGATTCCGCATCAAGTTGATACATCCCGGTCGCACCTTCCTGGGGCGACAACGGGGGTGCGAACCCCAGTCCGGCAATCAACACAATGGTTCCAAGCATCGACATGGCCCTTCATTGGAGCACGGGCTTGGGTGGCAGGCAAGTGAATTCGATTCAGGACTGCTTGATTGCATCTTCGATGCGGTGCAGCGTGTCCCGTATGTCGTCAAGCACGCCATTATCACCGGGGATGGCGGAGGGAGGAGCCTGTTCCAGAGCTTTGCCCGAGTTGAGCAGATCACGCTGGGCGAGGACCTTGTTCCGGAATCCAATCGTGTCCTTGATGCCGATGAGCGATACGAGTGCTCCACCAGCGCCGCCACCCGAAGAGCCTGCCGTCTCCACGGTCAAGGCGTGGAGGTCCATGCTGCGCATGATGGGGCCCTGCTTCAAACCCAGGTCCGTGATCTTCTCGAGGGGGATGGTCTTCTCGATCCGGTTGAACATGCCTTTCCGGACGATCAGTGTTTTTTCAGTGAGGGTGCAGCCCATGTGCTCGAGGTACTTTCCCGTAATCATCATCCCGAAGATGAACCAGAACGGCAGGAGAGGGATCGTGACGACACAGACAAGAAGGAGCACGCCACCACTGAGAAGCCAGTAGGTGCAGGCTTTCTTCGTAAACTCGGCTTCAGCAAGAATCTTGTGTTCCACCATGGTGGCAGAGGATATACTCAAGGTGCATATGATGCGTTGAAACCGCGGTCCGGCCAGGCGAACCAGCGGATCCCCCCTTCCTGGCAGCCAACTCACTTCATGCGACAACCGACAACGTCGGGAGTGTCGCGACGCATCCATCAATGCCCATTACCCCATTGCCCGTCTTTGAAGCGGATGCCGATCCGGCGAACCGCGATGCCCTGACCCTCGAGGAGCAGCATGCTGCAATCGAGACGCCCGAGAGCATCGTCGTCCGGTTCGGGCACATGAAGATGATCGGGGAATACAGGAATACCCTCGATCTGAAACCCGGGTGTGGTTCGAAACTCGTCGTACGGACACACAGGGGCATGGAACTGGCCGAGGCCGTAACGACAAGCTGTTCGAACGCCGGGTGTGGCAAATCGATATCCCGCCAGGAGATGCTGGACTACATCGATCGGTCTGGTGGCAAGGACTATCCGTTTCATACGAAGGGTCGGGTGCTCCGAATTGCAACGCCCGAGGACCTGCATGCCCATGAGCAGCAGCAAACCGAGTTGCAGCGACACGAACGAATCTTCAAGGAACTGGTCACCTTCTACAACATCGAGTTGAAGTACGTTGCTGCGGAGCCGATTCTCGGGGGCGAAGTCGTCACCTTCTACTACATGGCTGAAGAACGAGTTGACTTCCGTGAACTGGTTCGTGATCTTGCGGCCGAGTTCACGGCTCGAATAGAGATGCGCCAGGTCGGAGCCCGCGACGAGGCACGCTTGACAGCCGACTACGAGCGGTGTGGTCAGCACTGTTGCTGCCAGAATTTCCTCAAGGTGCTCAAGCCGGTATCAATGCGATCAGCGAAGGTGCAGAAGGCCACACTTGATCCCCTGAAGATCTCCGGACGATGCGGGCGACTCATGTGCTGCCTTCGATATGAAGATGAAACCTACAGGGACCTCAAGAAGAACCTGCCGCACAGGAAGACCAGGGTCGGAACGCTTGAAGGACCCGGGCTTGTCAAGGACACGAAGATCCTGACGCAGCTTGTCCTCGTGCAGCTGGAACACGACAACTCCGAGATCGCTGTTCCACTCGAGGAACTGCTGGATCCCGAGACCTGCCCACGGCCTGGAGATACGGCTCGCCGTCTTGCCGAGGAGGCGGCCATCGACCCCCTTCGAGGAATGGATGAAGATGAAGTACGGCGAAGGACCGGGCAGGAGGAGCCAGGTGGTGGGAAGAAGAAGCGAAAGCGAAAGCGAAGGCGAAGGAAGAATCAGAAAGCCGAGGGTCAATCCGGGACTCCGAAGCCAGACGCATCCTCCAGTGGTGAAGCAACCAGGAAGGGTCCACGAAAAAAGCGTCGCCGTCGTCGCAGGAAGGGCAAGGGAGGATCTGGAAGTTCCACGCCCGCCGAGTGAGCCAAGCCTGCTAGGATTCCCACGACAATGGCACAGGGCAATCCAACACGAGAATCAGGTTCCGGGGCAAGGGAAGGCGGCTTCGTGGACACCATCCAGTCCCTGATCGTTGCCTTTGTCCTTGCGATGATGTTCCGCGGCTTCGTTGTCGAGGGGTTCGTCATTCCGACGGGGTCCATGGCCCCGACCCTTCTTGGAGAGCATTGGCTTGTTCGCTCGGTCCAGACTGGAACCGAGGTCCCGGTCGGTCTTGATGGCTCGGGCCGTGGACGGCCTGAGCCGGGTCGTCTCGAGGACCATGCCCTCGGTCGGGGTCAGCCCTTGGATGGAGCCGGTGTTCTCAGGCGACGCCTGGGTGATCGCATCCTCGTCTGCAAGTACATCTGGCCCTTCTTTCAGCCGGATCGCTTCGACATCTCGGTCTTCAAGAATCCGACACTTCCCGATGGGCCATCGGCGAATTACATCAAGCGAGTCATCGGTCTGCCCAACGAAACCCTCTGGATCGTTGACGGTGACATCTTCGTCAAGGGCCCGGGGGATGACCAGTTCATCGTGCAACGCAAGCCCGAGCACGTGCAGCGGGAATCCTGGCAGGAAGTCTGGACATCCACATCGCTGCCAGTCACGCCGGAGCGTCGGACGCGGCGATGGAGTGGGCCACCATGGGTTGGTACTCCTTCAGGGGAGTGGGAAATCAGTCCGCATGGTTCATGGACAAAGTCGGGCTCCGGGAAAGCAGTGTTGACCTGGGATGGCAACCGGTACCCGATTGATGATTGGTCGGATTACAACATGATCTCTCCGTCGGGTCAGCGTGGCCTGACACCCGTGCGGGACATCCGTGTCGCTTTCACGATGAAGCCCAGGGAAGACGGATATACGACCTCGCTGCAACTGAAGGCCGACAGCCATGTCTTCGAGTTCACGATCGATGAAGGAAACGCTTCCGTCTCGATGTGGCCGACCGGGGATCCGTCGAAGGCCGAGCGTCGTGCTTCTGACATCAATTCCATGCATGCCGGCCATGCCAGTGCCATCGTGTTTCAACGCATGGATCAGTCCATGTCGATTTCCATCAACGGGAAGGAGATCGTCGGTCTCGATTGGAACTGGACTCCTGTTGAGCGATTGGCCAATGTGGGTGGCAAGGGGTCCGAATCAACGTCCACACGGGTTCTGCTCGATGCAGCATCCCGTCCAGCTCCTCCGGAGTTGACCTGGACATTTGACGGCTCTCCAATCCATCTGTCCCGCATCCAGGTCGACCGGGATCTCTTTTACCAGAGACCTGTTCTGAGCCAGCGGTCCATGAAGAATGCTCCTGTTGCGGGGCAGGAAGCACTTGTGCAGCCAGGCAGCCCTGGCTTCGGGACACACCCCGACAAGTTGGCGGTTCTTGGCCCAGGTGAGTACTTCGTGCTGGGTGACAATACCGCTCGCTCCCTCGACTCGCGTTTGTGGGGTCCACCGAGCCCGATGGTCGCAACGCAGTTGAATCCCAATCCATTCGTCGTGGATCAGCGGCTGCTCATCGGGAAGGCATGGCTGGTCTACTTCCCGGCGCCGCATTCAGCCAGGAAGGGCGGCATGGGCCTTATTCCAGATTTCGGCCGCATGCGATTCATTCGCTGAGCCTTACTGGCCGAGGCGACGTTTCCATTCCTTGAGCATCGTGGCAGCTTTCTGCCTTCGTTCCTTGATCGTGGGCAGGGCGATGTTTCGTGCCGGCTCAAGTTCCAGCATGACATCGAGCTTGGCAGCTTCGCGTGCATCGACTCCATGTGAACGGGCAGCGAGGACGGCATTGCCATCAACCTGGCCTTCAAGAATCTGCCAGTCGATGACCAGTGGCCAGCAGAACGAATAGGGCTCCCATGGTTCGACCGCATTTTCGGACCAGGCCAGTACGTACAGGACATCATCGGGGTCCGTGGGGAAGGAAGCGGCATGCTTCTCGAGTGGGTCGTAGTACCCGACGTAGGTCGAGACAAGCCTGCGGGATGCATCGGCTGCCTGCATGTACCCGAATGGGTCACGGGCCGGAATGCTTCGTACCGCCTCGAGGAGCAATCGCCGCTGCTCGACATCCAGTTGCTCCGAGGAGTCCAGTTCGTCGACCACGCCGAGGATGTCAGTCACGGCATCCTGAGAGATGATCGAATCCACGAGACTTGGATTGCCGGAGAGATCTGCGGCCATCTCCAGCCCGACGACCAGCTGGGAGATGCAGTTGTCGATCTGTCCGGCATCGAGTTCTTCCCGTGCCCGGTCAAGCAGGAGATCGAAGCATCGACTGAGGCCCGTCGACCATGGCTGAACGACGGGCTGCGGGTATGCACCTTCATCAAACCCCGGGAAAGAGCATTCCTCGATCAGGGTAGCAACGAGCAGTTCATCCAGGACTGCAGAACGATCGTCCTCCGGTGACAGTTGCTCGATCATCCGTGCCGCCCTGATGTACCGCCATGCGGCGTTGGCGTCATCCAGTGGATCGACGGTTTCCCCGGCAATCCCCTTCAGCAGTTCAATACGTTCCCCGAGGGCTTCCGTGTTCTCGTGCGTTCGTTCCATGACCCTGCCCATGGTGGGTGCAAGCATCCTGGCGAAGACGCCATACTCGTCTTCGAGGAGAGCTTCCTCGATCTTCGCCAGTTTCGCTCGTGCAGCAGTCGGGTCATCCATCTCGAAGGCCTCGATGGAATCGTCCATGAACCTGTAGTACCCGTCCATGTCCGCGTTCCGAAATGCCACCATCCACTCTTCCTGGTTGCTCATCTCGAAGGTGGACATGATGTCATTCATGTCGTCGGTCAACACGATGGAACCATCCGGTTGAACGGCCTCCTCGAGCTGCCGTTCGACCCAGCCCCCGAAGAACTCCTTTTCATTCCGAATGCTCTGGATGGTTCCGAACGGGTCTTCACCCTCGCCTTCCAGTTTCCCAAGCAGCTGTCGCGCCTCGGCCGGGCCGATGCTTCCATCCTCGATGCCCATCGCGAGGGATAGATCGCACTTCGTGAAGATGGCTTGCGCAACGAGAGAACCAATGAGGGTTCCCTCGTGACCCATGTGAAAGGCCAGGGTGTAGAGGGCCGCCAGCCTTTTCGTCGCTTCATCGTGATGTCCCTGCATCCGCTGCCAGTTGATCCGCGAGATGGTGTGGCGTGCCACGCCCATCATCGGGCCAAGGTGTGGAAGCAGGACTCCGGGTCCTTCAGAGAGGTCGATCCCGAAATCACATTCCTTCTTGCCGGCTCCCTTCAGCAGCAGCCTGTCGATGGGATCGAGTGTCCGCATCGCGGCAAGTGCGTCGTCGCAGGGCTCAAGGTGCGGTGGAAGATGATCGAGCAGGATTTTTGCCTGCTCATCGCCTTCTTCCCAGGACTCCATGATCTGGAGGTACTCATCGGCGGCGTTTTGCTGTCCGAGCGTCGTGGAGGAACTCATCATCAGCAGAAATATGGACAGGAGTGAAATATTCATTCAACCAGCGTAGTTCCTGTCACCCGTTACCTCCAATTGGCAGTGGGGAGGGTACTCTGTGGTGATCATGGAATCACCCGGTTTCATTCCGTTTCAGTCCATCGAACCGCCTCAAGATCCGGTTGCTGCTGCGGCGGCGTTTCATGAATTCATGGGCCAACGCCGCTCTGTGCGAGACTTTTCCGACAAACCTGTTCCAACTGAACTGATCGAACATGTGATCAGTGCTGCCGGTACAGCACCCAGCGGGGCAAACAAGCAACCTTGGCGTTTCGTGGCTGTGCAGGATCCTGGAATCAAGAAGGAGATTCGCGAAGCTGCAGAGGCGGAAGAACACGAGTTCTATACCCATCGAGCACCACAGTCATGGATCGATGACCTGCATCCCTTTGGTACCGACAAGCACAAGCCCTTCCTTGAAATCGCTCCATGGCTGATCGTGGTATTCAAGTGCATGAAAGATGATTCGCCCCAGTCCGAGTCGGAGGGGGTCTACTATGTCAATGAGTCTGTTGGCATCGCAGTAGGTCTTTTGCTTGCAGCCATTCACCATGCAGGACTTGTTGCACTGACGCATACGCCCAGCCCGATGAAGTTTCTCACTGCCATCCTGCAGCGACCGGCGCATGAGCGACCTTTCCTTCTGATCCCGGTAGGTTGGCCAGCGGAAGGCTGCCAGGTCCCCGACCTGGAACGCAAGGCACTTGAAGACATCATGATTATTGACCGGCCAGGAACAGCTTCATGATGGACATCGCCTACTACGTCGTGGGAAGCCTGTTTGTCATCATTGGATTCGCCTGCGTGGTACTGGTGGTCTTCCAGATGCCCGGCACGTGGATCATGCTCATCATTGCCACGTTGACGCACCTGGCCGATGTCTTCTGGATCATGCCAGGCATGGGGAGCAGCACCAATCCGGCCTGGGGCTGGTGGGCTATTGCCATCGGGTGTGTCTTCGCCCTGGTCGGGGAGGTGATCGAGTTTGTCGCTGGTGCCCTTGGTGCCAAAGTCGGCGGAGGATCAAGGAGAGCTGCCTGGGGTGCGATCATTGGCGGCTTCCTCGGAGCGATCATTGGCAGCCTGTTTGTACCCATCATCGGTACTCTTGTTGGCGCCATCCTGGGCTGCTTCCTGGGAGCATTTGTGGGCGAGACGACAGGGAAGGATCCACGTACAGCCGCAGAATCAGTCAAGCCGGCAATCGGTGCGACGATTGGGCGCGTACTCGGGACCACCTGCAAGGTGCTGATCGCGGTCGTGGTCTGGGTGGCTCTCAGTACCGGCCTGCTCACTGGGTGAATCGCCTGATCAGCCCAGTGCATCCGTTACGCGAAGGACCTCTTCGATGGTGGTTGTTCCATCAAGGACCCGGGCAATCCCTTCTTCACGAAGTGTCGACATGCCCTGGTTCCTGCACAATGCGCGGAACTCGGTCACGGTAGGATTCCCCGCCACCTTGTCACGCAAGGTGTCATTCATCCGCAGGAACTCGTAGAGACCGAGGCGGCCCGTGTACCCACTGCCACGGCAGGCCCGGCATCCTGTGCCATGAGCCAGCGTGTCCGGTACATCTCCATGGCCCTCGAGAAACTCCCGGGCCTCGTCGGTCGTTTCCTCGCTTGCCTGGCAGGAAGGACAGATGCGTCTTGCCAGGCGTTGGGCAAGTACGGCATTGACCGCTCCGGAGACGAGGAACGGCTCGATTCCGATGTTGATCAGCCGGGTAATCGATGATGGCGCATCATTCGTGTGGAGCGTCGAGAGAACCAGGTGCCCCGTGAGTGCAGCCTGTGTCGCGATGGTTGCCGTCTCCATGTCACGGATCTCGCCGACCATGATGACGTCCGGGTCCTGTCGAAGAAGACTGCGAAGCGTTGTCGCGAAGGTCAGGTTGATGCGTTCATGAACCTGGATCTGCGTGATGCCCTCAAGTCGGTATTCCACCGGATCCTCGACCGTGGAGACATTCAATCGCCGCAGGTCCATCTGCTGAAGTGACGCATAGAGGGTCGTGGTTTTGCCTGAACCCGTCGGCCCCGTGACAAGCAGGATGCCATGTGGCCTGTCGATCTCGTTCCGCCAGGAATCGAGGATCGAATTCGTGAATCCAAGCTTGTCAAGGGGGACATCGATCGATCGATTGTCGAGGAGCCGCATGACGGTCTTCTCCCCGTGTGGCGTCGGTACGGTGCTGATCCTGAGATCCAGTGGCCGGCCAAGAACCGTTGCCTGGATTCGACCATCCTGGGGGAGGCGACGCTCGGCGATGTCGAGTGCCGCCATGATCTTCAGCCGTGACGTGATGGCGGCGTGCATCTTGTGCGGGGGGTTCATGACATCGTAGAGAACACCGTCAACCCGGAATCGCACCTTCAGCCCGTTCGAGGAGGGTTCGATGTGGATATCCGAAGCGCCTTCTCGAACGGCCGACTGGATGATGTGATTGACATATCGCACGACCGGCGATGATTCCGCTTCGGCAAGGTCCACCTCCGAGTCAACCTGCCGGACGATCTCGATGTCCTCGATCTCGACATCCGCAAGAATCGCCTCGACGTCGACATCATCATGCAGCTCCGAAGCCAGGGAGTCCAGGACGGCCTCGATGTCACTACCCGTAACGAGGACCTGCCGGATCGATTGTGCTGAAAGTCGGCGTTTCACCTCGTCAAGCCGAACCATGTCGCAGGGAACCGTGGTTCCGACGATGATCCGCTGCTTTTCACGACGAATCGGAAGGACGTGGTTCGAGCGACAGTACTGGCTTCCAAGCTGCTCGACGAGAGTCGTCTCGATCGAGTCTGCTTCCAGCCGTTCCAGTGACAGTCCAACGAGGGAGGCAAGCCGTGACATGACTTCAATTTCGTCCAGTCCCCGGTCGACCAGGATGGCGGCAAGTGTCCGTCCAGGTGATTGCCTGTGGATCTGGCGAGCCTGCTGAAGTTCATCCGTGCTGACGAGGCCATCACGAACCAGCACGGCACCAAGTGCATGCATTGCCTCCGTGGTCGAATCCTCACCCGGAAGCAACCTGCAGGTTTGAGGCTCCTGCTTCTTGGAGGGAAGCCAGTCGATATCAGATCGAACCATGTCGGTCTCCATTCATCGTCCGACCTGGAGTATCCAGGATCCGGTTGTGCCCGTAACAGTGTCGGTCGCCTGCAACTTGATCGAATGCCGCTGCACGTCGATGAGGAGGATGTCCGTGTTTTCGGGTACGCCTTCCAGTCGTTCACCAACACGGAGCACCTGCCCATCGATGCTGGCAAGCCGTGTTCCTCCCGTCATCGTCGACTGCACCGTCAACGTTTCGATGAATGACTCGAGTCTCGAATGCGAACGCGACTCCGAAGACTGGAGATCATCACCAGCAAAGCCGCTGTTGCTGAGAAGGAATGGATTCACGGGAAGGTCCGAAAGTGGAACCTGCTCATTCACGTAACTTTGCTGGAGTACATCCAGAAGCGATTCGCTCATTCCCATCATCATCAGCTTCCCCTGGGACTCGAGGTAGGTTCCAACGACCTGGTCCGCAGTCGATGCTTCAGCGGCGCGGGGGCCCACCCCGAGGAATCGCATCGACCAGATGGAGCCGATTCCGACGGCCATGACGATGGCCAGCAACCATGCCTGGTGCGTGCGGGCAGAAGCATGCAGTCGCTCCAGTTCACTTCCCTCATCGTTGATGACTTGGCCTCCATCGAGGTGCGGAATCGTGAAGGGAGTGCTCTCCATTGCTTCATGTTCACGAATATTCATCAGTGGAGTTCCTTCATTGATGCATGGAGCATGTTTCCCGTGGGGCTGGCGGCGAAGTAGATGCTCAGGAGGAACTCCGCCTTCACCGATCCTGGCGGAAGCGTCTTCCGGGATGGACCGCTCGTTGACTCGATTCGTTCAAGTTTCAGATTGAATATGCGGGTGATTCTCGGCAGGTTTTCAAGGTCCAGCAGGAAGTCATAGAACCCTTCGAAGGGTCCTTCCAGTTCAACTGCAAGCGGCTGTTCCATGTAGACCATTGCGGGAACAGGTTGTTCGCTGCGAACGGACTTCACGGTGAGTCCATGCTCCCGGGCGATTGACCATGTCTGTTCCAGGATGCTTTCCACATCCTGCTGCGTGGGCAACTTGGATTCCACGCGTGAAATAGCCTGCATGCCTTCGTTGACGGCCTGGCCGAGGTCGTGTGCCTGCGCGACGATCAGATCAAGCGCCTGGATCTTTTCCTGTCGTTCCCTGATGTCCTCGTTGATCTGGTTGATGCGTTCATTCTGAGGTGTGAAGACCAGGTTCCAGGAGAGGATCGGCGCAGCTGAGAGCACGGCCAGGAAAATGAGTTGCCTTGTGAGACCATTCATTGCAATTCCTCCAGCGTTGCTGCGGAGAAGGTGGCTCCAGGGGGGATGGATGGCGAGTGGAGGCGGACATCGGCGTCACCCCTGAGCGCGAAGGTGATCTTGAAACGACGCATGGTCAGGTCATCCAGTACATCCTCCTCGGTGGATTCAAGACGCACGGATTGGAGGAGGTCGTCGGTATTGAGCGATGCGAGGAATTTCGAGACATGGAGGTCCGTCGGGGCGAACCCCTCTATGGCGAGGCGGACGCTGTACTCGGGTACGACGAAGGCCTGCTCCACGTCTTCGTTCGCCGGGTCTCCACGCCCGGATCGTCGGGGTGGGTGACCACTTCGAGTGCCCGTGCCTGTTGGAGGCTGTTGGGCATGCACGATCGTGGATGTGAGTTCGAGTTTCACCAGAGAAAGCTTCTCGGGCATCCGTTCGATGATGTCCGCAAGCAGCACCGAGCGGGGGACACGTTCCACCAGGGCTGAGGCCAGGATGGCACGTACGATCATTTCATCACGGGATTCCTGCAGCTCACTGATGAGCTCGACCTGTTCAGCAGCGGATTCATAGCGGGACATCACGTTCTGCTGTCGCTCCAATGCGTTCTGGAGCACGAAGTGTCTATGCAGGAAGGCGCCGCCGATCGATGCGACGACGACGAGGAACATCGCCATCACGAGGTAGGAAGTGCGACGATTGCGACGATGTTCGATGTACTCATCGGGAAGAAAACTGTCATGCTGCATGCCGGCATTCCTCCTTGTTGGTGTTCGTGGACAGGAGGCCCGCCACCGCAGACCAGTTTGGTCGAGGACCCGCGTCCTGTTTCAGTGGCGACGCCGGGTCAATCGGGCGAATCAGTCCGGCGAGTGGATCCCCCCGCTGGCCGGGAAGGTGCAGGCGTTCGACGATCTGTCGGCATGCATGGTCTGAATGCGATCCACCGCCGACAAAGACGATCCGTTCGATTCTTCGATTCGGGAAGAGGGAAGCGTCATGTCGAAGCGCCATTCCCAGCTCATCGATGATCGTGTCGAGCCGGTCGGCATCATCGCTGGTGGGGTTCCGAAGTCCGGCGGCGATCCGGCGGGCCTGGACGAGGTTGGTTCCATTCGTGATCGAGGCAAGTACGCTTTCCGAACCCAGGTCGACAAACAACGTCGCTTCCGAAGGTCCGGTTTCGGATTCTTTCGGCAGGAATGGGGCGATGGAGGCGCTGAACTGGGTTCGCAGGTCGAGGATTTCGTAGTGATTCTTGTGGAGCAGTTCGACAAGGTTGAATACTTGACGCCTGGGAAACGCGAAGCAGATGAACTCGGTGTGCTGCTCACCGCCTCCCTGCACCGGCACCGGCCCGACCTTGAGTACCTGGGTCATCGGCTGTTCATCCATGGGAGGCAGATGCATGGCCGCAACATCCGAGGCCAACGGCGTTTCTTTCGCATCAAGTTGCAGTTGCTGCGCAGTCGTCCAGGCCGAGGGCAGGGCGGCAATCAACCGTCGTCCTGTTGCCCCGCTGTCTCCGAGGAACCCGGGAAGCACCTCCTCAAGCCAACCGAGGTAGGAGGAAGGGGAACTCGACGCCTCGGCCTGCACAGGCAGTTCCGATGCTGCGGAGATGGTGCACCCGTCCGCTCCCAATTGGAGCAGCTTGATCGAACTTCCCCCGAGGTCGATCGCGATTGGACTGTGTCGATTTCGATGTGGGAAGAATCGCAACCAGGCGCCCTCTCGGTTCGGACAGGCGGCATGCATGGAACATGCCTGCTGTACTTGTCGGAAGGCTGCTGCCGCCTCTGCAGCAGGATCAGGACTGTGTTGATTGTCAGGGTTGAAGTGAACTGGTGACGCGGGATGATCCACCTGCAGGATTCAGCGTGTGCAGGTTGCACGGCCTGGATCAGGCGTCACGAAGCATGCCGACGATTCCAGGAAGGCTCTTGGAGAGTGATTCCAAGGCTCCCCCCAGGTCCCAAACCTGCTGCTGGCGATCACCGGTCGTGTTGCTGATGGTGCGGATCTCCAGTCCGGGCAGTCCCATGCGAAGGGCCGCGTGGACGACGGCGGCCCCCTCCATGGCTTCCGCGATCGCCTGTGTTCTGCGAGCAACAAGCGATGCCTGGAGATCGCTTCCCGAGCAGGTTGCAACGGTTGCAATGTGGCCAACTGGGACACGTTCAAGGACCCGATCAAGCAGCTCCTCGTCGGCGGGAACGATGTTGCCCTCGAACTGGCCCAGCGAGAAACCCATTGCACCCATGTCCAGAAAGGCATCCGGTGTTTGAAGTCCTTCTTCGAAGTAGACGCATGCATCCCCAACGAGTGTTTCACCCAGGGCAAGATCAGCGCCGGGCAGTGACCCGGCAACACCTACGGAGAGAACCGCGTCGAATGGTCCCTGTTCGATGAGTGCCCGTGTCGTTGCCGCGGCTGCATTGGTGCGTCCGATGCCACCGGCAACAACAACAGTGTCATCGATGCCCGATGCCGCGTCGGCTTCCGCTTCGACCGCGGTAACGAGCAGGAAGCGCATCAGCCCGCCCCGAAGTGGGAGACCAGTTCGCTGGCCTGGATCGCCTGCTGTTCACCGCTGTCCAGGTCTTTCACCTGGACCATGCCCTTGGCCAGTTCCTCCCCGAGGATCACGGCATGACGGGCCTGGCACCGACCAGCATCCTTGAGCAGCTTGCCCAGGTTCCTGGTGGCCTTGTCACTTGCACGTGCATGCAGCCCGGCATTACGCAGCGAGGTGAGCATTGGGACGACCTGGGCATCGGCGGCTTCATCAAGGCAGACGATGAAGGCATCCGGCCGTGGAAGCAGGTCTGTTCCATCACCGAGCAGCCCACGGTCCTGCAGGACCAGTTCCAGGACGACGTCTCCCATCCCGAAGCCGCAGGCAGGCACGGATGGCCCGCCGAAACTCTCGACGAGGGTGTCGTAGCGACCGCCACCGGCAATGGCCCGCTCGTTGCCACTGGCCTCGTGGATTTCCCAGACGCAGCCGGTGTAGTAGGCAAGCCCGCGGACGACGGACATGTCCCATTCGCAGGCATCCAGGAGATCCCGGGCGGCCAGTTCATCGCGGAGGGCGACGAGTTCCTCGAGCGTTTCCGCGGGCACGGACCATGCCTCGGCCAGCGTGGCGGGATCCGTCGATGCAGGGACGGGCTCGGCGCCCATGGCCTGGAATCGTTCGATGGCGGCAGCATCCAGCCCGAGCGCGGCGGCCTTCTCCTTGAACGCGCTCGCGTCGATCCGATCCCGCTTGTCCAGCAGGTCCTGTGCGGCGGTCACCTTGTCGTCTGCAACGCCAAGATCCGAGAGCATGCGGTTGACGACGTTTCGGTGACTGATCCTGACTCGAACAGCATCAGGTCCCAGTCCAAGTTGTCCAAGGGCGTTCAGCGCGACCGCGATGGTCTCGGCATCCGCGGAGGCACTCTCATCGCCGATGACATCGATGTTCCACTGTCGAAACTCTCGCAGGCGACCTCGCTGGGGTCGCTCGGCGCGGTAGTGCCAGGGCATGGAGAACCAGCGGGTGGGCTGCTGCAGTCCGCGGCCCATGGCAGCGGCCATGCGTGCGAGGGTGGGGGTGAACTCCGGCCGGAGTGCGAAGTCGGTTTCACCGCCGGTGCGCCGGAAAGAGAAGAGTTCACTCTCGATGCCGGGTCCGGACTTGTCGGTGTAGAGCTCCAGGTGCTCGAAGGTCGGGCCCTCGATCTCGTCGAAGCCGTGGTTGATCGAGGCCGTCCGCCAGGCCTGCTCGATGTGCAGGCGGATGGCCATGTCCGCGGGAAGGAAATCCCGGGTGCCGCGAGGAGCCTGGTAGACGTGGGAGGAGCCGGCCATGGATGGCAGGATACCCCGGTCGGCCTCATGTCGTGTTGTTGATTACCACTCCGGC